>NZ_CDBK01000072.1 GCF_000819785.1 Aeromonas caviae | reverse complement strand
AAAGTCGACGCCGGGGTGCAAGGTGGCACGATGGCGCTCGCGCAGCAGGAGGCGGGTTGCTTGGCCGCTTTGAGTCAACAGGGAGGCGAAGACGCCGCCCAGGGCGCCGCAGCCCAGCAAGGTCCACTCGGGAGAGACAGGGTGACGGCGTGTTTTCAGGTTGTTGTCGCGTAATCCGCTTGGCATGAAGAGGCTCGATCATGGGAAGGGCTGCCATCCTGTCAACCGCCAACCCGGGATAAGGGAAGATGTCGCTTGGTGAATACCTGGAACCGGTGCATGAGCTGGTTGCCGGGTCGTGCTCAAGGTTCATGCGCAGCCAGGGAGCCTCATGTATGCATGAACATGCGGGTGTCTGGGCTGCACTTCACCGAGTGTCGGACCTCTCGCGACTGCTCCTGAACGGGTTCTAACGGGTCTCACCATTCCTGTGCGCAGGGGATTCTAGCAGAGCAATCCCATCGAAATCAGCAAATTTGCCCGTTTTCTGGTAGATTTGCCCACCTGTCAGCACAACCTGAAGTACAGCATGAGGAGCCCGGCTATGCCGTCATTCGATATTGTCTCTGAAGTCAAAATGAACGAGGTGTTGAACGCCGTTGATAACGCCAACCGTGAACTGGCGACCCGTTTCGATTTTCGTGGTGTGGAAGCCAGCTTCGAATTGAACAAGGAAGAAGTAAAGCTGGAAGCCGACGCCGATTTCCAGCTCAAGCAGATGGTCGAGATCCTGCGCGGCGCCCTGCTCAAGCGCCAGATCGAGAACAGTTCCATGGACGTGGGTGACAGCGTCCACTCCGGCAAGCGTTTCCACCTGACCGTGAAGTTCAAGCAGGGGATCGACAAGGAAGTGGCCAAGAAGCTGGTGAAGCTCATCAAGG
>NZ_CDBK01000071.1 GCF_000819785.1 Aeromonas caviae | reverse complement strand
GAAAACCAGGGGCGATTCATTAGGCGCAGGTCATCTTGTCTCGGAATTGATCAACAATGCAGATAAAGTGGGATAATTATCTCGTGTTCTGGCTTTCCCTCTTGCTAGATCCACCCTGTCAGGCATGCTGACTACCGTGAGCGAAACCAACACTCTACTTCCAAAGTTGCCGACAGATACGAAAAGGCTAACGAGTGGTTTTTGATGTTATTTGATCGCACCTCCAAATGAAAGGACGAAAGAGGAATCATATCTGATATGAGCGCATGCTTAGAATCTGCAACTGAGCGATTCAGCCAGACCCCCATGCCAACCATCGATAGTTTCAACGAATGGAATCTTCGCCTGTTGCGTTGCTTCTTCTCTGAGGCATCCAAAGGAGAGGAAGTCTTCTTTAGAGTGGATCGAGAGCTTCTGGACCAAATTGGTCAAGATATTGGTGGTGACGTTGGATTTCTAAGTGCAGTTCGTAGGGGCCCTGAGGGGGTTGATCCACGGAGTAGTATTGTTGACCGCGTTCATTATCTGGTACATCGGCTCCGAAGAAAGGGATACAGGGATCCTGGTGAATTTGACCCAACTTATCGCGATCTGCATGCTCCTGCATATCTTCCCTATTTAGCAGCTCTAGTGAGGAACAATTCGGAGGAGAATGGTGTTGGATATTATGCTGCCCTCAGAAGGGACCTAAAACTAGAACAAGATTTCGGCACACAGCAGATGGCACAAATCCAAGTGGCCTGGGCAGATTTGCAGAAATGGACGAAAAATACTAATCAACGGTTCGGCTTCTTTGAGGTAAGGATATTGGGGGGGTATAATCTGATTGGGGTGCCGAGATCACAGAGCATTCTCAAGCCAAGTGACCTCGAAGGACTTTCTCGTGTGTTTGTGCAGGCCCAAGTTAGGCCAGGTCACGAATTAACCAAATCTGATTTGCAATTGATATTGGATGAAGCACGAGCAACTGCGCATATTTTCACTGCAGGCTTTCAGCAAGCACTCCATATTCCTGATTTCGAGCAACCTATCTGTGCTGCGATCCGAGCTGCATATTCCGATTGGGATGGAACACTCTCTCAAAGAGGAAGTGATACAGGTAATACTGGAATTTCCTTATACAGTATCGGGCTGTCTCTGGCGGTGGTAGACGAACTGACTTTGAAGGTATCGCCCTGTTGGCGCATTCCGGCCATTCAAGACGTGGGGGAATTTCAAATATCCCATAGTGGTCTGAGGTGGAATGGACAGTTCTTCGGTACAGAAGGAGCAAATAGTAAGCCATCCATCAGTCAAGAGACCGATTTCTGGGAGATTGCAGAGAAGGCCTCTATCACGGAGCAGAAATTTGATCTCTTATCCTTTGGTGGCGACGACACGGAGCCAATGAAATTCCAATTATCACTAAGGCAACACCAACTTTGGATTCTGGTGCCTGCATATGAAGAAGTCACGGGAAATCTTGAGCTAAGGGAAAGCGTACTTCCCGGTACTGGGTCAGCCTTTTTATTGGCACCGCCTAACAGCGTAAAATCCCTCAAGTGGTATCTCGAACGTGAGGCGCCGGAGCATGAGCTTATATGCATGACAGGATTACCAAATGGATGGCTGTTTGTTCGCTTAAATGACTGTTCTTCACTCACGGAGGAACAGCGTCTTCTTCCTGATGGGGCTGATGAGCTTCATGCAAGACCGCATCATATCCACTTCGTCGGTGGCAGGTCGATTCGGCGCGGATACAGTCGCATGTACTTACCTTATGATCTGCCCATCATTGTGTTGGATGCTCCTGAAGGCTCCCATATTATATGTCCAGTTGGTGTTTCCATCGTAGAGAAAGAAATCAAATCTGTGGCATCCCATGCTGCCAATGTTAAGCAAGTCCAGTTTAGACAGCTAAAGCGTTTCGAGATTAGATTGGTTAATTCAAAGAGCGCATCTTACAATTTTTATGTCCGTGCAATGGATGGCTCCCACCTTGGACAGGCGAAACTGAGGGTGGCCAGCTCCAGTGGGGAGCTTGTAGATACAGGTGGCCCAACTAGCCTAGACAAACTTGGCAGGCTGGTAGCTTCTGGCACCGGATTGTCGGGGGTTCTCCTACATGAGCTGAAGCAACACACCGACACCCTAAATGGTTTTAATTTAACTTTTTCAGAACTAGGCTATCGGGTTATTCAATACTCTCTGAAGCTGGGAATTCGTGAATACTTTCTCGACGCACTGGCTCAATCTGGTAGTTTAAACTACAACGCAGCCAGAGAGTTATTACAGCGGCTAATCCGAGAAACTGGCACGTTAGCTGAGCCGATCTTCATGCTCTTGGAGTTTCGTCGATGTGGATACTTGGAGATATCCACAACGCATAAAGGTCACATTTCACGAGTACATTCTGTCAAGCCTACCTTGTTCACTCTACCTTCCACATGTTCCGGCAAGCCTATATGGTCAGTGGCGGGAACCTTGCGTATTGCTCATTGGAAAAAAATCTCAGAACAAATACAGGCGTGGTCTGTACAACGAAAAGCCAATATATCATCTCACTTTGAGTCATGGCACTTGCATATTCTTGATGAAGAAGAAGCTATAGAAGCCTGTGATCAGATTGGTTTCCAATTCGCGGAACTACCTTGCATGTCGATTGTAAACTGGTCAGCTGATTTGGATGTGTTCCATAGTGAAATGTCCCGCAATCCTATGGAGTCCATTGGTAGAGCAAAGGAAAACGCTATGCGATTTAATGCCTCCAAGGGACTTTTTACTGCTACCCCCACTGGCCACACATGTGAGCTCTGGAAGGTTCGAGACCTCGATACAGGTATGGACAACCTGTATGTGCTTGCAAAGCAAGAGCGATTTGCCTTCGTTCGCGATTCCAGATGGGGTGTCTGGTTAGCACTCGACGAGTTTGCTAAGTGGGTGAGTACACTTCCTGAGATGGATGGTGTACATCCAATTCCTATTACGTACGAACGTGATAGAGGTACACTTTGGCTTCCGGCACGCATCAGCCCACCAGCAATTTTGGAGCGAGCTTTGATTTTGTGTAGTGCCACTCTCCCCAATGTTTTAACGCTCAAAAAACATGCGATTGATGGGGGGGAAGAAGCAGACAGGCTCTCACTTTCCCGCTCAGACGGCCACCACCCTGTACTTTCGGCAAATCGATTCTATTCAGAGATGGCAGAAGGTAAGTGGCTGGCATATCAAAGTGTTCCTGAGCAAGTTGCAAGAGTATTCGCCGGTAAGCTAGGCGCGGTGCTCGATATCATCTGAAAAGAATTCTTTTGACAGATTAATAGGAAAAATATGAAAGATCCTATCGGCGCCTTCGAGATATTACAGGATGGCATCAAGCGATACATTACTTCTGCATTTGGAACAAATTCCCCAACATTCGAGGAAGACAGAAAAAAATTACTGGACCTCTCTGGCGTTCTGTTTCAAGTGCCATATGTTGAGCCGATCCCGTCCTACAAGTCAGGCTGTACGCTTGCACAGTTGATAGACAGCGACCTCCCCAGCTTAAACGATGCTGGGCGGGAAGCCTTCAAGGCAATCATCGGTGCGGGATTATTCAGTGGTGGGCACCCACTTTATCTACATCAGCAGACAATGTTGAAGAAGTCGTTGGAAGGGAAGCATTGTGTTGTGGTTACCGGTACGGGTTCAGGTAAAACAGAATCTTTCTTACTTCCCGCCTTAGCCAACATCATCCGTGAGGCTACGAATTCAACTAGTCAATGGCAGAAACCCACAAATATTCCAGCAGAATGGACCAAGAATAATTTGCCACAATGGGATGACTCTCGAAAAAAACTGCGTGGAGAACCTCGCACCGCCGCTGTTCGGGCGCTAGTTTTATATCCCATGAATGCTCTTGTAGAAGATCAGGTATCTCGCTTACGCCTCGCGCTCGATTCTGATGATGCCCTTGCTGCTTTAGATCTGCATCTTGCAGGAAATCGAATCCGGTTTGGCCGCTTCAACGGTTCTACGCCAGTTTCCGGTCACCCCTTCAAAGCAGATGGGAAGCCGAATAGTGGAAAACGCAAGGAGTTAGCCGAGGAGTTAAAGAGTGCGGTTGTGGACTATGTTTCGATGCGCCAAAAAATTCAGCATTGCCGCGACATAGTTTTCAACGCCGAGGAAGCCAATGATATGGCAGCTCTCGAAGAGGCTAAAATGCAGCTTTCCAAAGCTCTGGAGGAAGCAAGCTTCATCCGCCGCATGTCACCTGATGCTGCCGAAATGTTCCATCGCTGGGAAATGCAATTAACACCACCAGATATTCTAGTGACCAATATTAGTATGCTATCCATCATGTTGATGCGGCACTCCGATCCCAATATTGCAAAGGATCGCGCTGACTCCGACATCTTCGAAGCAACGCGAGAGTGGCTGGCAGATGATCGTGAGAACCACGTATTCCAACTTATTATTGACGAACTTCACCTGCAGCGTAGCTCGGCGGGTACGGAAGTAGCTTACTTGATTCGTCTGTTACTGGACAGGCTGGGCATTGGCCCGGATAGCTCCCAGCTCCGCATACTCGCTTCCAGTGCGTCACTCGATGGAAGTGATGATGCTACCTACGAATATCTTGGCGGTTTTTTTGGGTATACGCCCGAGAATGCGAAAGCTCGCTTCCATATTGAATCCGGAGAGCTCCGGCATGAACTTGAAGGTGATATTCCCGAGTTTGGCAACTCCATGGCGCAATCCTGTCTTGAGGCTGGAAATGTTCAAGTTATAGAGGGCAGCGACAGTGACTTACCTGAAGTGAAATTCCTTGTCGATCTAATTTCCCAAGACGAAGCCACAAACAACAAGACAATCTTATCTGGATTCGATGCCAACGGACAGATTAGGGCCAAGCCTCTTAATGAGATATCCGACTATTGGTTCTCCAGCCTTGCTGATTGTGAGCGCCAGATCGCAACAAAGGGCCTATTCCGTGCCATTGGTTCTAAGTACGCAAAAGACAAGAAGCTATCAATGCCTCGTCTGCGTTTTCATTGGATGGCCAAAAATGTTGAAGGTCTCTGGGCTACAATTGGATTGAAAGACAGCGACCCTAAACGTAGAGTCGGAACACTCCTGCCAGACAGGAAACTCTCTTTAAGTGGGCAGAGAGTTTTGGAGATTCTCTATTGTGAATGCTGTGGTACACAGCTGTTATGCGGCAACAAAATACCGCTAAAAAATGGATTAGGAACAGTAAACAGGTTCGAATTGACCTCTCTCGAGACTCAAATTAATGGGCTTCCCGAGGCCACGGTAGAAACTCGTACGGATGAACAAAAATATAAGGATGTTGGTGTTATTTGGTTACGAAACCCAGATTCCGACCCTGTTACTAACATAGACTATCTGAAATGGAACCACGGTACCATTAAAACGGACGACAATGGTAAGCCAATAGAAAGCCTGGAATCCATGTGGGTCCCCGCGACAGTCAATAGCGATACAGGTCAAGTGATCCTAGGGACTGCAGGGGGCGGACTACCTTGTTATATCTTCCTTATTACGGATAAAGCTGAAGCAAACTATAATGAATATTATGCTATGCCTCAGCGTTGCCCATCGTGCCATATTGACTATTCAGAACGATATGGCCGTCGTTCACCAATTCGGTCATTCGTAACCGGTTTGGCGCGCATGTCACACATGTTTTCAAAGCACCTTATGGGTGTACTCCCTGAAGGTAAGACCCGGAAATTAGTTGCTTTCTCCGATAGCCGGGAGGCTGCCGCGAACCTATCTGTTGGCGTAGAGGAAGAGCAGTGGAAACTGCTGTTACGGACATTCATTAATAAAGAACTCAAGTTTAGAGCTTTTAGTGGAATAGACTCAGCGATGAAAGAAGCGCTGGTGTTAATTGAATCAGGCTTGATCGCCAAGATCCCAACACTACGAAATAAGGTTAGGGAGGATTTTGGTCAAAAAGATGGGAGTTATGATCAGTTCAACCTATTTATTCAGGCGGTAAGGACCGTGACTGATGATATTGATGGTGCAACTAACGAGCAACTCGAACAAGTAAAGCGTGTCCGCACCTACAAGCCGGGCTATGTTCGGGTTGATGACATTCTAGCAGGGCCTGATTCAAATAAGGTTCTTAGTCCACTCTGGCGCAATTTTATTGAAAAAGGGGTCAACCCTGGTGGCGCATCAATCGATAAAAAATTAATCGCTAGTAACAAAGACTGGACCTCCATCTTCCAGTCAATGGACGGCAAACTGACGCCAAAGTTGGACGCTGAAGCAAAGAAAGATGATATAAATAGTATTGGACTTTCACTTCGTAAAAGCGCATGGCGTGCGCTGACTGGGCGATTGCTCTATGACCTCGAAGAGCAAGGTATTGGTCATCTTGCTTTCCCTCCTTTCCCGGATCTCCAGCCAGTAGCTGGCATATCTGCGGAAATCGTTCGTCAAACATGCAATAGCATCCTGCGTATTCTCGCCGAAGAATATCGGCTTGACCCCCATCCATGGGATAAATGCATCGATGGCTGGAAACATAACCAACCTACCGGCCATCTGCTGGAAGGACCTGCGAAGAAGCGCGTATATGGATATCTGAAGAGGGTTGCCTCTACTCACCACATAAACCTAGAAGCTCTACGTGATTCTGTCGTGAATGCCTTTATGTCGGCAGAACACGCACAGGCGAGCGATCATTGGGGCGTGGTCCGGTTAGAAAAATTGTGGACTAAAGTCAACAATCCGGAAGACCTCCCTTGGAAATGCTCGAACTGCGGGCGCGTTCATTGGCAGGCATCTGCAGGCGTATGTTCTCGCTGCCTTGGCGCGCTCACTGTTCAACCAAACGGGAAGATGTCTGCCAAACAAATTGAAGACGAACACTATTATGCTCGTGAAGCCAATGACAAGCTGTCCGTCTTCCGTATCCACTCCGAGGAGTTGACCGGCCAAACTCATGATCAAGCCCAGCGCCAGCGGCATTTTCGTGATATTTTCTTCGATGATGAAACCATTGAGGACATTGGCACACGCAAGGTTCTGAAAAATGTGGATTCAATCGACTTTCTTTCTGTCACAACCACTATGGAAGTGGGCGTGGACATTGGCTCTCTGCAAGCAGTGATGCAGGCTAACATGCCCCCTGAGCGCTTTAACTACCAGCAGCGTGTGGGCCGTGCGGGGCGAAAGGGGCAAGCGTTCTCCGTTGCTTTCACCTTCTGTCGTGGCCAAACCCACGACCGCATCCATTTCGAACATCCAAGTGAAATGACTGGGGGTATCCCCCCTCAGCCACATCTTGCTATGGGCGATGACCAGCGCATACTGGCTGAGCGGCTGCTCGCGAAAGAGGTATTGAGACGAGCATTTCTGGATGCTGGTATTTCATGGACTGCCACCAGCCGAGAACCAGATACGCATGGAGAGATGGGAACACTTGGCGATGCTGACAAAAACATCGAGTCAGTACATAAGTGGATTAGCCAGAATAATGGTGTCATAAAACAAGTGGTACGTGCAATTACCACCGGCGCCGGTGTGTCCGCAGAAGCACTGTTAGATTATGTTCTTACACTTCCAACATTAATAAAAAAAGCTGTTGGGAGTACTGAGTTCGTGGCGCCCACACTTGCCCATCGCCTCGCTGAGGCTGGCATCCTTCCAATGTTTGGCATGCCAACCAGCGTTCGAGAGCTTTACTTCGATTTGCCGCCAGGTACTCAAGATCGCGATTACAAGTCGCTCGACAGGCCTGCAGACCAAGCCATTGCGGATTTCGCTCCACAGTCTGAGCGAACATGGGATAAGCGCCGCCTCATACCGAAGTATATCACTGGTACACTATTCAATGACCCACGCATCGGACAATGGAATGCATCAGGGTCTCCCATCGGGGCCGCCTATATACATGTCCGTTGTGGGGCATGCAGGCAATTGCACAGCGAACCAGTTGCCATTACGGCTCTGAGGACGCATACGAGTGGTAATTTGTGGAGCCCTGATTGGCTTCTGAATCCACCTAAAGGGGTCACTTGCCCTAATTGTAAGTCTAACAATGCGAAGCCTTACATGGTCGTGTCTCCGCAAGCCTTTGCCACCGATATGGACACAACTAGCCCAGCGCTTGGTACTGGCGAAAGCCGGGGGCGATCTGGTTCGACGGACATCTCCAGTTCTAGACTCCGTGATGAGAACTACAAACAAGCCTACAACTCGCAGATCCAGTTGGGGCGACAGGCAACCGTGTTTCGCACGAATACCAATCGGGGCGAAAGTTTTGGTTTCAGAGAGGTCCGTGAGATCAGGGAAGGTAATAAGACTCACGCGAAAGGGGAATCCATTTGGCTGTCGGATGACAATATGCCGGATTTCAAGGTCGCGCTGACTTCAGCGAAGACTACCGATATTCTCGCAATACGTATGCTTGATAGTAATGGCTTGAAATACTTCGAAAATATGGAAGAGGAGGCACTTACAAGGCGTCGTGCAGCTTGGTATTCAGCTGCAACTATCTTGCAGCGCGCCATTGCTTTGGAACTAGATATCGATTCGTTGGATATCGAGATCGCATCTGTCCACTCGGTGATCGGCCTGGGTGGTGGTGAGCTGTATCTCGCTGATGCCCACCCGAATGGCGCGGGAATCGTAGATTCCGCATTCGCTCAATGGGAATCTCTTCTGAGAGGTTGCTTATTTGGCGAAGGTGATACCCCACATATGGGAAGAATTATCCGGGAAGAAATTAAGCTCTCAGCTACTGTAGGCAATGAGTGGCGCAGCCCAGACCTTTTACTCAGAGGGTTCCGCAATCGTCAAGTGCATGGCCTTCTGGACTGGGAGCTTGGCATAGAATTGCTAGCGTCTATGTTAGACAAGAACTTCAAGCCTGGTCTCGATACTATTTCCATGGGAATGACCCTCCCTATCGGTCGTGAAGGCACGTGGTTGGATCGAGCGGCAGCTCTTGTAGATGTGTATAAAAAGAATAATTTTCCCAATGATTCCATTATCCACGATGGCAACGTGCATGGTTGGACTCATAATGGAACGCTCAACGTGGTCGTCCATCCACTGTGGGATGGCTGTGCTAGCGAACGAAACGCGATAGGGGACGCGCATCGTTTCGCAGCCAAGCAGGGCCTTACCCAGATCCGCCGTATAGACTCCTTCAACCTTTCTCGTCGCATGAATTGGGTTCGCCAAAACGATCAATTGTTCGTCACCGAAGACGTTGACCATAATTCCATCCTGGGAGCGCCAATCCAACAACTAGCAAACGCAAAGAGCATTGTGACTATATCGGATCTGGCCAGCCTGACAGATCACACCTCCTTTTCTTTCGCCGACCGAGACTGGCAAAAAGCAAGCCAACACAAGATTAGCAAACTCAATGATGGAGAGGAATGGCTTGTCGCCACTCAGGGAGGGGAGCTCCTAATTGTCACCGTTTCAATCAAGCGCGGTATGACTAAACCAAGGCTACGTACCAATAACGGTTTTATTTCGAATAATGATGCTGAAAAATTACAGTTTGTTGCACAGCCAGCCAATAAATCGGATAACGATTGATGCCAAAGATCATTGGATACTTACCTGCGGACCGTTGGGAAAACGAAGTTCTAAAAGCACTCAAGAATCAGCTGCCAGACGATTGGATCGTTATGCCGAGTGTTATGTGGACTCTTGAGAAAAACGGTTATGTTCGTGATGGAGAAGCCGATTTTGTCGTTCTTGCGCCCGCATCTGGCCTCGTTGTCATTGAGGTGAAGGGGTCTAAGGAGTTCATGGTGGGCGAAGATGGAAAGTGGATGCGAAAACAGGACGACGAGAGCTGGGTCTCGCTCAAGGAGCCTCCACCTGAACAAGCTATGCGGAACATGCACGATCTAATCGGTGTTCTGTTGGAAAGAAACAGGTGGAAGGAGTTCCCTGGACGATTCTCCTATTTGGTTGTATATCCCCAAGGAGAGGCCAGCAGTCTCCCAAGTATGTTTGATGAATCAACTATAGGTACACGTCGGCACATGAATCAATTGGTGTCTCGGCTTCGAAACTCGCTCAATAAGCGCGGTGGAGTCGGGCGTGCTGAGCAATTTACCCCACAAATCGTTGAATCTGTCATTGACCAACTCAAAGACAGGAAATTCCACGTTCAAAAGGTGGACACAGGCGAAGATGTGGCTAACGATCTTTGCAAGATAGAACAACTGACTCGGCAGCAATTTGCGAGCCTGAAAGGGATTTTTCAGCTGCCCAATGTCGCAGTTATCGGCCCAGCTGGCTCCGGGAAGACGGTCTTGGCTATATGGCGATTACAGGCGCTAATCGAACATGGTCAAAGGGCAATTTATGTTTGCTACAATCGCACACTCGCTGACAACTTACGCTTACGCAATCCAGACTATGCGGATTTCATCTGGAATATCGATAGGTTTTTCTTAGATTTTTGCCCGGAATCGCGCTATTTGGTAGGTCAAGAAAGTTTTCATAGAGAGGTTCTTCCGAGTTTAGTAATGAATAAGGCTCATGAACTCAATAAGTTCGAAGCTATTATCGTAGACGAAGGTCAGGACTTCTCGGAGGAACAGGTTATTGCACTTCTCGAGCTCCTTTTGGCTGAAGGAACATGGGCATTCTTTGCTGACTGGAGGCAGGATTTGTATGGCATGAATAGTACAGTCCCTATAGGTGCCGAAGTTATATTCCATCTGTACCACAATTGCCGAAATACAGTAAGAATCAACGACGCCTCGAACCGTTACCTTAATACAAAAGTTGAATCTATGCCCGGTATGCCTGTTGGTGTCGCACCATCGGTCGAATTGACAGTTAATCAAGCCAGACGTGCTTGGGAGATAGCAAAGCAATGGAGTGGAGAAGAGACAGTGGTAATACTCAGTCCATTCAAGATTGAAAATTCAGCAATGAAAGACCAGAAGTCAGGGCACGGACTTAGCCTAAGTACGGACATTAAAGATATGGGGAAAAAGGATATTGTATTCTTTTCCACCATCAAATCATTCAAAGGTATCGAGGCAACATCAGTTATAGTTGTTGATGCTGGCATACCAGATGAACACATTGCATTTACTGGTGAAGACCTCTATGTTGCCTGTACACGCGCAACTACAAGGTTGGCCATAATTTCATCGAAACAAAAAGTAGTTGATTATTTCAGGAGTTTATAAAAAATTTGATCTGACAGTTTTCCATCTTGCTAGAGCTAGCCTGTCAGATCATTTTTGAAATCAAGGTTTGACAAATATTAAACTTTAAAACAGCCTTTAATTAGATTAGAGATTCCCTATTCATAAACAGCTAGTTTCCATATCTTTATTATTAATTTCACTAGCAAGGATTCTTATTAAACTACCAAGCTCTTTCTTTAAAAAAAGACCTAATCCCTCGGCCATTAGAGGAGGAACAGCATTACCTACCTGAGTATATTTAGGACATGTTATTTTTCTAAGATTACCGCCAGTTGTATAAGGACCTTCGAATCGGAACCAATCTGGAAACGATTGAAGCCGAGCCATTTCCCTAACGGTCAAAATACGTGGTTCATCGTAATGCAAAATGTCATCCGGAAGGGTGGTTACTGTACCGGACGGTTTATTCGGATCTAACACGCTTAACGAGTGCTTCCTAGATTGCAGCTCTTCTTTTCTGTACGCAATGGGGAGCGTCCTACCCCGTGCCAAATTGTATTTTTCTTGCATGGATTTATCTTCCATGTGGGTAAGGACTAGTTCGAATCGCTCTTTGACCTTATCCGTGTGGTTCGGGAGACGCAGACCGCAATTCGGAGTACTTTGTCTACTCCAGCCCTTCTTCATCAAGTTGATATAAGCTGGGTTTCCCTGAGTCAACTTGCCATACCCTGCGATTTGTTTGAACCCTCTTGCTTGGGAATCCTCTTTGGGAACATTGGACAGGTGACGAGGATCGCCACTGCTATACAGCGTTTTGAGATCATGCAAAGCTTCAAGAGAAGTCACTACAGAGGGAAGCCCCTTTTCTTTTTTGAATACATCCGCAAACAGCTTTAACTGCCTTCCGACCCTAGATGCCATGGATTTTCCCATGTCCAGAAGTTGCTGAGGGTTTATCTGAGTATCAGCGATACCGAAGAGGTCATGACGAATGGCAATCAGCACAAACCGATGACGAGCTTGTGGAACCCCCCACAAGCTGCTGTCTTCTATGAAATGGAACGGTACGTATCCTTGTTTGGCTAGTTTCTGCTCGATTTGCTTGGATATCGGAATTGAGTGTTCCCCTGCCTTCCTGAAGGCATAAGTTATACCGCGTACGTTCTCCATGAGGATGAATTTAGGTTGCACACGTCGAACTATTTCCAGATAAGCAAAGGCCAGCTTGTTGCGGGGATCGTTGGGGTCTCTTTTGCCAGCAGATGAAAAGCCCTGGCAAGGAGGTCCTCCGACAATCAAGTCAACCTCGCCCTTCCTTCCGAGCGAGTCTAGATAATCAATAAATATTGGATTTTCAAGTCGTTCCAAAATGTCGTGGTTCTTGATCTCCAAGTTCTTTGGCCACTCGTATCGTCCCTGAAGTTCAGAAAACTCCTGATCTATCAGGTTTCTTTTCAGGGTGGAGAAAGCATCCTGACTGCGTTCAATGGCAAACAACCCTGTGTAACCAGCATTCAATAGGCCAAGAGAAAGGCCACCACATCCAGAAAAAAGATCAATATATTTCATAAGCTAGACGTGGTCCGAGATGGAATAGCAAATCTGGATATACGCACAATATCATATACACAGCCTGTGTCATTAGCGACGCGAATACCATTTAGCGACATCTTATTTTAAATGCATATACCAAAGGAGTGTTTATGACCGTACAAAACTGTAACATTTGGCTCTAGCCCTCGATCACTGCAAAGTTGAAGTTCAACAACCCCCCATCCGATTCGCGCAAGTATACCATGGCATCCCCTACGGTTAGGTGATATCACTTACCTGAGAGCTGTTTCTGGTTAGGTGTATGCACGCCAATTAAACTCCAACATTAGATGTGAGCTAGCCGTGTGGAGCTCGTGGACTACCGCCTGAAACCAAGACAGGTAATTTGCCAAGTAGTCAGTGTGCACCCTGCGGGGTTTATATATTCAATCATTCAGTCATCCCACCGACTTACGTAGTTGTTCAGAGCCTAAACGTGGAACATCTCACCCTCTACGTGATGATGCGCTGAAAACCAGCACTTTGAGAACGCAGCCTTGCACGAGACTCCTAAATTGCGGGTAAGTCAGTTTCCCAGCGCTGCAAAATCGGCATTCTTGCATAACAGACAACTACGATTCTATGACGCATTGGACTGTGTTGGGTAAGGAAAAGCAAAACTGAATTCCTGCCTAATGTTAGCCCAGTGTTAGCCCAGACAAGAAATGAGCAAGGCTCTCATAGCTGCGAACCTTGCTGTAACTGGTGCCGATAAGGGGAATCGAGCTCCTGTCCTTCGCATTACGAATGCGATGAGCACAAGGCACAGTAAAATGCGGAGCGTTAGTTGGACCTGTTAAGCAGTTGGTGGAAGCAGCAGGAGACCCTAAGGCCAAATGCTTCGTTATGTAGATAACGATTAAAAAGGTCGGTAAAGGTGCAATACATCTATTGATCAAGACACCAGATAAAAAAAGAAGAAGGCATGACAGAACAAATTGCCGAGCGTCTTTGCAATTGAGGTAAGGACTTGGCGATGCGCGCCCACTCCGTCAGCAGTTACTTTGCTATCCACAGAGTCCTTTGTGTTCCGATAGTGGGTTAACTACAAACGTCCTAGCCTTCCCCTAAAAGCACCCATTAAAGCACCCCAAAACGCCAGACAAGCAAAAGGCGTAGCGGTTACTAACCTGCTACGCCTTTCTAAATTTGGTGGCCCCTGCCCGACTTGAACGGGCGACCAATCGATTATGAGTCGACTGCTCTGACCAACTGAGCTAAGGGGCCATTGATGCTGGTTAGCGGCGTGGATTATAGGGGATGGCGGATACCCCGTCCATAGTCAGATCAACCACTTGGCGAGATTTCATCCATATTCAAGCGGTTCCATGACCCCTCTTCACGCCCATGCCAGCACGGATAAAACAAAGCCCCGCATGGCGGGGCTTTTTGTTGCTATGTCAGGCTGACAGAACCCGGGACTACTCGTCCAGGAAGCTGCGCAGCACTTCCGAGCGGCTCGGATGGCGCAATTTGCGCAGGGCCTTGGCTTCGATCTGACGGATACGCTCACGAGTGACGTCGAACTGCTTGCCCACTTCCTCGAGGGTGTGGTCGGTGTTCATGTCGATACCGAAGCGCATGCGCAGTACCTTGGCTTCCCGTGCGGTCAGACCGGCCAGCACTTCACGGGTCGCGTTGCGCAGGCTCTCGCTGGTGGCCGCATCCGCTGGCAGAGCCAGGGTGGTATCTTCGATGAAGTCGCCCAAGTGGGAGTCTTCGTCATCACCGATGGGCGTCTCCATGGAGATGGGCTCCTTGGCGATTTTCAGTACCTTGCGGATCTTGTCTTCCGGCATACCCATGCGCATGGCCAGCTCTTCCGGGTTCGGTTCACGACCCATCTCCTGCAGCATCTGGCGGGAGATACGGTTGAGCTTGTTGATGGTCTCGATCATGTGCACCGGGATACGGATGGTACGGGCCTGATCCGCGATGGAGCGGGTAATGGCCTGACGGATCCACCAGGTGGCATAGG
This sequence comes from Aeromonas caviae, assembly GCF_000819785.1. Taxonomy (GTDB): domain Bacteria; phylum Pseudomonadota; class Gammaproteobacteria; order Enterobacterales; family Aeromonadaceae; genus Aeromonas; species Aeromonas caviae. Next base: position 70,513 of record NZ_CDBK01000071.1, on the reverse strand, counting down.
TCGAGAACTTGTAGCCGCGACGATATTCGAACTTGTCGACCGCCTTCATCAGACCGATGTTGCCCTCCTGGATCAGATCCAGGAACTGCAGACCACGGTTGGTATACTTCTTGGCGATGGAGATAACCAGACGCAAGTTAGCCTCAACCATCTCTTTCTTCGCACGGCGGGCTTTGGCCTCACCAATGCTCATGCGGCGGTTGATATCCTTGATCTGGGCAATCGACAGACCGGTCTCTTCTTCGATCTGCTGCAGCTTGCCGATGGAACGCAGGACTTCTTCGTCCATCTCGAGCAGGCGGGGAGACCACGCCTTGCCGGCCTGCTTCTGGTATTCAAACCAGGCAGTTTCGCACTCGTTGTTGGTGAAGGCCGCAACGAAGGTCTTCTTCGGCATCTTGGCCTGCTCAACGCAGAGCTTCATGATGATGCGTTCCTGCACGCGGACACGCTCCATCATCTCCCGCATGTTGTTGACCAGGCGATCGAACTGCTTGGGCATCAGGCGGAATTGACGGAAGACATCGGCCAGCTGGGCGATGGCATTCTGGGTGTCGTCGTGGGCACGGCCATTCTGCTGAATGGAGAGACGAGTCACCTCGTACTGGGCACGCAGTTCGCCGAATTTCTCGCGAGCGACTTCCGGATCCGGACCACCGTCGCCATCATCGTCGGAGTTGTCACCGTCTTCGTCTTCGTCCTCATCTTCGTCTTCGTCTTCGTCGGCGAGGTCGTCCTCGCTGAGCTCGGAGCCGATATGAGTGGCGGTCGGTGCCACGTCATCCACTTCGTTCGGATCGATGAAGCCGGAGATGATGTCGGACAGACGAAGCTGCTCGGCTTCGTACTTGTCATACTGTTCGAGCAGATAGGTGATGGCTTCAGGGTACTCGGCGACGGAGCTTTGTACCTGGTTGATACCGTCTTCAATCCGCTTGGCGATGTCGATTTCGCCTTCGCGGGTCAGCAGTTCGACGGTACCCATTTCCCGCATGTACATGCGGACGGGATCGGTCGTGCGACCAATCTCAGATTCAACAGATGCCAGAGCCTGGGCCGCTGCTTCGGCAGCGTCCTCATCGGCGGTACCACCTTCAGCCATGATAAGGTCATCGGCATCCGGAGCGTTTTCAACCACTTGAATGCCCATATCGTTGATCATCTGAATGATGTCTTCGATCTGGTCTGAATCGACAATGTCTTGCGGGAGGTGATCGTTCACCTCGGCATAGGTCAGGTAGCCCTGTTCTTTACCTTTGGCAACGAGGAGTTTAAGCTGAGACTGCGGGGTTTGCTCCATAGAACTCATCCGGTTGGTGTTGCTAGGTTGCGCGTACAGTGCGCTGCTGCGCAAATAGCCAATTCTAATAGAAAACCGCCAGACATGCTATGTCTGGTTGCGGCGTCGGTCATGAGAAACCCCTGCCCGCAGTGTTGTCGGGGCCAGGTGGTTATAAAGTGTTTGCTTTCAATCCCGTCTATTCGGGCAACGCTATTCATATTGGGACTGCTCACTCAAATATCAAGCCCCACTCTCATTTCTTTTCTCAATCTGCACCTCTCTGATCAGCATCATCAGCTCCTGAGTTTCCTCAGAGCTTAGCCCTTCCTGCGCCACCTTGGCCTGCAATTCTTCGATCCGTTGCTTCAGGAAAAGGTTGATGAAACCGACAAAGGTATCCTGCAATTCTCCCAGAATATCGGGCTCCTGGTCGAGCTTTACCTCTTCAAACAGGTCATGCATCGCCAGTTGGGCAAGTATTTCTCCCTCTTTTGTGCCACGCCAATGCTCCAGCAGGATACCCGTTGTCACTCCCGGCTGGATCAGGATCTGCTGGTGCAGTTGCAGCAGGAAAGGGATCCCCTGCAGGCGCAGCCCGGCCAACTCGGGCATGGCCGGCAGCTCGGCGGTGATCGCCGGATACTGCACCATCAGGGCCAGAGCCCTGCGGATCGGCGTCAGTTTGGTCGCCTTGGGTTTGTTGACTTCCACCTTGGGCTGGCTGTTGCGGGCAAACAGCTCGGTAATCCGCTGCTTGTTTTCTCCCCAACGCATCATGCTGGAGAGTCGGGTAATTAACCCCTCGCGAGTGAAACCTTCCGGCACCCGACGAATCAGCTCGGCGGCCTTGTTGGCCACTTCAAACTTGCCTGCCTCACCGGAAAGAGCCGCATCGCGCCCGAGGCGTTCGAACATGAAATCCGCAAACGACTGGGCCTTGTCGAGCAGCGCTTCGAACCCCTCCTTGCCGATCTGGCGTACCAGCGAGTCGGGATCCTCGCCATCCGGCAAAAAGACGAACTTGAGTTCACGGCCGTCCTGCAGGTGGGAGAGCGCGTTGTCCAGCGCCCGCCAGGCCGCTTCCCGACCGGCGTTGTCGCCGTCGTAGCAACAGACCACCTCTGCCGTGGTACGGAACAGGGTGTGGATGTGATCGCTGGTGGTCGCAGTCCCCAGTGCCGCCACCGCATAGTCGATGTCGTACTGGCCGAGCGCCACCACATCCATGTAACCTTCTACCACCAGGATCCGGCGCGGATCCTTGTGTGCCTGCTTGACCTCATAAAGGCCGAACAGCTCTCGCCCCTTGTGGAAGATGGGGGTTTCCGGGGAGTTCAAGTACTTGGGCGTGCCATCCCCCAGCACTCGGCCACCGAAGCCGATGACCCGGCCTCGTTTGTCCCGGATCGGAAACATGATGCGATCGCGGAAACGATCGTAGCTGCCCGGGCCGTTGTCACGGGGGATCAGCATACCGCCCGAAATCAGCAGTTGTTCGTGATCCCGACTGGCGCCAAAGCGGCGACGCACCTGATCCCAGTCCCCAGGGGCATAACCGATGTTGAAGCGCTTGACCACCTCGCCAGTCAGGCCCCGGCCTTTCAGATACTCCACCGCCTGAGGCGCGTTCTTGAGATTGCTCTCGTAGAAGCGCGCAATCTGGTTCATCAGCTCGAACAGATCCTTGCTGACGGCTGGTTGGCTATGGCTTGATCCACCCGCCGTTTGCTCACGGGGGACCTGCATGCCGTGCAGGCTTGCCAGCTCTTCGATGGCATCGGGGAATTCCAGGCCGTCGTACTCCATGACAAAGCCGATGGCATTGCCGTGGGCACCACAACCGAAACAGTGATAGAACTGCTTCTCCTGGCTGACGGTAAAGGAGGGGCTTTTTTCGTTATGAAAAGGGCAGCAAGCCTGGTAGTTCTTACCGGCTTTCTTCAACCGCACACGGGAGTCGATCAACTCGACTATGTCTGTGCGTACGAGCAGATCATCGATAAAGGATTGCGGGATCCTGCCAGCCATAACCGTCCTGTTTCATTGCATAGGAAATAAAAAAGCCGCGCATTCCAATGGGAAGCACGGCTTCTTCGACCAAACAAGAGAGTTGCCTGTTACGCCAAGCGGGTTTTCACCTGAGCACTGACGGCGCCGACATCGGCACGCCCCTGAATTTTTGGCTTCAAGACAGCCATGACTTTACCCATGTCAGCCATGACGGCAGCACCACTTTCAGTGATGGCTTGCTCGATCAGTGCGGCAATTTCGTCTGCGGTCAGCTGTTGTGGCAGGAACTCCTGCAGCACAACGATCTCGGCGGACTCTTTGTCGGCGAGATCCTGGCGACCGGCAGCTTCAAACTGGCTGATGGAATCGCGACGCTGTTTGACCATTTTGGTCACGACAGCGAGGATCTCTTCATCGTTGAGCTCGACACGGGTATCGACTTCACGCTGCTTGATTTCTGCCATCAACAAGCGGATAGCACCCAACCGAGGCTTGTCTTTGGCAAGCATCGCGAGCTTTTGCTGATCCTTGAGTTGATCCTTCAGAGACACGGCATGATCCCTTGATTAGTACAGGCGGATACGACGTGCGTTTTCGCGGGACAGCTTCTTGGCGTGACGCTTGACAGCGGACGCTTTAGCGCGCTTGCGAATGGTAGTCGGCTTCTCGTAGAACTCACGGCTACGAACTTCGGACAGGATACCGGCCTTTTCGCAAGAACGCTTGAAGCGACGCAGAGCAACGTCAAACGGCTCATTTTCACGGACTTTGATTACTGGCATGTGCCTTTCACCTCAGTGATAAATTGTTAGCTGACCTTCAATCGATCAGCATGTCTTAAAATGGTGCGAAATTATACTCTGGACAGGGAATGAAAGTAAACCCGCAGAGATCGCTCTGGTTTAAAAAACCCGCGAAGGTTACCATAGCCGTCTCATTTTAGCAGTGAAATTTTTTAGCAATGCGTGTATTGGGCATAGAGACATCCTGTGACGAAACCGGGATCGCGATCTTCGATGATCAAAAAGGGATCCTTTCCCACCAGTTGTACAGCCAGGTCAAGCTGCATGCGGACTACGGCGGCGTCGTTCCCGAGCTCGCCAGCCGGGACCATGTACGCAAGACGATCCCCTTGATCCAGGCCGCCTTGAAAGAGGCCGGACTTGGCAAGGATGACATCGATGGCATCGCCTATACCGCGGGGCCAGGTCTGGTTGGCGCCATCCTGGTCGGGGCGACCATAGGCCGCTCGCTGGCCATGGCCTGGGACAAGCCGGCCATCGCCGTACACCACATGGAAGGCCACCTGCTGGCCCCCATGCTGGAAGAGCGAGCCCCCGAGTTTCCCTTCGTAGCGCTCTTGGTTTCCGGCGGCCACTCCATGCTGGTCCGGGTCGACGGCATCGGCAGCTACCAGCTGCTGGGCGAATCGATCGACGATGCCGCCGGTGAGGCGTTCGACAAGACCGCCAAGCTGATGGGTCTGGACTATCCCGGTGGTCCACTGCTCTCCCGGCTGGCAGAAAAGGGCACCACTGGGCGCTTCACCTTCCCGCGTCCCATGACCGACCGTCCCGGGCTCGACATGAGCTTCTCCGGCCTCAAGACCTTTGCCGCCAATACCATAGCAGCCAATGGCGACGACGAGCAGACCCGTGCCGACATCGCCCGGGCGTTTGAGGATGCGGTGGTCGACACCCTGGCCATCAAGTGCCGTCGTGCCCTGAAAGAGACCGGCCTCAATCGTCTGGTCGTGGCAGGCGGCGTCAGCGCCAACCGTCATCTGCGCGCCCAGCTGGCCGAGCTGATGGAGAGCCTCAAAGGTGAAGTCTTCTACCCGCGCACCGAATACTGCACCGACAACGGCGCCATGATCGCCTATGCAGGCATGCAACGCCTTAAGGCGGGAGTCTTCGAACCCCTGGTCGTCAAGGCCGTGCCGCGCTGGCCGCTGGATACCCTGGATCCGGTGTGATCCTGACGATCCACGACAAAAAGAAAGGGGCCTGCGGCCCCTTTTTCATCTTGATGACGGTATTCATACCCGTTTAGTTGGTGCGGAACAACGCTTCGATGGAGAGTCCCTGCCCCAGCAGGATCTCCCGCAAGCGGCGCAACCCTTCTACCTGGATCTGACGCACCCGCTCGCGGGTCAGACCAATCTCGGCGCCCACGTCTTCCAAGGTGGCCGGTTCATAGCCGAGCAGACCGAAACGGCGGGCCAGCACTTCGCGCTGCTTGGGATTCAGCTCCTCCAGCCAGTGCACTATGCTGCTGCGCATGTCATCTTCCTGGGACTCCAGCTCGGGCCCCATGCCGCGCTCGTCGGAAAGTACATCCAGCAGCGCCTTGTCGCGATCGCCACCAATGGGAGTATCCACCGAGGTGATCTTCTCGTTGAGCTTGAGCATGCGATTCACATCGTCCACAGAGCGATCCAGTGCAGAGGCGATATCCTCGGCGGTCGGCTCATGGTCGAGACGATGAGAAAGCTCGCGCGCAGTGCGCAGATAGACGTTCAGCTCCTTGACCACATGGATGGGCAGACGAATGGTACGGGTCTGGTTCATGATGGCCCGTTCTATGGTCTGGCGGATCCACCAGGTGGCATAGGTAGAGAAACGGAAGCCTCGCTCGGGGTCGAACTTCTCGACGGCGCGGATAAGGCCGAGGTTGCCCTCTTCGATGAGATCCAGCAGCACCAGGCCGCGGTTGTTGTAGCGCCGGGCAATCTTGACCACCAGGCGCAGGTTGGATTCAATCATGCGCTTGCGCGCCGCTTTGTCGCCACGCAGGGCACGGCGGGCGTAGTAGACTTCCTCTTCGGCCGTGAGCAAGGGGGAGAAGCCTATCTCCCCCAGATAGAGCTGGGTGGCGTCCATTACCTTGTTCAGCTCTGGCGCCATCAGTTCATCGGAAATGGTCTCTTCGGCTTCGGCCGCCACTTCCTGAACCTCTTCTTCCTCCTGAACCTCCAGCTCCTCGTCGAACTCTAACTCTGCATCCTGCATTACCAGTTGTTCTTGGCTCATGATATCTCTCCCTGACCTACACCAGAGTAAGACTCAGCTCTCTGAGTTAACGCTTTGGCAAATAGCCCATCGGGTTGATCGACTTGCCTTTGTACCGGATTTCAAAGTGCAAGCGCACATCCGGCGCATCCGTGCTACCCATATTGGCGATAACCGCTCCGCCCTTCACGGTGTCTCCCTCCTTGACCCTCAACTCATCGTTGTGAGCGTAGGCGGAGAGGTAGTCATCGTTGTGCTTGAGAATTATCAGCTTGCCATACCCTCGCAGTGCACTGCCCGCATAGACCACTTTGCCGCTGCTCGCAGCGTAAATGGGTTGGCCCTTCTGGCCGGAAATGTCGATGCCCTTGTTGCCTTGTTCCGCAACGGAGAAGCCTTCAACGATCCGCCCTTTGGTCGGCCAATGCCAGGAGAGTGTTGACGAGGAACTGACGGTTTTTTGTTCTTTCGCCTGAGCGTATGCTGTTGACGAGGCAGGAGCAATCGTTTTCTGAGCAATAAATGGTGTGGTCGTACCTGCCGGAGCCGTGGCCAGGGGTTTGGGCCCCGTGCTGGTCACCACCGGTGTGGCTGCTGCCACCATCTGACCACCCGAGGAACCCGAGCCCCCTACATTGAGCACCTGGCCCACGTGCAATGCATAAGGAGCCTGGAGGTTGTTGCGCTGGGCCAAGGCCTGGTTGGAGAGACCGAACTGGCGACCGATGCTGCTCAAGGTATCGCCACGGCGCACCTCGTAACTGCCAGACCCCGTCACGCTGCCACGACTGACAGGGCTGCCGACGGTTGCCACCGCCATGGGGGCGGAAGCGCCATCGAGCCTGAGCTGCTGGCCGGGATAAATGTTATAGGGGGGAGTGATGCCATTGATGCTGATAAGCGAAGCCACATCCATGCCAGAACGAAATGCAATGGAATAGAGAGTGTCTCCTTTGACCACGGTGTACCCGTTGCCTGCAATGCCGGGCTTGGTCATACCTTGACGCACGGGGATGGTCGAAGCGACCTGATCATTGCCCAGGCTGTGCACCGGAGCCGCAGTCTTGCTGGAGGAACAGGCAAGCAGCAGCCATGACAACACGACGACACCGCTACCTTGCCAAACACGCGAACACATAGTGGATCCTTAACGACTAAACCAGAAATAGGCCGCAACGGCCAAACCAATACAGAGCCAGCCCAGCACATCCACATAGTGCATCAGCTTGCGCTCCATCTTCTCGCCGCCCCAGCGCATCAGACCTGCAACCAGGAAGAAGCGCATGCCACGACCGATCAGCGAGGTCAGGATGAAAGGCAACAGTGCCATGTGAAGCAAGCCAGCCGTGACGGTAAACACCTTGTAGGGGATCGGCGTGAAGCTGGCAATAAAAATAACCCAGATGCCCCACTGCGCGAACCACTGCTCGGCCAGGGCAATCTTGTCCTCATAGCCAACCGAGGTCACCAGCGGCTGCACCACTGGCTCCCACAGGGCATAGCCGAGCAGATAACCAAACAGGGCGCCCAGCACCGAAAAGAGAGTGGCCAGCGCGGCATAGTGCCAGGCGCGATGAGGTTTGCCGAGCGCCATGGGCGCCAGCATCACATCCACCGGGATGGGCCAGAAGATGGATTCAATAAAGGCGGTGATGGCCAGATACCAGGGGGCATACTTGTGGCGTGCCCACTGCATCACCAGAACATAAAGGCGGGAAAACAACTTCACTCGACATCTCCGTCAATCAGGGGAACGAAACGTACCGGCTCCAGGATCCGGCTGGTGAGCTGGGAGCCCGATCGCTCGATGAGCTGCAGGGTCTGCTGGCCATCACCCACCGGCAACACCAGACGACCACCATCAGCCAGCTGATCGGTCAGGGCCTTGGGGACCTCACTGGCCGCCGCCGTCACCAGAATGGCGTCGAAAGGGCCCTTGTTGGGCCAACCTAGCCACCCATTGCCGTGCTTGGCCGACACATTGTGCAGATCGAGCTGGCGCAATCTGCGCCGGGCCTGAAACTGCAGCGACTTGATCCGCTCCATGGTGTAGACATGCTCCACTAGGTGGGCCAGTACCGCCGTCTGGTAGCCCGATCCCGTCCCGATCTCCAGCACATGGGCCGGATCGTTCTGGATCAGCAGCTCGGTCATGCGCGCCACGATGTAAGGCTGGGAGATGGTCTGCCCATGGCCGATGGGCAGGGCCGTATTGTCCCAGGCCTTGTGGGCCATGGCCTCGTCCACAAACAGCTGGCGCGGCACCTTCGCGATCGCCGCCAATACGCGGAAATCGCGGACATCCTGGGCAATCAGTTGATTCAACAGGCGCTGTACTATCACAACGTCATCCCTGCAGATCCAGCCACGCGCCCAGGGTCGACAGACTGCCGTAGGCCGTCATGTCGATGGTCAGGGGAGTGATGGAGACATAACCCTGCTCGATGGCGGCAAAGTCCGTTCCCTCTCCCGCATCCTGCTGGTTGCCGGGGGGACCAATCCAGTAGACCGGCTGACCACGGGGATCCTCGGTGCGGATCACCGACTCCGCCCGGTGGCGATTGCCAAGGCGGGTCACCCTGATCCCCTTGATCTGCTCGAGCGGCAGGTCCGGCACATTCACGTTGAGGATCTGATCCGCAGGCAACGGATGCACCATCAGCCCCCGCACCAGCTGGGCGGCGTAGTGGGCCGCACTGGCGAAATGAGTCTTGCCCACCAGCGAAACGGCGATGGAGGGGAAACCAAGATGACGCCCTTCCGTCGCGGCCGCCACCGTCCCCGAGTAGATGACGTCATCCCCCAGGTTGGCCCCGTGATTGATACCGGCCACCACCATGTCGGGCTCAGGGCGCAGCAGTTCGTTGACCGCCAGATGAACGCAGTCGGTCGGCGTCCCCTTGACCGCATAACTCTTGATGCCGTGAAAACTGGACGCATCGAGGCGGATGACCCGCAGCGGCACTTCCAGCGTCAGGGAGTGGCTGGCACCGCTGCGGTTGCGATCCGGCGCCACCACCACGACCTCGCCACAGGCACGCAACGCCTCGCTGAGGGCGCGAATGCCCTCGGCGTGCACCCCATCGTCATTACTGACCAGAATTCGCATCGGTTGAGTTCCTGAAACCGTGATCGGCCTCTTCGGCCTGCATTAATTCGCGTACCACACTGGTGGCAAAGGCGCCGGCAGGCAGGAAGAACGACAGGGTCAGCACCTCGTCCTCCCGTTGCCAGCTCATCTGCTCCGGCTTGAGTAGCAGCGGGCGCCTGTCCTGATCCAGCCCGGCTTTCTCCAGTCCTTCGCACCAGTCACCATAAGGAGCCAGCACTTCTTGCTCGAACTCGGCAGCAGCGCCCTGGCTCGCCAGACGGCCACGGCCCCACTGGGGAGCGGTCAGCTGCACGTCCCCGGAGGCAAGGCGCGCCTCCAGCTCGGGAGTCACGCTCTCTTCGCTGAAGATGGAGTGGCTGCCCTTGAGCATCACGCAGTCGCCTGCCAGCAGCTGATGGGCCAGTCCCTGCTCGATGCGGGCGCTGACAATGGCATTGAACAGCATGCTGCGGGCGGCGGACAGATAGAGGGAGCGCTTGTTGCGATCCTTGATCCGTTTGCCGGCGAACATCGCCTTGGCGGCCTCCAGGTTGTTGCCACCGCGGCCGAAACGCTGCTCGCCGTAGTAGTTGGGTACCCCCTGGGTTGCAATCGCCTGCAGACGGGATTCCAGCCCGTCGGCCTGCTCCAGCCCGGTGAGACGCAGGGTGAAGTGGTTGCCCTTGAGATAGCCGACCCGCAGCTTCTTGTTGTGGCGCTTCACCTCAAGGATCCGGATGTTGTCGTTCTCGATGACCGAGAGATCCAGCTCGCCCTTGCCCGGCAGATGGATGCCGAACCACTGTTCGGTCACCGCATGGCGATCTTTCAGACCAGCCCAGGTCACCGCATTGCGGGCAACCCCGGCCGCATCGGCCAGCAGACCAGCCACCCAGGCGGTATTCTCACCGGTTTTGCGTACCCGGACGAAGATGTGTTCCCCCTCGCCGCAAGGTGCAAACCCGAGATCTTCATTGACCACGAAGTCGGCGGCCTCGGCCTTGAGGATGCCGCGAGCAGTGGGCGTCCCGTGCAGATAGGCAAGTTGTTCAAGCATCATTGTTTCACCAGCAAGACGACGGCTTCGGTGGCGATCCCTTCCTTGCGCCCCGTGAATCCGAGTTGTTCGGTGGTGGTCGCCTTGACGTTCACCCGGTTCAAGTCACATTGCAGATCCGCGGCCAGCACGGCGCACATGGCGTCGATATGGGGGGCCATCTTGGGGGCCTGGGCGATGATGGTCACATCCAGGTTGCCGATGGCATAACCGGCGAGCTGCACGCGGGCAAAGACATCCCGCAGCAGGATGCGGCTGTCGATGCCCTTGAATTCGGCGGCGGTATCGGGGAAGTGGCGGCCGATGTCGCCGGCGCCGATGGCCCCCAGCAGGGCATCGCTCACCGCATGCAGCACCACGTCGCCATCGGAGTGGGCCAGCAGGCCCTGTTCATAGGGCACCGCCACCCCGCCCAGCATGCAGGGACCAACCCCGCCAAACTTGTGAACATCAAAACCATGTCCGATCCGCATCATGCTTGCGCCCTCCTCAATACACGGAAATCTGTCTCATCAAAACCATGTCCGGTGCGGATCATGCCTGCTCCTCTGGGGATGAATCGGGTCGTGCCGACCGGCACGCACGTTGTTGCTGTAAATAGAGCCCGGCCAGGGAGAGATCTTCCGGCCGGGTCACCTTGATGTTATCGGCCCGCCCTTCCACCATGCGCACGGGGAAACCGGCCCGCTCCATGGCGGAGGCTTCATCGGTGATGGCGGCGCCGAGCGCCAGCCCCTCCTCAAGCGCCCGCTTGAGGGGGCGGACCAAAAACATCTGGGGCGTCAGGGCATGCCAGAGCTGCTCGCGATCCACGGTGGCGAGGATATTGCCGGCCGCATCGGTGCGCTTCATGGTATCGCGCACCCGGCTGCCGAGGATGGCACCGCCAGAGGCCATGGCGGCAGCAATGAGCGCATCGAGATCCTCGTGGGTCAGACAGGGCCGGGCAGCGTCATGCACCAGTGCCCACTCCCCTTCTGCCATGTGCAACGCATTGAGCACGGAGAAGGCGCGCTCGCTTCCCCCTTGCACTCGCAGCACCCGCGGATCGGCTGCCACGGTCAAGGTCTCAAACCAGCGGTCGTGGGGCGCCAGCGCCACGATCACACGGGCGATGGCGGGATGGGAGAGCAGACGCTCCAGGGTGTGCTCCAGAATGCATTTCCCTGCCAGGGAAAGGTACTGCTTGGGGCAATTGGCCCCCATGCGACTGCCAATACCGGCAGCGGGGACGATGGCGGTCAGGCCGCTCAGGCTATCAGTCATCGTAGGGGGCACCATCAGGCTCCGTCACCTGATCCTTTTCTTTGGGAATGATTCGGTAGAAGGTCTCGCCCTGCTTGATGTAGCCAAGATCGTTGCGCGACAACTCCTCGATGGCCTCAAGGCCAGAGGTAAGATCGTCGATTTCCCGGTAAATCAGGCTGTTGCGGTCCTTGAGTACCAGGTTGTCCTGTTGCTGCCGCTCGATGGCGGTGGAGAGTTCCCGATAGTCGGAGAGGCCGTTTTTCCCCAGCCAGAGGTCATATTGCAGCCCTCCCAACAGGAGGAGCAGGATAAGAGTGAGTAGCCGCATGCACTGAGTCTCCTTCAAGCGGCCTAGTTTCCCATATTCGCAGGCAAGACAAAAGAAAGCCTGTGTGCCGGATGGGTTGGTCGGAATAAAAAATGCAGGTCGCACACGCCCATAAGCGCAGAACGAAAAAGCCCCGCCAGATGGCGGGGCTTTGTGAAGCATGAACGCAGGCGAAAATTAAGCCTGGTTCTTCACTTCTTTCAGACCACGGAACGGAGCCTTGGCACCCAGGGCTTCTTCGATACGGATCAGCTGGTTGTACTTGGCAACACGGTCAGAACGGCTCATGGAACCGGTCTTGATCTGGCCAGCAGCCGTACCCACAGCCAGGTCGGCGATGGTCGCGTCTTCGGTCTCACCGGAGCGGTGGGAGATGACGGCAGTGTAGCCAGCGTCTTTGGCCATCTTGATGGCAGCCAGCGTTTCGGTCAGGGAACCGATCTGGTTGAACTTGATCAGGATGGAGTTGGCGATGCCGTTGTCGATACCGCGCTTCAGGATCTTGGTGTTGGTTACGAACAGGTCGTCACCCACGATCTGGATTTTCTTGCCCAGTTCGGCGGTCTGGTAGGCGAAGCCTTCCCAGTCGGATTCGTCCAGGCCATCTTCGATGGAGACGATCGGGAACTTGGTGGTCAGGTCAGCCAGGAAGTCGGAGAAACCGTTGGAGGTGAAGACACGACCTTCGCCCTTCAGGTTGTACTCTTTCTTCTCTGCGTCGTAGAACTCGGACGCAGCGCAGTCCATGGCCAGGGTGATGTCGGTGCCCAGTTTGTAACCGGCAGCGGCAACGGCTTCAGCGATCACTTCCAGCGCTTCGGCGTTGGATTTCAGGTTCGGAGCGAAACCACCTTCGTCACCGACGGCAGTGTTGTAGCCCTTGGACTTCAGCACTTTGGCCAGGTTGTGGAACACTTCTGCGCCCATGCGAACGGCTTCTTTCAGGGTCTTGGCGCCAACCGGCTGGATCATGAACTCCTGGATGTCGACGTTGTTGTCGGCGTGCTCACCACCGTTGATGATGTTCATCATGGGCAGCGGCATGGAGTAAACACCCGGGGTGCCATTCAGCTCGGCGATGTGGGCGTACAGCGGCATGCCTTTGGCAGCAGCGGCAGCTTTGGCGTTGGCCAGGGAAACAGCCAGGATGGCGTTGGCGCCGAACTTGGATTTGTTCTCGGTACCGTCGAGGTCGATCATGATCTGGTCGACAGTGGCCTGGTCCTTGGCATCTTTACCCAGCAGAGCCTGAGCGATCGGGCCGTTGACGGCTTCGATGGCTTTCAGCACGCCTTTACCCAGGAAACGGCTCTTGTCGCCGTCACGCAGTTCCAGCGCTTCGCGGGAACCGGTGGACGCGCCAGACGGAGCGGCTGCCATACCAACAAAACCACCTTCCAGGTGAACTTCGGCCTCAACGGTCGGGTTACCACGGGAGTCGATGATTTCACGACCGATCACTTTAACGATCTTGGACATGTGTATTTCCTCAGGTTTCGTAAAAAAACAACAAAAATATGCCAAAAAAAGCGGCTGTGGCACAGAGCCCCAACCGCATTTATTTTCAATTACTTCAAATTACGCTTCTGATACTCGCCCGCCGCCTTCACAAAACCGGCGAACAGGGCGTGGCCATCACGGGGAGTCGAGGTGAACTCCGGGTGGAACTGCGCGGCCACGAACCAGGGGTGATCCGGGATCTCGATGATTTCCACCAGCTTCTTGTCGGCGGAGAGACCGGTCACCTTCAGACCTGCCGCTTCAATCTGCGGCAGCAGCTTGTTGTTCACTTCATAACGGTGACGGTGGCGCTCGTAAATGGTCGGGCTGCCGTACATCTGACGGACCTTGGAATCTTCCACCAGGTGGCAGAGCTGGGAGCCCAGACGCATGGTGCCGCCCAGATCGGACTTCTCGGTCCGGGTCTCGACGTTGCCTTCGTCATCCACCCACTCGGTGATGAGACCAACCACGGGGAACGGGCTGTCTTTCTTGAACTCGGAGGAGTGAGCCCCTTCCATGCCCGCCACATTGCGGGCGTATTCGATCAAGGCAACCTGCATGCCCAGGCAGATACCGAGGTACGGGATCTTGTTCTCGCGGGCATATTTGGCGGCCAGAATCTTGCCTTCCACGCCGCGTTCGCCGAAGCCACCCGGTACCAGGATCGCATCCAGACCTTCCAGCAGCTCGGCACCACGGGTCTCGATGTCCTGGGAGTCGATGTACTTGATGTTGACGGAGAGACGGGTCTTCAGGCCACCATGCTTGAGCGCTTCGTTGACGGACTTGTAGGCGTCCGGCAGAGAGACATACTTGCCCACCATGCCGATGGTGACTTCGGCAGTCGGGTTGGCCTCTTCATAGATGACCTGTTCCCACTCGGCCAGGTCGGCTTCTTTGCACTCGATGCCGAAGCGCTCGGTGATGTAGCCGTCCAGCCCCTGGGATTTCAGCAGCGCCGGGATCTTGTAGATGGAGTCGACATCCTTCATGGAGATGACGGCGCGCTCGGGCACGTTGCAGAACAGGGCGATCTTGGCACGCTCGTTGGCCGGAATGGCGCGGTCGGAGCGGCAGATCAGCACATCCGGCTGGATACCGATGGAGAGCAGCTCCTTCACGGAGTGCTGGGTCGGCTTGGTCTTCACCTCGCCGGCGGCGGCCAGGTAAGGAACCAGGGTCAGGTGCATGAACATGGCATTGTTGCGACCCACGATGGCCGCCAGCTGACGAATGGCTTCAAGGAACGGCAGGGACTCGATGTCGCCCACGGTACCGCCCACTTCGACGATGGCAACCTGATGGCCTTCGGCACCGGCAATCACCCGCTCCTTGATGGCGTTGGTGATGTGCGGGATCACCTGGATGGTGGCGCCCAGATAGTCACCACGACGCTCCTTGCGCAGCACGTCCGCATAAATGCGGCCGGTGGTGAAGTTGTTGCGGCGGGTCATCTTGGTGCGGATGAAACGCTCGTAGTGGCCCAAATCCAGATCGGTTTCGGCCCCGTCCTCGGTTACGAACACTTCACCATGCTGGGTCGGGCTCATGGTGCCCGGATCCACGTTGATGTACGGGTCCAGTTTCATGATGGTCACATCCAGACCACGGGCTTCCAGAATGGCTGCCAGAGAAGCTGCGGCAATGCCTTTGCCGAGGGATGAAACAACGCCACCAGTCACAAAAATATATTTGGTCGTCATGCTGAACCTGAAAGAAGTTTAGGGAATTTTAAGGGGTGCTTCGGGGATGAAGCAGGACGGGGAAACAGTATACCAAAACCCCCACTCCCAAACAATGAACAAAAATCTATCAGGCTCCCCGCCGCCCCGTCTTGCGCCAAATCAACTTTGTTCGGTTTCCTTGGCCTTGTTCCAGGCCTCGTCCAGCTTCTCCAGGGAGCAATCCGTCATTTTCAGACCTTCTGCGGCAATAAAGTGTTCAACTTGACGAAAACGACGCTCAAACTTGGTGTTGGCAGCCCTCAGCACCTGCTCGGGATCCTTGCCCAGATGGCGCACCAGGTTGACGGTGGCGAACAAGAGATCGCCGAGCTCGTCGCTCACCCGCCCCTCGTCCACATCCGCCATCAACACCTCTTCCATCACCTCGTCGATCTCCTCGTGGATCTTGTCCACCACGGGCCCCAGCGTCTTCCAGTCAAAACCGACGGTAGCGCAGCGCTTCTGGATCTTGGCGGCCCGGGTCAGGGCAGGCAGGGAGAGGGGGATATCGTCCAGCACGCTCTCCTTGTCGAGCGCGGCCCGCTCTTTGGCCTTTTCCGCCTCCCAGTTCGCTTTGACCGCCTGCTCGTCACCCAGGTCGGCATCGGAGAAGACATGGGGGTGGCGGCGAATGAGCTTCTCGCTCACGGTATCGACGATGTCGGCAAAGTCGAACAATCCCTGCTCCTTGCCGAGCTGGGCATAGAACACGACCTGGAACAGCAGATCACCGAGCTCCCCCTTCAGCCCTTGCCAATCTTCGCTCTCGATGGCATCCGCCACCTCGTAGGCCTCCTCCAGGGTGTGCGGCACTATGGTCTGGAAGCTCTGCTTGAGATCCCAGGGACAGCCCCCGTTCGGGTCACGCAATCTAGCCATGATGTCGAGCAGTTGGGGAAGGTCGTAGCGTTGGGACATGGGCAACTCACTTTCGATTCGGTAAATGGGGTTCATGAATATCCGCTCACGCCACTGCTCCACATGATGTGGAGCCATGGCGGCCGGAGATGGGGCGCGTGATATCCGTCTTCAATGCTCTACAAGGAGGGAGAAAATGCAGACCGGCCACTGGGGCCGGTCGGTTGAGCATTACAGCCGCTTGGCGCTGATCACGTCGTTGAGCTGACTGAGCTTGGCCAACGCCCGGTTGAAGGCGTTGATGTTGTAAATCTCCAGCTCCATGTCTATTTCGGCGGTCTGCTCGCGCACGTTGGAGCGCGAACGCACTCCCATCACGTTGATCTTCTCGTTGGCGAGCACGGTGGTGATGTCGCGCAGCAGGCCGGATCTGTCGTTGGAGAGAATGCGGATGGTGAGACCGTAACCGCCGGAGTAGTTCTCCCCCCAGACCGCATCGATCAGACGCTCCGGGTTGCGACGCGACAGCTCCTTGAGCTGCTCGCAATCCTCCCGGTGGATGGAAACCCCCCGTCCCATGGTGATGAAGCCCTGGATGGCGTCCCCCGGGATGGGCTGGCAGCAGCGGGCGATGTGAGTCATCAGGTTGCCCACCCCTTCCACTACTATGTGATCCTTGGGTTTGGGGCGGAAGGGCACATTGGCCTTCTGCTCCAGCTTCTCCAGCAGACGGCGATCTTCTTCTTCCGCCGTCGGCTTGTTGTAGCGGGTGTCGAGGTAGTTGAGCAGCTGGTTGATGCGGATGTCGCCGCTGCCGATACCGGCCAGCAAATCTTCCAGCTCCTCCGCATGGAAGCGCTCCAGCACCACCTTGTCCACCTTGGAGAGGGTGAGGTTGTGGCGGTCCAGCTCCTTCTCCAGCAACTCCTTGCCGGCGGCGATGTTCTTGTCCCGGTCCAGCTTTCTGAACCAGGTGGCCACCTTGGCCCGCGCCCGGCTGGAGCGCAGGAAGCCGGCGTTCGGGTTCATCCAGTCGCGGCTCGGGTTCGGCTCCTTCTGGGTGATCACCTCCACCTGATCACCGGTTTGCAGCGTATAGGTGAAGGGCACGATACGACCGTCGATCTTGGTGCCGATGCAGCGGTGACCGATCATGCTGTGCACGTGATAGGCGAAGTCGAGCGGCGTCGCCCCTGCTGGCAGGTCGATGACATCGCCCTTGGGAGTGAAGACATAAACCCTGTCCTCGAACACCTGACTGCGCAGATCGTCCAGCAAGGAGCCGCTCTCCGAGAGATCCTCCTGCCAGGCGAGGAGTTTGCGCAGCCATTCGATCTTGTCTTCGAAGGTGCTGGTCTTGGCAGCGGCCTGGGCCCCTTCCTTGTAGCGCCAGTGCGCGGCCACACCGAGCTCCGCATCCTGATGCATCTGCTCGGTACGGATCTGGATCTCCACCGTCTTGCCCTCCTCCCCCACCACCACGGTGTGGATGGACTGGTAGCCATTGGGCTTGGGGTTGGCGACATAGTCGTCAAATTCGCGGGGAATATGGTGGAAATGGGTGTGAACGATACCGAGCGCCGCGTAGCAATCCTGCAGCCGCTTGGTGATCACCCGCACCGCGCGCACATCGAACAGCTCGTTGAATTCGAGGTGCTTCTTCTGCATCTTGCGCCAGATGCTGTAGATGTGTTTCGGTCGGCCATAGACCTCGGCCTCGACGCCGGCCTCGGCCAGGGCATCGCGCAGGGACTGCACGAATTCGCGGATGTAGCGCTCGCGGTCGAGCCGTTTCTCATCCAGCTGTTTGGCGATCTGCTTGTAGGTGTCCGGGTGCAGGTAGCGGAAGGCGAGATCCTCGAGCTCCCACTTGAGCTGACCGATACCGAGGCGGTTCGCAAGGGGGGCATAGATGTTGGTGATCTCCTGGGCCATCAGCACCCGGGTCTCCTCATCCGCCTTCTTCGCCTCACGCAGGCAGGCGATGCGCTCCGCCAGCTTGATGACCACGGCGCGCACGTCCTCGACCATGGCGAGCAGCATGCGGCGCACGTTGTCCACCTGCTCCGGCGAGGTTTCGCTGCGGTGAAGGGTTTGCAGGGAGCGGATGGCCTCCATCTCCAGCACCCCTTCCACCAGCTTGGCGATCTTGGGGCCGAAGTCCTCGTTCACCTTTTCCTGGCTGATGAGACCCGCTTCGACGAAGGGATAGAGAATGGCGGCCTTGAGGGTGGCGAGATCCATGCTGAGCATCAGCAGGATGCCCACCATCTCGACCCCGCGCACCAGCAGGCGGTTGGTGAGCGCTTCGTCACCCAGGGTCAGGCAATACTGGTAGACGGTTCGCAGCTGATTCTTGTCACTTTCACTCAGGGTAAGGGAACTGACCCACTCATCCAGAGTGAAATTGTCTTTCAAATGAATATCGCGCACCGCAACCATGGTATCAATCCTTAAAAGTGTGGGGTCGAAAGCCGATGCTCTCCTCATCCCCTCATCAACTGATGACTGCCTCAAATGGGGATGCATGAAAGAGTTTTCAAGGCATGTCACCGCGCAAGGTGACAGGGCTCTTCCCCGCATCCGATCCACTATCGACGACCTAGATTACCCTAATCACTCCCGCTCAAACAGCGCTGCCGCCGCTGGAAAACCAAGATAACCGCATGCTGCCCTGCCCGTTGAAGGCAGCGAGAAACACCTGTTTTACCTCACTCTGGCAGCATCATGCACATCGAAAAATCATCACGACCGCATCTTGATTCATCCAGAATAATGCGGTCGCCTCGACTCAGCCCCGTTCGAACAGCGCCATGGACTCCAGATGACCAGTGTGGGGGAACATGTCCAGCATCCCCAGACGGGTCAGCTTGTAGCCCCCCTGCACCAGCACCTGGCTGTCACGGGCCAGGGTGACCGGGTTACAGGAAACATAGACCACCCGTTTGGGGGAAAGTGCCACCACGTGGCTCATCACCTCCAGCGCCCCGGGTCTGGCCGGATCCAGCAGCACCAGATCGAACCCTTCCCGGGCCCAGGACATGCCCACGATGTCGCCGCTCAAGTCCGCCTTGTAGAAGCGGGCGTTGTCGATGCCGTTGCGGCGGGCATTCTCCTGTGCACGCGTCACCATGGCGAGCTCCCCTTCCACCCCCACCACTTCGCGGGCCTGACGGGCCAGCGGCAGGGTGAAGTTGCCGATGCCGCAGAAGAGGTCCAGCACCTTGTCATCCTTGCCTGCGTCGAGCCAGCTCAATGCCTGCTCCACCATGCGCTGGTTGACGGGCCCGTTGACCTGGATGAAGTCGCCGGGAGCGAATGCAAGAGACAGGCCATCCAGCGTGTAACTTGGCTGAGACTGTTGACGCAGAGGTTCGATCTGCTCGTCCGCCGCCTGCAGATAGAGGTCTATCCCCTGGGCGGTGGCAAACTCGGTCAAGTGCGCCCGATCTGCCTCGGTGGGGCGACCGGTGTGGCGCAGCAGCATCAGAATGCCCTGCTCCCCCTGAATGAGTTCGGCGTGACCCAGTTCGCGCTGGCTCTTCAGCCGGTTGAGGCATTCGCGCAGAGGGGCGATAAGGGCGGAGAGGGGCTCGGCCAGCACAGGGCAGCTGGCAATCTCTACCAGATCGTTCGACTGGCGACGACGAAAGCCCACCCGGGTGCAGCGACCGTTCTTGTCAAACTTGATGGCCAGACGGCAGACCCGGCGGTAGGCGCGGGACTCCCCCGTCAGCGCAGGTGCCAGTGTAGGCGCCTGGATGTTGCCAAGGCGCTCGAACAGGCTGACCAGTCCCGCCTCCTTGGCCGCCAGCTGATCTCCCTCTCCCAGGTGCTGGGCACTGCAACCGCCACACTCGCGATAGTGGTCGCAGAAGGGGGCGACCCGGTTGTCCGCCGGGGTCACCACCTGTTGCAGGGCGGCGTGGGCATAGTGCTTCTTGTCGTCGATGATGCGGGCCTTGATGGCCTCGCCGGGCAGCGCCCCTTCGACGAAGATGGCCTTGCCCTGATGACGGCCGACGCCGACACAGTGGTGATCCAGACTGTCTACCGTAAATTCAATACGTTGGGGCTGGGTGGATTTCTTTTGGGGCTTGAAAAACTGGGCCATAAAACTTGGTGCCTATAGGTGGCTATGTCATGATTGTGGAATCTGCGGCAGACCATTGTCCCACAAGAATAATCGTATGACCAAATACGGCCTGAGGGCCCCAGCCGCGGCATCCGCCCCATCGTCCATTCTGACCAAAAGTGGCCCATTGATATGACCGGATACGGCCTGAGACCCCGTACAGCGACAATGACTGTATTGCCTGCCCGACCCCGGTGCCTGCATGCGCACCGGGTCATGGCTTCTCTTGCGAAAGGCGGGTCGGCGGCATGACCAAGTACGGTCTCAGGGCCCGGGTGCTGGCCTTCACCATCTTGCCGACCCTCATCATTGGCGGCCTCATCGCCGGCTATTTCACCTTCCACCGCTATCAGCAGCTGGAAAACAACCTCATCGATCAGGGCATCAACATCATCGAGCCCCTGGCCATCGCCAGCGAATACGGCATGACACAGCACAGCCGCGAATCCCTCAAGCGGCTGATCGGGCTCACCCATCGCAAGAACTCGCCCTTCATCAAGTCCATCGCCGTCTTCACCCAGGAGAACCAGCTGTTCGTGACGTCCAACTACCACAGGGACTTCAGCCAGCTTCGTCTGCCGGACGGCAGCGTCATCCCGGCCCTGACCAGCGTCTCCTTCAACGGCGATGACATCATACTGCGCACCCCCATCCAGGCAGAGACCAGCCTGGACGGCTTCCCGCTGCCAAGCGATCTGGAGCCGCCGGTCATCGGCTACATCTCCATGCAGCTCGCCACGGACAGGGCCATCGTCCTGCAGTACCGCGACGCCTTCTTCGCGGTCATCATCGTGCTCATCGGGCTGGCCATCAGCGCCCTGTTCGGCTTCCGTCTGGTCAAGAGCGTGACCCAGCCCATCACCGACATGGTGCAGGCGGTGCACCGGATCAGGGAGGGGCGACTCGATACCCGGGTCAGCGGCCAGCTCACCGGCGAGCTCGACATGCTGAAAAACGGCATCAACGCCATGGCCAAGGCGCTCTCCGAATATCACGAGGAGATGCAGCAGAACATCGATCAGGCGACGTCGGATCTGCGGGAGACCCTCGAGCAGATCGAGATCCAGAACGTCGAGCTCGACATGGCGAAGAAGCGCGCCCAGGAGGCGGCCAGGGTCAAGTCCGAGTTCCTCGCCAACATGTCCCACGAGCTGCGCACCCCGCTCAACGGGGTCATCGGCTTCACCCGCCAGCTGCTCAAGACCAGCCTAACCCCGAGCCAGACCGACTACATGCAGACCATCGAGAAGTCGGCGCGCAACCTCCTTGGGATCATCAACGACATCCTCGACTTCTCCAAGCTGGAGGCGGGCAAGCTGCAGCTCGAGCACATCCCCTTCAGCCTGCGGGACACCCTCAACGAGACCATGCACCTGCTGGGGCCGAGCGCCCACGACAAGCAGCTCGAACTCTCCCTCCAGGTGGATGCCGCCGTGCCGGACTACCTCACCGGCGACCCCATGCGCCTGCAGCAGGTGCTCACCAACCTCACCGGCAACGCCATCAAGTTCACCGAGCGTGGCAACGTGGACGTGCGTGTCGAGCAGACCGGGGAATCGAACGGCAACAAGGTGCGCCTGCGGGTGCTGATTCGCGATACCGGCATCGGCATCTCGGAAGAGCAGCAGCGCCAGTTGTTCCAGGCCTTCAACCAGGCAGACTCCTCCATCTCCCGCCGCTATGGGGGCACCGGGCTCGGGCTCGTCATCACCCAGAAGCTGGTGCAGCAGATGGGGGGCCAGATCCGCTTCGAATCCGAACTCGGCAAGGGGTCGGTCTTCTCGTTCCACCTGGATCTGGATGTCTCGCCCCTGCCCCAGAGCGAGCGGCTTCCGCTGGATCGCATCCAGGGCAAGCGGGTCTGGCTGCTGGAGCCGGATCCCTTCACTCACGCCTCCCTGCTCGCCCTGTTGGGAGAGTGGCACCTGGATGTGCACTCCCTGACGGTGGACGAGGAGTGGCCCCCGATGAGCAGCCAGGACATGGTGCTCATCGGCAGCAGCACCCTGCACAGCCCACAGCAGGTGATTGCCCGTCTCGACGGGCTGGACGGCCAGCAGAACACCATAGTGCTGCTCAGCAGCCACGAGCCGGCCCTCTACGATGCCATGCTGGCCCACGGCGCCGTCCACTGCCTCTCCAAGCCCATCAACCATCGCAAATTGCTGCACGCCCTGCTCTCCCCCGAGGCGGTACGCCGTGCCCCCCTGCCCGCGCCGACGCCGCGCAGCGTGCAGGCGGTCAAGGTGCTGGCGGTGGATGACAACGCCGCCAACCTCAAGCTCATCGCCGCCATGCTCAAGGAGATGGTGACCGAGGTGGTGGTGTGCAAGAACGGCAAGGAGGCGGTCAACCTGGCCCAGAGCCAGCCGTTCGACATCATCTTCATGGATATCCAGATGCCCGTCATGGACGGCATCAGCGCCACCCAGGCGATCCGCCACCACTCCCTCAACACCGAGACCCCCATCGTCGCGGTCACCGCCCATGCCATTCCCGGTGAGCGGGAGCGCCTCATTCGCCAGGGCATGGACGACTACCTGGCCAAACCCATCGACGAGGGGATGCTGGCGCAGCTCATCACCGACTTCGCCCACCGGCGGCACCAGAATCACGGGGATCAGCAGATAGACTGGCCCCTCGCCGTGCGTCAGGCCGCCGGCAAGCCGGCCCTCGCCCGGGAGATGCTGACCATGCTGCTGGCCAGCTTCGACGAGGTGGAGCCCATCCTGGCGGCGGCGCTGGAAGGGAGTGCCGACGATGCAGACGTGCTGGCCCAGCTCCACCGCCTCAACGGTGGCTGCGCCTACTCCGGGGTGCCGGGTCTGCAACGCCTGCTCTCCCAGCTCGAGCAGCAGCTGCGCGACGGGGTCGCCGTGAGCGATCTGGAACCCGAATTGCTGGAGCTGCAGGATGCCCTGGAGCAGGTGAGGCAAGAGGCCCCCCGCTACCTGGCCCTGACCGACTGAGGCGCTTTTTCTGACTGGACAGGCGGCAGGTGGTAACATCTGCGCCGTTTCCACAGGAGTCAACATGACCAACAACGATATTCTGCGCCGCCTGCGCTATGCCCTCAGCATCAGCAACGACCAGATGGTCGAGATCTTTGCCAAGGGCAATCTGGCCATCACCCATGCCCAGTTGCACGGCTGGCTGATGAAAGAGGCCGAAGAGGGCGAGGCACAGGAAGCGGGCTTCGCCGCCTGCCCGGACTCGGCACTGAGCCAGTTCCTCGACGGCTTCATCGCCCTGCGCCGCGGTGTGCGGGAAGATGCCCCGCCCCAGGTGATCCCGAACCGGATCAACAACAACCTGATCCTGCGCAAGCTGCGCATCGGCCTCAACTACAAGGAAGAGGAGATGCTGGGCACCCTCAAGCTCGCGAACTTCAACCTCTCCAAGTCCGAGCTGAGCGCCCTGTTCCGCGCCAGGGATCACAAGCACTATCAGGATTGCGGGGATCAGATCCTGCGCAACTTCCTGATTGGCCTCACCGCCAAATACAGGCCCGGGCCCTGATGACCGCCTCCGACCAGGTGCGAGACTAGACCATGAGCTGGCGCCGCCTGCTGACTCCACGCCCGTCGGCGAGCGGCGGTGCGTGTCGGTTCGCGGCGCGCTGGTTCTGGTCACTGCCCCTCATCCTGCTGCTCGGCGCCTGCCAGCCTGCGCCCTATCGTCTCAATCAGGAGCATCAGAGCGCCAGCCAGAACGAGCGCATCGCCTTTCTCATCCTGCACTACACGGATGAAGAGGATGCCCGCTCCCTGCGCCTGCTGACCGAGCCGGAGCACAAGGTGAGCGCCCACTACCTGATCCCCCGCGACACCGACGAGCAACCGTTCCCGGTCTACCAGCTGGTGCCCGACAGCCAGCGGGCCTGGCACGCCGGACGCAGTCGCTGGCATCACTACGCCGGGCTCAACGCCAGTTCGCTCGGTATCGAGATAGTGAATCTCGGGTATGACGAGAAAGACGCGGCCCTGCCAGCCCATCTGAGACACTGGCAACCCTATCCCTCTGCCCAGATCGCCGCCCTCGGCGCCCTCGCCCGGGATCTGGTCGAACGCTACCAGATCCCCCCCACCCAGGTGCTGGCCCACAGCGACGTCGCCCCCGAGCGCAAGCAGGATCCCGGCCCCCGGTTCCCCTGGCGCGAGCTCGCCCTGCGCTACGGTGTCGGCGCCTGGCCCGACGAGGCCCGGGTGGCCGAGCTGCGCCAGACGCAGCTCATCCCCTGGGATGCGCTGCAATGGCAGCAGCAGCTTGCCCGTTACGGCTACGGCCTCCCCCAGCACGGCGCCTGGGATGAGCAGAGCCGCGCCGTCCTGCGCGCCTTCCAGCTTCACTTTCGCCCTGCCCTGGTCACCGGCGAGCCGGATGCCGAGTGCCAGGCCATCCTCACCGCCCTGCTGGAGCGCTACTTCCCGGAACCAGGCTGAGGCGCCCCTTCCCTTTCGCCCTCTGCACACGGATGCCCGGCCCCATGCCAGATGAGCACGGGGTTCATCCCGCCTTCCACTCCTGAAAACCACAGGGGACGCCGAAGCGTCCCTTGTGGTTTTCATACCTGCGAAGCGGCATCAGATCCCCTGACGGGCTTCCTGCATCAGCGCACGCATGTCGCTGACCGCCTTGGCCAGACCGTCGAAGGCGGCGCGGCCGATGATGGCGTGACCGATGTTGAGCTCATAGAGCTCGGGGATGGCGGCGATGGCCTTGACGTTGTGGTAGTGCAGACCGTGGCCCGCATTGACCTTCAAGCCCTTGCCTGCGGCATAGGAGGCACCGGCAGCGATACGCTTGAACTCGGCGTTGCGCTCGGCATCCGTGGTGGCATCGGCGTAGCGGCCGGTGTGGATCTCGATGAAGGGAGCACCGCTCGCGGCGGCCGCATCGATCTGCAACGGATCCGCATCGATAAAAAGGGACACCTGGGCGCCCACGGCGGCCAGGCGGGTCACCGCATCGGTCACCTTGTCCAGCTGGCCCGCCACGTCCAGCCCCCCCTCGGTGGTCACCTCGGTGCGCTTCTCCGGCACCAGGCAGACGAAGTGGGGCTTGATGCGGCAGGCGATGCCGATCATCTCCTCGGTCACCGCCATCTCCAGGTTCATCCTGGTCTGGATGGTCTGGCGCAGGATCTCCACGTCCCGGTCGGTGATGTGGCGGCGATCTTCCCGCAGGTGGACCGTGATGCCATCGGCACCGGCCTGCTCGGCCACGAAGGCGGCCTGTACCGGATCCGGATACTGGGTGCCGCGGGCGTTGCGCAGGGTGGCGATATGGTCGATGTTCACACCCAGGTAGATCTCGCTCATTGCTTACTCCTTGATACAGGTCATCTGTGAATGCCGGGACGGGTGGAGCCCGCCCCTCTGTCCATGTGCCGCCGCAGGCCGGTTTTGGCCACGGCGACAGCATTATTGTTCATGAAAGGCGATGTCATAAACACAAAACATCACCAGATAATAAAAATCAGCTTGAAACACTGCCTTTTCGCTTCAAAAAGAGCTCCCTGCTCTTCAGTTGACGCTTGCCGAGATAGGGCTGCAGCGCCAGCCGGCTGAAACGCTTGGCCGCCTGCAGCAAGGGAGGCGTGTCGAAACGCCCCTCGGCGAAGGCCAGCAGGTGGGCGCCGAGGAACAGGGTACGGGGATCCGGCGCCCGCTCGCAAGCGACAAAGCCGAGCTCCCGCTCGAAGCCGTAAAGCAGGGTGGGGTCGATGGGGGAGTCGTCGTCCGCGGCATATTCGAAGTCCACCGCGTAGCCCAGGGCCTGCAGCAGCAGGAACTCGAAGCGGCGCAGGGGCAGCTCCGGGGTCTCGCCGTCCGCCAGGGCCATGATGGCACGGGCATAGGCGTCGAACACCTCGGGGAAGGGGGTGTGCGCTTCCAGCAGGTAGTAGACCAGCTCGTTGAGATAGAGGCCGTAGAAGAGACGATCCCCGCCGAGGCGCAACGAGTGATCCGGGCACTCCACCTGGGTGAGGTTCTTGAGATCCCCCTTGCCGCGCCAGGCAATGGTGAGCAGGGTGAAGGGCTGAAGCAGCCCCTTCAGAGAGGAGCGTGGCCCGCGGGAACCGCGAGCCACCAAGGTGAATCGACCGCTATCCTGGGTGAAGACCTCGACCAGCTGGCTGGTCTCCCGATAGGGCCGACTGTGGATGACGAAAGCCGGGGTCAGCAATCAGTCGTCGCCATACCCGAGGCTGCGCAGGGCCCGCTCGTCGTCGGCCCAGCCGGACTTGACCTTGACCCACAACTCGAGATGCACCTTGTTCTGGAACAGCCGTTCCATGTCGATGCGCGCCTCTGTGCCGATGGTCTTGATCTTCTCGCCCTTGTTGCCGATGACCATTTTCTTCTGGCCTTCGCGCTCCACCAGGATGAGCCCGTGGATGTGGTAGAGACCGGTCTCCTCCACCTTGAAGCGCTCGATCTCCACCGTCACCGAATAGGGCAGCTCCTCGCCGGTGAAGCGCATCAGCTTCTCGCGGATGATCTCGGAGGCCATGAAGCGGGAAGAGCGGTCGGTCACGTAATCTTCCGGGAAGAAGTGGACGTTCTCCGGCAGCAGATCCTTGGCCCACTCGCGGATCTTCTCCACGTTGGTGCCCTTCTCGGCACTGATGGGCAGGATGTGGGCAAAGTTCATCTGCTGTCCCAGCCACTCGAGGTGCGGCAGCAGATCCTCTTTCTCCTTGACGTTGTCGATCTTGTTGACCGCCAGCACCACGGGGCACTTGAGGTGGCGCAGCTTGCCCAGCACCATCTCGTCATCCTTGGTCCAGTGGGTGCCGTCCACCACGAACACCACCATGGCCACGTCCCCCAGGGAACTGGTGGCGGCGCGGTTCATCAGGCGGTTGATGGCCCGCTTCTCCTCGATGTGCAGACCCGGGGTATCCACATAGATGGTCTGATGGTTCTCCTCGGTGTCGATCCCCAGGATCCGGTGACGGGTAGTCTGGGGCTTCTTCGAGGTGATGCTGACCTTCTGGCCGAGCAACTTGTTGAGCAGGGTGGACTTGCCCACGTTGGGGCGGCCCACGATGGCGACAAAGCCGCAATAGGTGGTATCTGTCATGACCGCGTTCCCAATGCTGATGGAGTGAAAAGAGCGCACAGTGCCGGATCCGTCATGGTGCTCATGACAGCCGTTCCAGTGCTTGCTGCGCAGCGGCCTGTTCGGCCTTGCGGCGGCTGGAGCCGATCCCGACCAGGGGGCCATCCAGCCCATCCACTTCGCACTGGACGGTGAACTCCTGGTTGTGGGCCTCGCCCTTGACGTTGGTCACCGTGTAGGTCGGCAGGGATTTGCGGCTGCCCTGCAGGATCTCTTGCAGACGAGTCTTGGGATCCTTCTGTTCGATCCCGGGCTTGATCTCGCCAAGGCGGCTGGCATACCAACCGAGCAGGAGGCTGCGCACCCGCTCCAGATCCGTGTCCAGATAGATGGCGCCGATCACCGCCTCGACGGTGTCGGCCAGGATGGACTCGCGGCGAAAACCGCCGCTTTTCAGCTCCCCCGGCCCCAGGATCAGGTGATCCCCGAGGTCGAATTCCCGGCCCAGCTCGGCCAGCGTCTTCTCGCGCACCAGGGTGGCGCGCATCCGGCTGAGATCCCCTTCCGCCGCCTGCGGGAAGCGGTGGAAGAGGTCATCGGCAATCACCAGACTCAGGATGGAGTCCCCCAGAAATTCCAGGCGCTCGTTGTGACGGGACCCAGCGCTGCGATGGGTCAGAGCCCGGGTCAGCAGCTCAGGATCCTGAAAGACATGCCCGAGACGGGACTGCAGTCTGTTCATCTTGATATTCATTTACTTGATTCCGCCAATGCGGTTGAAGCGCACACCGGTCGGCACCCAGCTCGGCAAGCTGGACCCTTCCTCGCGCTCGAATTCGAAACTGATCCAGATGGCGACCGCCTTGCCCACCAGGTTCTGCTCGGGCACGAAGCCCCAGAAACGACTGTCGGTGCTGTTGTCGCGGTTGTCACCCATCACGAAATAGTGACCTTCCGGCACCACCCACTCGTCGGGGTAGGTGCCGGGCTGGCGATAGTAGCGGTCCACCAGGTCCGGCATCAGCGGGTTGCGCAAGGTCTCGTGGGAGACATCGCCCAGCTGTTCGGTGTAGCGATCCAGCGGGATCCCCATCTGGCTGAACTCGCCGCGCTGCTCGAACTTGACGTCCAGCTTCTGGAAGCCGGGGCACGTTTTCCCTTCCTGCTCATCGCACTTGGGCCGGATCATCAGCTCCTTGTTGCGATAGATGACCCGATCGCCGGGCATGCCGACCACCCGTTTGATGTAGTCCACCCGGGTATCCAGCGGATACTTGAAGACCACCACATCACCGCGCTTCGGCTCGCCGGTCTCGAGGAACTTGGTGTTGGTCACCGGGTCCTTGAGGCCGTAGGCAAACTTCTCCACCAGGATGAAGTCGCCCACCAGCAGGGTCGGCATCATGGAGCCGGACGGGATCTGGAACGGCTCGAAGATGAAGGAGCGCAGGATCAGCACCAGCGCGATCACCGGGAAAACCCCGCCGGTCTGTTCGATCCAGACCGGCATGGGGGCCACCTTGGCCAGTGTCTTCTCGTCCACATCCGGACCGGCATTGGCACGGGCGGCGGCAATCTTGGCCGCCCGCTGCTTGGCCCAGACCAGCTTGTCGAGCGTCCAGATGATGCCGGTCAGCAGGGTGACGACGACGAGGATCAGGGAAAAGGTGCTTGCCATCGATTAATCCTTTCCGACGTGGAGAATGGCGAGGAAGGCCTCTTGCGGCACGTCCACACGGCCCAGGGACTTCATCCGCTTCTTGCCTTCTTTCTGCTTGTTCAGCAGCTTCTTCTTCCGGCTCACGTCACCACCGTAGCACTTGGCGGTGACGTCTTTACGCAATGCCTTGACGGTGCTGCGGGCGATGATCTGGTTGCCGATGGCGGCCTGGATGGCGATGTCGAACATCTGGCGCGGGATCAGCTCGCGCATCTTCTCCACCACCTGGCGACCGCGATACTGGGCGTTCTCCTTGTGGGTGATGATGGCCAGGGCGTCGACCCGCTCGCCGTTGATCATGATGTCCAGACGGACCATGTCGGAGGTTTCGAAACGCTTGAAGCCGTAGTCCAGGGAG
Organism: Aeromonas caviae; assembly: GCF_000819785.1. Taxonomy (GTDB): domain Bacteria; phylum Pseudomonadota; class Gammaproteobacteria; order Enterobacterales; family Aeromonadaceae; genus Aeromonas; species Aeromonas caviae. Next base: position 41,120 of record NZ_CDBK01000071.1, on the reverse strand, counting down.
GCGTAGCCGCGACTGGTGGACTTCAGACGGTCGAAGAAGTCGAGCACCACTTCCGCCATCGGGATCTCGTAGGTCAGCGCCACCTGCTTGCCGTGGTAGACCATGTTGGTCTGTACGCCGCGCTTCTCGATGCAGAGGGTGATGACGTTGCCCATGTACTCCTGCGGCAGCAGGATGTGACACTCGGCGATGGGCTCGCGCATCTCCTTGATGTTGTTGATGGCGGGCATCTGGGCCGGGCTGTCGATGTGGATGGTGGAGCCATCGTTCAGCTCGATCTCGTAGACCACAGTCGGTGCGGTGGTGATGAGATCCAGATCGTATTCACGCTCCAGACGCTCCTGGATGATCTCCATGTGCAGCATCCCGAGGAAGCCGCAGCGGAAGCCGAAGCCCAGCGCCGTGGAGCTCTCCGGTTCGTAGAACAGGGAGGCGTCGTTGAGGGAGAGCTTCTCCAGCGCATCGCGGAAGGACTCGTAGTCATCGCTGGAGATGGGGAACAGGCCCGCATAGACCTGGGGCTTCACCTTCTTGAAGCCGGCCAGCGCCTTCTCGGCACCGTGCTTGGCCAGGGTCAGGGTATCCCCCACCGGCGCACCGTGGATGTCCTTGATGCCGCAGACGACCCAACCTACCTCGCCACAACCCAGGCCGTCGGTGTCCACCTGCTTGGGGGTGAAGATACCGATACGATCCACACCCCACACCTGACCGGTGCTCATCACCTTGATCTTGTCGTTCTTCTTCAGGGAACCGTTCTTGATCCGCACGAGCGACACGACCCCGAGGTAGGAGTCGAACCAGGAGTCGATGATCAGCGCCTGCAGCGGCGCCTCCGGATCCCCTTCCGGGGACGGGATCTTGGCGACGATCTCTTCCAGCACCAGATCGACACCGAGGCCGGTCTTGGCGGAGCAGCGCACCGCGTCCACCGCGTCGATGCCGACGATGTCCTCGATCTCCTCGGCAACCCGCTCGGGCTCTGCGGCCGGCAGGTCAATCTTGTTCAGCACCGGCACCACTTCCAGCTCCATTTCCATGGCGGTGTAGCAGTTGGCCAGAGTCTGTGCCTCAACCCCCTGACCGGCATCCACCACCAGCAGTGCCCCTTCACAGGCAGCCAGGGAGCGAGAAACCTCGTAGGAGAAATCCACGTGGCCCGGGGTGTCGATAAAGTTCAGCTGATAGGTGTTACCGTCTTGTGCCTGGTAGTTCAGGGTCACACTCTGTGCCTTGATGGTAATGCCGCGCTCGCGCTCCAGATCCATGGAGTCCAGCACCTGGGCCTGCATCTCGCGATCGGACAGGCCGCCGCAAGTCTGGATCAGACGGTCCGACAGGGTCGACTTACCGTGGTCGATGTGCGCAATAATCGAAAAGTTACGAATGTGTTTCATCGAGCAAGAATCACTCAAAATTAAGTTAGGGTCGGATATGAGGGCAGGATTTTACTGGATAACCCGGTCGACGGCCAATCTTTAGTCGGCGGGCCCCACAAATAGCGCCTTGTCTGGCGGGCGTTGGGCACCTGGATGCCCTCCGCCAGACCCGGCCCCTCAAGAGAGATGACGGGTATTGAGCACCACCCCGAGCATGCGGGGACCGTATTCCCCCTGCTCGAGCCGGTCAGAAAAGTAACGAACCAGTAAAAATCCGATGGCGCCGCCCAGCAGACAGCAGAGGATGGTCACCCCCTCTCCCGCCGACAAGAGCGGAACCAGCCAGAGCTGGCCGAGCAGGGCGCCCAGCAGCAGACAAAAGAGCGGCAACACGTACACCAGAGCCGCACCGCGCAGGATGCTGGCCTGAGGGATGCCCAGGCGGATCTGCTGGCCCACCGCCACGTCGCCGGTGAGGGCGACCCGCAGCCGCTGCGCCTTCATGGGAAAGGCCTTAGCGACGGTGCCGGTCCCGCAGCTGGATTGTTGGTGGCAACCGCTGCAGGCGGATCGCCGCTCGCACTCCACCCAGGCGTGATTGCCGTCGATGGCCACTACTGTGGCCAGCTCTTCACTCATGTTACTCACCTGATGACTCCTCACAGGGGGCCGTGGATGCACCGGATCTCAGCACGGCGGCACCCTCAGGGCAAGTCTCACGGCAAAGACTCACTGCACCGCCTCGTTGCGGGCCAGGGGCTGCACTGCCTCGGCGATGCGCTTGGCGGTTTCGGCGGGCACCTCGCCCACCACGGTGATCTCCACCCCGACCTCGTTGACGAAGCTCACCAGCGAGGTGGCCCCCTGGCGAATCAACTGCTGGCGCACCGCCTGCTTGGGATCGACCCGGGAGACGTAGACGGAGAGATCCACCAGCCCGTCGGAGAGCATCATGTAATCCACCGGCAGACTGGTGCTGACCAGCTGATGCCGATCCTGAGAGAGCACCTTGAAGCCATCGGGCAACCAGGTCAGGTGCCAGTTGAGGGTCTGCTGGGGAGCTGGATAGGCATCTTCCAGCGCCAGCGCATCCGGCAGCTTGCTGCGTGCCAGGGTGACCAGCCAGGGGGCCGGCGCAGATTGCCTGTCCAGATCCACCCCCAGCACCTGCTCCACCAGATTGCCCTCTCGATCCACCATGTCCACCCGCAGCAGCAGATGGCTCTGTTCGTCAATCCAGAGCACGAAGCCGTACTTGTCCGCCTCCTTGGGCACCAGCCGCACCACTTGTGCCACCAGGCCGGCCACCCGGCTGCGGCCCGCCAGCACGGGGTCATAGCTCTCCATCACCCGGGGCAGCGGCATCCTCACCAGGCTCGACCACACCCCGGGGAAACGCGCCCCCTTGAGGGTGTAGGGTTCATGGGTGTTTTCGAAGAAGGTGTATTCGTTCTGGCGTTGCAGGAACTCCACGGCCTTGCCGTCGAGATAGCTCAGGTGAGCCACCTCCTTGCCATCGATGATCCCGTGGCTGAAACGGATAGGCTCGAGGCGCCCCTGGCGGGCCTTGACCATGGACAATTCGAAGTTTTGTTGCGAAACGGCACTCTGCATCTGCTGCAACAAGGCCTCGGCCGACAGATCGTCGGCCGAGGCCTTGGCACAAATCAACAGGAGAGAGGCCAGCAGGATACGGCTGGACTGGCGCACGATCTGATCCCTAAAAATGCGTTATTCCTGAATCTGCTTGTCTTGCAGCAGACGCTGTTGCAGTTGATGGTCGCGCAGGAAGGCATTGATGCGCTCGCGCTGCTCCTGCATCTGCTGCTCGCTCAGACCTTGCTGACGCACACCGGTCCGGCTGCCATCCTGGGGATAGTGCACGCTCACCGGCGCAGCACTGCCACCCACGGGTATGGTATTGAGCACCGGGCTGGTCGGCACACCATCCTTGCCCTGGTACTGCTGCACGCCGAAGATGACGGCGGCAGCCACGGAGGCGGCAATGGCATACTGCCCCACTTGCTGGCCAAAGCGGCGAACGAAGGGGATCACCTTGCCGGCGGGCTGCACCTGGGGCGCAGCAGGCTGTGCCGGCTTGGGCGCCAGTATGGCGGGTTCATCCTCCAGCGCCAGCATGATGCTGTCGCTGAGATCCAGTTGCAGATTGACCGGCAGGTCACCCCGCATGGCATCACCGATCAGATGGTAACGCGACCAGGTATCCTGCAGAGCGGGATCCGTTCCCAGCTCGTTCAGTACCTCGATTTCGCTGAGGTCGCCATCCATCAGGGCTGAAAGTTGCTCTTTATTTGCCATAAGTTTGCCTGTCTTTCCCCAGTTAATGCTCGATCAGAGGTTGCAGCTTTTTATCGATTGCTTCCCTCGCCCGGAAGATGCGGGATCTCACCGTACCCACCGGGCAATCCATGATCTCCGCAATCTCCTCGTAGCTCAGCCCTTCCATTTCACGAAGGGTGATCGCCGTTCTCAAATCTTCTGGCAAGGCTTCTATGGCGGTAAACACAGTTCGCTTGATCTCGTCGGTCAGCGCCAGGTTTTCCGGGGTGGCCACCTCTTGCAGGGCTTCACCACCACCATAATATTCAGCCTCGTCCGCTTCGACATCACTGCTGGGCGGTCTGCGCCCCTGTGACGTCAGGTAGTTTTTGGCCGTGTTGACGGCGATCCGGTACAACCAGGTGTAAAACGCGCTCTCGCCACGGAATGTCGGCAACGCACGGTAGGCCTTGATGAATGCCTCCTGCGCCACATCCGGTACATCGCCCGGATTGTTGACATACCTGGCCACCAGGTTGACCACCTTGTGCTGGTACTTGCGTACCAACAGGTTGAATGCATTTTTATCGCCACGCTGGACCCGTTCAACCAGCTGTTCGTCCAGTAGATTCTGGTCGCTCATCAGAGCCGTAAAACCCCCATCAGGTTATCGTTTTTCTTTTCCGGCCCCTTCTAAGCGCACAAGTTCAGACAGGAGGAATCAGGGAAAGTTCGCTTGCATTGAAAAAAATGTGATGCGGGCTGCATCACAACCCCCCTTGGGCTACCATGGGGCCAGTTCTTAATCCAGGCCAATGATACTTATGAAAGCAAGTGTTGAATACCTTTGCGACGTACTCATCATTGGCAGCGGTGCCGCCGGTCTGTCCCTCGCGTTGCGATTGGCAGACCAGGCCAAAGTCCTGGTTCTGAGCAAGGGGCCCATCAGTGAGGGGGCCACTCTCTATGCGCAAGGAGGCATCGCTGCCGTGTTCGACGAGACCGACAGCATCGAATCCCACGTGAGCGACACGCTCAACGCCGGCGCCGGGTTGTGCGACCCGGCAGTGGTGGAGTTCACCGCCCGCAACGCCCGCGACTCCATCCAGTGGCTCATTCAGCAGGGGGTCCCCTTCGATCAGGAAGAGGATGCCGAGGGGGAATCCCACTATCACCTGACCCGGGAAGGGGGCCACAGCCATCGCCGCATCTTCCACGCGGCCGACGCCACCGGCAAGGCGGTGCAGCTCACCCTGATCGACCAGGTGCGCGCCCACCCCAACATCCAGCTGATGGAGCGCTTCAACGCGGTCGATCTCATCACCACCCGCAAGCTGGGTCTGCCGGGCAACAAGGTACTGGGAGCCTATGTCTGGAATCGCAACGCCGAGCAGGTCGAGGTGATCCGCGCCCGCTTCGTGGCACTGGCCACCGGCGGGGCCTCCAAGGTGTACCAGTACACCTCCAACCCGGACGTCAGCTCTGGCGATGGCATCGCCATGGCATGGCGGGCCGGCTGCCGGGTGGCGAACCTGGAATTCAACCAGTTCCACCCCACCAGCCTGTTCCACCCGGACGACCCCAACTTCCTGCTGACCGAGGCCCTGCGCGGCGAAGGGGCCTACCTGCGCCGTCCCGACGGCAGCCGCTTCATGCCGGAGTTTGACGAGCGGGCCGAGCTGGCCCCGCGGGACATCGTCGCCCGCGCCATCGACCACGAGATGAAGCGCCTCGGGGCGGATTGCATGTATCTGGACATCAGCCACAAGCCGGCGGATTTCATCATCAAGCACTTCCCGACCATTTATGAGCGCTGCCTCGCGGTCGGTATCGACATCACCAGGGAGGCGATGCCCATCGTCCCGGCGGCCCACTACACCTGTGGCGGCGTGATGATCGACAACAACGGCCAGACCGACATCCCCGGCCTCTATGCCATCGGCGAGGTGACCTATACCGGGTTGCACGGCGCCAATCGCATGGCCTCCAACTCCCTGCTCGAATGCGTGGTCTATGCCCATCAGGCGGGAGCCGACATCTTGGCCAAGCTGCCCACCAGCGTGGCGCCCCCCAGCCTGCCGGCCTGGGACGAGAGCCAGGTGGATGACTCGGACGAGCAGGTGGTGATCCAGCACAACTGGCACGAGCTGCGGCTGATGATGTGGGACTACGTGGGCATAGTGCGCACCAACAAGCGCCTGGCCCGGGCCAAGCGTCGCATCGATCTGCTCAAGCAGGAGGTGCAGGAGTACTACGCCAACTTCCGGGTCTCCAACAACCTGCTGGAGCTGCGCAACCTGTTGCAGGTGGCCGAGCTCATCGTCAACTGCGCCCTGGAGCGCAAGGAGTCTCGCGGTTTGCACTACAACCTGGATTATCCGGACATGCAGCCGGACTCCAAGCCGACCGTGCTGACCCCGGATCGGGAATGACGCCGGATCAGGAATAAGGCCGTTGCGTTCGATTCGGGCGTATGCCCTCCCCCAGATGACCCCGCCCAGGCGGGGTCATCTGCTATGAGCGGCAGATGTGGCAGGTAGAGAGAGACGCCCCTAGCGGACAGCGAGGTGGATGGCGCGGGCCAGGGCGCGGTAGTGTGCAGGGGCCAGGGCATCGGAGAAGAGCCAGAGCTGCCCCTCGGAGCCCTCCACCGTCTTCAGCCGCAACCAGAGTACCCCGGGCAGGATGCGGCTGCGGGGATCCAGCCGATGGCGCGCCCCTTGCCACTCGAGCCACTCCCCATCCCAGACGAGCACGCCGCTCGCCGCCGGATGGCGGCGCAACGCGCGCCACAGACTCAGCCCCCAGACAGGGAGGAACAGCCCCCATTGCCAGTCCTGGATCAGGCTGGCGACGGGCAAGAGCAGCAACAGAAACAGGATGCACAGCAGCAGACGCTGCTGGCGGGAGGCGATCACGGGCATCACTACCCGCTGGGGAGACGCGAGGCTGGCCATGAGGGGGGGCGGTCGCGAGTCGGGCTCAGCGCAGGCTGTCGTGACGGGCCTGGTTGCGCTCGAGGATCAGGGGGATCATGGCGGCAAAAGCGGGATCCTCAGGCACGCCGTGACCCATGCACCAGCGGAACAGCTCGGGATCCTCGCACTCCAGCAGGCGGATGAAGGTGCGCTGTTCGGCCTCGCCGAGGCCATCGAACTCGTGCTCAAAGAAGGGCATAAAGATCACATCCAGCTCGAGCATGCCGCGACGGCAGGCCCACTTCAGGCGGGACTTCTCACTTGGGTTCAACATGGAACTCTCCTTACAAAGACCGGGGAATGGTAGCAGCAGGATTTTCCGGCTGACAAACATTCCTTACGTCTTTACCATGCAGGTCACATACTTTCTGTCTCTGGAATCCCATCGTGAGCCTGCCGACCCCTCTTCTTCCTGCCGAGCCGACCCTGTTTTCCCTGACCAATCTGGCCATCACCCGCCTCGGCGGCCCGGATCGCGCCAAGTATCTGCAAGGTCAGGTCACCTGCGACGTCAACGCCCTGCAACCGGGCCAGAGCACCCTCGGCGGCCACTGCGATCCCAAGGGCAAGCTGTGGAGCGATTTTCGCCTGCTCTGCCTGGAAGACAGCCTGCTGATGTTGACCAAGCCCTCGGTGCTGGCCCGCCAGCTGCCGGAGCTCAAGAAGTTTGCGATCTTTGCCAAGGTCGAGATCGGCGAGTTTCAGGGCAGCCTGACCGGACTGGCCGGTCAGGGGACGGACGACTGGATGGCACAGCACTTCGCGCTGACCGGCACCGGTCTGGTGGAGGGCGGCATGGCAGTCAGGGTGGAGGCGGACCGCTGGCTGCTGGCGAGCACATCCCCGCTGGCCCTGAACCTGCCGGTGGGCGACGAAGGACTCTGGTGGGGGCTGGAAATCAAAGCCGGTCTCCCCCATCTGGAAGCGGTCCATCAGGGGGAATACATCCCCCAGATGCTGAACCTGCAAGCCCTTGATGGCATCAGTTTCAACAAGGGCTGCTACATGGGGCAGGAGACGGTGGCGCGCGCCAAGTATCGCGGCGCCAACAACCGCGCCCTCTTCGTGCTGAGCGGCACCGCCGCAACGCAGGTGGCCAGCGGTGACACCCTGGAGATCCAGCTCGGTGACAACTGGCGCCGCAGCGGTCTGGTGCTCAACGCCTGGCAGCAGCAGGGTCAGGTGTGGCTCACCGCCGTGCTGCCCAAGGACACCGAGGCCGACGCCCGCTTCCGCCTCAAGCTGGAAGAGGGGTCCAGCCTCGGTCTGCAACCCCTGCCCTATGCGTTGATCGACTGAATCCCCCCTAGCGAGGCACCCGCGCCAGCAGTGCCTCCTGCAACCAGCGCCCCGCCTGCCCGAGCGGGCGGGCGCGATACCACTGCAACTCCAGCGCCAGTTCTGCCTCGGCGATGAAGTCCGGCTTGAGCACCACCAGCTCCCCCCGCGCCAGGGGCCGGTGCAGCAGAAACTCGGGCACCGCCGCCCATCCCAGCCCCAGTTTCACCAGCTCCAGGATCCCGAGATCCCCCTCCACCCACCACACTTGCGCCGAGAGGCGGAAGCGATGGCGCTCCGTCCCCTCCCGCCGTCCGGTCACCATCAACTGGCGAGCCCCTTGCAGGTCGCTCTCCTTCAACGGCGTCTTGTGGGCCAGGGGGTGATCCGGAGAGACCACCAGGGGCATGGTGACCGTCCCCAGGGAGCGGGAGACCAGCTCCCGCTCGGGGTGCGCCTTCTGGTAGCTGATGCCGAGCTGGGCACGGCCGCTCTTGAGCAGCTCGGTCACGTCTTCCATCAGCGGAAACAGCAGCTCCAGCTCCACCGCCGGGTAACGGCTGGCGAACTCCTCCAGCAGGGAACCAAGCCAGGGCAGGTGGGAGTCATCGTCGATGGCCAGGGTGAGGCGCGACTCGACGCCGTTGGCCAGCTCGCCGGCGATGGCCTGCAGTCGCTCGCTCTGGGCCAGCAGCACCCCCGCCTCCTGACAGATGCGGGCCCCCGCCTCGGTCAGCACGGGATAGCGGCCGCTGCGATCGAATAGCGCAAGGCCGAGATCGATCTCCAGGTTTGCGATGGCGGCACTCACCACCGACTGGGCCTTGCCCAGCCTGCGCGCCGCCGCCGAGAACGACCCGGTCTCGGCCGTCGCCAGCAATGCCTTGAAGTGTTCCAGTGAAGGGGTCATGAGCCTGCTCCGCCGTGCTGTTGTGTCGTCACATCTATCTATTTTAGCGATAGATACCAACGTGAATCTATCCGGTTTTGGCGATACATTGCCGCCATTCCCTGATCAAAGAGAGAGACAGACCATGCGTACGACCCGTGACCGCCTGCGCCACGCCATCGGCTTCGAATTGATTGGCCTGCTGATCGCCGCCCCGCTGGCCAGCTGGGTGACCGGCGTCGGGCTCAACCACATGGGCCCCCTGGCCCTGTTCTTCTCGGTGGTCGCCACCGTCTGGAACTATGTCTACAACATCGGGGTGGACAAGCTGCTGCTGCGCTATCAGGGCCACACCCACAAGGCGCTGTGGCAGCGTGTGCTGCACACCCTGGGGTTCGAGGGGGGCCTGCTGATCGTGGCCCTGCCGGTGATGTCCTGGTGGCTCGACATCGGCCTGCTGGAGGCGCTGGTGCTGGATATGGGCTTCGTGCTCTTCTACCTGGTCTATGCCTTCGTCTACAACTGGAGTTACGACAAGGTGTTCCCCATTCCCATGGGACAGGTGCAGAAGGCGCTGGGATAAGCGATTCGAGGGGTAAGGGCGAGGCACCATCATGCGATGGCATGATGGTGCTGAAGAGGGCCTCGCGGGGTCAGGCCTGTGCCTTGACCTCTTCCGGCGGGGTATCGTCCTGCCTGGTTTCCTGGCGCATCATGGCTTCGAGGTCGCTCTGGTACTGGTTCAGCATGCGCTGGGCCGCCACCATGTCCCCCTTGTGCAGGCGCTCGAACAGATGATGCTGCACCACGCCGTTGAGGTACTCCACCGTGATGGGTTGCTCCAACGCCGACAACAGCTCCTCTTTTTCCAGCTCCGCATTGATCTCGTCGACACTGGTACGCAGCAGACCGGCCAGTTGCACCAGCATGCGGCGCTCCCCTTCACGCAACAGGCTCAACATGCGGTTTCTCTGCTGCTCATTCTGTTGGGTCATACATTTCCTTACGTAGAATTGGAACAAGCCCGCTCATTCTGCCCTGTCCTTTTCACAGCGTCCATCTCGGGCGCATGACTTATTCCGGGTGCGGGGGGCCGGGTGCTATTTGCCCCCCGGCCCGGTATAGTAACGGCTGATCCAGGGGGCCCGTGCGCCCCGTTGCCGAGACCGTCCATCCCTATGACCGACGCCATTCTGGTGCTCTGCACCTGCCCCGACGAGACCAGTGCAGACCGCCTCTGCGAGCAGCTGCTCGACCAGCGCCTCGCCGCCTGCATCAACCAGCTGCCCGGGGTCACCTCCGTCTATCGCTGGCAGGGCAAGACGGAACGAACCCGGGAGATCCAGCTCGTCATCAAGAGTCGGGCCGCTCTGTTCGAGCCCCTGCGCCAGTGCATTCTCGCCCACCATCCCTACGAGGTACCGGAGATCCTGGCGCTCCCGGCAAGCCAGGGCCACCCTGCCTATCTCGACTGGTTGACACAGGAGACCTCATGACCGCCTCTCGCCCCCTCTCCTTCCTGCTGATGCTGCTGGGCCTGCTCTGCGTCCTGACGACGGCCCCCGCCCGGGCCAGCAGCCAGGATCTGCTCGGCAGCCTCGGCATCGAGACCCAGCCCAGATTCCTCAAGGTGGATCAGGCCTTCGCCCTCGAGAGCGAACAACAGGGTGATCGGCTGCTGCTCCGGATACGCATCGCCGACGGCTACTACCTCTATCGCCACAGCATCCGTGTGAAGGGAGAGAACCTCGCCTTCGACGAGCCCGTCCTGCCCCCCGGCACCGAGCACGAGGATGACTTCTTCGGCAAGAGCCGGGTCTATTACCAGGAGGTGCAGATCCCCGTGGCGCTGACCCGGGTCGGGGACGCGGCCAGCCTCACCCTGAGTTACCAGGGCTGTACCGAGGGACTCTGCTACCCACCGACCGACAAGCGGATCGCCGTCGAGCCCCTCGCCGCCCCCGCCCAGGCGGAAGCGGCGGCCAGCCTTCAGGGCACCGACGGGCCGGGCAGCCAGCAGGACAGGCTGGCGGCCGCCCTCGGCAGCCAGGGGTTCTGGATCAGCGTCGCCGCCTTCTTCGCCCTGGGTCTCGGCCTCGCCTTCACCCCCTGCGTCTTCCCCATGTATCCCATCCTGACCGGGATCATCGCCGGGGCCGGGCATCGCCTCTCCACCCGTCGCGCCTTCCTGCTCTCCTTCGTCTATGTGCAGGGGATGGCGGTCACCTATACCCTGCTCGGGCTCGTCGTCGCCTCGGCGGGCCTGCAATTCCAGGCGGCCCTTCAGCACCCCTATGTGCTCATCGGCCTCTCGGTGATGTTCGTGCTGCTCGCCCTCTCCATGTTCGGGCTCTACACCCTGCAACTGCCGAGCAGCCTGCAAACCCGCCTCTCGAGCTTCTCCAACCGCCAGCAGGGCGGATCCGTGGCCGGCGTCGCCATCATGGGCATGATCTCGGGACTGGTCTGCTCCCCCTGCACCACGGCGCCGCTCTCCGGGGCCCTCATCTACGTGGCCCAGAGTGGCGATCTCTGGCTCGGCGGTGCGGCCCTCTATGCCCTCTCCCTGGGCATGGGGCTGCCGCTGCTCTTGCTCGGCACCTCTGGCGGCAAGCTGCTGCCCAGGGCCGGCGCCTGGATGGATGTGATCAAGCAACTCTTCGGTTTTGCGCTGCTGGCGGTACCCATCCTGCTGCTCTCAAGGCTCCTGAGCGATCAGGTGGCCACCCTGCTCTGGCTCGGCTGGGGGCTGGTGCTGTGCGGTTATCTCTATCACCACAACCAGCATCGCGCCCATTCGGTGGGCAAGAGCCTTGGCGGCTTCGTCCTGCTGCTGGGGATGATGGGCCTTGTGGTGGTGGGCAAGGATCTGCTGCTGCCACCCGAGGGGGCCAATGCCGCCGCCCAGACCCAGGCCCCCCGATTCATCCGCATCAAGACCCTGGACGATCTCAAGGTGCAGCTCGCCGCCGCCCGCGGCAAGCCGGTACTGCTGGATCTCTACGCCGACTGGTGCGTGGCCTGCAAGGAGTTCGAGCACAAGACCTTCAGCGACCCCGATGTGCAGGCGCGCTTCGGCGAGATGGTGCTGCTGCAGGCGGACGTCACCGCCAACGACGACGCCGACGTGGATCTGCTCAACGGCCTCAACGTGCTGGGATTGCCGACCCTCCTCTTCTTCGATCGCGATGGCAACGAGGTGAACGGCCAGCGGGTGACCGGCTTCATGGGGCCTGTCGAATTTCTCGGCCAGCTGGACAAGCTGCGCTAGATGGAGCTTCGGCGTCTGTCAGCGTTTCACCCAGAGCACAGGGGCTGGCTGGAGGAAGTTGTCATGGCAGCCCCAGCCTACAGCTGGCTGACCGAAAGCAAGGGGCCTGCCCCTGCGGATGCCGAAGAGATACTCAAGGTCTGTCCACCGGGGATGGGGCAAGAGGACAAGTTTGTGCTGGCCGTGCTGGAGGGGGAAGAATTGCTTGGCTGCGTCGATCTCATCCGTGGCTATCCCACACCGGATACCGCCTATCTCGGTCTGCTGCTGTTGAAGGAGTGTAGGCAAGGCTGTGGCATCGGCAGCCAAGTCGTCCTACGGCTCATGGAGATGGCGGCAAACTGGGGTTGCACCAACATGCGGCTCGGGGTCATAGAAACCAACCTGCCAGCCCTGCATTTTTGGACCAAGCACGGCTTCCAGCAAGTAGATCGCAAACAGATCGCTGGGTTCAGCGGCGATACCCTGGTCATGACCTGCATCGTTCGCCGTCCCCTTCCCTCGGACCTACCATAGACTGCTGATTTTTCTGGCTATCCCTTGTATCTGGCCCGTACCGTGGCAAACTTTGCCCCTCCTGTCTCGCATCATCCGGAGTTTTGATGAAAAAGTGGTTCATCCCCCTGCTGGCCCTCTGGCTTTATGGCTGCAACGCAGGTCCCGGTGAAGAGACCATCCAGAGCCAGGTCACCGCCAGGTTGCAGGCGGGCACAGATGCTGACCTGTTCGACATCCGCGACTTCGCCGTGCTCGGCAAGGAGGAGCGGATGGAGGGGGTCTATCTGGTCAAGGTGAGCTACCAGCTCCACTTCAAGCAGGGACTGGATCAGTTGCAGGTGCTGCACGGCGAGGATCTCGTCTATGACAGGGTCGGCCCCTTCCAGCAGGAGATGGGGCTCATGGAGCTCGAGCGCAAATATGGCGACTTCGAGGCAGGCCAGACCCTGGCGCAGGAGACCCAGGTCTGGATGATGAAGACGGAGCAGGGCTGGCGCCTGGCCGAGCCAGACGCGACGCAGCAGGGATAAGCCCGAACCCCGCCCTCCCCCTAGAGCAGATCCTTCAGCCGATACCAGAGCATCCCGAGCGCCAGCAACGGAGAGCGCAGCGCCGGGCCACCCGGGAAGGTCATGTGAGGGACGCGGCTGAAGAGATCGAAGCCCCGGCTCTCCCCCTTGATCGCCTCCGCCACCAGCTTGCCCGCCATGTGGGTGGCATTGAGGCCATGGCCCGAATAGGCCTGGGCATAGAAGACGTTGGGATGCTGCTCGAGGCGGCCTATCTGGGGCAGCCGGTTGGCGCCTATGCCTATCATGCCTCCCCACTGGAACTCGATGGCGGTACCCGCGAGCTCGGGGAAGACCCGCAGCAGCTTGGGCAGCATGAAGGCCTTGATATCACGGGGGTCACGGCCCGAGTAGTTGCAGGCCCCGCCGAACAGCAGGCGACCGTCCGCCGACAGCCGATAGTAGTCGAGCGCCACATTCTGATCGCACACCGCCATGTTCTGTGGCAGCAAGCGCTGGCGCAGGCGCTTCTCCAGCACCTGGGTGGCGAGAATGTAGGAGCCCGCCGGCAGCACCTTGCCCCCGAGATCGGGCTGGAGGTCGCCCAGGTAAGCGTTGCAGCCGATCACCAGGTAGTCCGCGCTGACCCGGCCGTGGGCCGTGGTCACCTCGACCCGCTCGCCGTAGTCGATGTGGGTCACCCTTGAGTGTTCGAACAGGGAGACCCCGAGACTGGCTGCCGCACGCGCTTCGCCGAGAGCCAGGTTGAGAGGATGCAGGTGACCGGAGCCCATGTCGATCATCCCGCCGATATAGCGATCCGACCCGACCACGGTGTGCATCTCCTCCCGCGCCACCATTTTCAGTGCGTGCCGGTAACCCAGGCTCGCCAGGTGTTCGGCATCCTCCTCGAACCCCCTCAGGTGGCGCGCCTTGGTGGCGAGATCGCAATAGCCCCAGGTGAGATCGCACTCGATATTGAAACGCTCGACCCGCTCGCGCACCAGCTGCACCGCTTCGATCCCCATGAGATCCAGCTCCCGCACGCCCGCCTCGCCAATCCAGCGGGCAAACTGGCTGGTATCGTGGCCGATGCCGCGGATCAGCTGGCCGCCGTTGCGCCCCGACGCTCCCCAACCGATGCGGTTGGCCTCCAGCAGCACCACCTTGTAACCGGCATCGGCCAGGTTGATGGCGGTGTTGAGGCCGGTGAAACCGCCACCGATGACGCAGACGTCCGCATCCAGCTCACCACTGAGCTCGGGCCACTGCCGATGGTCGTTGCGAGTGGCCGCGTAATAGGAGGCCGTGTGTTCCTGATGTCCCTGTCTTCCTGTCTGCATGCTCAGCATCCTGCCTGGTTGCATTCGTTTACTAAATTAAACGGATGTCATCGATAATACCCAGCCCCCCATCCCCAATCCAGCCCGTCAGGATCACAGAAATGCAAAAGGCGCCCCGAAGGGCGCCTTTTCATGCAATCAAGGTGCTGCGAATTACAGTACGTCGATGGCGTTCAGGTCGGAGAAGGCCTTCTCCAGACGCGCGATCATGGAAGTCTGACCGGCACGCAGCCATACGCGCGGATCGTAGAACTTCTTGTTCGGCTTGTCGGCACCTTCCGGGTTGCCCAGCTGGCCTTGCAGGTAGGCTTCGTTGGACTTGTAGAAGTTCAGCACGCCTTCCCAGGTCGCCCACTGGGTGTCGGTGTCGATGTTCATTTTCACCACGCCGTAGGAGATGGATTCGCGGATCTCTTCCAGAGTGGAACCTGAACCACCGTGGAACACGAAGTCCAGGGACTTGGCAGGCAGACCGAACTTCTCGGAGACGTACTTCTGGGAGTTGTCCAGGATCTTCGGAGTCAGCTTGACGTTACCCGGCTTGTACACACCGTGCACGTTGCCGAAGGAGGCAGCGATGGTGAAGCGCGGGCTGATCTTGGACAGACGCTCGTAGGCGTAGGCCACGTCTTCCGGCTGGGTGTACAGGGAGGATTGGTCCAGATGGCTGTTGTCCACGCCGTCTTCTTCACCGCCGGTGCAGCCCAGTTCCAGTTCCAGAGTCATGTTCATCTTGGCCATGCGAGTCAGGTACTCGCAGCAGATGTCGATGTTCTCTTCCAGAGACTCTTCGGACAGATCCAGCATGTGGGAGGAGAACAGCGGCTTGCCGGTTTCGGCAAAGTGCTTCTCGCCCGCGTCCAGCAGACCGTCGATCCACGGCAGCAGCTTCTTGGCGGCGTGGTCGGTGTGCAGGATCACCGGCACACCGTAGGCTTCGGCAACGGCGTGCACGTGCTTGGCACCGGAGATGGCACCCAGGATGGCAGCTTGCTGGCCTTCCAGCTTCAGACCCTTGCCGGCGGTGAACACGGCACCACCGTTGGAGAACTGTACGATAACCGGGGCTTTGACCTTGGCAGCAGCTTCCAGCACGGCGTTCACGGAGTCGGTACCGACGCAGTTGACGGCCGGCAGAGCGAAGCCGTTTTCCTTGGCGATGGCGAACACTTTCTGAACGTCATCACCAGTGATCACGCCGGGTTTTACGAAGTCGAAAATTTTCTTAGACATGTTTAATCGTCCTGTCTCGTATGCCGTTAATAAAAAGTGGGGGGTTCATCATGAACCGGCACAGCGGCCACATGATAAACGAAACGGGAGGCTTTTGCCCCCCGTCCCGGGTCAATTAGGCTTTGGCGCGCTCTTCGAGAATCGCGACAGCCGGCAGTACCTTGCCTTCTACGAACTCCAGGAAGGCGCCGCCGCCAGTGGAGATGTAGGAGACCTTGTCGGCGATGCCGAACTTGTCGATGGCAGCCAGGGTGTCACCACCGCCCGCGATGGAGAAGGCAGGGGATTCAGCGATGGCGCGAGCGATCACTTCGGTACCCTTGGCGAACTGGTCGAACTCGAACACGCCGACCGGGCCGTTCCACAGGATGGTCTTGGCGTTCATGATGATGTCGGCCAGGGCCTTGGCGGAATCCGGACCGATGTCGAAGATCATGTCGCCGTCAGTCACGTCGGACACGGACTTGATGGTGGCCGGGGTGGATTCGGAGAACTCGGCCCCCACAACCACGTCGGTGGTCACCGGAATGTTGGTTTCGGCAGCCAGTTTCTTGGCGGTGTCGATCAGGTCGTGCTCGCACAGGGACTTGCCGACGTTGTGACCGGCAGCAGCGATGAAGGTGTTGGCGATGCCACCACCGACCACCAGCTGGTCAGCGATCTTGGAGAGGGATTCCAGCACGGTCAGCTTGGTGGATACCTTGGAGCCGCCAACGATGGCAACCATGGGGCGCTCGGGCTTGAGCATGGCTTTGCCCAGGGCTTCCAGTTCACCGGCCAGCAGGGGGCCTGCACAGGCAACCGGCGCGAACTGGGCCACACCGTAGGTAGAACCTTCGGCGCGGTGAGCAGTACCGAACGCATCCATTACAAAGACGTCACACAGGGCGGCGTATTTTTTGGCCAGCTCTTCGGTGTTCTTCTTCTCGCCTTTGTTGAAGCGGCAGTTTTCCAGCACAACCAGCTCACCGGCGGCGACGTCTACGCCATCCAGGTAGTCTTTGGCCAGACGAACCGGGCAGGACAGTGCGTCTTTCAGATAGTTGACAACCGGAGCCAGGGAGAATTCTTCGTTGTATTCACCCTCGGTCGGACGACCCAGGTGGGAGGTGATCATCAGCTTGGCGCCCTTTTCCAGAGCCAGCTTGATGGTCGGCAGAGTCGCAACGATACGTGCATCGGAAGTGACCTTGCCGTCTTTTACCGGCACGTTCAGGTCAGCACGGATCAGAACGCGTTTGCCCGCCAGATCCAGGTCGGTCATCTTGATAACAGACATATTCAGTCCTCTATATATTTTCAGGTAATGTTAAAAAAACAGTAACCTTGCGCCCGGTGCAGACTTTCAGCCTGCGGCCATCATGGCCCGGGTGGTATCCAGCATGCGGTTGGCGAAGCCCCATTCGTTATCGCACCACATCAACATCTTGACGAGGTTGGCATCGCTGACCCGAGTCTGGGTACCATCAATGATGCAGGAGTGTGCATCATGATTAAAGTCTACGGAGACCAGTGGCTCTTCCGTGTAGTCCAGAATACCGTGTAATGTACCTCTGGATGCCCGTTGCAGGGCTTGATTTACGTCACTAACTGTCACTTTTTTACGAACAGTAATGCTCAGATCCATGGCGGTTACATTGATGGTGGGTACCCGCACCGCGATCGCCTCGAACTTGCCGGCGAAGTGGGGAAGGATACGTTCCAACCCCTTTGCCAGCTTGGTGTCCACCGGGATGATGGACTGGCTGGCTGCCCGGGTTCTGCGCAAGTCGCCGTGATAGGCATCGATGACTTGCTGATCGTGCATGGCCGAATGAATTGTCGTAATAGTACCACAATTTATCTCGAATTCTCGATGCAATGTTTCGATAACGGGGACCACGCAGTTGGTAGTGCAGGAGGCGTTGGAGACGATCCGCTCGCGCCCCGTCAGCACCTGATGGTTGACCCCGTAGACGATGGTGGCGTCCACATCCGCGTCCGCCGGATGGGAGAAGAGCACCTTGCCCGCTCCCGCCCCCAGATGCAGCTCGGCATCGGCCCGGGAGCCAAACACCCCGGTGCAGTCCAGCACCACGTCCACCCCCAGCGCCCGCCACGGCAAGTTCGACGGATCCCGCTCGGCAAACAGGGCGATGAGATCCTCCCCCACCTGCATGCTGTTGCCCGCCAGCTGCACCGGATAGCGGAAGCGGCCGTGGCTGGTGTCGAAGCGGGTCAGGTGCACCATGGCCTCGGGGGCCGCCAGCTCGTTGATGGCCACTATCTTGATAGTCTTGTCGCGGCCGCTCTCGTAGAGGGCCCGCAGCACGTTGCGGCCGATGCGGCCATAGCCGTTGATGGCAATCTTGATCATGGAAACGTTGTGTCCTTAGCTGCGACAAAGGGATGGGAGGAAGGGGCGACTCACGAGAGCAGTGCCTCGCGAAAGACGCCGCGGGCCAGCAGTGCAGCACCGAATACCCCGGCGCTGTCCCCCAGGGCCGGCGCTATCATGGGGGTGGCGAAACGGGGGTTGAACAGGAAGGGCAATACCGTTTCGCGCCCGGCGCGATAGAGGCTCTGCACATTGCCCACGCCGCCACCGATGACGATGACGTCCGGATCGAGAATATTGATCACGTTGGCGAGGGCCTGGCCGAACAACAGGTGCAACCTGTCCATGGTGAGCCTGGCGACATGATCATGGGCACTGGCCGCAGCAATCTGGGCGAGCGAGAGACGGCGTTTGGTCCTGGCCTCGTACCAGGCCTCCAGCGCCGGGCCGCTGATGAGGGTTTCGACGCAGCCGCGCTTGCCGCAGTAGCACTCTGGCCCCTCCGGCAACAGGACGTTGTGCCCCCACTCCCCGGCGATGCCGTGGTGACCGTTGAGGATCTGGCCGTTGATGACGATGCCGGCCCCGACCCCGGTGCCCATGATGATGCCGAACACCACTTTTGCATCGGGATGATGCTGGCGCACCGCCCCCAGGTGGGTTTCCGCCAGGGCGAAACAGTTGGCGTCGTTGGCGATGAGCACGGGGATGCCCAGCCTGCGCTCCAGATCTTCCTTGAGCGGCTTGCCGTTGAACTCGGTGGTGTTGCTGTTTTTCAGCAGCCCGGTCTGGGGGTCCCGGGCCCCCGGCGTCCCCATGCCGATGAGTGCAGGACGCTGACCGAGTTTGGCGGCACACTCGTCCACCAGTTTGGCGATCTGGCCCAGCATGTGCTGGTAGCCGCCGTGCCGTTCAGTGGGAATGCGGTGGCGCAGCAACACCTCGTCGCCATCGAGCACCACGCACTCGCACTTGGTCCCGCCAAGGTCGATGCCCCAATCCCACGCCCGCTTCTCCATCCAGCCTCCTGCCCCTCAACGACCCCATCCCGGCCACGACGGCCAACATGGGGGTGCAGTGTAACCCGAGCCGCGACCAGGATGCAGCCCCCTGTGTCACGGACAGCAAAACGGGGCCCGCAGGCCCCGTTCATCACGCTGTATGCCGCGCTCAGCGACCATGGTACCGGGCGGAGAGCTCATGCACCGCGTTGACGAACACGCCGGCATGTTCCGGGTCCACATCCTGATGGATGCCGTGCCCCAGGTTGAAGACATGGCCGTTGCCATGACCGAAACCGGCCAGAATGGTGGCGACCTCTTCGCGGATCCGCTCCGGGGTGGCGTAGAGCATGGAGGGGTCCATGTTGCCCTGCAGCGCCACCTTGTCGCCGACCCGGCGTTTGGCGTCGGCGATATCGGTGGTCCAGTCCAGCCCCAACGCATCGCAGCCGGTGGCGGCGATCTGCTCCAGCCACTGGCCGCCGTTCTTGGTAAACAGGGTGACCGGCACACGGCGGCCCTCATGTTCACGGATCAGGCCATCGACGATCTTGTGCATGTACTGCAGGGAGAAGTCACGGTAATCCCGCGGGGTGAGCACGCCGCCCCAGGTGTCGAATACCATGACCGCCTGGGCACCCGCCCTGATCTGGGCGTTGAGATAGCTAATCACGCTGTCTGCCAGCTTGTCGAGCAGCAGGTGCAGGGTCTGCGGCTCTGCATACATCATCTTCTTGATCTTGGTGAACGCCTTGGAGCTGCCCCCCTCCACCATGTAGGTGGCCAGGGTCCAGGGGCTGCCGGAGAAGCCGATGAGCGGCACGTCGCCCTTGAGCTCGCGGCGGATGGTGCGCACCGCATTCATCACGTAGCCGAGCTCGTCTTCCGGATCCGGGATGGGCAGGGCCTGCACGTCGGCCATGGAGGTGATCGGGCGCTCGAAGCGCGGCCCTTCCCCGTGTTCGAAGTAGAGGCCCAGCCCCATGGCATCGGGCACGGTCAGGATGTCGGAGAAGAGAATGGCGGCATCGAGTGGATAGCGGCGCAGGGGCTGCAAGGTGACTTCACAGGCCAGCTCGGCGTTGCGACACAGGGACATGAAATCCCCCGCAACGGCGCGGGTCGCCTTGTATTCCGGCAGATAACGGCCAGCCTGACGCATCATCCATACCGGGGTCATGTCCACTTCCTGGCGCAGCAGGGCACGCAGGTATCGATCGTTCTTCAGCTCTTTCATCCCAGTTCCTGAGTCATGTCACGCATAAAATGGCGGACATGATACCACTTTGTGCAAGGCTGAGGGCGACCCTGATGCCGCACAGCGCCGCAGGAGTGCAAAGATGTGAGGGGGCGCATACAAGCGCCCCCGTTGTCCCTCAACGCGCCTCGGCGAGGCACTGTTCGATGAGCCGGCGCGCTATGGTGCCATGAGGGGGCAAGCGCGGCAGTCGGTCAGCCTCAAAGAAACCTGCCGCCACCAGTTCGTCATCCTGCACCCGGATCTCGCCGCTCTCGTAGTCGGCGGTGAAGCCCATCATCAGGCTGTGGGGGAAGGGCCAGGGCTGGCTCGCCACGTAACGCACATTGGCCACCCGGATGCCGCTCTCCTCGAACACCTCCCGCACCACGCACTGCTCCAGATTCTCCCCTGCTTCCACGAAGCCGGCCAGCACGGTATACATGGGATCATCCGCCTGATAGTGACGGCGGTGGGCTGCCAGCAAGATGGCCGGCCCCTTGCGCACCGCGACGATGATGCAGGGGGAGATGCGCGGATAGACGACATGGCCGTGATGACACCCCTGGGCCCACTCTCCTTCCCTCGGGGTCATGGGGGCGCCGCACTCACCGCAGAAACGATGGGTTCGGCGAAAAGTGGCGAGCTGCCAGGCCCGTCCTGCGAGGCGAAAGCCCTCTTCGTCCCCCGCCACCATGAGCTGGCGCAGCGGGGCCATGGCCCCGGTCTCCGCCTCTGCCCCCAGATCCAGCAGATGGCAAGGCAGGCCGTCCCACTCGTCGAAGTGCTCGAAGGGGGCGGTGTGCAGATGGGGGGGCAAAACGGCGCGGGGCCCTTGTGGAATGCGCCCCTGTTCATCCAGCAGGACGAGGTGATCGCCCCCCAGCACGAACCAGAAGGCCTGTTCAGTTGATGACATATGATGAAGGCTCTTGTTGAGAATGCGCGCGGCACGAGATCGTTTGCCTCATCTTACGAGCGGGAAGGGCCGATGGCGACCCCCGTCATGGCCCTCTTCTCGCCAGGCACACCATGAAAAAAGGCCGCCTCTGGCGACCTTTCATCCTGTTGACCGCCGGTGCGATCAGTTCATCCAGCGCTCGCTGCTCTTGCGACGGCGCGGGAGCATGGGCAGGAGGATCCCGAGCAGGATGCCGCCCCCCACCATGGCACCACCGCGGATGAACCAGTCCATCTGCATGTCGTGCTCACGGTTGTCATAGCTCTGGGTCAGGGCGTCGTTCTGTTCCTTGAGGCTGCTCATCTCGGCGCTCTGGCTGTCCAGACGGGCTTTGAGGCTGGCGATCTCCTTGCTCTGCTCGGCGATCTTGCCATCCTTCTCGGCGAAGCGTTTCTCGTTGTCGCCATTGAGGTTCAGCAGACGGGCCTTGGCTTCGTCCAGCTCTTTCTGAACCTGGGGAAGGCGTTCACGCAGGCTGATCTCCCCCTGCAGCTCGCTGTTCTTGATCCAGCCCTCGCGGCCACGACCGTCCACCACCTGGGTGAATCCGGCCTCCTGGTTCACCGCCTTGACCTCCAGCGGCTCACCGGCCTTGACGCTGCCGAGGATCCGGTACTGGGTACCCGGACCGTTGTGGATATAGGTAAAGATGTTGTCTGAAACATAGCGGGTATCGGCCAGTGCCTGTTGGGCACACAAGCAGATCAGGATCCCGAGAAGGGCGCGCATGGTCGATCGATTCTCTTCGTTGGATTAGGTTGCAGGCCGAATGTTAAGCCGCCTGCGGGTCAAAGGACAAGCAAAGAAAAGCGCCATCTCCCCGAGTGAGAGCTGTCTCGCAGCGCCGCCGGTTTGCCACGCGACCATTCCAGACGTCGTACCTACTTCTGTTTCAGCGCCTGCACCTCGGCGCGCAGGGCCTTGAGCTCTTTGAGCAGTTGCGCCTGCTGCTCGCTCTGTTGGCGTCGCCACACAGCGGTGTCGTCGTTGGTCTTGCCGGGATGGACGAACAGGCTGGCCATGAAGCCGCTGAGGGCGCCAAACAACCCCACACCAAAGAGGATCAGCAGGCTGGCGACGAAGCGCCCCTCCTCCGTCTTGGGCACCAGATCCCCGTACCCCACGGTAGAGAGGGTCACCAGCGTCCACCAGAAGGCATCGTAAGGAGTCTGGATCTGGCTGCCGGGTTGCCCCGTTTCCAGCCAGTACATGACGCCGGAGCCGACCCCCAGCAACAGGAAGAAGAGGAAGAGAATGCCGGAGAGAGTGGTTTCGTTGCGTTCACGACGGAACATGGCCAGCAGATCCGGTCTGTCCCGGAGCAACTGGTAGACCCGCCACAGCTGGATGAGCCGCGCCCAGCGCAGTTGCTCCACCATGGGCAGGCTGCCGGGCAGATAGAACCAGTTGCTCTTGAAGAAGGCCATCCTGTCGGAGGCACGCGCCCAGCCATAGGCGAAGTGAGCGAGGAAGAAGTAGCAGATCAGGCTGTCGACATCATAAAAGAGCTGCAAAGTCTGGGGGCTCAGTTCACCGTGCCCCAGCCAGCGAGCAGCCACCAGGCAAACCGAAATCACGGAGAGAAACCCCATCAGCAGATCCATGGTACGCAAATGAGTTAAGTGATGTCGCATACATTTTCCAACTTTAAGCACGGTGCAAATTAATAAAAAGGAAGATAATGCCGATAGCTATGACGGCAAAGGAATAATGGACGTTGAAAGGAGAAAAATTATGCAGTTGAACCCGCTGGAGAGGCGCATGAGCAACATCCGACTGGTGCCCAAGGTGGTGCTGCTCATGGTGTTCAGCACCCTGCTGCTGCTGGCCAAACTCTGGTTCGATGCCAGCAACCTGGAAGCGACCCTGCTCAGCGAGGGCATTGATGCCGCCATGGCCAACACCATCGCCGATCGCCTGCTCTGGACCGGGCTGGTGGAGACGGCGCTCATGGGGGTCGTCTTCGTGGTGCTGCTGCTCACCGGCTCCCGCCTCATGGTCAAGCAGGTCCACTACCTGGTGGGGCTGCTGGAGCGTTTCGCCAACAAGGATCTCAGCCACAGCGTGCTGCTCAAGTCCCGGGACGAGTTCGGCGACATCGCCAAGGCGGTGGCCCACTCCCAGGAGAACCTCAAGGAGGTGTTCGGGACCCAGCGTGCCGCCTGCAAGGAGCTCAACGAGATCGCCTCCCAGGTGACTCTCTGCATGGATGAGGCGAACGAGGCCATCAACGAGGAGTTCACCCAGATTGAGCAGCTTGCCAGCGCCATGAGCCAGATGGTCAGTGCCATTCGAGAAGTGGCCAACCACGCGGAGCAGGCGTCCCACGCCACCGCCGAAACCAGCCAGCTGGCCGAGGAGGGCAGCCGCTGCGTGGCGGCTACCGTCAACACCATCGACACTCTCTCCGGCAACATCCAGCGCTCCTCCACCGTGGTCAACGAAGTGGAGCACGGGGTCGATCGCATCGGCTCCGTGGTGGACACCATCCGCAGCATCTCCGAGCAGACCAACCTGCTGGCCCTGAACGCCGCCATCGAGGCCGCCCGCGCCGGTGAGGCAGGTCGCGGTTTTGCCGTGGTCGCCTCCGAGGTGCGCGAACTCGCGAACCGTGCCCAGGCGGCCACCGTCGAGATCCAGAAGATGATCGAGCAGCTTCAGGGCAACGCCCGCCAGGCCGTCGGCCTGATGGCCGAGAGCGTGCAACAGGCGGACAAGGGGGTGGAGCAGGTGACCCAGGCAGGTACCCAGCTCGACACCATAGTGCAGCGGGTGCAGGGAGTGGCCGACATGAACCGCCAGATCGCCGCCGCCTCCGAGCAGCAGAGCTCGGTGGCCGAGGAGATGAATGCCAACCTGGAGCAGGTCAAACAGGTGGTGGAAGGCTCCGTCGTGGTACTGCGGGAGCTGAAAGATGCCTCCGAACTGGTGGAACACCACAGCCAGACGCTGGACAGCCATATCCAGGCCTTCAAGCTGGCCTGATGCCGGCGCCCATCGTCAAACCTTCAGGCTGGCCTGAGGTCGTGATTTGAGTACACTGGAAGGCCCCCTTAGGGGCCTTTCTTTTTTCATCACGGCAAGGAGCCAGGATGCAGACCACAGAACGTGCGCTTGAGATAAGCGACGACAAGGGGCGCCTCGACGTCCCGCTCATTCACCGTTTCCTCAGTGAAGAGGCCTACTGGTGCCTCGGCATTCCCCTCGCCACCCTGCAACGGGCCATCAACCACTCCCTGTGCTTCGGAGCCTATCTCGACGGCCAGCAGGTCGCCTTCGCCCGGGTCATCACCGACAAGGCCACCTTCGGTTATCTCGCCGACGTCTTCGTGCTGCCCGAACATCGCGGGCGCGGCCACAGCAAGGCCCTGGTGGCAGCCATCCTCGCCCACCCGGAGCTGCAAGGGCTGCGCCGTCTCTCTCTCGCCACCTCCGATGCCCACGGCCTCTACGCCGGCTTCGGTTTTGTTCCGCCGAGAAGCCCCGGCAGCCTGATGGAAATCTACGACCCCGAGATCTACCGGCGTCCCTGAGCCCGGCCGATCGCCAGATCCGTCGCCGGATCACCTTCCGGGCAGCGGCGCTGTGACGCCAGCGCCCGGGAGTGCTAGATTGGCAGCCGGCATTTCACTCTCCCTGCAGACTCGTCAACCACAAGGATGGCAACCGTGGCCCAGCACTCTCCCTCTTTCTCCGCCTTCTCTCCCTTGTTGCAGGAGCAGGCCCTGCGCCACTGGCAGCGGCTGCTCGCTCTGGCGCCCCAGTATGACGCCCTGCCCGAGCCCACCCGCCAGACTCTGCTGACCCTGCTCGGCCTCTCCGACTTTGTCGCCGACTCCCTCATCATGCAGCCGGGGCTGCTGGCCGAGACCCTGGCATCGGACGCACTGACCCGGGCCGAGCGCTGGCCCGCCTATGAACCTGAGCTCGCAGCCCTGCTCGCCGAGGTCGCGGACGAGGAGGCGCTCAAGCGCATCCTGCGCCAGTTCCGCCGCAGCCGCATGCTGGTGATCGCCTGGCGCGAGCTGCTCGGGGAGTCCGAGGTCGAAGAGAGCTTCATCCATCTCACCAAGCTGGCGGATGCCCTCATCTGTGGTGCCCGCGACTGGCTCTATGCCAAACAGTGCAGCGAGCTGGGCACCCCGATGGACGGCGATGGCAACCCCCAGCCGCTGCTCATCCTCGGGATGGGCAAGCTCGGCGGCGGCGAGCTCAACTTCTCCTCGGACATCGACCTTATCTTCACCTTCCCCGAGAACGGCTACACCGTTGGCGGTCGGCGAGAGCTCGCCAACCAGCAGTTCTTCATCAAGCTGGGGCAGCGTCTCATCAACGCCCTCCACCAGCCCACCCAGGATGGTCAGGTGTTCCGGGTCGACATGCGGCTGCGCCCCTTTGGCGATGCGGGGCCGCTCGCCATCTCCTTCGCCGCCATGGAGGACTACTACCAGCATCACGGCCGCAACTGGGAACGCTACGCCATGGTCAAGGCGCGGGTGCTGGGCCCCCAGTGCGAACACGCCACGGCCCTGACCGAACTGCTGCGCCCCTTCGTGTTCCGCCGCTACATCGACTTCGGCGTCATCGACGGCCTGCGCCAGATGAAGGCGATGATCGCCGCCGAGGTGCGCCGCAAGGGACTGGAGGGCAACATCAAGCTGGGGGCCGGGGGCATTCGCGAGGTGGAGTTCATCGCCCAGGCGCTGCAACTCATCCGTGGCGGGCGCGAGCCCGCCCTGCGGGTACGCCACCTGCCCGAGGCGCTGGCCGCCATCGCCCAGGGGGGTGCCCTGGAGGGGAGCCAGTGCGAACGCCTGCTCACCGCCTATCGCTTCCTGCGCCGGGTGGAAAACATCTTGCAGGAGATCGGCGATCAGCAGACCCAGACCCTGCCCACCGAGGAGCGGGATCGCCAGCGGCTCATCGCCACCCTCGGCTTTACCGACTGGGACGCCTTCATGGCCCACCTCGATGAGGAGATGGCCGCCGTCCATCAGGAGTTCGTCGCCGTGGTGGGGGAAGAGAAGGAGGCCCCCGCCCACCTGGAACAGCTCTGGCTCGATCTCTGGCGCACCGAGCTTGATGCCGCCGAGCTGGAAAAACTGCTGACCACGCAGGGAGTGGTGGAGCCCGCCCCCCTCTGCGCCGCCCTGCTGCGTTTCAAGGAGGAGTACAAGCGCCGTCAGGTGGGGCCCCAGGGGCGTATCGCCCTGGACTGGCTGATGCCGGAGCTGCTGCGCCTGGTGGTGGCGAGCCGCGAGCCCGCCCGCCTGTTCGAGCGGGTCTGCACCCTGCTGACCCGCATCTTCACTCGCAGCGCCTATCTGCAACTGCTGGCGGAAAACCCCGCCGCCCTGCGCCAGCTGGTACGCCTGTGTGACGAGAGCAACCTGGTGAGCGAGCAGCTGGCCCGCTACCCCATCCTGCTGGACGAGTTGCTGGATCCCCAGCACCTCTACCACCCCACCCCGCTGGATCAGTACAAGCCCCAGTTGCGCCAGTTCCTGCTGCGCATCCCCGAGGAGGACGTGGAGCAGCAGATGGAGGCGCTGCGCCAGTTCAAGCAGGTGCAGCTCCTGCGCATCGTCGCCGCCGACATCGCCGGTGCCCTGCCGCTGATGAAGGTGAGCGACCACCTCACCTGGCTGGCGGAGGCGATCACCGAGGAGGTGGTCAATCAGGCGTGGGCCCAGATGAGCGAACGCTACGGGGTGCCGCCCGAGGTGGCGGTGAGCGGTGAGCGCGGCTTTGCGGTGGTGGCCTACGGCAAGCTGGGGGGCATCGAGCTCGGCTACGGCTCGGATCTCGATCTGGTGTTCCTGCACGGCGGCGACCCCAACAGTTACACCGATGGCCGCAAGCCCATCGACAGCCGCCAGTTCTACCTGCGCCTGGCCCAGCGGATCCTGCATCTGTTCAGCACCCGCACTCCGTCCGGCATCCTCTACGAGATCGACATGCGGCTGCGCCCCTCCGGCGACTCAGGCCTGCTGGTCTCATCGCTGTCGGCCTATGAGCAGTACCAGCAGCAGGAAGCCTGGACCTGGGAGCATCAGGCCCTGGTGCGAGCCCGTCCCATCTATGGCGATGATGCCGTGGTCGCCGAATTTGCCCGCATCCGCCGCGACGTGCTGGCCAAGGAGCGGGATCTGCCCACCCTGGCCCGCGAAGTGCGGGAGATGCGCCAGAAGATGCGGGATCACCTGCTCAAGGCGGGAGAGGGAGAGTTCGATCTCAAGCAGTCCCCCGGCGGCATGGTGGACATCGAGTTCATCGCCCAGTACCTGGTGCTGGCCCATGCCTGCGGTGAGCCGGACGCCCTCACCCGCTGGTCAGACAATGTGCGCATCTTCGATGAGTGCGTGATGGCGGGAGTGCTCACACTGGAGCAGGCAGAGGGGCTCAAGCAGGCCTATCTGGAGATCCGCAACCTCGGCCACCGCCTCAACCTCTCGGAGATCTCCCGCAAGGTGGGGGACGATCAGTTGCCGCGAGAGCGGGGCCATGTGCTGGCGGTCTGGCAACAGTTGCTGGGAGAATAAGCAGAAGGGGCGCCATGGCGCCCCTTCTCGTTGACGAAAGGCTTGTTGAAGATGACCTAGCGTCCGCCCGCCACATCGATAAAGGTGCCGGTGGCATAGGAGGCCTCGTCCGACAGCAGCCAGGCGATGGCGGTGGCCACTTCGGCCGGCTGACCGCCCCGTTGCAGGGGAATATTGCCCTTGATCCTGTCCACCCGGCCGGGCTCGCCGCCGTCGGCATGCATGTCGGTGTAGATGAAACCAGGACGCACCCCGTTGACCCGGATCCCCTGAGCCGCCAGCTCCAGCGACAAGCCTCTGGTCAGCACGTCGACGGCCCCCTTGGCGGCGGCATAATCCACGTACTCCCCGGGGGAGCCCAGCCTGGCAGCGGCGGAAGAGACGTTGACGATGGCGCCCCCTGCCGTCATGCGGCGCACCGCCTCGCGGCAGCAGAGAAAGCAGCTGGTGACATTGGTGGTCAGGGTCTGGTTGATGCGCTCGGCGCTCATCTCCAGCACCCGCATCTGGGGCTGCAACCTGCCGGCGTTGTTCACCAGATGAGTGATGGGGCCGAGCCGCGCGTCCATCTCCTCGAACAGGCGCACCACCTCGGCCTCCACGCTGACATCGGCCTGCACCGCGATGCACTCGACCGGATGGGTGGCCAGGATCTCGGCCACCACCGCCTCGGCGGACGCCCTGTCCTGACGATAGTTGAGACAGAGATGGTAACCCTGCGCCGCCAGATAGCGGGCTGTCGCGGCCCCGATACCTCTGCCACCGCCGGTGATCAGCACCCGTTTGTTCATGAACCCTCCTGGTTCCCGGTTTCGATGACTGCTTCGCATAGTACCTCATGTTGGCGACCACACCTCGTCCCGTGACGCCCGGCACAACAACAAAGAGCCCGCACGGGGCGGGCTCTTGATGACAACAACGGGAGGCTGGCTATTTGAACAGGCCCTTGAGCAGCTGGTCCGCCACCCCCTTCACCCCTTCGTTGTCGGCCTTGTCACCCAGCAGCTTCTTGAGACCGCGCTCGGCCTCCTTGCGGGCCTTCTCCTCCAGCACCTTGTTGTTGCTGAGCAGCTCCTTCACGTCGAGCTTGTAGCTCGGCGCCTGCCAGTGGCCGCCGATGCGCACCGGTATGGTGATGTCCTTGAGCTCATCCACCGTCTTGCCCCCCTGCCCCTTGCTGCTCTCCACCACGGAGGTGAGGAACAGAAAGTCGAGGGTCTCCGGCACCAGGGCGGTCTGGCCCTGCCCCTTCACCCGCAGGGCGGGGGCAAAGAGCTGGATGTCATCGCTCCTGGCAATCCCGTTGGCAATCTGGAAGCTGGCGGTGAGGGCGCTGAAGTCGGTCTTGCGCACCTCCTTCACCTGATCCGCCCCCTTGCCGGTCAGGATGGCCCGCGCCTCGCGGATCATCTCCGCCAAGTTGATGCCGTGCAGGGCGCCATCGCTCAACTTGAGGTTCACCTTGCCCTGCATCCGGCTGCGCAGCGCCTGCTCGGAGAGGCCTGAGCCCTGCGCCTCGACCTCCAGATCCCCCTTGCCTTCCAGCAGGTCGGTCTGGGCCAGGGTCTGCAGCAGGGGCCGCACATCGACCCCCTGCACCCGCTTGTGCACCTGATAGCGGGCCGGCTGCTGACGGGCATCGAGCAGACCGCTCGCGGTCACCTTGCCACCGGCCACCCCGGCACTGAACTGCTTGAGGGTGAGCTGACCACCGGCCAAGGCCAGTTGCAGATCGACGGCGCTGAGATCCAGCCCCTTGACGCGCAGACTGCCCAGTTGCAGGCGGCCAGCCAGGTCCACCGACTTGAGGGCGGTCAGATCAGGCTCTACCGTGGAGAGCGCCTGGGCGGCGGGCGCAGCGGTCTGTGCCGGTGCTCCGGCCGGAGCTGCGGCGCCCGAGGTGGCGGCCACAGGTGCGGCCTTGGCCGATTGACCGAGCCAGGCGTCGAGATCGAGCTTGTCCCCCTTGAGGTCAAAGTCCACTTTGGGTACGGCCCCCAGACGAACGGCGCCGCTGCCGCTCAGCAGGGTATCGTCCGCTCCCATCACCAGGTTGCTGAGGGTGACGCTCTGCTTGTCCAGCTCGGCGCGGGCAAAGCCCGCCAGCTTCACCTGCATCTGCGGGCGCGGCAGGGCATCGCCGCTGAGCTTGGCGGCCAGCACGGCATCCGACAGCTCCAGCAGTTGCCGGTTTTCATCGAGGCGCGCCTTGAGGGTCCCCTCCAGCGTACCGACCAGGCTCGGCTTGTCCGCCGCCCCCTGTGCCCCGCTGAGGCTAAGGCTCAGACTGCTCCACTCCCCCAGCGCCAGCCGATCGGCCTTGAGGGTGAAGGCATCGAGCCGCTGCGCCGGCTGGTTCAGGCTGCCGCTGAGATTGAGATCCTTGAGCTCGCTCTTCATGGCCTCCCGGGCCGGTTTGAGCTGGGCCTGACCCTTGAGATCAAAGGCCAGCTCCCCCTGTGCCCCCTTGGCCGCCAGGGTCACCGGTACCCACTCCCCCGGGGTCAACTGCCCCAGGTCGAGATCCAGCCTGTCGAGCCGGGAGACGGTACCGCTAAGGTCGTCCCGCACCAAGGCGCTGGCATCCACCAGCGCGATGCCTTGCAGGCTGATCTGCCAGGGCTGTTTGTCACTGGCGGCAGGGGGCGTCGTTGCGACAGGCTTGGAGGCCGCCTCCCCCTTGGGCTCGGCGGAGGCCTTGAGCAGATCCCTCAGGTTTGAGCTGCCGTCAGCCCTGGTCTGGATAAACAGATGAGCGCCGCTCAGGGTCACCTTGCCGATCTCAAGCTTGTGGGAGAGCAGCGGCAGCAAGCCTACCGAGGCCTCCCCGCGGGTGAAGCGCACCAGGTCGGGCTCGGCAAAGCCGGCGGGGTTGCGCAGCGCCACCTTCTCGAGGGAGAGGCCGAGGCTCGGCCAGAAACGCCAGCCGATATCCCCTTGTATCACCAGCTCGCGGCCGGTGCTCTTGCGCACCTGCTCCGCCAGCTGGGGCTTGAACTGGTTGGGATCGATGAGAGACACCAGGGCGGCGATGGCCACCACGGCCGCCAGCGCCAACCCCAGCAGGATGCAGATGATCTTCTTCACGATGGACTCCTTGAATGCGGATCTTGTGGCTGACTATACCACCGGGGGGATGACAGATGGGGCCCGTCTGCCAAAACGGGCCAGCGGCGAGACAGGGATAGTCGCAGGCCCACGTTCAAACGCGCGGCAATAAAAAGGGCCCCGCAGGGCCCTGATGATAGTGGATGGCTGGCGCCCGCCTCGCCCGGATCAAGGCTGACGCGGCAACTGCTGATAGCCCATCTCGTACAAGGTGAAGGCATAGATGTCCGCACTCTGCTCGATAAGCTTGGCCACCGGCGTGCCCGCCCCGTGCCCGGCATTGGTCTCGATGCGGATGCGCTGGGGATGGGGGCCGGCATTGTCGGCCTGCAGGGTGGCGGCAAACTTGAAGGAGTGGGCTGGCACCACCCGATCGTCGTGATCCGCCGTGGTCACCAGGGTCGAAGGGTAGCTGACCCCGGCCCGGACGTTGTGTAGCGGCGAGTAGCCCTTCAGGTAGTCGAACATCGCCTCGCTGTCGGCGCTGGTGCCATAGTCATAGGCCCAGCCCGCCCCGGCGGTGAAGGTGTGGTAGCGCAGCATGTCGAGCACCCCCACCGCCGGCAGGGCGACCCGCATCAGATCAGGCCGCTGGGTCATCACGGCCCCCACCAGCAGACCGCCGTTCGAGCCACCTCGGATCGCCAGCCGATCGGTGCGGGTATAGCCCTCGGCCTTGAGGTACTCGGCCGCCGCGATGAAATCGTCGAACACGTTCTGCTTGTTCTGCTGGGTACCCGCCAGGTGCCAGGCCTGGCCGTACTCGCCGCCCCCGCGCAGGTTGGCCACCGCATAGACGCCCCCCAGATCCAGCCAGTTGGCCACCGATACGCTGAAGCTTGGGGTCAGGCTCACGTCGAAACCGCCGTAGCCGTAGAGGATGGTCGGATTGCTGCCATCAAGCTTGAGGCCCTTGCGGTAGCTGATGATGAGCGGCACCCGGGTGCCGTCCTTGCTCTGGTAGAAGCGCTGCTCGGAGACGTAATCCTCCGGTTTGAACGGCGCCGCCGAGGCGCGATAGAGGCTGATGGCGCCGCTCTTTGGCTCGAATCGGTAGAGAGTCGGCGGCTGGGCATAGTTCTCGAAGCCGAAATAGAGGACGGGATCATCGTGCTTGCCGTTGAAGCCGCTGACGCTGCCAAGGCCGGGCAGCGCCACCTCGCGCACCCGCTTGCCTTCGTAGTCGAACTGCTCGACCCGGGCGGTGGCATCCACCATGTACTCGGCGAACAGATAGCCGCTGCCGCTGTGCACCGTCAGCACCTGCTGACGCTCGGGGATGAGATCCCGCCAGCGGGCCGGGCCCGGGTTGGCGGCATCCACCGTCACCAGCCGGCCGTTGGGGGCGTCCCGGTTGGTCAGCAGGTAAAGGGTGCCGCCCTGGTTGTCCACCAGGCTCACGTCCGCATCCAGATCCCCCTGCACCGTCAGCAGCGGCGCGTTCTCCTGGCTCAGATCCTTCACATAGAGGCGGTTGCCCGAGGTGGAGTTCGCCGCCGAGATAAGCAGGAAGCGGTCATCTTCGGTGACGGTCGCCCCCACGTAACGGTGGTGCTGGGCCGGGATGGCGCCGAACACCAGCCGGTCATCCTCCTGCGCCGTGCCGAGCCGGTGGAAATAGACCTTGTGCTGATCGGTCCTGGCCGACAGCTCGCTGCCATCCGGCTTGTCGTAGCTCGAGTAGAAGAAGCCCTCGTTGCCGAGCCAGCTGATGCCGCTGAACTTCACGTCCTTGAGGGGCGCCTCCAGCGGCTGCTTGCTCTCTACGTCCATCAGGTGGATCTCGCGCCAGTCGCTGCCGGCCAGCGACAAGGAGTAGGCCAGGATGCGGCCATCGCGGGAGAAACTCAGCTGATCCAGCGCCGTGGTGCCGTCGGGGCTGAGGGTATTGGGATCGAGGAACACCTCCGCCGGCTTGCCCTCCTGCTGGCGCCACAGCACGTTCTGGTTCTGCAGGCCGTCGTTCTTGAAGAAGTAGTGGTAGCGCCCCTCGCGAAACGGCGCCCCCTCCTTGGCGTAGTTCCAGGAGGCGGCCAGCTTCTCCTTGATGGCGGTGCGATACGGGATCTGCGCCAGGTAACCCTGAGTCACCCGGTTCTGGACCTTGACCCAGGCCTCCGTCTCGGGGCTGCGATCATCCTCCAGCCAGCGATAGGGGTCGGCCACGGCCTGGCCGAAGTAGTGATCCACCTGCTCACCCTGGCGGGTGACGGGGTAGTGAAGGCGCGTATTCCCTGACATGGCATCCTCTCTGGTTGGCTGGCCGCTGCACGCACAGATCAGTGACAGGGCCAGCAGGCTGACAATGGCTCGCATCGAGGCGGCTCCCTGCGGTTTGAGTGAGCGGGCAGGGTAACAAAGCGCGCCGGATGGCCCAACCCCCCGACCGGTGGCAGAGGGTGGTCCGCCGACACGGGGGAGCCATATGAATTTTTTCGCTTAAGTTTGCCGCTTTATTTTGTTTGTTATCCGGCCCTTGGGTCACAGGATGGAATAAGACACCAGCCAACGTGAGCCATTCAGGATAAAGCATGCCGTACAGCTACCTATCACATCTGCGTTGCAGCAAGACCGGCGAGATAGTGGATGCCGATCAGCCCCAGCAGTTGAGCCCGGTCGGTGCCCCCTTGCTGGCCAGTTACGACCTCGAGGCCCTGAAACAGGCCTGGCACCCGGCCGCGCTGCTGGGGCGCCCCGCCAGCCTGTGGCGCTACCACGAGCTGCTGCCGGTGCGCGACCCCGCCCAGGTGATCACCCTGGGGGAAGGCTTCACTCCCCTGCTGCCCCTGCCCGCTTTCGGCAAACAGATCGGCATTCCGGATCTCTGGATGAAGGATGAGAGCATCATCCCCACCGGTTCTTTCAAGGCCCGCGGCGCCGCGGTCGGCGTCTCCCGCGCCCGGGAGCTCGGCATCACCCACTTCGCCATGCCCACCAACGGCAACGCCGGGGCGGCCTGGGCGCTTTACGGCGCCCGCGCCGGCTTGCGCAGCACCA
The DNA here is from genome assembly GCF_000819785.1 of Aeromonas caviae. Classification (GTDB taxonomy): domain Bacteria; phylum Pseudomonadota; class Gammaproteobacteria; order Enterobacterales; family Aeromonadaceae; genus Aeromonas; species Aeromonas caviae. The sequence goes on along the minus strand of NZ_CDBK01000071.1, from coordinate 7,299 downwards.
TAGTCATGCCCCAGGCGGCCCCCGCCATCACAAGACTGGAGACCTCGCTGGCCGGTGCCCGCCTCTATCTGGTGGATGGCCTCATCAGCGACGCCGGTCGCCAGGTGGCCGAGGCGGTGGCCGAGCAGGGGCTGTTCGATGCCTCCACCCTCAAGGAGCCCTATCGCATCGAGGGCAAGAAGACCATGGGGCTGGAGATCGCCGAGCAGCTCGGCTGGACCCTGCCGGACGTCATCCTCTACCCCACCGGCGGCGGAGTCGGTCTCATCGGCATCTACAAGGCGCTGCAGGAGTTGCAGGAGCTGGGCTGGGTCAAGGGGCCACTGCCGCGACTGGTGGCGGTGCAGGCGAGCGGCTGCGCCCCCATCGTCCAGGCCTGGCAGCAGGGGGAGCGCGAATCGCGCTTCTGGCCCGATTCCCAGACCCTCGCCTTTGGCATCAACGTGCCCAAGGCGCTGGGGGACTTTCTGGTGCTGGACGCCCTCTATCGCACCGAGGGGTGCGCCATCGCGGTGGACGATAGCGCCATCCAGCGCGAGATCCGCCAGCTCGCCGCACGCGAAGGCAGCTTCGTCTGCCCGGAAGGGGCGGCCGCCTTCGCCGCCGCCCGCCAGCTGCGGGAAGCGGGCTGGATACAGGGGGGCGAGCGGGTGGTGGTGCTCAACACCGGCGCCGGCATCAAGTACCCTGACGCCATCACGGTCGTGCCCCAGCGGCTGCGCCGCGACGGGAGGATCCCGGCATGAGCTTCGACTGGTCCTTTGTTCTCACCACCCTGCCGGCGTTCGGCCAATCGGTCTGGGTCACCTTGCAGCTCGGCGCCATCGTGATCCTCACCTCGCTCGTCGTGGCGCTGCTCAATGTGACGCTGCAAAGCCTGCACAAGCCCTGGCTGAACGGGCTGATCCGCGCCTATGTGGAGCTGGCCCGCAACACGCCGCTCTTGATCCAGCTGTTCTTTCTCTACTTCGGGCTGCCGGCGCTCGACATCTCGCTCTCCGGCTTTGCCACGGCGGTGATCGCCATGACCTTCCTCGGCGGCGGTTACCTGACCGAGGCGCTGCGGGCAGGCATTCAGGCAATCCCCCCCAGCCAGCTGGAAGCGGGCCGGGCCATCGGCCTCTCCCGCTGGCAGCTGCTGCGCCACGTCCAGCTGCCCCAGGCCTGGCTCGCCAGCCTGCCGGCGCTGTTTGCCAACTTCATCTTTCTGCTCAAAGAGACCACGGTGGCCTCGGCAGTGGCGGTGCCCGAGCTGCTCTACACCACCAAGAACTACATCGCCCTCTACTACAAGACCTACGAGATGCTGGCGGTGCTGACCTTGATGTGCGTGCTGATCTTTCTGCCGCTCTCCCTCGCCCTGCGCGTCGTTGAAAGGAGGCTGCAACATGGTCAGTTCGGTCATTGAACAACTGATGCAGACACCTATTGTCCAGCTGCTGCCGTCATTCGCCACCCATGCACAAAGAAGGAGGGATCACTATGGCCAGTCCAGTCACTGAACAGCTGACGCAGGCGCTGCCGCTGCTGGCGGTGGGCGCGGGTCAGACCCTCGCCATCTCCCTGCTCGCCATCCTGTTCGCCACCCTGGGCGGGGTCGGTTACGGCGTGCTGGCCCAGCAAGGGGGAAGGCTGACTCGGGTAGTGCTGCGGGTCTATCTCGAGCTGTTTCGGGTGGTGCCCGTGCTGGTCTGGCTCTACCTCTTCTTCTTCGGGCTGCCGATCTTCTTTGGCCTGGATATCCCGGCCTTCTGGTGTGCCGTGCTGGTGCTGGCCCTGTGGGGCGCCAGCGAGGTGGGGGAAGTGGTGCGCGGCGGCCTCAAATCCCTCGCCCGCGGCCAGCAGGAGGCCGGGCTGGCGCTCGGGCTCTCCCGCTGGCAGCTCTATCGCCACGTGCTGCTGCCCCAGGCGCTGCAACGGCTGACGCCGCCGACCATCAACATCTACACCCGTATCATCAAGACCAGCTCGCTGGCGGTGCTGATCGGGGTGGTGGAGGTGATCAAGGTAGGCCAGCAGATCATCGAGCGCACCTATGGCTCGCTGCTTATTTACGGTCTGCTGTTCCTGTTCTTTTTTCTGGTCTGCTATCCGCTCTCGCTCGCCTCGCGCCGGCTGGAGCAACAATGGGGTAACGCGGTATGACACCTCTGCTTGAGCTCAATGCTGTCAGCAAACAATTCGGCCAACACCGGGTACTGGACGAGGTCAGCCTCACGGTGAACCCAGGGGAAGTGATCGTCATCCTGGGGCCGAGCGGCTGCGGCAAGAGTACCTTGCTGCGCACCCTCAACGGGCTCGAACCCATTCAGGGGGGCGACATTCGCTTCGACGGAGAGTTGCTGGATGCCAGCACCGACTGGCAGCGGGTACGCCAGCGTATCGGCATGGTGTTCCAGAGCTATCACCTCTTCCCCAACCTGACGGTGCTGGAGAACGCGCTGCTCGGCCCTGTGCAGGTGCAGAAGCGGGAGCGGGCCGAGGCCCTGCTGCAGGCGGAACAGCTGCTGACTCGCATCGGTCTGTGGGAGCGGCGCCACGACTATCCGCGCCAGCTCTCCGGTGGCCAGCAGCAGCGCATCGCCATCGTGCGGGCCCTGTGCATGAACCCCCAGGTGATGCTGTTTGACGAGGTGACCGCTGCGCTGGATCCCGAGATGGTACAGGAGGTGCTGGAGGTGATCCGGGATCTCGCCGGCAGCGGCATGACCCTGCTCATCGTCACCCACGAGCTGGCCTTCGCCCAGGCGGTGGCGGATCGCATCGTCTTCATGGACGGCGGCCACATCCTGGAGCAGGCCGCCCCCCATCCATTTTTCGAGAGCCCGCGCAGCCAGCGTGCCCGCCAGTTCCTCGCCAAGTTTTCTTATACAACTGTCAGCAAACGAAAGGAGTCAGCATGAAGATAATTACCTCGGTCCTGTTTAGCGCCCTCATCGGCCTGGGCCTCGCCAGCGGCGCCGCCCAGGCAGAAGACGGTTCCCTCGCCAAGATCAAGGCGCGGGACAAGCTCATCGTCGGCGTCTTCACCGACAAGCCGCCGTTTGGCTATGTGGACGAGAAGGGCAACTACGTCGGCTTTGACACCGATCTCGGCCGCCGCTTCGCCAAGGATCTGCTGGGGGACGAAAACAAGGTCGAGTTCGTGGCGGTGGAGCCCGCCAGCCGCATCCCCTTCCTGCAGAGCGACAAGGTGGATCTCATCCTCGCCAACATGACGGTGACCCCGGAGCGGCGGCAGGTGGTGGACTTCACCAACCCGAACCTCAAGGTCGCGGTGCAGGTGCTGGTGCCGGAAGGCAGCGACGCCAAGAAGCTCGACGATCTGGCCGGCAAGCGGCTTATCGTCACCACCGGCACCACGGCGGACATCTGGCTGACCCGCAACCACCCGGACTGGAAGGTGCTCAAGTTCGAGAAGAACACCGAATCCCTGCAGGCGCTGGCCCAGGGCCGTGGCGATGCCTATGCCCAGGACAACCTGGTGCTGTTCAGCTGGGCCAAGGAGAACCCGGGCTATCGGGTGCTGCCAGAGAAGCTGGGCTCGGAAGACCCCATCGCGCCGGCGGTGAAGAAGGGCAATATCGAGCTGCGTGACTGGGTCAACGACCGTCTCGCCAAGCTGGGGGAAGAGAAGTACCTGCTGAAACTCTACGACCAGTATGTGCGCGACAAACTGAGCGCCGATACCGATCCCAACGACGTGATAGTGGAAGGAGGCAAGTGGCAGGGTTGAGCCCTGCCCCCACAGCAGTGCTGAGTGTGAAGTGTCTGATCTTTGGTTCCGTTGGTCTGCAAACCGCAAGGTTTGACCTTTCCAGGCGCCCCCTCCAGGTGGCGCTTTTTTTTTGTTTGCAAGACCCCGGCAGGCGGGACACCCGCTCTGTGAGCCAGCTCCCCCTGCCCCGGGATGCCCTGTGCCATCCTCACTGAAACGGCAGCGGGAGGAGAAACCCATGTGGATAGAGGCCGAGCCCGTCTACGGCGCCCTGGTGTCCCTGGCCATCGGGCTCATCATCGGGCTGGAGCGGGGCTGGCAGGTGCGCCAGCTCGGAGACAACCAGCGCATCGCCGGGATGCGCACCTATGGCCTCATCGGTCTGCTCGGCGGGGTCTGCGCCCTGCTGCTGCCCACCCTGGGGCCCTGGCTGGCCCTGCTCGGTCTGTTGACCGTGGTGACGGGGTGCGGCCTCTCGGTCTGGCTGGCCCAGCGCTGGCAGGGGGAGTTCGGCCTCACCAGCTCGGTAGCCATGGTGCTCACCTACCTGCTGGGGCTGATGTCGGTGCTGCAGAGCCCGAGCGAGGCGGTGGCCTGCGCCGTGCTGGCGGCCCTCCTGATGGGGCTCAAGGGCAAGATCCAGCAGGGGATGCTGTTCTTGAGCGAAATGGAGTTTCACGCCACCCTGCGTTTTCTGCTCATCTCTCTGGTGCTGCTGCCGGTGCTCCCCGATACCGAGATGGGTCCCCTCAATGCCTTCAATCCCTTCAAGATCTGGCTCATGGTGGTGGTGATCGCCGGCATCTCGTTCTGTGGTCACTTCGCGGTGCGCCTGCTCGGCACCCGCTCCGGGCTGGTGCTCACCAGCATGCTGGCGGGGCTCGCCTCCTCCACCGCCCTCACCCTGCAATTTGCCCGCCTCAACAAGGAGCAGGGAGGGCTGGAGCGGCTGCTGGCCACCGGCATTCTGCTGGCGGGAGCCACCATGTGGCTCAGGCTGCTGGCACTGGTGCTGATCATCCACGGAGAGCTGGCGCTGCGTCTGGCCGCCCCCCTGCTGCTGCTGGCAGCCATCGTCTACGGCTTTGCCTTCTGGTTCTGGCGCCAGCGGGAAGAGATGCCGGACGGCCCGGTACAGCCCGAAACCCGCAACCCGCTGGATCTCGCCACCGCCATCAAGTTCGGTCTGCTGCTCGCCCTCATCGGCTTCATGGCCACCCTGCTGCAAAGCAAGGTGGGCAACTCCGGGGTCTATCTGCTGTCGCTGGTCTCCGGCATCACGGACGTGGACGCCATCACCCTCTCCCTCTCCCAGCTCGCCCAGAAGGAGCTGGCCCTGGAGGTGGCGGCCAGGGGCATACTGCTCGCCGGGCTGGTCAACTCCCTGGTGAAAGGGGTGCTGGCACTGGTGATTGGCGGACGCAGCCTGGGGCGGCGGGTCTTGCTCCCCTACCTCGTCTCCATCCTGCTCATCCTGCCCCTTGTCCTGATGACATGATGACGGGGATCACCTGACGGGCCCGGCACTCTGACACCCTTTCCCCTTGTCGCGTATACTGCCCCCTCTTGCAGCAGGAGGAGATGACCATGGCAAGCGACTGGGACAAGGTACTGGCGGGGGGCGCCCTGGACAGCCAGAGCGAGGAGATAGCGAACGACCGCATTCGCGGCCAGGCGCTGCTGAGCCGGCTCAACGCCTCACCGGCGGGGGATCACGTCCTGCGCCAGCAGATCTGCCGCGACCTCTTCGCCCACTGTCCCGACTCCTGCTGGATCAGCACCCCCTTCACCTGCGAATTCGGCCGCAACATCCACATCGGCGAGAAGACCTTCTTCAACTTCAACGTCACCATACTCGACGTGGGCGAGGTGCACATAGGCAACCATGTGTTGCTGGCCCCCAACGTGCAGATCTACACCGCCACCCACACCATGGACTATCTGGAGCGACGCAACTGGACCGCCTACAACAAGCCGGTGCGGATCGGCGATGACTGCTGGATCGGCGGCGGGGCCATCATCTGCCCAGGCGTCACCATAGGGCCCCGCTCCATCATAGGGGCTGGCGCCGTGGTCACCCGGGACATCCCGGCGGACTCCCTGGCGGTGGGCAATCCGGCCCGGGTGATCCGCACGCTACACCCGGGCGAGACTCGGGATCAGGTGTGCCTGTCATGATGGCCCTTGCCCTGCTGCCTTTGGGTTGGGCAGGCTGGCTCGGCGCGCACGATGCCAACTGGTGGCCGCTGGCCCTGATCCTGCTGATGAGCCTGCTGACCCTGGCTGCCTACGCCTGGGACAAACGCCAGGCCATTCGTGGCGGCTGGCGCGTGCCCGAGGCCCGCCTGCACCTGCTTGAGCTGTGCGGCGGCTGGCCCGGCGCCCTGGTCGCCCGCCAGTGGCTGCGCCACAAGACCCAGAAGGGGAGCTACCGCCTGCGGTTCTGGGCCATCGTCTGGGGGCAGTTGCTGCTGCTCGGGATCTGGCTCGGCTGGCCGCTCTGGCAGGGGCTCTGAGCCGACGCGCTGACAATGCCCCTGTCAGCCCAGTCGCCCACGGGGCAGACAGGCAATGCAAGCAAGATGAATCGGGATCTGCATGTCATGCAAGGAAAGGCGCCGCGCCCATCCCCCCGCACACCATGCCAATTGAATACGGCACTTCGTACGACCCCCATCCATATGGAGGGCACAAAACATGAATAGCCGATTGAAAATGGCTCCCATAAAAATTGTATCAAAATATGTCTGAGGGGAATTTAGCAAAATTCATTCAGAGTTAGTTCATCAAAACCAGTTAAACAAAAAGCACGTTGAATGCATCGCACAATATAATTTGTTACAGGATATTTCAGGCGAAAATATAACTAATTCCATTCAGAGTTCATTCATGCTGAAAGCAAACAAAAAGGAATAACAAAAGTACATTTTTTAAAATGCTGGTCGTGATTAATATCGCAGGTTATTATTCGATCACATTATAGAGTTACCAAACATAGCCGCCTTAAAGATCGTCGTACATACTTTTTTTGTTCGTACTTTCCCGCATCCTTGCATAGCTGTAGCTCGCCCCTGTTTATGATTGCCCAAGCCCTCTGGCTTGCTCCAAAAATATAAATATAGAGGACCTTGCTTATGACAAAGATGTTACGGTCATATGTCGCCCTACTCTTCTCATTTTTATTACTGGGTTGTAATGGTAATAACAATGACTCATCCACTGTAATACCGCCAGATATCTCCATATCCGGATTGCAGATCACCCCCGCCGTTTCCTCCCTGCCGGTTGGCTTGAGTGAACAACTCAAAGGGGAAGTCATTCTGTCCGATGGCCAGGTGCTGGATGTCACCGCTGACGATGCCGTGAGCTGGCGCTCCAGCGACCCGGCCGTTGCCACCGTCAGTAGCAGTGGCACCGACAAAGGCAGGGTGACCGGCGTCTCCGCAGGAACCGTCACCATCACTGCCTCCGGTGAAGCCAATGGCCAATCCTTCAGCGCGACGGCCGAGGTGACCATCACCCATGCCGTTGTGGCCCAACTACAGATCACCCCCGCCGTTTCCTCTCTGCCCGTTGGCTTG
>NZ_CDBK01000070.1 GCF_000819785.1 Aeromonas caviae | reverse complement strand
GACCCCAAGATGCATTTGCCAAGCCACTGGGATCCCGCCTTTCCATGGATTTTGCAAATACCTTCCCTGCCTGTTCCTTCGACGCGGGGCGGCATGGCGGCGGCGGGAAGCATCGGAGAAGGGGTCAATGCCCCAGCCCCGCCCCCTGTCGGCTGCTTTCCCCTGAAATACAGCGGGGGAGCCACTGGCTCCCCCGCTGTCATTGATGTGGCCGATATGGCGGCACCAGCCCCTGTCAGGACTCCCACAGGATGCGCTGGCTGCCGGACCAGCGTTCGCCGATGTCTGCGTATTTTTGTTCCAGCAGGTGGCGGCGGATCTTCATGGTGGGGGTCAGCACCCCGTTCTCGATGTTCCAGGGGCTCTTGACCACCAGGATGCCCCGCAGGCGAGCATGGGATTCCAGCTTGTCGTTGACCCGATTGAGGGCAGCCTCCAACTGGGCTTCCACCCCGGCCTTGTCCCCCTTCATGGCGCTCTCGGCGAGCTGCACCAGGGCGACCGGCT
>NZ_CDBK01000069.1 GCF_000819785.1 Aeromonas caviae | reverse complement strand
AGAGCGTCACGCTTATCGCGCTGAGGAGGCGCATCTTACGCTCCTCACTTCGAAAGTCAAGCGGTTGTTTTCGCTTTTCTTTCGGCGCCCACTTCGCAAGAAAGCTGGCTCATCAGGTTGGCGTGGTCCGCCGTGCTGGTAGGGGCGCATTATAGGGAGGCCGGTTACGATGACAAGGGATTTTTTGAAGAAAGTCACGGAAACTTCAAATTATCCAGTTAGAAACAACTTACCCAGTGTATATATACAATGTTATCCACAAGCTGATGATTTCAGCCCTCTTTTATTGGCATTTATCAGGATCTTCCTGGCTGAAGGAATGCCATACTGAAGCGGATAATTTGCCTCAAGTGGTCCATGGTAGCGTCTGGTCGTAAAGCTGGTTACCATGAAGGTGAATAGAGTGTTGCACCTTTTTTGCTTTCATTTACAAAAGGTCTTTAAAGATGAATTTATCCAAGTTTCCCGTTTATGTGCAGGCAGCAGTTCTTGCTCTGGTATTGGCGCTGCTCGGCTATCTGGTTGCCCAGGCCCTGCAGTTCTCTCTGAAAGTCGAAGTCATTTTTGCCGCCGGTCTGGCCATTGGCGGTTTCGTGGTACCGCTCTTCCTTAACCGTGCGCCTGCCACCACCCTCGAACAGGTGACCAGCCAGGAGACCTGTACCTTATATGTAGGCAATCTGCCCTATCGCGCCAACGAGATTGCGGTGCGCGAACTCTTTGCCGAGCAAGGTCAGGTACTGTCAGTTCGTCTGATGAAGGACAAGGCCACCGGCAAACGCAGGGGCTTCGGGTTTGTGGAGATGCCTGTCGCCGATGCGGCCAAGGCCATCGCCGCGCTCAATGACAAGGAGTATCAGCAGCGCACCCTGAAAGTGCGTGAAGCAAATGACAAGCGGGACCGGGATGAGAAGGACGTCAACGACGTCGACGCCTGATATTCAGTACACCACCTCTTCGAGTGACGACAGCCCCCAAGCTTGCAAGGGGGCTGTCAGTTTCTGGGCCCCAGCATCCAGTCGCGTGCAGTAGGCACGCCCCGTCCCCTCGCCAGGCGCCTGGAGCAACAGTGTCGCCAGCAGATGCGCCACCCGCCTTGCCACGGCAAGACCCGAATCGACCAGTTGGCATTCCGGCATCAGCTGTTTGATCTCTTCGTTGAGCAAGGGGAAGTGGGTACATCCCAGCACCAGGGTATCCGGCCTCTCCTCCCCTTCCATCCAGTCTGCGAGCACCTCTCTGAGCAGGGCCATATTGACCGGCAACCCCGCCAGCTTGCGCTCGGCTTCGATAACCAGTTCGGTGGCCCCCTTCAGCAGCACATGCTTGCCCGGGGCGAACTGGGCGATGAGTTCATGGGTATAGTCACGGCTGACGGTGCCGGGCGTTGCCAGCAGACCGATGTAGCCGTTACGGGTCAGGGCGGCGGCAGGCTTGATCGCGGGGACCACGCCGACCACGGGAATGCTGAGTGCGGTACGCAGGGATGGCAGGGCAATGGTGCTGGCGGTATTGCAGGCGATCACCACCAGATCGATGGCGTGCTCGGCCACCATGTGGCTGACCAGTCCGGTACAAGCCTCGATGAGGGCCGCCTCACTCAGCTCGCCATAGGGAAAGTGGGCATTGTCGAAACTGTAGAAATAGTTGTGCTCCGGCAGAGCGCGACGGATCTCCCCATAGACGGTCAGACCGCCCATACCGGAGTCGAACACGAGAATATTGGCCACCTGAGCTCCCCCTTGAATGCGAGGCCGCGATCATACTCCCGCCCGGCGCCAATAGAAAAGGCCCTGCCAATGGCAGGGCCCCTGATTTTTCAGATCCAGACAAGGGGATCAGAGTGCGTAGTCCACCGTCACATAGTAGGCACGCTCGTCAGCCGGGTAACCCACCGAGGTCTGGTACTCCTTGTCCAGCAGGTTGCTGATCTTGCCGGAGACCTTCCAGGACGGTGCAACCTGGTAGCCCACCGCCAGGTTCCACACGCTGTAACCGCCCAGCTGGGTGGTATTGGCCGCGTCACCATAACGCTCACCCTGGTAGATCCAGCTCAGGGAGCCATCGAACTGCTGCCACTGCGCCTGGCTCACCCACTTGGCCCCCTTGCGGGAGATCAGCTGCAACTGCTTGTCGGTGACCTTGTCCTTGGGATCCTTGTATTCGGCGGAAACGCGATGGCTCAGCCAGCCGGTCTCGAACTCCCCTTCCAGCTCAACCCCTTCAATCCGCGCCTTGCCGACGTTTTGCGGCGTCCACATGCCCTGGCTGTCCGGTGCCCACTGGATCATCTGCTCGAAGTCGTTGCGATAACCGGTCAAGCGCCACTCCACACCTGCGGTCTGTCCGTCCAACATCAACTCGTGGCTTTTCGACTCTTCCGGCTTCAGATCAGGATTGCCGGACCCCGGGTAGTAGAGATCGTTGAAGGAGGGGGCACGGAAACCGGTGCCGTAACGGGCACTGAGCCGATAATCCTCAACGAAGCGCCAGCCAGCGCCGGTTTGCCAGGTGTTGTGACGTCCGAACTGCTCGTTGTCATCGCTGCGACCGCTCAGCTCGGCCTGCCAGACCTGGTTGTCAAACTGGGCCAGGGCATAGAGCCCGGTGTTGTCACGCTCATCGGCGTCACTCGGGAAGGCGACGCCAGAGGAGCGGGAACTATCGTCCAGCATGTCGCGCTGCCAGTCGGCGCCGCCCCCCAGGGTCCAGCTCTCGTCCAGTTTGACGCTGTTGACCCAGTTCAGAGTGTATTGACGGGTATAGAGTCGATCAGCGGACTGATCGCGGCCGCTGGTATCCGGGTAGTCGTAGGCATCCTGTTTGGAGAAGGCGCCGCGCAGTTCGCTCAGGTAGCGCTCGTCATGATAGCGGGAGCCGAGCTGGTAGCTCTGGTTCTCGGTCCAGGTCTCGTTGCGTTGATGAAACGCCGGGCCCCAGGCGGAAGCGGCAGAGGATCTGTCGTACTGGGCAATGTTGCGGAACCAGCGGGTCGTACCGAACAGATCCCAGTTGCTGGCCAGCGCCTGCTGATAATCCACCATGGCGTTATAACCCCGGTGGCCATGCTTGTCGCCATCGTTCACCCCGGCGATGGGGTGCACGTTGTAGCCGGTCTCGTCATCGAAACCACCAGCGACCTTGATCTGACCCGCATCACCCACCTGGCTGGCGCTGCTGAAGGCAGCCTGACGCTGCTTGTGGGAGCCCGCGCCCAGGTTGAACTTGTGCTGATTGGTCCCCTGGTCCGGGCGAGTGATGATGTTGATGACCCCACCGATGGCATCGGACCCATAAATAGTGGCGCGTGCACCGCGGATATATTCGATCCGCTCCACCTGGTTGAGGGGCAGGTTGTTGAGCTCGGTCATCCCGGCGGTCAGAGAGGCGCTACGCACCCCGTCCACCAGCACCAGGGTCTGGGAAGAGGTGCCACCACGTACCCGCAGCGAGCTGAGCTGGCCACGGCCGCCGTTGCTGACCACTTCCACGCCGGGCAGGGTCTTGACCACGTCGGTCACGGTCTGGGCTTGCAGGCGATCGATCTCGTCACGGGTCACCACGTTGACGGGAGCCAGCACACTGGAGGCAGGCTGGGCGACACGGGTAGCGGTCACCACCATGGTGGGATTGACGGGGATGGTCAGTTGTTGGGCAAAGGCCGCCGTTGGCAACAGGGCAGCCGCCAATAATGTCTTGGACATGAGAGATCCTTAAGTTCGCGTAAGCATCTACTTCGTGGCCGGTTTCTCTCGGCCCGAAATACGAACTTTGGCAGGTCTTCGGGCTTGGGGGCTGATGACCTACGGCGACGGCTTCCCACCTGACGGCAGTGCCCTGATGTCGCTTCGTTCCCCCTTACCGCTGCGCGCCAGCTCCGGATTCTCACCGGATTCCCTTTTAAGCATGATGCGCCAAAGCGGGGGGATTATAGGCAGAGCCGCCTTGGATGTATAGCCATCTGGATTTCTAATGTCGTTTTTACCTAAAGCCGGTGCCAAGTGGCGCAGATCCTCGCCCCCTCTCGTACCTTGAGGCTCGTTGACCGTCATTCGAGAGGGTCAAACACAAGAAATGTTGAGCCAGATCCCACGGCTTTTTGGTAACATGCGGCAAACGTTTGACATCCGAGGAAGCCGTAATGACGACCCCCCCTATGATCGGCCTGGTAATGGGCTCCGACTCTGACTGGCCCGTGATGCAGGCCGCCGCCCGCATCCTCAAGGAGCACGGCGTGCCCTATGAAGCGCGCGTCGTATCCGCCCATCGCACCCCGGATCTCCTGTTTGAATATGCCGCCAGTGCGCGCGATCGCGGTCTGCGCGCCATCATCGCCGGCGCCGGCGGCGCAGCCCACCTGCCGGGCATGCTGGCCGCCAAGACCACGATCCCGGTGCTGGGCGTGCCCATCCCCACCCGCCAGCTCAAGGGGATGGATTCCCTGCTCTCCATCGTGCAGATGCCCAAGGGCGTGCCGGTCGCCACCTTCGCCATCGGCGAGGCGGGTGCCGCCAATGCCGGTCTGTTCGCCGTGTCCCTGCTCTCTGTCGCCCAGGATGGCGACGCTCCCCGTTATCACCAGCAGCTCGACGGCTTCCGCGCCAAGGAGCGCGACCGGGTGCTGGCGCTCACCCTGGAGGAGCCGGCATGATACTGCCCCCCGCCACTTTGGGTATGCTCGGTGGCGGCCAGCTCGGCCGCTACTTCGTGATGTCTGCCCACCGTCTCGGCTACAAGGTGATAGTGCTGGACCCGGACCCCATCAGCATCGCCGGTGCAGCCGCCGACGAGCAGATTGTGGCCGCCTATGACGATGCCGATGCCCTGCGCGATCTGGCCAGCCGCTGCGACGCCATCACCTGCGAGTTCGAAAACGTGCCCGCCGCCTCCCTGGCCCTGCTGGAGCAGTACAAGCCGGTGCGCCCGGCCGCGAGCGCAGTACGTGTCTGTCAAGATCGCCGGGAAGAGAAAGCCTTCCTGACCCGCGCCAGCGTACCGGTCGCCCCGAACCTGACCCTGCTACCCGGCGAGCCGCTGCCCGCCCTGCCAAGCGACCTCTTCCCCGCCATCCTCAAGACCGCCCGCGAGGGCTACGATGGCAAGGGGCAGTGGACTATCCACAATGCGGGCGAATTGCCAACGGCCCTGGCCGCCAGCGGTGTCCCTTGCGTGCTGGAAAAACGCCTGCCGCTGGAGGGGGAGTTTGCCCTCACCCTGGCCCGCAGTCCGAGCGGTGCCATCAGTGCCCTGCCCCTGGTGCAGAACTGGCACAGCGGCGGCATCCTGGATCAGACTCGCTCCCCGGCCAATGTGCCCGCCCTGGAGCGCGAGGCCCAGCGCATCGCCGAGCACATCATCGCCGCCCTCGACTATGTGGGTGTGCTGACGGTGGAGTTCTTCCTGGTCGGCGGTGAACTGCTGGTCAACGAGATGGCCCCCCGGCCCCACAATTCGGGTCATCCCAGCATCGACAACGCCGGTTGCAGCCAGTTCGAGTTGCAGGTGCGCGCCCTGTGCGATCTGCCGCTGCCGGCGCAGGCTGAGGTGCAGCCCGCCATCCTGCTCAACCTGCTCGGGGATCTGTGGCAAGACGGCACGCCGGACTGGGCTAGCGCCCTGGCCCTGCCCGGGGTCCACCTTCACCTCTATGGCAAGGGCGAAGCCCGCCCCGGCCGCAAGATGGGCCACGTCACCGTCACTGGCCGTGACTGGCCCGCCGTCGAGGCCACCGCGCACCAGCTGCGCGCCCTGCTGGGTCTGCCTCCGCGCTGAGTCCACCCCTTGACATGCAAAGACCCGGGCCAAGGCCCGGGTCTTTTTTTATGATTTGAGAAGCGAGAGGGATCAGGCCCTGTCGACAGCCGCAACGGGAGCCGGTAGGCGGATGGTGAGGGAGAGCACCAAGGCCACCACCAGCAACACCAGAATGAGGTTGAAGGTCGCCATAAAGCCGCCGAACAGGGAGGCCACGATGGAGCCGATGATGCTGCCCAGACCAAAGCCCAGATAGATGACTCCGTAGTTCTTGGTCAGATTGTTGAGGCCGAAGAAGTCGCTCACCAGCGAGGGGTAGACGGTGATGGTGCCGCCGAAGCTGAACGCCACACAGGCCACCGCCACGAAGAAGAGGTTGGCATTGAGCGGCACGAACAGCAGCAGCGCCATGCCCGCCAGGGTAATCAACTGGGCGATGGTGATGACCCGGATACGGGACATCTTGTCGGAGAGGATGCCCAGCACCAGCCGGCCGCCCAGGTTGGCCATGGCGATGATGGCGACGGCGTTGGCGGCGACCACGGCCGGCAGGCCCACCATCTTCTCGCCGATGTCCTTGGCCACGCCGATGACGTAGAGACCGCTCATGCAGGCGGTGAGGAACATCAGCGCCAGCATCCAGTATTGGGGCTTGCGCATTGCCTCGGCCAGGGTGAAGTCGCGGCTCTCGCTCTGCTGCACGGCGGCGGCCTGCTTGGGCGCATCCTTCATCAGCATGCCACCCACCAGCACCATGGACATGGCGATCAGCCCCCACAGCTGGAAGGTGGTCTCAAGGCCGTTGCTGGAGAGCAGCAGCAGGTTGATGTACTTGAAGCCCAGGCTGCCGAGGCCGTAGGCACCGATGGAGCAGGCGGAGATGAGCCCCTTGCGCTCCGGGAACCACTTCACGCAGTTGGAGAGGGTCATCAGGTAGCCGGTACCGTCGGCAAAACCGACCAGGATGCCGGCGCAGAGGTAGAGCATCGCCAGGTTGCTGGCATGGGCGGTGAGGAAGAAGCCGATGCCGAGCAGCACGCCGGCGCCCAGGGTGACGTTGCGCACCCCGAACCGCTCCTGCAGCTTGCCTGCCAGGGAGGAGGCCACCGCCAGGGAGAGGCTGAGCAGGCCGAAGGCGAAGGCGACCTGGCTCACCGGCTCGTCCAGCTTGTCAGAGAGCTGGGCGTTGAACAGGCTCCAGGTGTAAACGGATCCCAGCGCGAACTGGGTGATGATGGTCCCCAACAGGGTGAGGTAACGGGTGCGATTCAGCTCTCTGGTCATGATGCGTCTCGAGGAATGGCCTTAAGGAAACTGGGGCCACTATAGGCAAGACGCCGCTCCCGCCGACCGATTACGGCATGAAATGCAGATCGGCGGGAATGAATGACAATCAGAGCCGCATCAGCTGACGGAACGCCTTGATGTTGCTGCGGCTGACCGGCACCTCGAACGGCAGGTCATGGAGCCGGATGAGATAGGTGCTGTTGAACCAGGGCACTATCTCGCGGATCTTGTTGATGTTGACGCAGTAGGAGCGGTGGCAGCGGAAGAACCCCTCGGCAGGCAACCGACTGACGAACTCGCTGAGGGTCATGGTCATCACGTAGCGATCGGTACGGGTGTAGACATGGGTCAGCTTCTCGTCGGCTTCCGCGTAGTAGATCTGCTCGCAGGGGGTGACGATGATGCGCTCCCCCTTCACCAGATTGACGGTGCGGTTCTGTGGCGTCCCGGACTCCGCACCCTGGGGCTGGGACTTGCCCGCCAGTTCGAGCTTCTGCAGCAGATTGATGAGACGCGGCTCGTTGTAGGGCTTGAGGATGTAGTCGAATGCCTCCAGCTCGAACGCCTCCACCGCAAACTCCTTGTAGGCGGTGACGAAGACGATGTGGGGCGGATGGCTGGACTTGTGCAGGTTCTTGGCCAGCAGCAGGCCGTCGATGGCGGGGATCTGGATATCCAGAAACACCACGTCTACCTCGTGATCCTGCAGATACTTGAACGCCTCCAGCCCGTCTTCGAAGCTCGCCACTATCTCGATGTTGCTGTGCTGCCCCACCAGAAAGGCCAGCTCCTCGCGGGCCAGATACTCATCTTCCACAATGATCGCTTTCAGCATGACATTGCCCCCATAAGGAGCACAGGAGAGGCCAGCTCCTCCCGTATCAAACATTCGTCTTCCACTATGATGGCTTTCAGCATGGCATTGCCTCCTGATCAGGCAGATAGAAACAGACTTCGGTCCCCGGCTCCAGCCGCTTGAGGTGCAGGCCGTCGCCATAGAGCAGCTTGACCCGCTGATGCACGTTCATCAGACCGATGCTGCGGCTCTCCACCCGACCGGCGGCGACCCCGTCGATCACCGCCTGGCTGATGCCGTAGCCGGTGTCGCGCACCGCGACCCGGATGCCGCCCGCCAGCTGCTTCACCTCGATGGTGACCCGACCCGGCGCACTGCGGGGCTGGATGCCGTGCAGGATGGCGTTTTCCACCAACGGCTGCAACAGCAGGCTCGGCACCTGGATATGCACGTCGTCCACCTCGAACACCACCTCCAGCTTGTCGCCGAAGCGGGCCTGCTCGATGGCCACGTAGTCGCGCACCTGCTGCAGCTCCTCCTGGATGTCGATGAGGGTGTCCCCCTTGTTGAGGTTGTAGCGCAGGTAGTCCGCGAGATTCGCGATCAGCTGGCGTGCCTGCTGGGGACGGATGCGGATCAGCGACGAGATGGCATTGAGGGCGTTGAACAGGAAGTGGGGGTTGATCTTGCTCTGCAGCGCGGTGAACTCCGCCTTGCGGGTCATCTCCTTGAGCTGCTCGATGCGCGACACCTCCATCTGGGTGGAGATGAGCTGGGAGAGGCCCACCGCCATCTCCTTGAGGGAGCTGGTGATGCTGTGGGTGCGGCGGTAGTAGATCTTGAGGGTGCCGCTGACGGCGCCGTTTTCCCGCAGCGGAATAATGATGACCGAATGGAAATCGGAGAGGTGATACTGGCGCAGATCGTTGTTGATGATGATCTGGTCGAGCAGCACCGCTTTGTGGGTCATGTCGCTGATGGCGTGGTGCTCGTCCAGCTCGTAGTAATCCTTGCCCACCCCCACATAGGCCAGCACGTCGCGGGTATCGGTGATGGCCACCGCATCGGCGCTGATCTCGCTGCGAATGATGCCGCACACCTGGCTAAGGGAGTGGCGATCGATGTTCTGGAAAAACGGCAACGTCTTGTTGGCGATGTCGAGCGCCAGCTTGGCCTGCTTGGCGGCAATCAGCTCCTTCTCGTCGTCCAGGTCCTGCACCAGCTTGATGATGAGCCCGATACAGAGCGCCCCGGCGATCATCGGGTAGGCAATGTGGCTGACAATCTCCACACCTACCGCATGGGGCTCGGTCAGTTGCCAGATCAGCAGCATGGTCAGCCCCTCGCAGGCCATGCCCGCCAGGATGCCATAGAGCCAGAGCCGCGACTTGCGACAGCGCAGGTGCAGCCAGGTGGCGAGCAGGCCGGCGATGATGCTGGCGATGAGGCACGGGATCGAGGTGTGGCCATCCATGTCGATGAGATAGCGATGCAGCCCCGAGATGACCCCGGCCGGAATGCCGACCCAGGGGCCGAACAGGATGCCGCCCGAGATGATGGCGATGATCCGCACGTTGATGAGGGCCCCCTCCACCGGAATGCCGGTGTAGGTGCTGAACACCGCGAACAGACAGAAGATGGCCGCCACCAGCACCAGCTCGGCCGGGGTGTGGTCACGCTTCTGGAACAATCGCTGAAACGGCCGGGTGCGGGTGAGAAGAAAGAGCGTCATCAGCATCAGCGCCGCCCGCTCAAACACCGCCAACAACATCATCTGATTTTCGAGCATGGCTCTCCTCCGTCAATGGCATGGCGCCAGGGGGCGGATCATACCCCTTATCTGCCGCCGACTCATGGGCGAATCCGGGGAGAGCGGTTCAGCTTTCGGGGAAAGCGCCGATAAGAGGAGGCCCTCGCCAAGGAGGGCCCAGTCCGACAAAGGAGATAACTATGTTTCAAAAAAGCATGGTGCTGGCAGTGATGATCGGTTGCAGCAGTGCCGCCGTTCACGCCAATACGCAGGTGAGCCAGCTGCACTGGCAGGCCACCGCCAGCAAAGAGACCAACATGGAAGTAGCGCTTACCCACCCAGGCCTCCAGGCCATCAATTCGGATCCGGCACAGGCTCCCGTCCAGATCCTCGCAGCTGACCTGGGCCACCCGGATTTCAACACCACCTATCGTTTGCAAGCTCGCGCACTCTACGGCTCCCTGCCACAGCAGGATGATCTCCGGATCACGCTGGCACTCAACGGACAACCCCTCGAAGCAAGCCGCGCCCTCCCCCTGGCGCAGGCGACCCGCTATTACCTCAGCTATCAGGCCCCGTCAGCCAGACCGGACCAGGTGGGCGACGCCGCCTATGAGTTGATGGTGTACTGGCTGGGCTGACCACAGGAGCCGAAGGCATGTTCCCATGCCTTCATTCCTCCCCGTCCATCACCTGTAGTTGGGTCGCTGCCAGCCGAACGACCTCGTACTCTTGCTGCAAACGGGCCAGCGCCTCGGGCAGCCTGGCCTGATCGAGCTCCCAGGATTCTATTTCGCTGCAGGTCGCCACCAGTTTCAGAGTGCCCATTATTCTGGCTCCCCCTTTCAGGCGATGTATGCGGTCGATGAACTGGCCAGCATGCCCCTCCTCCGCAGCCCGTTGCAATCCCGCGATATCGTCGTCACTGGCCCGCACGAACTCGGCCAGCAGAGGCACCATCAGGGTCGACTGGTGTGCAGTCAGCGGCCCCAGATACCGCCGGATCTCCTCCATGCAGGCGGCCATGTCACTCTGCTCTTCTCGCTGCATGTGCCGACGCAGACAATGATCGAGCGCCTCCAGTCCGACGGGCTTGAAGAGACAGTCATCCATCCCTGCCGCCTGCCCTTCATTGATCTGCTCCTGCCGCGCATCGGCCGTCAGCCCGAGGATCACGGTGCGTCGCCAGCCGTGCAGCCGCTCCAGCTCACGGCACTGACGAGCCAGCTCGAATCCGTTCATGCCGGGCATGTTGAAGTCGGTCATGACGACATCCACCCTGGCTTCGACCAGCCGCCGCAGCGCCTCTTCTCCCGACTCGACGGCCGTGGCGTCATGGCCCAGATAGGCCAGCTGCTGCCTGACCAGCAACCGGTTGGCTGGATGATCATCCACGACCATGATCTTCAGTCGCCGCCCCGGCTCCACCACCGGCTCCTGTGCAGGCGCAGCGGACATCGCCACGGCATCGGCCACCGGCAGCTTCATCTCGACACTGACCCGGGTCCCCTGCCCGGGCGTACTCTCCAGTTTCAAGGAGCCGCCCATCGTCTCGCACAGGGAGCGGGAGATCATCAGACCCAGGCCTGTACCCGACTGCTGGATTTTCTCGGGTTGGCTGGCCTGGCTGAAGGGCTCGAACAGCCTGGCCTGCTCGGCCTGATCGATGCCGATACCGGTATCCAGGATGGTGAGCTGCACGGTACACCAGCCATCGCTGACCCGGGAGGCCAGCGTCACCGTGACCGACCCGCGATCGGTGTACTTGATGGCGTTGCTGATCAGGTTGGAGACGACCTGCTTGTAACAGAGGCCATCGACCTGCACCCAGGACGGATCGCCCGTGACGAGCTCCAGCCGCAGGTTTTTCTGCCTCGCCAGCGCAGTGAATACGGTGACGACCGACGCTGTCAGGGTCACGATGTCATGGGGTTCGGGGGCCAGTTCGAACCGGCCAGACTCGATCTTGGAAATATCCAGGATGTCGCCGATGAGGCTCAGCAGATCGCTGGCCGAGCCATGGGCAATGGCGAGGGAGGCCTGATCCTCCTCGTGCAGCCGACCCCGCTTGAGCGCCAATTCCAGCAAGCCGATGATGGCATTCATGGGGGTACGGATCTCGTGGCTCATGGTCGCGAGGAAGGTGCTCTTGGCACGGTTTGCCTCCTGGGCCTCCTGGCTGGCCACCGCCAGCTCATCGAGCAGGCGTACCCGTTCGCTGACGTCAATCCAGCCCCCCACCCCCCCCTGCACATTGCCGTCCAGATCGTAGTAAGGCTGAACCCAGTGATAGACGTCGACCCCGCCCGTCGGCAGGCCCAGACGGTGATCCCCCTCCTGGGCGCGGCGGCTGTCACAGGAAAGCACCAGATCCCCGTGCAGGGGAGCAAGAAAAGGCCAGCGCGTTCGCGCGTCGTCCAGGCCCGTGCCGAGCAGACCGACCTTGGGCTCGCCAAGGAAGCTGGCATAGCTGCTGTTGCACAGCACCAGGATCCCGTTCAGATCCCGCGCATAGATGGGGTGAGGTGTCCCGTCCACCAGATCGGCGATGAACTTGAGCTGGGTGCTCAGCGCCCCCTCCACCAGCCGCCGCTCGCGGATCTGCTTGCGCAGGGACAGGCCCCACAGGCCAACCCAGAGGGTCAACAGCAGGATCAACGCGATAAAGACCCCGAACTCCTGAATCAACTCCTGCCAGGAGACACTCTCCTGTTTGACATTGACCCGCCAGCGGTTGGAGAGTCCTTCCAGCTCATCCGGCGGAATGATGGCAATCACCTTGTCCAGAATGTCCCGTAGTACGGGATGCGCGGGGGTGACCGCAAACGCGGCACCGATGGGGATGGAATCGAACAGCTCTCCCGTGATGAGCAGGCTGTCGGGGAATTTGCTGTTGACGTAGTACTTGGCCACCCGCAGCGGCAGTATGGTCACATCGCACACTTCCATCGCCACACAACGCATGGCGTCTTCAATCGTATCGAACTGCCGCGACGTCAGCTTGCCGTATTCCGCCTCGATGGCCTGGGTCGAGATAAAGCCCCTGACCATGGCCACGGTGCCGGTCTTGAGCAGCGATGCAGGGGGGACCTCCCTGTGGCGCAGCCCCACCACATAGGAGAGGGGATCGAGGACAAAGGCCCGGCTGAACAGATAGCGGTTCCTGCGCTCGGCAGAGGGGCTCAACACTCCCGCATCCACCTGGCCGCTATCCAGCAACTGAGTCATCTGCTCCGGTGTCTTGGCAGGCACCACCTCGAGCTCCACTCCCAGCTTGGCCCGCATGACCTGCAGCAGATCGGCGACCACGCCGTGCATGGTACCGGTGACGTCATAGAAACTGAGGGGAGGGATGCCGCTGTTCACCGCAATCCGGATTTTCTCCCGCTTGCCCAGCCATTTCCATTGCTCGCGGCTCAGGTCGATCCTGCTGGCACCGATGGAGAGACCGCCCCCATTCCAGCGTTTGGCCACTTCCGCTCGCTTGCCATCGAGGATCTCCCCCAGCGCGATATCCATGATCCTCTTGAGTCGCCGCTCCTTGGGGTTGAGGGCAAAGGCAAAACCGGCAGTATCGATATAGAGCGGCTTCAATAATTGAATGCTGTTCTGATAGAACTTGTTGACGATGAAATTGCCGGAGATCATGTCTACCATGACGGCATCAACCTGACCATATGCCACCGCGGACAATGCACTATAGCGGGACGGGTATATTTTAATTTTGTAGTCCGACAGATAACGCATGATGTCCATGAACGGCAAATAATACTCCGGCACGGCTATTGTTCTTATTTCTCGCTCTTTGACCTGAATGTTTTTATAGATGGCTGGGTCGTCAGCAATATATTTGTCAGTCAGCAGAAGATGCTGTTCCCGCTCATAGGAGTTGGAGGTACTCAGCAGATCGATCTCCCCCCGCTGGAGCGCTTCAATGGCAGCCGCCCTGGAGGGATATCCCTTCACCAGGATCTCGATGTGCAGCAGATGGGTCAACATGCCGACGATGTCGGCCGTCACCCCTTCATAAGCATTCGCCCTCAGGGTGATGTCCATGGGGGGGTTGTCGGGTCTGGGCACCCCCAGGATCAGCCGCTCGCGCTCCTGCAACCAGCGCCACTCCTCCCCATGCAGCGGCAAGGGGCTGGCATCGAGGTATTCCCCGCCATCCCGCGAATAGACTTGCAGCAGGGGCTCTTCCGGTTCCCGGGCCGCCAGCGGCCACACCCAGACCAGCGCCAGCAGAAGCAACAGCAATTTCGCCCTGTTCACAGCAGTTTCTGCCGTCTGGCCAGACTGATCAGATCAACGATGTTGGTGATGTTGAGTTTCTTCATCAACCGGGTCTTGTAGGTACTGACGGTTTTCTCGCTCAGCAGCATGCTTTGGGCAATCTGCTTGTTGGCATGGCCCTGACAAATCTGCAGCAGCACGCTCATCTCGCGGGAAGAGAGGGTCGACAGCAGATCTTCCCGATCGACCGTATGGGCATGCCTGGCGCCGGCGATGACGTCACGGGGGTAATAGAGTTGCCGCTTCTCTATTTTTGCGATCGCATCCTTCAGCAAATACAAATCATCCAGCTTGGACAAGAACCCCTCGGCACCGGCTTGCAGGCACCGCACCATAATATGGTGGGTGGACTGTGCAGACAGCACCAGAATCTTGGCGCCAATATCCAGCATCTTGATTCTTTTTATCACTTCGATGCCATCAAGCTGAGGTATTCCAATATCAAGGATAACAATATCTGGATGAGTGTTCCTGGCCATGGCGATAGCATCGACACCATTATCCACTTCGCCTAAAACATGATGTTCATCCTGCTTCAACAACATGTTCACGGCCATTCTTATTGCTGGATGATCATCTACTATCAATACCTTCGCCATATATAGATCCGTTATTCAGCCCTGTCCGACGAGCATATTAACTACAAATCAAGCAACGACACCATACAGCCTGACCTTGTTTTCAAGATGTTAAATAAATATAAAAATGGCATTTTCAAGTTAATCATCATTATAGCTTCATTTATTTTTTATATATTTATCAATATATTGCATTTTATTTGCCTCGTATGGAGCCTGGTGGTGGCCGAGCCCCCTCCCTCGTTGAATTCCCCTCCTTCCCGGCTTTTCCAGCTGGCATCCACCCACGAGAAAAAGACCGAAAAAACATATAAATCAAATACATGGGAAGCTACAAGCCACTGAAAGAAAAAGAAAAAAATTTATTTTACAAGGGGTTCCCCCCATTCCCCTTTGGGATTTTTCCTACACACCATTCTGTCGATCAAAACAGATCCGATCGCTATCTTGGTCGACGAAAAAACAAGCTGGTCCGAGGAGAAACATATTCCAGGTCCGGCTGCCACGACTGGTCGAATCGTCGCCAACGTGGCAAGGCATGCCCCTGACGGGCAATGAACCAACCGGGTGGTCACAACCATCCAGAAGATATGTAGGAAATATCGTAATGAAGAAGACTCTGATTGCTCTGTCCGTGGCTACCCTGGGCTTTGCCGCCACCGCTCAAGCCGCCGTAGAAGCGTCTGCCGTCGCGACCTGGCAGGCCACTGCCAAGAAAGACACCACTTCCGAGCTGGTGGTCACCCCGCTCTCCAGCCTCTCCTTCCAATATGCCGAAGGGATCAAGGGGTTCAACACCGTCAACGGCCTGTTCGATGTCGCCATCAAGGGTGATGCCAGCGCGACCGACTTCACCCTGAAGGCGAAGAAGCTGAACGGCACCCTGAATCACCTGGGTGGCGACTCCACCGTCGATGTGGGCGTGCTGTGGGGCGGCGCACCGGTCAGCACAACCGCCTACACCACCCTGATCGACACCGCTGCCGGCATCACGGGGGGGAATCTGTCTCCTCTTGCCAACGGCTTCAAGAACGATGCCGAACGCGTCACAGCGCAGGGATCCTTCACTTTCAACATTGAAAGCGCCACTGCCAGCGGCACCCCCACCACCTTTGACGCCCTGCCGGACGGCCTGTGGAGCGGTGAAGTCAACGTCGAGTTCGTAGCGAACTGGAGCTAACTCATCCACCGCATACCATTGAGGGCCCTGCGGGGCCCTTTGTTCTCTTAGGGGCACATCATGAACCTGAAAATTGCAGCGATCTGGCTGCTGCTCATTCCCGGTATCAGCCAGGCGATCAATGTCGGCGCCGTCACCACCTTCATCGATGCAGGCAGCCAGGAGGTCGCCAAACAGATTGAAAATGGCAGCGACCAGGCCAGATTGGTCACGATCAGCGTGACACGCATCACCTCACCGGAAGAGGGAGGGCAGGAGATCCCCATGGAAGTCAGCGGCGAGCTGATGTTGTCACCCAGTCGGCTGATGCTGCCCGCCAATGCCAGAAACAACGTCAGGTTCTTTTACAAGGGCCCGCAGGATGACAAGGAGCGTTACTACCGCATCCGCTGGCTGGACACGGCGCTCTCCGTCGACGATCAGCGCAACGAACGCCGTCAGGCTGTTGCCACCACGTCAGCACAGATAGGCACCATTCTGGTGGTAACACCACGCCAGCACCGGTTCGCCTATGACCTGAAGGACGACACACTCACCAACCAGGGCAATGCCTCCTATCGCACGGTAGCGTATGGCCCCTGCCTGAAAGGCGAGGAGCTGTGCAAGGAAACCTACTACGACCTGCCGGGCAAGCAACGCCGGTTCAAGCAGGTCAATATGCGTGATCCAAAGAGCCACCTGGGACTCTGGCTGGGTCAGGAATTCGTCGTCATCAAGTAATCCCCAATCACGGTACCGCCCCACCCTCTTGCAGGGTGACGGCTCTCGTTCTCCACACCCGGAACCATGGTGCTCGATATGTTGAAAAAAGCCTGGCTGTTGCCGCTCTCCTGGCTGATTGCGATGTCAGCCTCGGCCAGCACTGCTGCCCCTCTCAAAATTGCCAACGTCATCATTCCTGCCAGTTTTGCCAAGGCGCTGGAAGAGGGGCTGGCGGTACCGGTACGCCTGCGATACACGGATGAGGACAACAGGATCGACACCCTGACCGACGACACCATCGGCAATGCCACCCTGCTGCTGCAAGACGGCAAGCTGCACTTGTTGCACCTTGATTTCAGTGCCGGCCAGCAGCAAGGCGTACTGAACGATGCCCTTACCACTCTGCTCTCCAGCAAGCAAAGACGCACTTTTTCTGCCGATGGCGACTTGCAGATCGATGCCGATGCCAGCATGCAGCTGGACCTCGTCGCCATGCTGCTCACCATCCGGGTGTCACGGGATGCCTTTGGCCAGGCGAAGCAATCTGACAACCGTGTCGCACTGACCCCGACGGTGGACACCCTGACGGGCGTACAGCGCTACAACCTGGGTTACTCCTTCATCAATACCCCCCAGAGCGGGCACCAGGACTCCAATTTCCTGCAGCTGGAGAGTACCGTCGGGCTGGGCGCGCACCATGTCGCCGTGGATGCCTCCCTTTACAACCTGGGTGAGCCGGAGCAGAGCGGCGATATCTACCGCGCCATGTACGAACGGGATCTCGATGATCGCCGCATCGCAGCAGGCATGGTCTCGACATGGGACCTGCAGACCCTGGGGGTGGTGACGGGCCTGACCACGGGTCGCCTCTACGGCGCATCCTATGGCAACCAGGCGCAATCTCGAAAACAGACCACCAACGAATCGACCACTCCGGTGCAAGTCTTCATGCCCGCCAACGGCGAGGTCAGGGTCTATCGGGATGAGCGCCTGATAGGCCTGCAAAACCTGGCGATCGGCAACCAGCACATCGACACCTCCGCGTTCCCCAACGGGGTCTACAACGTCACGGTCGAAGTCTATGTCGACGGCCGCCTGACCAGCACGACCACCCAGCGAGTCACCAAGCTGGGCGGCAATCAGGGCTTTACCCGGGAGTGGGGATGGCAATGGTGGGGAGGCATGATGGAGAACAGCCAGCACAGCGGCGATTCCCCCCTGCTCGGTCTGTCGCTGGCACGCTCGCTGGATGCCCTTGATCTGGCGACGACCACCTATGCGTTCAGGGATGCGGCCGTCGGCGAGGCACGCGCAAGCTGGCAGGTCACGGATCGCCTCGGCACCCAGTTGCAAAGCATGCTGTCCACCGATCACTCCTGGCGGCTGGCGTCCAGTCTTTCCTGGCAAGCCCATGACAATGCCTCCCTGTGGGTCAGCCAGGAAAAACTGTATGCAGGCGATGCCCTGGGAGTGAGTGCAACCGAGCTCTACTCTGCCGGCATCACGATCAATCTGGGTGGCTGGGTCAGCGGCATGGGCCAGCTGACCTTCAACACCACGCACGACCGTCAGATGAACAGCGATCGCAGTTATGCGGATTACTACCAGCACCTCTATGCGGGCCGATACGGCAACCTCTCCATGCGCGCCAGCCTGCAGAGCGACAGTGGCACACTCAATGGATTCAGCAACAAGAGCATCACCCTGGACTACGCCATCCCGTTCGACAATCTGTTCAGCTTCGGCATGAGCAGCAACGAGCAGGGCCAGACCACGGCCAACCTCAACTATCAGAAGCGCATGGAGGGAGCCATCAACCTGGCCGCACTGAATGCCTCCCGCATGATGCACGGCAGCGACACACACAATATGGCGCTTTCCGGCACCCTGGGGTTCGAGAACAGGGTCATCGGCGGCACCATGACGCTGGGTCGCGGTCATGGCGGCGACGTGAATGGCAACCTGATTGCACGGGGTGCCCTGATCACCACGGAGAACGACGTGATCGCATCCAGCCGGAGCACCTCTGGTTCAGGCCTCATCATCAATACCGGCATCCACCGGGAAGGACAGATGCTCGCCAAGGTGAATGGACAGGACTACCCCCTGCAAGGGGAACAGACCTTCCTGGCGCTCCCGCCTTATCAGGAATACGAGGTGGAACTGCTCAACAGCAAGACGGGCAAGGACAGCTATGACATCAACACCGGCAAGCAGCGCTACACCCTGTTCCCCGGCAACGTCGCCACTCTGGATGCCGGCAGCAGCATCAAGGAGATGGTCACCGTGTTTGGCGTACTCAGGGCAGAAGATGGCTCGCTGCTTGCTAACGCCCGCATTGACAACCACATCGGCACCACGGTGACCAACGAGGTCGGCGAGTTCACCCTGGACGTGGACAAGGCCAACCCCATGCTGACTTTCCGCCGGGGAAGCGACTTCTGTGAAGCCGACCTGGATCTTGCACAACACACGGGCGCGGCCTGGGTCGGCATCGTGACCTGCCAGGGACTGCCCACCTACGCCATGGTGAGAGAGTATTGAACATGAACATCACACACAGATTGCTGCTGGTCATTGCACTTGGCGCCGGCTGGGCACAGCAAGGCAGTGCGGCCGTATCCAAAACCGTCTGGCCGAATGCCGCGCTGCGCCATTTCCTGTTTATTGAAAATCAGGAAGACAACAACCTGTTTGTCGCACCAACAGATGGTCTGGATCCGCGTCTGACCGGCGCAAATGCCTGGACCTCGCTCAAAGGAAATGGTCAGGTGAGCCTGGCGTACGTTGATAATGGATACAACACCGATATCAACAACTGGAACGTCGATATGTGGGAAAACGGCCCCATCCGCCGTCCTTATGTCAACCAACGCTGCATCATGTCTTATACCCGTTGTGACCCCGACACCGCTGAGGCGGTCAACAAGCCGGCCGTCGTTGATGACTTGGGCTTTTTCGGTCTCATCGGGGCATCTGCCGGGTGGGGTCATGGCAAATTGAGTGCAAGTTTCTTTGATTATCTTCGAACCATGCCTGTCGGAGCTGTTTTGAACAGGGAGATGAACCTGTGCAGGACCACGCTCAAATATGACGCGGCAGCCGGTGAACGCTGCATCAATCAGAACAGCGGAAACTGGTATGTCAGAAACATGCAGCACAAGAAGGCCGGCCATCTTCGCTTCGTACAAACCAATGCAATAAGTGAAGTCATTGTGGACAGCAATGGTGTTCCTTATGTCTTGCCCGGTTCACAAGGTTGTGAGAATTACAGGCTGGGCACCCGAGATGGGATTTTGTGTCGTTTTCTTGATTACAACTTCAATGAAGATGGCAGTCAGAACTACACCGAGCCCTACATGTATACCAATGTCAAAAACAGCTCGCTGAATAGCGCCATTGGTTCTGCGGATCTGCAAATGAGCGCAGATTTGAAAAATTGGGCAAGCAAAGGCTCTCGCTACAACATCAGCTATTTAAGAGGACAGCCATCTGTTTATCTTTTCTTGTCCAGCAATTTCTTCAAACAAGTTGTAAGGCTGGGACTGCAAGATCAACTGACTCGCAGTCTGATCAACTTCAATATGAAGAATGGATATGCTCCCGAGAGTGGATACTATGAATTCAGCGGCACAACCGAAATTCATATAAAACCGCGGGACTTCAGCGTATCCATCTTGTCTTCGGAGGGCGTCAGCAATCCTTACAGGGAGGGGCAGGTCGGAAAAGACATTCTGAGCTTCTCATACAATATCTCGGACAGTGGCCCCATCAGTGCCGATATGCTGGAAATTTCTATTTCACAGGACAGGGGGTCGCCTTATCGGGGATATTGCACTTTCTATCCGGCAGGCTCCTTCGCACCTGAACAGGCCGTCCCCATCCCTACCAGGCTGGTATTCGATTCGGTGGCTCATGGAGCGGGTTCACGGCACGCCATTCGCTGCGATCGCACACCGGTGGATATTCGCACCCTCGGAATACAGGACAATCAACCACCACAGGAGTGGAATGATCCCGTCAACGGCCAGGGCATCACCCGGTTTTACAAGCTGGCGCTGGAATTCGACCTGACCGATCCCATGGTGCAGCGCACCATGGGCGACGAGATGTGGGAAGGCGAGGTGGAACAAAGCGGCACCATCACCATCAAGGGGACCTGGCGCTGACCATGGAGTACAACATGCATCGTCTACTTTGGCCCTTGCTGGGCGGCTTGCTGGCCTCACAGGCCGCCGCCCTCGACATCGGCGCCATGACTCTTGCCATGGCGCCAGAGCAGGAGTTCATTACCAGAACCCTGACCAACAACAGTGCTTCACCCAAGCTGTACGACATACAGATGGAAAAAATCAGCGACCCCACGGCCAGAGGCAGGACACTGCCCACCGTCCCCGGTGAGCTGCTGTTTGCCCCCAGGCGCTTCACCCTGCACGCCAGACATGCCCAGAACGTCAAGTTCTACTACAAGGGGCTCGCCGATGACCATGAGCGTTACTACCGCATCACCTTCACCGAGTCACCAGCAGCCCAGGTGGATGAAGGCAGCCAGACGCAGCACCAGGGAACCGTCGAGGTGAAACTGGCCCTGCAGTCCATCCTGGTGGTGCGTCCGCGTCAGTCACGTTTTGCATACCAGTTGGACCCGGCACAGAGCACCATCACCAATACCGGCAACACCTATTTCGAGTTCATGGTAAAACGGGGCTGCCAGCAGGCGGACAGCGAGGCGGACAGCAAGTACCTGCTGCCCGGGGAGACCTACCACAATCCCGGGATCAATCAGCCGGGCAACCAGAAGCTCATCGTCTACCAGTCCCGCTTCATCCCGGTGGGCAAGGATTGCTGGCCAGACTAGGTGCCCGACACCGGACGGTCAGCAATCCCCGGGGTCAGGAGGAGAGCGTCGCCAGCCTGGCCGCAAACCCCATGAAGAAGAGGCCGATAAGGCCGTTGCCGAGACGGGCCGCCGTCTGGCGCTGACGGAAAAAGCGGGCCATCAGGGTACCGCCGAAGATCAGCAGGGTCAGGTAGACGAAGCTCATCGCTTCCAGCATGCCAGCCAGCACCAGGTAGGAGATCCAGGTGTGGGCATAGCTGAAGTCGATGAACTGCACGAAGAAAGAGACGTAGAACAGGATCGCCTTGGGATTGGTGAGGCTCAGGGTGAGGGCCTTGGTAAAATAGCGCTCACCGGGATCCATCTCGGACGCCGGTCCCGCCTTTTTGGCGATGAAGTTCGCGTGCAGGATCTTCACCCCCAGATAAAGCAGGTAGATGGCGCCCAGATAGCGCACCAGAGTAAACAGCAATGGGGTAGTGCGAATGAGGGACGCGATCCCCAGATAGGCGCAGAAAATGAGGATGGCATCGCCGACGAAGACGCCGAGGGCGGCGCGATAACCCGGGCCTATGCCGCGCACGGCACCGGTTCGCAGCACGTAGAGGGAGTTCGGGCCCGGGGCGATGATGATGAAGAAGAGACCGACCAGATAGGTCCAGACGTTGATGACACCCAGGCTTTCGAACATGTTCCCTCCATGGCGAGTGATGGGCCGGATAACGGCGGCAGGCCTTCTATACTAATCCGCCCCGCGCCAAGCACAAGATCTGACCAGCCATCCACACGCCGTCAGCATGAACGGCCTGCGCGCCACGCGAACGCAATCCGGGCGTTCGCCCACTTTGGTTATGTCCAGATACGCCGGGATAGGGCATGGTAGAGGGAGTGATCCCCCAGCCATGGACAAGACCTTGAGTACCGACACCCCGATCACCGCCCCGCCCGCGGTGGACAACCCGACTACCACCGCTTATCCGGTGATCGCCGCCATCAGCTTCTCGCACCTGTTGAACGACATGATGCAGTCGGTACTGCTGGCCATCTATCCCCTCCTGAAGCTGGGGCTCGATCTGTCGTTCACCCAGATAGGTCTCATCACCCTCACCTACCAGTTCACGGCCTCGCTGCTGCAACCGCTGATCGGCCTCTATACCGACCGCAGACCCATGCCCTACTCCCTGCCTCTGGGCATGGGCTTCACGCTGGTGGGGCTGCTCTACCTGTCGCAGGCAGGCAGCTTTGGCGCCGTGCTGTTGTCGGCCATGCTGATCGGCATGGGCTCCTCCGTCTTCCACCCGGAATCCTCCCGGGTCGCCCGCATGGCGGCCGGCAACCAGCCCGGTCTGGCCCAGTCTCTGTTCCAGATCGGCGGCAATCTGGGTTCGGCCATCGGCCCCCTGCTCGCGGCGCTCATCATCGTGCCGAAGGGACAGGGCAGTGCGGCCTGGTTCTCGTTGTTCGCACTCATCGGGGTCATCGTGCTCAGCTTCGTCGGCCGCTGGTCCAGCCACCATGCCGCCAGCTTCCATCGGCGGATGAAGGCACATGCCGGCACCGGCCTGAGCCGCCGCCAGATTGGCTGGTCACTGGCCATCCTCGGTCTGCTGATGTTCTCCAAGTTCTTCTACATGGCCAGCCTGAGCAGCTATTACACCTTCTACCTGATGGACAAGTTCCACCTGTCGCTGGAGAGCGCCCAGCTCTATCTGTTCGCCTTCCTGTTTGCCGTCGCGGCGGGGACAGTGCTCGGCGGGCCACTCGGCGATCGCATCGGTCGCAAGCGGGTGATCTGGATCTCCATCCTCGGCGTCGCTCCCTTCACCCTGCTGCTGCCCCACGTCGACCTGTTCTGGACCTCGGTGCTGTCGATCGTCATCGGCCTCATCCTGGCGTCGGCCTTCTCCGCCATCCTGGTCTACGCCCAGGATCTGGTACCCGGCAAGGTCGGCACCATTTCCGGCCTCTTCTTCGGCTTCGCCTTCGGCATGGGAGGGATAGGGGCCGCCCTGCTGGGCAGATTGGCCGATGCCACCAGCATCGAAACCGTCTATCAGGTCTGCGCCTATCTGCCCCTTATTGGCCTGCTGACCGCCTTCCTGCCCAATATCAGGAGAGGCTAGAGGCCAAGCGGCAACCAGCGACCGACCATAAAAAACGCGGCCTGAGCAGGCCGCGTCTGGTTCCATCACTCGGGCCGCCTGACACGGCCCGATCCGCTCGGACTCATCCGCCGAGCCTCTTTGTCAGCACTCCAGCCCGACGACCGGGCCCACTGGAAGTTGTCACCCGAGAGGCCGCTGACGGGACCATTCACCGCAGGGCCGCGGCATTCCTCAGCAGTACTGGCCTGCCACCCAGCCCGACGACCAGGCCCACTGGAAGTTGTAACCACCGAGCCAGCCGGTCACGTCCACCACTTCGCCGATGAAGTAGAGGCCGGGCACGGTGCGCGCCTCCATGGTCTTGGAGGAGAGCGCGTTGGTATCCACTCCCCCCAGGGTCACTTCGGCGGTGCGATACCCTTCGGTGCCGTTGGGCAGGATCTGCCAATCCCCCAGCAGGGTGGCCACCGCCTCCAGCTCCCGTTCGTTGTACTGGCGCATCGGCTTGCTCACCAGCCATCCCAGCTCCACCAGCTTGTCGACGAAACGCTTGGGCAGCTCGCGCCCCAGCACGGTTTTCAGCTCCTGGGCAGGATGGGCCTGGGCCCAGGTCTTGAGGGTCTCTGGAATGTCGAGATCCGGCAGCAGGTTGATGTGGATCTTCTCCCCCGCCAGCCAGAAAGAGGAGATCTGCAGGATGGCGGGGCCGGAGAGGCCGCGATGGGTGAACAGCATGGCCTCCTTGAAGCGGGTGCCATCCTCGGCGGTCACCGCCACCGGCAGGCTGACCCCCGCCAGATCGGCGAAGGCCTCCTTGTCGGCCTGATGCAGGGTAAAGGGCACCAGCCCGGCGCGAGTCGGCAACACGGTGAGGCCGAACTGCTCCGCCAGCTTGAAGCCGTAAGGGGTAGCACCGAGTTTCGGCATGGAGAGGCCGCCGGTGGCGACCACCAGCGACGAGCAGGCGATCTCCCCCTTGCTGGTGTCGAGCACGAAGCCTTCATCTGTCTTGCTGACGGTGAGGATCTCGGTCTGGAACTGCAGGGTCACGCCAGCCCAGTCGCACTCGGTCAGCAGGATGTCGACGATATCCTTGGCGCTCTCGTCGCAGAAGAGCTGGCCCAGCGTCTTCTCGTGGTAGTTCAGGCCGTGCCTGTCCACCAGATCGATGAAATCCTGCTGGGTATAGCGCGCCAGCGCCGATTTGCAGAAGTGGGGGTTGGCCGAAAGGAAGGCATGGGGACCCGCCTGATGATTGGTGAAGTTGCAGCGACCGCCGCCGCTGATGAGGATCTTGCGGCCCGGCTTCTTGGCGTTGTCGAGCACCAGCACGGAGCGACCCCGGTAGCCAGCCTGGGCCGCACACATCAATCCGGCCGCCCCGGCACCGATCACCACCACATCCACCTGTTTCATCGTCACTCACCCATCAAAAGAAAAACGGCCCCTTTACCTTAAAGGACCGTGATTGTACCCGGCAGACACCAGCACAGCGGTACAAGGACACCTGCAAATAGAAAACGGCCCCTTTACAAGGGGCCGTCATTGTACTGACTGAACACTAAGTGTCCACGACTATCAGGCGTTGCCGTCCATGATGCTGGCCGGGGCGCCCTTGGCCAGCTCGGCCAGCTCCTTGTCGATGAAATAGAGGCCCTTGCCATCCTCGCCCACCAGGCTCAGACGGTCGACGATGCTCTTGAACAGCTTCTCCTCTTCGTGCTGCTCGGCCACGTACCACTGCAGGAAGTTGAAGGTGGAGTAATCCTGGGTGGTGAAGGCGACGTGGGCCAGACCGTTGATGCACTTGGTGATGTGATACTCGTGCTCCAGGGTGGTGCGGAAGATGTCACCCAGGGACTTGAATTCATGGGGAGGCGCTTCGATGGCCCCCAGCACCGGCATGGCGCCGGTCTCGCTCACGTAGGTGAACAGGCGCTCCATGTGCTGGCGCTCCTCGACCGCATGCTGGCGCAGGAAGGTGGCGGCCCCCTCGAAGCCCTTGTCCTCGCACCAGGCGCTCATCTGCAGGTAGAGGTTGGAGGAATAGAATTCAAGATTAATCTGCTCGTTCAACTTCTCGATCATGGCTTTGGCCAACATGATGATTCTCCACTGTGATTTGCCCACGATTGTCGCCACTGTTGCATCCTGACGCAACCAGAGACAACCGACGCACCCCGCAGTTGCGACGACTTTTCACCTCATCCTCTCCCCCATACGGTTATAGAGAAGCAAAGAAACATGGTGTAGGTGACATCAGCCATTATGATGGCGCCATTGGTCGGGGAAAGGATTCAATGAGATTCATAATGGCACTGGCGCTGCTCTGGATGACCCAGTTGCAGGCAGCTCCCTCCTTGCTGAAAGAGGCTGAATTGCAGGCGGCGCGCGATCCCGTCGGCTATCTGCAGCGCCTCGACGCCAGTCCCCAGCAGGATATGGAACTGTTCTACGCCAGGTCCCTGGCCCAGGCAGCCCTAGGCCGCTATCCCCAGGCACAGCGCGACAATGCCCGCGCCCGGGGTCTGGCCAATGCCCAGCAGGAGACCCTGCGCCTGCTCGACTTCCGGTTGCAGCAGATTGCCCTGACCCTGGATGCCGATACGCCGGATCAGGCGCTCGAGCTGCTCACCCAGCTCTGGCCGGCGGTCAGGCATCACCCCAGGCAGGTCTCGGAGTGGCATGCCCTCAACGGGCTCGCCCTCTACCGTACCCAGCAGATGAAAGAGGCGATCCTCGAGCTCAAGACCGCCTATCACCTCAAGCAGAAAGAGCCGGGTTCCATCCTCTCCACCTTGCAGTGCGGCCGTCTGCTGATGACCCTCGGCAACCTCTATGCGGACCTCAATCTCTACCGTGAGGCCGAGACCTATTATCAGGATGCCCTCGGCCAGATGGTGCAGCTCAACGAACCCAACAGCCAGGCCATCATCCGGGCCAACATGGCCAGGCTCTACATCGACATGGGCCAGCCTGCCAGAGCCAGCCAGTTGCTCGATACCCTGCTGGCCACGCCGAGCCTGTCACCCCACTATCGCGCCATCGTCCTCGGCTACCAGGCCATGGTGTTCAACGCACGGGCGGACTGGCACGCCGCCTGGCGCAGCCTGGAGGAGGCACAAGCCATCTATGACAGGCTGGATAGCCCGCAGGCGGCCTCCCGTCTGACCGAGATCAGGGCAAGAACCCTGCTGGGTCGTGGCGAGAAGCAGCTGGCCCTGCAACTGCTGATGGAGCACACCGCCCCTCTCTCCATGGATGGTCGGGCGATGCAGGCCAGGTTGCTGGCCGATCTGGGCCGCTACCCCGAGG
Source organism: Aeromonas caviae (assembly GCF_000819785.1). GTDB lineage: Bacteria > Pseudomonadota > Gammaproteobacteria > Enterobacterales > Aeromonadaceae > Aeromonas > Aeromonas caviae. The sequence goes on along the minus strand of NZ_CDBK01000069.1, from coordinate 90,505 downwards.
CCTACGGGGCCATGACCCGCTACATGCAGTACTACAAGCAGCACTTCAACCAGACCCTGAGCCAGCACGCGGCCGCCTTCCAGGTCGAGATGGATCTGGCTCGCAGCGAGGCCAGCAATCGCGCGTTGCAGCAGGAGAACGAGAGCAAGCGCCAGCAACTGCTCTACCAGCAGAGTGCCCGCTACTACCAATTGCTGCTGCTGGTGCTGCTGGCCGTCGCCCTGATCCTGCTCGGGCTCACCACCCGCAGGCTCCACCGCAGCTCGCGCCACCTCTACAAGCTCGCCACCTTCGATCAGCTGACCGGGCTGCCCAACCGGCGCGCCCTGCTGGAGAGACTGGGCCAGCAGTGGCTGCACGAAACGCCCCTGACCCTGCTCATCATCGACATCGATCACTTCAAGCAGATCAACGACAAGCATGGTCACCAGGCGGGGGATCAGGCTATCCGGCAGTTGGCCAGGGAGCTCAAGAACTGGGCGCCGGACCAGCAGTTGATCGGGCGCTGGGGCGGGGAAGAATTTCTGGTGGCCATGACCCAGGACGGGGCCACCTGCTGGCGGCTGGCGGAGCAGCTGAGAAGCCGGATCGCCTACCTGGCCGCCCCCCACATGACCATCAGCATCGGGGTGGCGGAACGCTCGACGCAGGATGACAGCCTGAGCCAGCTCATCCATCGGGCCGACATGGCCATGTATCAGGCGAAGCGCCAGGGGCGCAACCAGACCGTGCTGGCCCAGTCTCCCCACCTTTCCCCTGAACTGGCCTGCAACGTCGCCTGATGCCCCCTCGTGCGGGTGTCAGGGCGTCAGCTCAGTGAGTGACGCCACGTTCACCGGCGCACCGTAATCCACCCCCGGCAGCTCGAAGCCGTTGAGCTGCATGAACTCCTGGCGCAACCCTGCAAAATCCCCCAGGGTGCGGAAGTTCTCCGGCGTCACCTTGGGCCAGAGTGCCGAGACGGCGGCCTGCACCGCTGGCTCAAGCTCGTGGTCATCCATCCGGATCAGCCGGTTGCCATCGGCGACGACCCCTCTGGGCCCGTACATCTTGTCGGCAAACAGCCGCTGCATCTGCTCGATGCAGCCCTCGTGAACACCACGCTCCTTCATCACCCCCATCAACAGGCCCAGATAGACAGGCAGCACCGGAATAAACACGCTCGCCTTGGTCACCAGCGCCTTGCAGACCGACACCCAGGCATGACCGCCGATCCCGGCAAGTTGTAGGTTGATGGTCTCGGCGGTGGCGTGCAGGTGCTCCTTGGCATAGCCGATGGTGCCGTCCCGATAGAGGGGATAGGTGGACTCGGGGCCGATATAGGAGTAGGCAACGGTCCGGGCGCCGGGGGCCAGGCAATCCGCCTGCTGCAATGCCTGCATCCAGCGCTGCCAGTCCTCTCCCCCCATCACGGTGACGGTGTCGCGGATCTCCTCCGGGGTGGCTGGCACCAGCGAGTGCTGCACCAGCGCATCGTGCTCCAGATCCAGCCCCCAGCCTTGCAGCGGCTGGCCTGTGGTCTTGAGCACCGAGCGTATCTGTGTGCCATCCGGCATCACCCTGACTCCGCTCGCCAGTGAATAGACCACCAGATCCACCTGCCCGAGCTGCTGGCGGATGACGTCGATGGCCTGCTGGCGCATGGTGTCGGAGAAGGCATCTCCGATCAGGTTGACGGCGATGCGACCGGCTTGCTCCGCCGCCTGACGAAACCAGATGTTGTTGTACCAGCCAGCACTGCCGAGCCCCTTGTCGGAGGGACCCCGCTCGAACGAGACGCCCAGGGTATCGGCCCCGGCGCCGAAGGTGAGCGCGATCCGGGACGCCAGCCCGAAACCGGACGATGCCCCCAGCACCAGCACCCGTTTCGGCCCGTTGAACGGCCCCGCCGCCCGCACCTGTTCGATCTGTTGCAGCACGGCGGCGCGACAACCCATGGGGTGGCAATTGCGGGCAACACAACCCTGGATCTGGGGATGAATGATCATGAAGGACTCTCCGGTGCATCGGTAGGACATGAGAAACGGCCATGACAGCACCACCCGGTTGCAGGTGAGGGGCCCTGGCCGTTTTGCCAAGGGAACTGGCTACAGCATAACCAAGGGGGGCGGGATTACCTTGATGTCGGACGGGATATGGGCTGGAAGAGGGCAGAAAAACAAAAGGGAGCGCGAGGCTCCCCAAAGCGGTATTCAGATGCTTTTAGTTGTTTTGTGTTCATTGCGAAGCACGGGCACATCCTATTCCCCCACCTTCCCGGGGGCAATAGCACGCCTGTGACCGGCGTCAAACTCCTGTTCAAAATATGCACTCCCCGGCCACCTGCAACTCTACGCCTTCCGGTTCGGGGTCAGGCAAATCCTGAAACTGTGGCGACGATGCCGTTTTAGTTTCAGCAGACATTGGTATAGTGGACCCAGGATCAGTGAGGAGAACTCCCATGAATGGAACCTATTACAAACACGTACTGGCCGCGATCGACCTGTCGGAAGACAACCGCAAGGTGATCGAGAAGGCGGTCGACCGGGCCCGCTCCAACGGCGCCAAGCTGTCGGTGATCCATGTGGATGTGGACCTCAAGGATCTCTACACCGAGATGATCGACATCGACATCGACAACGTGCAGGACCAGGTGATCGCCGAAGCGAAGGAGAAGCTGGAAGCCTTCCTCGCCTCGGTGGACTACCCCATCGAGAAGAAGCTGGTCATCTGCGGCGATCTGAGCGAGCGGGTCAACCAGGCGGTCAAGGACTACCAGATCGACCTGCTGGTGTGCGGCCATCGCCAGAGCTTCTGGAGCCTGCTCACCTCGAGCGCACGCCAGCTGATGAATACCGTGCCCTGCGACATGCTGGTCGTGCCCTTGCAGAAGTGATCGAACAGGCGTAGTGTGATTTGCCATGAATATGACCTCATTCAATCACAACTACTGGTGGTGCTGCTTCTAAACAGGCGGCACTGCTTTTCTATGTAAAATTTCCCAAAGAAAACACCGTGACCGCCGAGAGGCGGTCATTGTTTTTATCCCTTTGTCGCCTCCCGGCTCACCCAACTGGAGAGAGTGACATGCACAACCCCGTGATCCTGACCGGCGACCGCCCCACCGGCAAACTGCACATTGGCCACTACGTCGGCTCCCTGCGCCAGCGCGTGGCCGCCCAGCACCATTACCACCAGTTCGTCATGATCGCCGATCTGCAGGCGCTGACCGACAACGGCCACAACCCGGCCAAGGTGACCGATCACGTGCTGGAGGTAATGGCCGACTACCTGGCCGCCGGCCTCGACCCGGCCAAGACCACTTTCTGCCTGCAGAGCGCCCTGCCCGCCCTCGCCGAACTCACGACCTACTACCTCAACCTGGTCAGCGTCGCCCGGCTGGAGCGCAACCCCACCGTCAAGGCCGAAATCCAGCAGAAAGGGTTCGAGCGCAGCCTGCCCGCCGGCTTCCTCGTCTATCCGGTCAGCCAGGCCGCCGACATCACCGCCTTTCGTGCCACTCACGTGCCGGTGGGCGAGGATCAGCTGCCCATGCTGGAGCAGACCAACGAGATAGTGCGCCGCTTCAACACCCTGGTGGGCAAAGAGGTGCTGACCGAGTGCCAGCCCATCCTGAGCGACACCGGCCGCCTGCCCGGCATCGACGGCAAGGCCAAGATGTCCAAGTCCCTTGGCAACACCATCGAACTCGGCATGTCGAGCGACGAGATCAAGCAGGCGGTGTTCGCCATGTATACCGACCCCAATCACCTCAAGGTGAGCGATCCGGGTCAGGTGGAAGGCAATACGGTGTTCGCCTATCTGGATGCTTTCCACCCTGACAAGGCCCTGGTGGCCGAGATGAAGGCCCACTACCAGCGCGGTGGTCTGGGGGACATTCGCTGCAAGCAGGTACTCAACGACTGCCTGCAGACCCTGCTCGCTCCGATGCGGGAGCGGCGCGAGGCAGCCATCGCCGACAAGCGCCAGCTGCTGCGTCTGTTGCAGCAGGGTACCGAGCAGGCCCGGGCCCTCACCGACGAGGTGCTGGCCGAGGTGAAGGGGGCGATGGGGCTGGACTACTTCTCCGGATTGGCGTGATCTGCCCCCTGCGGCGCGGGATGGCCGAGCGCATCCGCGCCGTAGCGCTCCCTCGCCAGCCGGTGCAACAACCCCTTGAACCAGCCGATCGCCTCGTCATGGGCACTGAGCGGGTGGCCCGCCATCAGGTAGACGATGGGGATGGCGGGTTCCAGCTGGTGCAGGCGCAACGGATAGTGGCGACAGAAGTGGCGCCCGATCATCTCGGGCACCACCACCAGGTAGCGGCCGGTCGCCATCAGCGGCGGTACCGCCATAAAGCTCGGCAGCCTGACCCCCAGCTCCCGCTCCACCCCGAAACGGGCCAGCCAGAGATCCACCATGGCCTGGCTGTGGCCCCAGCTGGAGGTGTGGATATGGGGGCGGCTGACCAGTTCTCCCGGCCCCAGCATGTCGGGCAGAGCGCTGCCGAGGGGCGACAAACAGACCAGCGGATTGCTGAACCACTCCTCGCGCCACAACCGGGGCGAGAGATGGTTGGCACCGGCAAACCCGATCACCAGATCCAGTTCCCCCTTCTCCAGCTCCCGCTCGTAGTCGCTGTCCGCCAGCTCGCACACTTCCAGTCGGCAATGGGGAGCCTGCTGCACCATCCACTCCACCAGCACCGGCACCAGGCCGTGCTCCACCGAGCCCGGGGTGGCGATGCGAAAGATCCGCCGGGCACTTGCCGGGTCGAATCCCTTGGCCTGACGCAGCCCCTGCTCCAGCATGGCAAGCGCCTGGCGCACCGGGCTCGCCAGCGCCTTGGCCCGTTCGGTCGGCATCATCTCGCGCCGACTCATCACGAACAGCGGGTCATCCAGCGCCTGGCGCAAGCGCCCCAGCGCATGGCTGACGGTGGACTGGGAGAGGTGCAGCCGTTCGGCGGCACGGGTGACGTTGCGCTCCTGCATCAGCATGTCGAACACGGTGAGCAGGTTGAGGTCGAGGCGGGAGAGGGGCAGTTCCATCGATATTGGCCATAGTTGAATGACGACAATTCATTTTTGGCATAGTAGCAGATTGCATAGAATGCGCAGGCGAATTACATCGGAGATTCAAATGCGTAGCTATCTGTTGTTGCTGGCGATCGGCCTGTTGTGGGGCTCCCAGTTCATTTTCATGCACCAGGCCGTGGCTGAACTGCCCCCCATCATGGTGGCCGCCGGACGCGCCCTGTGTGGCAGCCTGACCCTGGGTCTGCTCTGCCTGTTCATGCGCCTCAAGAGTGAACACACGCCCTGGCGAACCTATATGCTGATCGCCCTGCTCGACGCCACCATCCCCTTCATCATGGTGGCCTGGGGACAACAGTATGTGGACAGCGCCATCGCGGCCGTGGTCATGGGTTGTATCCCCTTTGTGACCATTCTGGCGGCACCCTTGTTTATTTCTGGTGAAAGAATCACCAAGGGCGGCCTCGTCTCCGTGATCATCGGCTTCGTCGGCGTACTGGTACTGTTCTGGCCCAAGCTGACCAGCGGCATGAATGCCGGCCTGCTCGGTGCCATGGCCATCCTGTTCGGTGCCAGCTGCTTCGCCATCGGCCTGCTGATGATCAAGCGCTTCGCCAAGGACCATCCTGTGGTCGTGGCCCGCAACATCCTGATCTCCTCGGCCATCCAGCTGCTGCTGGCCGCGCCCTTCGTGGCCGACCTGAGCAGCCTCACCCTGCCGAGCCAGCAGGCCATGGGCGCCGTCGCCATGCTGGGGATCTTCTGTACCGGCCTGGTCTACTTCCTCTACATGGCGCTGATCCAGAAGGCGGGCCCGACCTTCGCCTCCTTCAGCAACTACCTGGTGCCGCTGTTCGGCGTCATGCTGGGAGCCCTGTTCCTCGGCGAGCAGATCCAGTCCACCACGGGCGTGGCGCTGGCCCTTATCCTGGGTTCGGTCGCCCTCAACCAGTGGGCACAGCAGCGCCGCCAACAGCGGGAGGCTGCCCTATGTCAGGCATCCTGACCACCCTCTGCGGCGGTCTGGTACTGATAGCCGGCTGGCAGTATCGCCACCGGCTGGCCGGGGTGCTGGGTCTGCTGATGGTGCTGCTGCCCTGGTTCTTCGACAGCAAGCTGCAAGCCATGCTGAACTATGCACTGAATGCCTGAAGACCCTCTCTGCGTGTGTGACGAGAGTGTATCTCTCCTGTTTTTGGGACCGTTTTAACAAAACCTCCGATTTGTCCCCTCTACCGGCGCCCTGCGCCGGTTTTTTTATCTCTGCGCCTCTGGTCCGTAGCGATAACTCAATCGCTCGTTCTTGCGCGGCCCCGTTATCTGCCAGGCGAGCAGGAAGCCCCCGCCGGTTTCGGTCAGCTCGGCGCTGTAGTGATCCTGCCCGCACAGGTGAGGCTCGGCCGTGACCCAGTGCCCGTCCCCCCTGGGCAACAGCTCGAACAGCATCACCGGCTGCTCGTAGCGCAGGTGGGAGAGCATGATCCCCCGTGCGGTGCGCTGCCACCAGAAGCGGTTGTGCATGGTCAGCTCCCGGCCATGGGGCGTGGTGTAGCGACCCGTCTCGGCATACAGCCACCCCCCATGGTGATCGGTCACCACCACGGCACCCTCCCCGCGACCGCACCAGTCGGTGGCGGATCCGACCCCGTTGCTCGCCTCGAAGGCAAATGCTCCGATCTGTGACAACCCTTCCCATAAACGCTGGATCGCGCCTTCCAACTCGGCCATCATAGCGCCCTCCAAATTGACAACTGACGACAATTCAATCACATGAACTACTTGATAGGGGTTACCCTGCTCTGGTCCTTCTCCTTCAGCCTGATCGGGGTCTACCTTGCCGGTCAGGTGGATGCCTACTTCTCGGTACTGACCCGCATCGTGCTCGCCAGCCTGGTGTTTCTGCCCTTCCTGCGCCGTCGCTGGCTGCGCCCCGATCTGGTGGCCAAGCTGATGGCCCTCGGTGCCATCCAGCTCGGCATCATGTATCTCTTCTACTACCACTCCTTCCTGCTCTTGACGGTACCGGAAGTGCTGGTGTTCACCATCTTCACCCCCATCTATGTCACCTTGATCCACGACCTGCTGGAAGGGCGCTTCAAGCCTGTCTATCTGTGGGGGGCCCTGCTGGCGGTGCTGGGGGCGGCCGTCATCCGTTTCGACGGCCTGACCGAAAGCTATGTACTGGGATTCCTGGTGGTGCAGGGCGCCAACGTCTGCTTCGCCCTGGGCCAGGTAGGCTACAAGGTGCTGCTGGCCCGGGAGGCTGAGCAGCCGCCCCAGCTGGCGGTGTTCGGCTGCTTCTATCTAGGCGCCCTGGTGATCGCCCTGCCCGCCTGGTGGCTGCTGGGCAAACCTCAATATCCCACCAGCCCCCTGCAATGGGGCATCCTCTTCTGGCTGGGGGTCGGGGCATCCGGGCTCGGCTACTTCCTGTGGAACAAGGGGGCGACCCTGGTCAGCAGCGGCGTGCTGGCCATCATGAACAACGCCTTGATCCCCGCGGGTCTGCTGGTCAATCTGGTGCTCTGGGGAAAGGATACCGACCTGCTCAGGCTCGGTCTGGGCGCCCTGCTGATGCTGGCTTCCCTCTGGGTCTGCCAGCGTCAGCAGGTCAGTGAGCGCTGACTGAAAATCATTGACGCTGATGGGTCCATCGGCGTCAATGGGTTCGCGGACAGTGACTGGCCGTCAGCCGACCACGGCGTTGTGTTCCCGCTTCGCCTGACCGTGGCAGGAGGCCAACCGGGCCAGCAGGTGATCGAGCTGCTCGGCACTCTGGCTCTGCACCAGGCCGATGCTCACGGTCACCGGACGCTGGGGCAGCAGGCTGGCGTCGGCGATCTCAAGACGCAGCCGCTCTGCAATCTCCAGGCCGCTCAACCGATCGGTCTGGGAGAGCATCAGGATGAAGCCGTCTTCGTCCCAACGGGCGAAGGGATCTTCCCGACGCAGCTCGCGGCGCACGATGCGGGCCAGCTTGGCCAGCATGGCGTCGCAGGCCGCCTCCCCGAACAACTGCAGGATCTTGCTGCGGTGATCCACGCTGAACTGCAGCAGACAGAAACTGCCGCTCTCGCTGGCCAGCCGTTCATCCAGCAGCAACTCGAAGTGGCTGCGGCTCTCGAGGCCGGTGAGGGGATCCGTGTCGTGGCGATCCTCCAGGGGCGCCATGGCGGCATCCAGATGGCGAACCACCCCCAGCAGTTGACCCCCTTCGTCGCGACGGACCCGCTCCTCCAGCCGGATGTAATGGCCCTGATGGTGCAGGATGCGGTACTCGAGTCGAAATCCGTTGCTGCGCCCTTGCTGGCAGGCCTCCAGGGCCTCTGCCAGACGGGGAGCATCATCCGGATGTACCCGATCCAGCCAGCCGAGATCCCCCAGCTCGCCCCCCTCCAGACCCAGCAGTTGCAGACAGGAAGGGTCCCGCCTCAGACCCTGCCCGGCCGACCAGGTCCAGATCCCGGCCTCCAACATCGCCATGGCCTGTGCCATCAGCGTCACCTCAAGGGGAGTGGTGACCTCAACCCCGGGAGTCTCATACCTTTCCATCACGCGCCTCGAAACCGGATCTGAATATCTGTCCAAGCAATCACACTCAATAAGTAACATTGGTGCTGGCGCCGAGCAACCGCGCCAGCATCGCTGGCCTCGCACCTCTCGCCTCTGGTGGTCCGCCATCAGGGCTTGCCAGCCTCCAGCTACGAAGTGGGACCCGACGTCACGCCACCTTGCCCTGATAGCCTGCCATCAGGGCCTGCCAGTTTTCCGGCACGAAGTGGAAGCTGGTGTGCAGTTGCGACTCCTTGTTGAAGGAGCGCAGCAACCGCTCCAGGTTGGCCTGCTGCCAGTTGCCGGGGGAGCGGATGGCTCCTTTGTCGAAGTCGATCACCCACACCTTGCCCTCCTTGTCGAGCAGCAGGTTGTGGCTGTTGAGATCCGCATGATAGACCCCTGCATCGTGCAACTGGCGCACCGTTTTGCCTATCTTGTGCCACACCTCACCGGCGATCGGCCCCTGCTTGAGCAGGGCCACCAGATCCTTGGCGCCGCGAATGCGCTCGATCAGGATGTCGGCCCGATAGAAGGGCCCCTGCTTGACCATGCGGGCCGCAAAGGGGCGCGGCACCGGCAGCCCCTGTTCACTCAAGGTCGCCAGCAGACGATATTCAGCCATGGCCCGGCTGCTCTCCACCCCCTCAAACCAGAACCGGTCACGCACCAGCTTGCCCACCATGCCGCCACGGTAGTAGTGACGCAGCACCAAGTGGCGGGATTCATCCTTCACGAACCAGGTCACCCCGCGGCCGATGGAAGAACCCACCACCTGGCGATGGGTCTGCCACCAGACAGGATCGAACAAGGCAGGGGAAGGATCGCGGAAGACTCCGTCGGCATACCAGCAGACCTGGTTGTGGGTGGTGTGTGTCAGCATGATGAGAATTCCGGTCGAAAGTGGGTGCAGGGCATCCATTCAGAAAGCCGTGCCGGTCGGGCAACCGGCGCAATTTTACAATCCACAGGGGAGTTTGCATAATGCCATCCATCCATTTTGCCATCGTTGCGCCACATCATGCCGCTGTTCCAAACGCCGCCCTCCTCCATCTGCATCCTGCGGCTCTCCGCCATCGGAGATTGCTGCCACGCGCTGGCGCTGGTACGCGTCATCCAGCGGGAGTGGCCCCAGACCCGCATCACCTGGATCACCGGCAAGATTGAGGCGACCCTGTTCGCCGATCTGCCGGGGGTCGAGGTCATTCCCTTCGACAAGAGCAAGGGGTGGCGCGGCTATCGCGATCTCTGGCAGACCCTCAAGGGGCGCAGGTTCGATGCCCTGCTCCACCTGCAGGCCGCCATGCGCGCCAGCATCGCCACCCTCGGCATCAAGGCCAAGGTCAAACTCGGGTTTGATCGGGAGCGCGCCAGCGACGGTCAGTGGTTGTTCACCAACCATCGGGTCCCCTCACCCGCCTCCCCCCACGTGCTGGACGGCTTTCTCGCCTTCGCCAAAGAGCTCGGGATAAAGGATCTGACCCCGGACTGGCAACTGCCCATCAGCGCCGAGCACCAGGCCTGGGCGAAGGAGATAATTGGCGGCAAGCCGACCCTGCTCATCTGCGCCGCTGCCAGCAAGGCATTCAAGAATTGGACTGCCGCCGGCTACGCCGCGCTGGCGGATCACGCCGCAGACAAGGGCTTTCAGGTCTATCTGTGCGGCGGACCGGCCAGGCTGGAGCGGGATCTCGCCGCCGAGATCCAGCGCCTCAGCCAGAGCAAGCCGGCAGATTTGGTGGGGCAAACCAGCCTCAAGCAATTGCTGGCGCTGATTGGCGAGGCGAGCCTGGTGCTGGCCCCGGATACCGGCCCTGCCCACATGGCCACCCTGGTGGGGACACCCGTGATCGGCCTCTACGCCCACCACAACCCGGAGCGTACCGGCCCCTATCTGTGCCGGGATTATCTGGTCAGCGTCTATCAGGAACTGATTGAGCAGGAGACCGGCAAGCCGCTGGCCGAGCTCGGCTGGCGCACCCGCCTCAAGGATCCGGACGCCATGGCCAAGATAAGCCGCGAGCGGGTCATCGCCGCCTTCGAGCGCCTCTGTACCGACAAGCATCTTCTACCGACCCAGGGCAACTCGGAAATTCCGAGCCCTGGCGCAGGGATAATCTGATGGCCCGGCCCCGGCTCCGTGGGCAGAATGGCCCTCTATGCGGGTAACGCCCGCACAGCAAGCTACGGATATTTTGATCGGCTGGAATATGATTCCGGCCGTTTTTTTATCCGCCCCCATCTGCTAACATTCGCCGCCTTTACATCCTCCTGACTCTGATTCCTCCGCGCATTGCGAGCAACCGTCTCCCTTATCGGGCACAAGACGGCGGCCTCTGCTACAACCAAAGCGCGGATCATCGCTTAAAGGTACAGACATGGCGCAACAAGGCACTCTCTACATCATCTCTTCCCCGAGCGGGGCCGGTAAGTCCAGTCTGCTCAATGCCTTGCTGACCCAGCACAACGCCGCCGGCAAGATGCAGCTGTCGGTCTCCCATACCACGCGCGCCACCCGTCCCGGTGAAGAGCACGGGGTGCACTACCACTTTGTCAAGGTGGAAGAGTTCAAGGCGCTGATCGAGCGCGGTGACTTTCTGGAGTGGGCAGAAGTCTTCGGCAACTACTACGGCACTTCCCGCGCCGCCATCGAGGCCTGCCTGGCGCAGGGCATCGACGTCTTCCTTGACATCGACTGGCAGGGTGCCCGCCAGATCCGCGAACAGATGCCGACCAAGTCCATCTTCATCCTGCCTCCCAGCCGCGAGGAGCTGGAGCGCCGCCTGATCGGCCGCGGCCAGGACAGCGCCGAGGTGATCAAGGGCCGGATGGAGAAAGCCATTGCCGAAATGGTGCACTATGACGAGTATGACTATGTCATCATCAATGAAGACTTTGAGCTGGCACTGTTCCAGCTCAGGGCCGTCATCGAGTGCCAGCGCCTGGAAATGCGTCAGCAACAGCAGGCCCAGCAAAACTTGCTGAAACAGCTACTGGCAGAGTAAGCCAAAAACAAGTAAACTTTTGCGTCATTTTTAAACACTGCTTTTTCAATCACAGAAAGCCCAAACACTGGAGTCCCGCATGGCCCGCGTTACTGTAGAAGATGCTGTAAAACAGGTAGGTAACCGTTTTGACCTGGTGCTGGTCGCCGCGCGCCGCGCTCGTCAAATCGCGGTACAAGGCAAGGATCCCCTGGTCGACGAAGAGAACGACAAGCCGACCGTGATCGCCCTGCGCGAGATCGAACTGGGTCTGGTCAACAACCAGGTGATGGATACTCAGGACCGCTACGAGCAGCAAGAGCAGGAAGCCGCCGAGCTGGCTGCCGTTGCTGCCATCGCAGAAGGTCGCGGCTAAGTCAGTCGCTTCCCATAGTCGGCGCCCGCCCGGGTGCCGGCTGTTCTCCCCATTTACAACCGCTCGAAAACCTCGCAAACTCGAGGGCATACCCTCAATTTCACGGATTGCCGTTTAACCGCTGCGGGGACTGTCTTGTATTTATTTGAAAATCTTAAAGAAATAGCCAGTTCCTACCTGCCACCCGAGCAGGTTGAGAAGCTCAGGCAAGCCTATGTGGTAGCCCGTGATGCTCACCAGGGACAGATGCGTTCCAGTGGTGAACCCTACATCACTCATCCCGTTGCCGTGGCCCGCATCCTGGGCGACATGCGCCTCGATCACGAGACCCTGATGGCTGCCGTGCTGCACGACGTCATCGAAGATACCCCTGTCACCAAGGACGATCTTGCCGAGCAGTTTGGCAACGCCGTCGCCGAGCTGGTCTCCGGTGTCTCCAAGCTCGACAAGCTGAAGTTCCGCGATCGCAAGGAAGCCCAGGTCGAGAACTTCCGCAAGATGATGATGGCCATGACCCAGGACATCCGGGTCATCCTGATCAAGCTGGCCGACCGCACTCACAACATGCGTACCCTCGGCTCCTTGCGACCGGACAAGCGCCGCCGCATTGCCCGGGAAACCCTCGAGATTTTCGCCCCCATCGCCAACCGCCTCGGTATTCACACCATGAAGAACGAGCTGGAAGAGCTCGGCTTCGAGGCGCTCTACCCCATGCGCTCCCGGGTACTGCGGGAATCGGTACGCCGCGCCCGTGGCAACCGGCGCGAGATTATCGACTCCATCCAGAGCGAGATTGAGGGGCGTCTGCGGGAAGCCGGTATCGATGCCCAGGTAAGCGGACGCGAGAAAAACCTGTTCTCCATCTACAACAAGATGGAGAAGAAAGAACTGCAATTCCACGAAGTGATGGATATCTATGCTTTCAGAGTGAGAGTGAAAGACATAGACACCTGCTACCGGGTGCTTGGGCAGATGCACAGCCTCTACAAGCCGCGCCCCGGTCGCTTCAAGGATTACATCGCCATCCCCAAGACCAACGGCTACCAGTCCCTGCACACCTCCCTGGTGGGCCCCCACGGGGTACCGGTGGAGGTGCAGATCCGCACCGAGTTCATGGACCAGATGGCCGACAAGGGCGTCGCCGCCCACTGGGCCTACAAGCAGGATGGGGACAGCTCGGGCACCACGGCCCAGATCCGCGCCCAGCGCTGGATGCAGAGCCTGCTGGAGCTGCAACAGAGCGCCGGCAGCTCCTTCGAGTTCATCGAGGGGGTCAAGACCGACCTCTTCCCCGACGAGATCTACGTCTTCACACCGGAGGGCCGCATCATGGAGCTGCCCGCCGGCGCCACCCCGGTGGACTTCGCCTACACGGTGCACACCGACATCGGTCACGCCTGCGTCGGTTCCCGGGTCGACCGCCACCCCTATCCGCTGAGCAGCCCGCTGCACTCCGGTCAGACTGTGGAGATCATCACGGCCCCCGGCGCCCGCCCGAACGCGGCCTGGCTCAACTTCGTGGTGACCACCAAGGCACGCTCCAAGATACGTCAGTTCCTCAAGAACCTGCGCACCGAAGAGTCCGTGGTGCTGGGCCGCCGCCTGCTCAACCATGCCCTCGGCGCCAAGAACATCGAAGACATCCCGGAAGCCCGCGTCAAGCAGGTGCTGGCCGATACCAAACACGAGAACCTGCAGGGGCTGCTGGCCGACGTGGGCCTTGGCAACGCCATGAGCGTCATGGTGGCCCGCCGCATGCTCGGGGATGAGCTGCCGCCGGAAGAGCAGCCCAAATCCACCAGTAAAAAGATGCCGATCAAGGGCGCCGACGGCATGCTGGTCACCTTCGCCAACTGCTGCCGCCCCATTCCGGGGGATGCCATCATCGCCCACATCAGCCCGGGCAAGGGACTGGTGATCCACCAGGAGTCCTGCCGCAACATCAAGGGCTACAGCCGCGAACCGGACAAATACCTGCCGGTGCAGTGGGAGGTGGACAAGGAGCAGGAGCAGGAATTCCGCACCGGCATCAGCATCGAGATCGTCAACCACCAGGGCGCCCTGGCGGAGCTGGCCAACGTGATTGCCGCCACCGGCGCCAACATCCACGCCATCAGCACCGAGGAGAAAGATGGCCGGGTCTATGTGGTCACCCTGCTCATCACCACCAAGAGCCGGATCCACCTCGCCAACATCATGCGCAAGATCCGGGTCATGCCCAACGTGCTCAGGGTGAGCCGACAGAAAAACTGAACACAGGCGGCGCAAGCCGCCTGCTGCTTTTCAAGAGATACCCAGGGCCCCATGCCGCAAGCCACCAGTCTTGTTGCATGCACCGGCCTCACGACATAGAAACCGACATGACTCCTGAACGCTTCAAACGCATTTCCGACATGCTGGCCCAGCGCCAGCTCGACCTGACCGTCTGCATGGAAGAGGTTCATAAACCTCACAACCTGGCCGCCATCGTGCGCACCGCCGATGCCATCGGCATCCACCGGGTGCACGCAGTCTGGCCCAAGAGCTGGATCCACAAGCGCAAGGGCACCGCCCGCGGCAGCCAGAACTGGGTGGACGTGAAGCTGCACCCGGACATCGGCAGTGCAGTGACCGAACTCAAAGCTTCCGGCATGCAGATCCTGGCGACCCACCTCTCCGACAGCTCCGTGGACTTTCGCGCCATCGACTACACCAGACCCACCGCCATCCTGGTGGGCCAGGAGAAGCACGGCATCGGCGAAGAGGCGCTGGCCCTGGCCGATCACCATATCGTCATCCCCATGGTGGGCATGGTGCAGTCCCTCAACGTCTCGGTGGCCGCCGCCGCCATCCTCTACGAGGCCCAGCGCCAGCGCGAGCTGGCCGGCTGTTATCAGCGCGGCTGCCCGCTCACGCCCGAAGAACAGAACACCATCTTGTTCGAGGGGGGCTATCCCGTCTATGCCCAGCTCTGCAAGGAGAAAGAGATGCCCTATCCCCAGCTCGGCCCGGCCGGTGAGATCCTGGCTGACGAGCAGTGGTGGCAGCAGATGCAGCTGACCCGCAAAGGCTGGGCTGCACAGCAAGATGAGCAATTACAGGAGCAATAATAATGAATAGTCCCTTTGGCAGCTGGCTGGAGTCCCAGGTAATACGGGATCATCTCAGCAACCCCAATATCGAGGCTGGCGACTACAGCTACTACTCCGGCTACTACCATGGCAAGCCGTTCGAGGATCACTGCGTGCGCTACCTGCTGGGTGACGGCTCGACCCGGGAGACCTGGGAGAGCGGCATCTGGGGTGAGGTGGATCGCCTGCTCATCGGCAAGTTCTGCTCCATCGGCTCGGGTGCCACCTTCCTGCTGGCCGGCAATCAGGGCCATCGCATGGAGTGGGTCTCCACCTTCCCGTTCGATCCGGGCACCTTTGGCGAGGGGGTACAGAGCGGCTTCCAGCGCAAGGGGGATACCCGGGTCGGCAATGATGTCTGGATCGGCTCGGAAGCCATGATCATGCCCGGCATCACCATAGGCGATGGCGCCGTCATCGCCACCCGCGCCGTGGTCACCCGGGATGTGGAGCCCTACACCATAGTCGGCGGCAACCCGGCCAAGCCGATCCGTCGCCGCTTCAGCGATGAGCAGATTGCCCTGCTGCAGGAGATGCGGTGGTGGAACTGGCCGCTGCCGCGCCTGCAGGCGGCCATGCCGCTGCTCTGCTCGGGCGACATCGAGGGGCTTTACCAGCACTGGCAGCAAGAGTCGGCATCATGAAGCTGATGTCGCCCGCCCTGCTGGCCCTGACCCTGTTTTCCGCCGGAGCCCTTGCCGTGAGCAATCCTTACCAGCTGACCACTGAAGCCGACGTTCCCGCCCTCTATCAGCAGACCCTGCCCGACTTCTGGCGCCAGCATGCCGTCGAGGGGGAGTTCCAGGGCAAGGACGGGGTCACCCTCCGCTATGCCGCCCTGCGCCAGCCCAAGATCGATCGCGCCATCCTCATCGTCAACGGCCGGGTCGAGAGCTACCTCAAGTATCAGGAGCTGGCCTGGGATCTCTGGCGCCAGGGTTACAGCCTCTACCTCATCGATCATCGCGGCCAGGGAATGTCAGACCGCATGCTGGCCGACAAAGAGAAGGGGTATGTCGACCAGTTCGACGACTATGTCGCCGATCTCAAACAGTTTCATGACGAAGTGATCGCCCAGGACCAACCCGCCAAGCTGTTCCTGCTGGCCCACTCCATGGGGGGGGCCATCTCGGCCCGCTATCTGGAACGCTGGCCGAACGACATCCAGGCGGCGGTGCTCTCCTCCCCCATGATGGGCATCAACCTCGGCGGCCTGCCCAAGTGGCTGGCCAAGGGGTTGGCGGCCACCATCGGCACGGTCGGCGGCTGGGTGGGCGAGCCCCCCTACGGCCCGGGTCAGGGACCCTATGAAGATCACGGCTTTGCCGACAACGAGCTGACCCACAGCACGGCGCGTTATCAGGCCTTCCGCCAGATCTACGAACAGCATCCCCAGGTCAGGCTGGGGGGCGCCACCGCCCACTGGATCCATCAGGCCATCACAGGATCGGACGCGGCCGTGGCCGACGCCGGCACCATCAAGACGCCGCTGCTGCTGCTGCAGGCCGGTGAGGACAGCGTGGTGGACAACGCCGCCCAGGAGGCCTTCTGCGCCAAGGCCCAATGTGATGGGAGCAAGCCGCTGCGCATCGAAGGGGCCTGGCACGAGCTCTTCATAGAGGCGGATCCCCAGCGCCAGGCCGCGCTCAATGCAACCCTGGCCTTCTTCGCACGCTACTGACGCGACCAGAAGGGGCTGGTTATTTTTTGGATCCCTAAATAAATGGGGTGACGGCAGACGCTGGGGTACACTCCCCCGGCGTTCAATTGAAGTCGAGGTAATGATGTTCAAGGTAGTTGTGTCCGATCTCGATGGTACCCTGCTCAACGGGCAGCACCAGATCTCCTCCCGCACCCGGGATACCCTGCACCGTCTGGTCGATCAGGGCGTCAAGTTCGTGGTCGCCACCGGCCGTCACCATGTGGATGTGCGCAGCATCCGCGATGCGCTGGGGCTGGATATCTACCTCATTACCTCCAACGGCGCCGTGGTGCACGACAAGCAGGACCAGCTGGTCTACAACCAGGCGCTGCCGAGCACGGTGGCGGCCGAGCTGATCGCCATGGAACGCGACCCGTCCATCCACATCAACGTCTACTACGGCGACGAGTGGCTGGTGGAAGAGGAGCTGCCCTGGTTGCTGCAGTTCCATCACGACTCCGGCTTCAGCTACCGCCTGGCGGATCTGGCCAACCACCCGAAGGACAGGGTCAACAAGGTGTTCTACATCGGCGACCACGACAAGCTGCTGAAGATAGAGGCGCACCTCAACCAGCAATATGGTGATCGGATCAACGTCACCTTCTCCCTGCCTGACTGCCTCGAGGTGATGCACGCCGGCGTGCACAAGGGCAATGCCGTGCGCGCCGTGCTGGAGCAGCACGGGCTGGAGATGTCCCAGGCAGTGGCCTTCGGCGATGGCATGAACGACTTCGAGATGCTGAGCATGGTGGGCCGTGGCGTGGTCATGGGCAACGCCCACGATCGCCTCAAGCAGGCCCTGCCAGAGCATGAACAGACCCTCACTTCCGATGAAGATGGCGTTGCCGTCTATCTGGAGAAACTGTTCGCCTCCCAGACCCGCTGATAAGGCATCCCCGTCGCGGATAGAAAAAGGGTGGCCACATGGGCCACCCTTTTTGCTTCTCGCCCTCTTGTCACCACGCCAGAGCCGGGCGCACCAGACGGTTCAACAGCGTGCCGGATGGCGTCCACTCAAAACTCTGGTTGGCGCCGCCATAGCATTCGGCGAGGCGCAGGGGGACGGCGGGCTTGTGACGGCGACCCGCCACATCCAGGCACAGCGACACCTGCCGATTGAACAGACGATCCCCCTGCCACAGCCATTGATGGCTCTCCTCCCGGCACGCCTCCATCCCCAGACCATCCTCCCCTTTGGCGACCAGGCAATCCCCGGCCAGTTGCAGGGCACCGACATCCCAGCTGAATGACTGGTTCGATTGCTGATCGCAGGGCTGAGTCAGCAGACGGCCCTGCTCGCTCAGGGTCACGCAGAAGCCACCACTGGTCACCAAGGTGGCCTCGAGTTCGGCCTTTGGCTTGGGGGCGGCGCCCATCAGAAGATCTTCCGGTTTTGGCTGCAGGGCGCAGCCGCCTAGCAGCAGTGCGGCCATGGCCAGCACGGAGAGTTGAAGAGAAGTGATATGGTGATGCATAGGCCTTGTATCTGGTCCGTGCCCGAGCGTCCCCTGTCTCGCGGCTCCGGGCCCCAGCATAGCGAACTCGTGGCGAACAGGCGCCTGAAGAAGTGTAAAAAGACGTGACAGGAAAAAGCGAAAGAGAAATGCCAAAAAGCAAAAACCCCGCCTGAGCGGGGTTTTCAAATGTGGTCGGTGATAAAGGATTCGAACCTTTGACCCTCTGGTCCCAAACCAGATGCGCTACCGGGCTGCGCTAATCACCGAGGGGGTATTCCAAAAACACAAAGATGACCATCTGGTCATCCTCGTCATACAGCAAGTATGGTGCGAAGAGAGGGACTCGAACCCTCACACCCGGGGGGCACTAACACCTGAAGCTAGCGCGTCTACCAATTCCGCCACCTTCGCGTACCTGACAAGCTGTAAAATGGGGTGGCTGATGGGGCTCGAACCCACGACAACCGGAATCACAATCCGGGACTCTACCAACTGAGCTACAGCCACCACAGCTGTTTTCGTTCTTCAACACGCCCGTTTAACCGGCGCACTTTTGATGGTGCGCCCGACAGGATTCGAACCTGTGACCTCTGCCTCCGGAGGGCAGCGCTCTATCCAGCTGAGCTACGGGCGCTACGCTGTCGAACGGGGCGCATTATTGATGATGATGCCGACCTTGTCTACTCTTTTTTTGACACAAAGAATCAAGTGCCTGTTTTTCAATCACTTCCGACCCTTTTCAACTATTTTTGTTTTGTTCAGGCTGGATCCAGCAATTCCCCACTACTTTTTGAATCCCTCACCCCATAGGGTCAAAGATGATGGGCAATGCTTGACTTGCCTTTGCGCCCACCTAGAATGAATGAACGTTCATTCAGTCGTTGACCTCTGATAACCATGGATAAGAAAGAACGCATTTTCGAAGCAGCTCACGAGATCCTCGGCGAGCAGGGCTTCTACGGCCTTTCCATTGCCGTGGTCGCCAAGAAAGCCAAGGTGGCGGCAGGCACCATCTATCGCTATTTCAGCGACAAGGATGACCTGATCCGCCAGCTCTATCAGCACACTATCCTCAAGTTTCATCCCCTGGTCATGGAAGGTGTGCAGATAGAAGAGGTGTCCTATGAGCAGTATCGGCGCCTCTGGCTCAACATCGATGCCATCTTCACCAGCTACCCCAATGCACTCAAGTGCAAATTGCAGTACGAAAGTTCTCCATTGGGGGCTGAATTGGAGCGGGATCCGGTCATAATGGCGACGTGGGCGCCACTTGAGCGCTTCTTTGAGCAAGGACGCCAACAGGGACTCTTCATCGATCTCCCCATTCTGGTGTTGCAAGCATTGAGTCTGGATTGCGTGGCCAACCTGGCACAGCAGCGCCGGGTTCACGATTTCGAATTGACGCAGGAACAGCTGGAGACGGTCATCCGGGCCAGCTGGAATGCCATTTTAAACCCTAATGTTTCCATCACAGGAGCCTGTTCATGAAAAAGTGGATGGCCATCATGTTGCTGATAGCACTCGCCCTGTTTGGCAGTGTCATCGGCTTCAATATGTTCAAGCAGAAGAAGATTGCAGAGTTCATGGCCAATCGGCCCGAGCCTGAGTTCCCGGTCACCGCCATGGTCACCAAGGCGCAGGACTGGGTCCCCACCATTGAAGCCATCGGCTTCATCGAGCCGAACCAGGGGGTCACCCTCTCCAGCGAGCTGTCAGGCACCATCGACAGCATCCGGTTCGAATCCGGGGCACATGTCAAAGCGGATCAACTGCTGCTGAGCCTGGACTCCAGTGTGGAAAAAGCCAATCTGAACTCCTCCCAGGCCAGACTGCCGGCAGCCAGGGCCAAGTTCGAGCGCTACAAGAACCTCTATCAGAAGAACTCCATCTCCCGGGACCAGCTGGATGATGCCGAGGCAAGCTACCGCTCCCTGGAGGCGGACATCGACAGTCTGAAGGCCACCATCGCCCGTCGTGAGGTGCGTGCCCCCTTCAGCGGCGCCGTGGGCCTGCGCAACGTCTTCCTCGGCCAGTATCTGGAACCGGGTACCCAGATTGTGCGCCTCGAAGACACCAGCGTGATGCGCCTGCGCTTCACCGTGCCCCAGACCGACATCTCCAAAATCACCCTGGGACAGACCATCAAGATCAACGTGGATGCCTATCCCCAGACCCAGTTTGACGGCCAGATCACGGCCATCGAGCCCGCGGTCAACTATCAGAGCGGCCTGATCCAGGTGCAGGCAGACATTCCGAACAACGACGGCCAGCTCCGTTCCGGCATGTTCGCCCGCGCCAGCATCATACTGCCCACGGTGAAAGACCAGATCGTGATCCCGCAGTCCGCCATCTCCTTCACCCTCTATGGCGAGAACGTCTACGTCATTCACGAGGCTGACGGCGTGAAACGCGCCAAGCAGGTGGTGGTCAAGGCAGGTGAGCGTCGCGGCAACGATGTCCATGTGCTGTCCGGCATCAAGGCTGGCGATCAAATCGTGCTGTCGGGTCAGGTTCGCCTGAGCAACGATACCAAGGTGCACGTGGTCGAGAACGATGCCCTTGCCGTTCCGGCACAAACCCCGATGCTGTAAGCGCGGAGAGCTGCGATGCGATTTACTGACATATTCATAAAACGGCCTGTGCTGGCGATCTCGCTCAGCTTCCTGATAGCCCTGCTGGGCTTCCAGGCCATCTTCAAGATGCAGGTGCGTGAATACCCCGAGGTGATCAATACCGTCATCACGGTCAACACCAGCTACTATGGCGCCAGTGCGGATCTGATCCAGGGCTTCATCACCCAGCCTCTGGAGCAGGCGGTCGCCCAGGCCGACAACATCGACTTCATGACCTCCTCGAGCCAGCTGGGCAGTTCCACGGTGACGGCGTACATGAAGCTCAACACCGATCCGAACGCCGCGCTGTCCGACATCCTGGCCAAGGTCAACTCGGTGCGTTCCCAGTTGCCCAAAGAGGCGGAAGACCCTTCGGTCACCTCCTCCACCGGCTCCACCACGGCGGTGCTCTACATGGGCTTCACCAGCCCGGAGCTCAACTCCAGCCAGATCACCGACTACCTGGAGCGGGTCATCAAGCCCCAGCTGTTTACCGTGGGCGGGGTCTCCAAGGTGGATCTGTATGGCGGGGTCGAATTCGCCCTGCGGGTGTGGCTGGATCCGGCCAAGATGGCCGCCTTTGACCTGACCTCAAGCGACGTGATGACGGTGCTCAACAGCAACAACTATCAGTCCGCGACCGGCCAGGCCACCGGCTATTTCACCCTGTTCAACGGCAACGCCGAGACCCAGGTCGGCAACATCGAAGAGCTCAAGCGTCTGGTGGTCGCCACCCGCGACAGCAAGGTGATCCGCCTCTCCGACATCGCCAAGGTCTCCCTGGAGAAGAGCCACGACATCTATCGCGCCAGCGCCAACGGCCGCGAGGCCGTAGTGCTGGCCATCAACGCAGCCCCGACAGCCAACCCCATCAACATCGCCCACGATGTGCTGGAGCTGCTGCCGAGCCTGAAGCGCAACATGCCGAGCACCATGCAGGTGAACGTCCTGTATGACTCCACCATCGCCATCAACGAATCCATCCACGAGGTCATCAAGACCATACTGGAGGCGGCCGCCATCGTACTGGTGGTGATCACCCTGTTCCTCGGTTCGTTCCGGGCGGTCATCATCCCCATCATAACCATTCCCCTGAGCCTCATCGGCGTGGTGATGATGATGGACATGTTCGGCTTCTCCATAAACCTCATGACCCTGCTGGCGATGGTGCTGGCCATCGGTCTGGTGGTGGATGACGCCATCGTGGTGCTGGAGAACGTCGACCGTCACATCAAGGAAGGGGAAGAGCCGTTCCGGGCCGCCATCATAGGTACCCGGGAGATCGCCGTGCCCGTCATCGCCATGACGGTCACCCTGGCGGCGGTGTATGCGCCCATCGCCCTGATGGGGGGCATCACCGGCTCCCTGTTCAAGGAGTTCGCGCTGACCCTGGCGGGCGCCGTGTTCGTCTCGGGCATCATCGCCCTGACCCTGTCGCCCATGATGTGCGCCAAGATGCTCAGGGCCAACGAGGAGCCCGGCAAGTTCGAGCGTACCGTACACGATCTGCTGGACCGGATGACGGCCCGCTACGACGCCATGCTCCATGCCGTGATGCAAAAGCGCATCGTGGTCATCCTGTTTGCCGTCATCGTGTTCGCCAGCCTGCCGCTGCTGTTCAAGTTCATTCCGAGCGAGCTGGCCCCGTCCGAGGACAAAGGCGTCATGGCGGTGCTGGGGACGGCCCCTTCCAACGCCAACCTGGACTACATCGAAAACACCATGGCGGACGTGAACAAAGTCCTGGACGACCAGCCGGAGATCGCTTACTCCCAGGTCTTCTCGGGGGTGTTCAACTCCAACCAGGCGTTCGGTATCGCCTCCATGGTGCCATGGAGCCAGCGTGAAGCGAGCCAGAAAGAGGTGCTGGACCGGGTCGCCGGTCTGGTGAAGGACATCCCCGGGATGGCCATCACCACCTTCCAGTTCCCGGAACTGCCGGGGGCCTCGAGCGGTCTGCCCATCCAGTTCGTCATCACCACCCCGAACAGCTTCGAGAGCCTGTTCCTGATCGCGGGTGAGATGCTGGCGGCAACCCAGGCCAACGGCCAGTTCGTCTATTCGGATCTCGATCTGAACTACGACTCGGCCACCATGAAGATCAGCATCGACAAGGACAAGGCGGGTGCCTACGGCATCACCATGCAGGACATCGGCATCACCATGGGCACCATGATGGCGGACGGTTACGTCAACCGTATCGACCTGGATGGCCGCTCCTACGAGGTGATCCCGCAGGTGGAGCGCAAGTTCCGTCTCAACCCCGAGTCCATCAAGGGCTACTACGTGCGTGCCGCCGACGGCAAGTCGATCCCGCTGGGCAGCCTGATCAAGATTGAAGTGAAGGGAGAGCCCCGTGCCCTGCCCCACTTCAACCAGCTGAACTCCGCCACCATCGGCGCCGTGCCGGCACCTGGCGTGGCCATGGGGGATGCGATCAACTGGTTCAAGGCGACCGCGGAAGAGAAGCTGCCCCAAGGCTATCGTTACGACTTCATGGGGGAAGCCCGCCAGTTCGTGACCGAAGGGAATGCGCTCTACGCCACCTTCGCCCTGGCCCTGGCCATCATCTTCCTGGTGCTGGCGATCCAGTTCGAATCCGTGCGTGACCCGCTGGTCATCATGGTGTCGGTGCCGCTGGCCATCAGTGGCGCACTGATCGCTCTGGCGTGGGGCATGGCCACCATGAACATCTACTCCCAGGTCGGTCTCATCACCCTCGTCGGTCTGATTACCAAGCACGGTATTCTGATCTGCGAGGTGGCGAAGGAGGAGCAGCTGCTGCATGGTCTGAACCGGATGCAAGCCGTGATGCAGGCTGCCAAGGTCCGTCTGCGCCCCATCCTGATGACCACGGCGGCGATGATCGCAGGCCTTATCCCGCTGCTCTATGCCTCGGGTGCGGGGGCGGCACAGCGCTTCAGCATCGGCATCGTCATCGTGGCGGGTCTGGCCATCGGCACCCTGTTCACCCTGTTCGTGCTGCCGGTCATCTACACCTTCCTGGCATCCGAGCACAAGCCGCTGCCGGAATTCGACGAATCCATCCCGGCAAAAGCCAAGGGCGGTCACTGATCCCAGCCCACACAAACAAGGCCCCGAAAGGGGCCTTATTTTTATCCATTGGATGACACACGACATAAGTCCATGAAGCAGTTAAACTAAACCGCACTCAATCCAGACCGCAAGGACGCCATGTCAGGAATCTTCTCCAAGGCCGTCGGCCTTAACGGACTCTCTTATCGTCTGCTTTCCTACATTCTGATCTGCAGTACGGTGCTGGCACTGCTCATCACCGTGCTTCAGCTCGCCTGGGACTACAACAAGGATGTGACCGTCATCGAGGCCAGCATCGGCCAGATCGAGGCCTCCTTCCTGCAACCCATCTCGGCCAGTCTCTGGAATCTGGATGAAGAGCAGGTGAAGGTGCAGATCGAGGGCATCATGAACCTGCCCAACATGCAGTTCGTCATGGTCAAGGAGATGCTGGGCAATTCGGAAGTGCCCCTGCTCACCCAGGGGGTGGAGCAGCCCCAATACGACATCTCCCGCGAGTTCACCCTGAGCTATCAGGGGGAAGTGGTCGGCAAGCTTTTCGTCGCCGCCTCCCTGGAGCAGGTCTACCAGCGCCTCATCGAGAAATCCGTGCTGATCCTGGTCAGCCAGACCATCAAGACCCTGGTCGTCTCGTTCTGCATCCTGGTCATCATCTACTATCTGGTGATCCGTCATATCAACCGCATCGTCAGCTATGCCCAGAAACTGAGCCTGGATCGCCTCGCGGTGGAGCTGACCCTGGAAGGTCGCCCCCTGCCCCGCAAGTCCCCTGACGAATTCGATACCCTGGCCGCCACCCTCAACCAGATGCGCACCCGGCTGAACGACGAGTTCACGGCCCGCCATCAGGCCGCCGATCAGCTCCAGCAGGAGCGGGACTTCTCCGCCACCCTGATCAACTCCGCCAACATGGTCATCTGCTGCATGGAGCCGGATCTCAACATCGCCAGCATCAACCCGGCGGCTATCCTGCTCACCGGCTATCACCACCAGGAGCTGTTGCAGCACAACTGGCTGGATCTCTTCGTCAGCAAGGAGCAGCGTGACGAGCTGGCCGCCACCCTGGCCGATCAGGGCGCCCTGGAGGACAGGGAGATCACCATGCACGACCAGCAGGGCAACGAGCTGGTACTGCAGTGGACCTTCGCTCCCTTCTACGAGGGGCCCAACCTCAAGTACCTGATCGGCTTTGGTTATGACATCACCCCCCTCAAAAAGGTCGAGCGGGAGATCACCCTGTTCAACGAGCAGCTGGAAGGCAAGGTGGCGGAACGCACCCGCAGCCTGAGCGATGCCAACGACCAGCTGGGCAAGGCCTATGACGATCTCAAGCAGGCCCAGCAGACCCTGGTGGAGTCGGAGAAGATGGCCTCCCTCGGATCCCTTGTTGCCGGCGTGGCCCACGAGATCAACACCCCCATCGGCATCAGCGTCACCGCCTCCTCCTACCTGCAGGAGCGGGTGGCCGACTTCAAGCAGCATATCGAGGCCAAGCAGCTCTCCCGCACCTACCTCAACGAATTCACCCAGAATCTCGACGAGTCGATGCAACTGCTGCAAGGTAACCTGCGCCGCGCCTCCGAGCTCATCGCCAGCTTCAAGCAGGTGGCAGTGGATCAGTCCTCCGAGGCCCGCTACAACTTCAGCCTCGCCGACAACCTGCATCAGGTGGTGGTCTCCCTCGGCTACAAGCTCAAGAAGGCCCAGTGCGAGGTGGACATCCAGTGCGATCCCAAGCTGAGCATCTACTCCTTCCCGGGCAGCTTCACCCAGATCTATTCCAACCTGATCCTCAACTCCATCCATCACGGTTTCGATGGCTGGGACAGGCCCAGAAAGATCACCATCCAGGTGGCGCAGCAGGGAGACGAGCTGGTCATCGACTACAGTGACAACGGCCGCGGCATCCCCCCGGAGATACTACCGCGCATCTTCGATCCCTTCGTCACCTCCAAGCGGGGCCAGGGTGGCAGCGGGCTCGGCACCCATATCATCTACAACCTGGTGGTCCAGCTGCTGCGTGGCCGCATCCACTGCGCCAGCCAACCAGGCCAGGGTGCCCAGTTCCACATTCGCCTGCCCATCCAGCAGAACTGAGCACCGGCTCTTGTGGGCCGGCCGCTTTGTCCCCATCATGCTGTGACTGCATTCTTAACGAGCGGAGAACCTCGCAATGGCACAGCATTTTGACTACATCGCCATCGGTGGCGGCAGCGGCGGCATCGCCTCGGCCAACCGGGCAGCCATGTACGGCAAGAAAGTCGCCCTGATCGAAGCCAAAGAGCTGGGTGGCACCTGCGTCAACGTCGGCTGCGTACCGAAGAAGGCCATGTGGTATGCAGGCCAGATCGCCGATGCCCTGAAATATGGCGCCGACTACGGCTTCGACACCACGCTCAACCACTTCAGCTGGGCCAAGCTGGTCGAATCCCGTCAGGCCTATATCGGGCGCATTCACCAGTCCTACCAGAACGTGCTGGGCAAGAACCAGATCACCGTCATCAAGGGCTTCGCCCGCTTCATCGACAGCCATACCGTCGAGGTGAACGGCGAGCACTACAGCGCCGATCACATCCTGATTGCCACCGGCGGCCGCCCCGAGGTCCCGACCATTCCGGGCGCCGAACTGGGTATCGACTCCGACGGTTTCTTCGACCTGAAAAGCCAGCCCAAACGGGTTGCCGTGGTGGGTGCCGGCTATATCGCCGTGGAGATCGCAGGCGTGATGCAGGCTCTTGGCTCCGAGACCCATCTGGTGGTGCGCAAGCATGCGCCGCTGCGCAACTTCGACCCCATGATCCACGAGACCCTGGTGGAGATCATGGCGCAGGAAGGGCCCAAGCTGCACACCCACGCCATTCCCAAGGCCGTCATCAAGAACGCCGACGACAGCCTGACCCTGCAACTGGAAGATGGTCGCCACCTCACCGTCGACTGCCTCATCTGGGCCATCGGTCGCGTGCCCGCCACCGACAACCTCAATCTGGCTGCCACCGGCATCACCCTGGACGAAAAGGGCTTCATCCCCACCGACAAGTTCCAGAACACCGCCGTCGCCAACCTCTATGCCGTCGGTGACAACACCGGCCGCATCCAGCTCACCCCGGTGGCTGTCGCGGCAGGCCGCCGCCTCTCGGAGCGGCTGTTCAACAACAAGCCGGGCGAGCACCTCAACTACGATCTGGTGCCGACCGTGGTGTTCAGCCACCCGCCCATCGGCACCATCGGCCTGACCGAGCCGGAAGCCGTTGCCGAATACGGGAAAGATCAGGTGAAGGTCTACCGCAGCCAGTTCACCGCCATGTACTCGGCCCTGACCCAGCATCGCCAGCCCACCCGGATGAAACTGGTCTGCGTCGGGCCGGAAGAGAAGGTTGTCGGCCTGCACGGCATCGGCTTCGCCATGGATGAAATCCTGCAAGGCTTCGGCGTCGCCATGAAGATGGGTGCCACCAAGGCGGACTTCGACAACTGCGTCGCCATTCATCCAACCAGTGCGGAAGAGTTTGTGACCATGCGATAAGCGGGGTTGAAGCTGGCCTGTCATTATCAGACCAGCTTCTACAACTGTGTTTCCACTCACCATCCGACCAGCGCGGAAGAGTTTGTGACCATGCGATAAGCGGGGTTGAAGCTGACCTCATCACCATCGGGTCAGCTTCCGCCACTTGCTACCAAAACCCTGCCCAGGCCGGGTTTTTTGTGCCTTGCCCGTCCACCAGCCAACAAAACCCGCCTTCTTTACGCCGATTTTACGCCAGCCAAATTGGGCTTTATGGCGCCTTTACGCCCGTTTTACATACCCTTTCAGCGTCAATGAGACCCATGGGATCGACACGGATATGCATCGATCCCTGACGCTAATTACCTCAACGGAGTCGTTATGAATTGGCTATATCTGCTGCTGGTCCTCGCCCTCGCGGGCTATCTGCTGCGCGCCCTCGCGCGCACTCATGAGTGAGGAACCGGATATGTGGCAAGAGATCATCTATCCCGTCGCGTTCGTGCTGCTGGTGCTGCTGCCGGCGCCTCTGCTTGGCAACTACCTGTATCGGGTATTTGAAGGCAAGAGTCGCTGGCTGGCCCCGCTTGAGCGCGCCACCCTGGCCTGCTGCGGCACGGACGGGCGCGAGCAGGACTGGAAGTCCTACGCCCTCAGCCTGCTGGCTTTCAACGGCGCCGGTTTCGGCCTGCTGTTCCTGATCCTGATGGCGCAGGGGCTCCTGCCCCTCAACCCGCAGCAACTGCCAGGGTTGAACTGGCAACTCGCCTTCAACACCGCGGTCAGCTTCATGACCAACACCAACTGGCAGGCCTACTCCGGCGAAGCCAGCCTCTCCTACTTCAGCCAGATGGTGGGGCTCACCACCCAGAACTTCGTCTCCGCCGCCACAGGCGCCGCCGTCGCCATCGCCCTGTTTCGCGGCATCGCCCGCCAGCAGACCACCCACCTTGGCAACTTCTGGCAGGATCTGGTGCGCTTCTGCCTCTACGTGCTGCTGCCGATGGCGCTGATCCTGGCGCTGCTGCTGGTATGGCAGGGGGTGCCCCAGAGCCTGTCGGCCTACCTGCCGTTCCACGCCCTGGAAGGTCAGGAGCAGCTGCTGCCGATCGGCCCGGCCGCCTCCCAGATCGCCATCAAGCAGCTCGGCTCCAACGGCGGCGGCTTCTTCGGCATCAACTCGGCCCATCCGTTCGAGAACCCGACCGCCCTCTCCAACTGGCTGGAAATGGTCGCCCTGCTGACCCTGGCCGCCGCCATGGTCTGCACCCTGGGCCGTTACGTGAAGGATCTGGCCCACAGCCGCGCCATCCTCATCGCCATGACCATCATGCTGGTGCTGGGGCTCTGCCTCGCCATCGGCCAGGAGCTGAAACCGGATCCCGCCCTCGCCCACCTCACCAGCGAAGCCGGCAACTGGGAAGGCAAGGAGAGTCGCTTCGGCCCCGTGCTGTCCAGCATCTGGGAAGTGGCCACCACCGCCGCCTCCAACGGCTCGGTCAACGCCATGCACGACAGCTTCACCCCCCTCGGCGGCATGGTCGGCATGATCAACATGCTGCTGGGTGAAGTGGTGTTCGGCGGCGTCGGTGCCGGCATCTACGGCATGATGCTGTTCGTGCTGCTGACCGTGTTCCTGTGCGGCCTGATGGTGGGGCGCACTCCGACCTATCTGGGCAAACGGCTCGGCATCACCGAGATGAAGTGGGTGGTCGCCAGCATGCTGGTGATGCCGGTCGGGGTATTGGTGATCGGCGGCATTACCCTGCTGATGCCGAACTCCGCCACCGTCATCGGTCACGACGGCCCCCACGGCCTGTCACGACTGATCTATGCCTACGCCTCGGCCGCCGGCAACAACGGCTCCGCCTTCGCCGGCTTTGCCGCCGCCGACAGCTGGCAGTGCATCGCCATCGGGCTGGCCATGCTGCTCGGCCGTTTCGGCTACATCATTCCGGTACTGGCCATCGCCGGCCAGCTAGCCCGCGCCCCGCGCCAGGAGACGAGCGAAGGGGACTTCCCGATCAGCGGCCCGCTCTTCATCACCCTGCTGATTGTCACCGTGCTCCTGATGGGGGGTCTCTCCTTCCTGCCGGTGCTGGCGTTGGGCCCGGTGGCGGAACACCTGAGCCTGCTGGGAGGAGCCTTCTGATGCTGCACCTCCGACTGATCTGCGTGACCAACTATTCGATGCAGGGAGCTTTCCAATGAGCAAATCCGCTTCAATGAGCACCGACACCATTCAGGTGAAGGGCAAGAAACAGAAATCACAGATCCTGCAGGCCATGGTGGAAGCCCTCTATCGCTTCAATCCCAGGGCGCTGTTTGGCAGCCCCATCCTGTTCACTCTCTGGCTGGCGGCCGTGATGGCGACCCTGGAGTCGCTGCTGGGGCAACCGCTCTCCGGCGTCGCTCCTTCTCTGGCCTGGCAGCTGACCGCCTGGCTCTGGCTCACCCTCTGGTTTGCCAACTTCGCCGAGACCCTGGCCGAGGGGCGCGGCAAGGCGCGGGCCGACAGTCTGAAGGCCGGCATGAGCCAGCTCAAGGCTCGTCGGGTCACCAGCCCGCAGGATGACAAGGGCGAGTGGGTACCGGCCACCAGCCTGCTCAAGGGCGATCTGGTGCTGGTGCGCAGCGGCGAAATGATCCCCGCCGACGGCGAAGTGGTCGCCGGCATCGCCTCGGTTAACGAGGCGGCCATCACCGGCGAATCCGCCCCCGTCATCCGCGAGTCCGGCACCGACCGCAGCGGCGTGACCGGCAACACCACCGTCGTTTCCGACGAGATCTGGGTGCGTATCACCAACAACCCGGGCGAAAGTACCCTGGATCGCATGATTGCCCTGGTGGAAGGGGCCAAGCGGCAGAAGACCCCCAACGAGATGGCGCTGGACGCCCTGCTGGTAGGGCTGACCCTGATCTTCCTGCTGGTGGTGGCCACCCTGCCCTGGTTCCTCGACTACAACGGCACCCAGGTGCCCCGGCTCTATCTGCTGGCGCTGTTCATCACCCTGATCCCGACCACCATCGGCGGCCTGCTCTCCGCCATCGGCATCGCCGGCATGGACCGGCTGGTGAAGCTCAACGTGATCGCCAAGTCGGGCCGGGCGGTGGAAGCCGCCGGCGACGTGCGCACCCTGCTGCTGGACAAGACCGGCACCATCACCTTCGGCAACCGGATGGCGGACGAGCTGATCCCGGCCCCCGGCGTGGACCCCTCCCTGCTGGCCCAGGCCGCCATGCTGGCCTCGCTCGGCGACAACACGCCGGAGGGCAAATCCATCCTGACCCTGGCGGGCAAGAGCCACACCAGACCGAGCCAGCTGGAGAGCGACATCCTCATCCCCTTCAGCGCCGAGACCCGGCTGAGCGGGCTGGATCGCAACGGCCATCACTATCGCAAGGGGGCGGTGGACGCGGTGCTACGCTACCTCTCCCTCGATCGCAAGGCGGTGCCGGAGCTCATCCTAAAATCGGTGGACAACATCGCCCGCCAGGGGGGTACCCCGCTGCTGGTCTGCACCCACGAGAAGTTGCTGGGGGTGGTGTACCTCAAGGACATCATCAAGCCGGGCATCAAGGCCCGCTTCCAGACCCTACGCCACATGGGGATCCGCACCGTGATGATCACCGGTGACAACCCGCTGACCGCCGCCGCCATCGCCGCCGAAGCCGGGGTAGATGACTTCATCGCCGAGGCGACGCCGGAGAAGAAGCTGGCCTACATCCGTCAGGAGCAGGCCGACGGCCGGCTGGTCGCCATGTGCGGGGACGGCGCCAACGACGCACCGGCGCTGGCCCAGGCCGACGTAGGGCTGGCCATGAACGAGGGGACCCAGGCCGCCAAGGAGGCGGGCAACCTGGTGGATCTCGACTCCAACCCCACCAAGCTGCTG
Organism: Aeromonas caviae; assembly: GCF_000819785.1. Classification (GTDB taxonomy): domain Bacteria; phylum Pseudomonadota; class Gammaproteobacteria; order Enterobacterales; family Aeromonadaceae; genus Aeromonas; species Aeromonas caviae. The sequence goes on along the minus strand of NZ_CDBK01000069.1, from coordinate 59,239 downwards.
GACGTGGTGCTGGTGGGCAAGCAGCTGCTGGTGACCCGTGGCGCCCTGACCACCTTCTCCATCGCCAACGACGTGGCCAAGTACTTCGCCATCCTGCCGGCCTTGTTCATCGCCGCCTATCCACAGCTGGGGGCGCTGAACCTGATGCAGCTGGGCAGCCCGGAGAGCGCCATCCTGTCGGCCATCATCTTCAACGCCCTGATCATCGTCGCGCTGGTGCCGCTGGCCCTGCGCGGGGTCAGCCTGAAGGGAACGGCGGCCAGCCTGCTGCGCCGCAACCTGCTGATCTACGGCGTCGGCGGCCTGATAGTGCCTTTCATAGGTATCAAGCTGATCGACCTGGTCATCACCGGCCTGGGGCTGGTGTAACGGCATCACCGGATGCGGGGCAGGCCCGCATCCACCCAACACATTTGGAGCAAACACATCATGATCGCAATCAGAACCCTGCTGACCCTGACCCTGCTGCTGGGGGTGGCATATCCGCTGGCCGTCACCGGGCTGGCCCAGCTGCTCTTCCCCTGGCAGGCCAACGGCAGCCTGCTCACCAACGCCAAGCAGCAGGTGGTCGGCAGCGCCCTGCTGGCCCAGAAATTCGAGCGGGCCGACTACTTCCACTCCCGCCCCTCCGCCAGCGATTTCGCCACCATAGGTGGCGGCGGAAGCAACCTGGGGATGAGCTCGCCGCTACGGGCCGAGTTTGCCGCAGCTGCGGCCAGGGCGCAGCCGGAAGCCAGGGTCCCCGCCCTGCTGACCCGCTCCGCCTCCGGCCTCGATCCCCATCTGCCCCTCGATGCAGCGCTGGCCCAGGTGGATAGGGTCGCCGGGCAACGGGGGCTGGATCCCGTTCAGTTGACGGAGCAGGTCAAGTCGGCGGCACAAGCTGGTATCCTTGGCCCGCAGGTGGTCAACATTCTCCAGTTGAACCTGCAACTCGATCATCAAAAGGGCGCCTGAGGGCGCTCCTTGCCGTTCGGGAAGGCTCCCTTTCGACAACGGGGACAAGCATGAGCAATGAGGTCACGGCCGCAGTTCGGCCGATGCAACGGGAGCACGGGGATGCGTGATGAGGTGAGGGCAGACGCCCTGCTGGCGAGCCTGGAGCAGGAGCACAGGGGCAAGCTGAAGGTGTTTCTCGGCGCGGCCCCCGGCGTCGGCAAGACCTACGCCATGCTGCAGGCGGTGCGGGAGCAGGCCAGGGAGGGAGTCGACATCCTGATCGGGGTGGTGGAGACCCACGGCCGCCAGGAGACCCTGGCCCTGCTCGACAAGCTCGCCATCCTGCCGCGCACACTGCACCTGCACCGCCAGCAGCGGCTGGAGGAGATGGATCTGGACGGTCTGCTGGCGCGCAAGCCCGCCATCGCCGTGGTGGACGAGCTGGCCCACAGCAACGCCCCCGGCAGCCGCCATGAGAAGCGCTGGCAGGATGTGGAGGAGTTGCTGGGCGCCGGCATCGATGTCTATACCACCCTCAACGTGCAGCACCTGGAGAGCCTCAACGATCTGGTGTGGCAGCTGACCGGGGTCAGGGTCAAGGAGACCCTGCCGGATCAGGTGCTGCTGGAGGCCGACAGCCTGGTGCTGATCGACCTGCCCCCCAAGGAGCTGCTCGGCCGCCTCAAGGAGGGCAAGGTCTATGTGCCCCACCAGGCCAAGGCCGCCCTGCAATCCTTTTTCTCTCTCAACAACCTGACCGCTCTGCGGGAGCTGGCGATGCAGACCGCCGCCAGCCACGTGGAGGGAGACCTGCAGTTGCAGTGGCAGGCGGCCGGCAAGACCACACTGCCGCTGCGGGGCAAGCTGATGGTCTGCATCGGGGATGAGCACGGCGCCGCCCTGGTGCGTTACGGCCACCGCTTCGCCCAGCGCAGGCAACTGCCCTGGCTGGTGGTGCACATCGACAGCAAGGGGCAACGCTCCCCCGAGCTGGAGCAGGCGCTGGCCCTCGCCTCCCAGTTGGGGGCCAGGGTGCTGACCCTCTCCAGCCCGGCCGTGGCCGATGCCCTGCTGGAGACCGCCGAACAGCAGCAGGTCTCCCAATTGCTGCTCGGCAAATCCCGCAACCCGCCCTGGCGCCGATCCCTGGTACAGCACCTGCTCAAACAGGCGCAGGGATTCGAGATCACGCTGGTGGATACCGAGAAGCGCAAGCCCGGCCTGACCCTGCCAACGGCAGGCCCGGGTGAGCTTCGCCAGAGCCTGCTCGCGGTGGCCATCATGGGGGGGACCTCGGCCGTGGTCTGGGCCCTCTCCCACTGGCTGCCCCCCGCCTCCCTGCCCATGCTGTTCGTGCTGGGGGTGCTGGCCACCGCGCTCACCACCAGCCTGGTCCCCGCCATCCTGGCCGCCGTGCTGGGCTTCGTCGGCCACAACCTGCTGTTCACCTTCCCCTACTTCTCCCTGAGCGTGGCCAGCCACAGCGACCTGCTCACCCTGTTCGTGCTGCTCATCGTCGGCATCGCGGCCGGGCGCCTCGCCTCCCGCCAGCGTCAGCAACTGGTCAGTCTGCGCGAGACCCAGCAGCTCGGTAACGCCCTGCTCTCCCTGAGCCAGGGGCTGGCCACCGCCAGCAGCCCGGTGGACGTGCTGAGACAGGGAACCCAGGCCATCGCCCTCGCCCTTGGGCAGCCCGTGTTCGCGCTCGATGGGGATTACCAGTACCGGGCCGGTGACACCCAGACCGGGCCGGGCCAGACCGACAAGGCCGCCATTGACTGGTGCCTGGCCCAGAAGCAGAGCGCCGGTGCCCATACCGCCACCCTCAACGCCGCCGAGGCCCAGTATCATCACCTCGGCGATGACCTGGTGCTGGGCATCCGGCTGGCCAGCCCGCTCACCTCCGCCGCCGAGCACCAGCTGCAGGCTCTGCTCACCGATATCCGCGCCGCCCTGGCGCGGATCGATCTCAACGAGCGGCTGGCGGACAGCCAGTTGCAGGCGGAGACCGACCGGATGCGCGCCGCCCTGCTCTCCTCGGTCTCCCACGACCTGAAGACGCCGCTGGCCACCATCATGGGGGCCGGCAGCACCCTGCTGGAATACGGGGACCGGATAAGTGCGGAGGACCGCATCGAACTGCTGCACTCGGTGCAGGACGAGGCGCGCCGCCTGCACGGCTATGTGCAGAACCTGCTGGACATGACCCGCATCGGCTCACCGGACTTCCAGTTGAAACGGGACTGGGTCGACCTGGCGGACCTGGTGGAGAGCGCCCGCCGCCGGCTCGACTCCTCCTGGCGCCAGCACAAGCTGCTGGTGCACTTCGATCAGCAGATCCCCCGGCTCTATGTGCACGGCGCCCTGATCGAGCAGGTGCTGGTCAACATCCTCGACAACGCCTCCCGCTACTCGCCGGCCGGCACCCCCATCGAGTTCAAGGTGATGCTGGCGGATCCCGACCTCATCATCGACATCATCGATATCGGGGTCGGCATCGCCGAGTCGGATCGGGACAAGATCTTCAATCTGTTCTACACCCAGCCGGTCGGCGACTGCGGCAGCCGCGGCACCGGGCTTGGCCTCGCCATTTCCCGCGCTATGATAGAGGTCCACGGCGGCCGCATCTGGGCATTCGCCGGCCCCAACGGCAACGGCACCTGCATGCGCATCTCCCTGCCGCTGGCCCTCAACGCACCGGCGGCCTGATGGTCGCCGCCCTTTTCAATCAGCAAACGGGAGGCTGAATGGCTCACATACTGGTCATCGACGACGAGGCGGCCATCCGCCGTTTTTTGCGGATCAGCCTGATCGCCGAAGGACATCAGGTGAGTGAGGCGGTCGGCGTCACCGAGGGGATGACGCAGTATCGCCACCTCAACCCCGACCTGGTGATCCTGGATCTGGGCCTGCCGGACGGTGATGGCATCCAAATCCTGCACGCCATCCGCGAGCACCACGCCAATCCCGTGCTGGTGCTCTCGGCGCGGGACTCGGAGCAGGAGAAGGTGCGGCTGCTGGATGCGGGGGCCAACGACTACATGAGCAAGCCGTTCGGCGTCGGGGAGATGATGGCCCGTATCCGGGTGCTGCTGCGCCAGCGCGTCGGTGCCACCAGCGGCGAGTGTCGACACTTCCCCCACTGTGGCCTGACCCTGGACAGCAGCAGCCACAAGGTGACCTTGCAGGGCGAGGAGATCCCCCTCTCCCGCAAGGAGTTCGCCCTGTTGCAGGCGCTGGTGTGCCACCCCGGCAAGCTGGTGCAACAGACCCAGCTGCTCATCGACATCTGGGGACCGAGCCACAAGGAAGATACCCACTACCTGCGCATCGTCATCGCCAGCCTGCGCAAGAAGCTGGGAGATAACCCCCAGCAACCCACCCTGATCGAAACTGAAGCCGGCATCGGCTACCGCTTTATCGGCAGCTGATGTTTCACGTGGAACGACGCCAACCGCAGCACAGGGCCAGCAGACCGCATCCCCCGAGCAGCAGCCCGAGATCCTGCAAGCTGGCTGCAACCGCCAACCCCAGGCTGAGCAGCAGGTAGTAACCGAGCCCGAACAGGGCCCCGGCACTGCCCGCCACCTCCCGATAGGCCAGCAGCGCCTGGCTCAGCACATTGGGGATCGCTAGCCCGAACGCCACCACCACCCCCATCATGGGCAGCAGGAACCAGAGCGAAGTCTGACTGGCCCACACCAGCCAGCCGGACCCCAGCGCCAACGCGGCAGCGAGCCGGATCAACGAGGCAGGCGACCAGCCACGGCCCAGCAGGCGCTTGTTGAGCAGGCTGCCCACCAGGGTCGCCAGCGCCAGCACGATGCCGGAGTAACCAAATTCCCCCGCGCTCAACCCCAGACTGGCAAACAGAAACGGCGCCAGGCTGTAGTAGCCGAACAGCATGGTGTTGAACAGGGCGACCAGGGCAGCGCTGCGCCACAAGCCGGTATCACGCACCATCCGGCAGGCCAGCGGCCAGAGTGCGACCCTTTGGGTGGTGGCCGGGCGGGTTTCCGGCAGTTGCCAGCAAGCCATCAGCAACAAGCCGATTGCCAGCGCCAGCAGGGCGCCGAATACCCCGAGATAACCCAAGCCATCAGCAAGCAGGCCACCGCTCACCAGCCCTAGCACAGGACTCAGGGAGAGCGCGATGCCCATCACCGAAAAGACCCGCGCCAGATCGCTGCCCTGATAGCTGTCGCGCAGCATGGTCTGGGTCACCACGGAACCCACGGCGGCGCCGAAGGCCGCGATGACCCGGGCCAGCAGCAGGGTTTCAAATTGAGTGGCCAGCAACGCCAGCAGGGTGCCGGCGCCATAGGTCAGCAACCCCGCCAGCATGGCGGGACGCCGCCCGATGAGATCGCACAACCTGCCCCAGCAGACCACGCCCGCCGCAAACGCCAGAAAATAGACCGACAGGGTCTGGGACGCCTGCCCCTCGCTCACCCGAAACTCAGTGGCGATATGGGTCAGCACCGGGCTGTAGATGGTCTCCACTATCTGGGGAAACATCATCAATCCGACCACCAGCCAGCGCGGTGGCAACCTGTTGTTCATGACACACCTCCTTCACAAGAGGTCGCCATTCTAGAGAGGGATAACATGTCCAATTACAATAAGGCGGACTATAAACAGCAAGAATCGGACACATGGCCTTTATTCTTCCCGATCACCCCTTTGATCCGGACCAGCACGACGGCAGCGCCATCGGTATTGCCGCCGCCCTCGGCTGGCACGACTCCGGCCGCCATCAGCACCAGCGCCACCAGCTGCTGTTCGCCCAGGCCGGCTGCATGACCATAGAGCTGGACGATCAGGTCTGCCTGCTGCCGCCGACGCGAGCGGCCTGGTTGCCAGCAGGCCTGCCCCACCGGGTGTTGATGCGCGGGGTAGTGGCCTATCGCTCCCTCTACTTCCAGCCGGAGCCCGAGTTGCCAAACGAGATGGCGGTGCTGGCGGTCAACCCGCTGCTGCGGGAGATCATCGAGCGGATGGCGCTCTGGCCCTGGGACAAGCCGGAAGCAGAGCAAACCTGCACACTGGCATTATTGAAAGAAGAGCTGGCGCAAGCGCCGCGGGAATCCTGGCAGTTGCCGCTGCCGTCAGACGGGCGTCTGACCGGCTGGCTGCAGGAGATAAAGCAGGGTGACACCCTGCCCGATCGGCTCAACCAGCTGGCCGAGCGGGTGGGTGCCAGTGACAAGACCATAGGCCGCATCTTCATGCGGGAGACCGGCATGAGCTACCAGGCCTGGCGCCAGCAGTGGCGACTGCTGCGGGCCATGGAGCTGCTGGCCGAAACCGAGCCCATCAGCCGGGTGGCCGCTGCGCTGGAGTTCGCCAGCGACAGCGCCTTCATCGCCTTCTTCAGGCAACACACGGGGCAGACCCCCTTGCGCTACCTCAACTCTCGGGGTGAGTCGCATCGGCCGAACTCGCCTCCACCACCAGGGTCTCCAGGGCCAGCGGCTTGAGGTTGTGGATGGCCTCTGCCACCACGTCATGGGAGGCCTGCTGCTGCAAGGCCAGCATCTCCTGTTGCAGGGCGGCGCTGTCCAGCTCGGGTCTGGGGTTCTCGGCGGCCATGGCATTCAGGCTCAGGCTGCTGGCAATCAGGGTAGCGATCAGGATCTTCATCTGGCGTGCTCCGGTGTGGTTGAGATGACCACATAACTATTCCAATAGTTGTGCCAGATTTATAACAGCATGATTTTATTGATATAAATAATTTTTTGATGCTGCCCCCCCCCTTCCTGAATCGAATATTGGTTATTTTAAAACCTATAAATGGTTTTTTTTACCACCTCCATCATGGCAACCCTGTTCCACGTGAAACGCCCCGTTTTTTTGATCGACACCCGCTTTTGAAGTGAGCTATGGTGCTAGCTCCCCCCTTAACTGACTCTGGATTTGCCACCGAATGGAATTCTCCTTGTTCGGCGAGAAGTTCACTCGCCACGCCGGTATTACCCAACTCATGGACGACCTCAATCAAGGGCTGCTGAATCCCGACGCCATCATGCTGGGAGGTGGCAATCCGGCCCCCATCCCCGCCATGCTGGAACGCTTTCAGGCCGAGGCCAATACCCTGCTCGACAACGGCGAACTGATCAAGGCCATGGCCAACTACGATGGCCCCCAGGGCAAGGACAGGTTCACCAGGGCGCTGGCCGCCCTGCTCAGCAAGGAGCTGGGCTGGGAGATCTCCGCCCGCAACATCGCCCTGACCAACGGCAGCCAGAACGCCTTCTTCTATCTGTTCAACCTGCTGGCCGGCGAATTCGCCGACGGTCGCAAGAAGAAGGTGCTGTTCCCCCTGGCCCCCGAATACATCGGCTATGCCGACTCGGCCCTCTCGGACGATCATTTCGTCGCCTACAAGCCCACCATCGAGAAGCTGCCCGACGGCCAGTTCAAATACCACGTTGATTTCGAGAGCCTGCAGGTGGGCGACGATATCGGGGTGATCTGTGTCTCCCGGCCGACCAACCCCACCGGCAACGTGCTCACCGACGAGGAGATCGAGCACCTCGATCAGATCGCCCGTGACAAAGGGATCCCGCTCCTCATCGACAATGCCTACGGCGTGCCTTTCCCCGGCATCATCTTCAGCGACGCCAAGCCGTTCTGGAACGCCAACACCATCCTCTGCATGAGCCTCTCCAAGCTCGGCCTGCCGGGTACCCGTTGCGGCATCGTCATCGCCGACGAGAAGATCATCCGGGCCATCACCAACCTGAGCGGCATCATCAATCTGGCGCCGGGCAGCCTGGGTCCGGCCATCACCATTCCGATGATCGAGAGCGGTGACATCATCACCCTGAGCGAACAGGTGGTGAAACCCTTCTACCAGCAGAAAGCCACCTTCGCGGTCCAGCTGCTGCGCGAGGCCATTCCGGATCCGCGCTTCCACATCCACAAGCCGGAGGGAGCCCTCTTCCTCTGGCTCTGGTTCGAAAACCTGCCGATCCACTGCCAGGAGCTGTATGAGCGACTGAAGGCGAAGAACCTGCTGATCGTGCCCGGCCACTACTTCTTCCCCGGCATCGACGACCCCGAGTGGCGCCACAGCCAGGAGTGCATCCGCCTCAACTATGCCCAGAGCGAAGATCTGGTGCGTCGCGGCATCGCCATCCTGGCCGACGAGATCAACGCCCTCTACGCCGGTTGATTCCCCCTTCGGCATGAAAAAAAGAGGCCTGCAGATGCAGGCCTCTTTTCTATCAGGTGGTCAGCGATGTTGTTTAACCGGGCAGTGCCAGCTGATCGGGTTTGCCGATGGGGATGGCACGGGGCTTGAGCGCTTCCGGCAGCTCCCGGGCCAGCTCTATGGTCAGCAGACCGTGCTCCAGCCTGGCCCCCTGCGCTTCCACGTGCTGGCTCAGCTTGAAGGCGAGCTCGAAGTCCCGCTCGGCGATCCCCTGATGGAGGAACTGGCGCTCGCCCATGGTGGCGACCTTGCGCCCCTTCACCTTGAGGGTACCGTTTTCGGTCTCCAGCTCCAGCTCATTGCGATCGAAACCGGCCACGGCAACCGTGATGAGGTAGCTGTCGTCATCCCGCTTTTCGATGTTGTACGGGGGGTAGGCCGAGGTCTTCTGATCGAACAGGCCTTCCAGCTCGCGGGCCATCCGCTCGAAGCCGACGGCATTGGAATAGAGATGAGAAAAATCGAGGTTACGCATGATCCTATCCTTCTATAAAGCAACAGGGTTTACTCTCCACGGGCCCGCCATCGGCACCCGGGAAACATCAGCAATGCAACGAGGTCAGGCTGTCAGCCGTTGATCTCGATCTTGCGGGGCTTCATCGCCTCGGGCACTTCGCGCACCAGGTCGATGTGCAGCAGACCGTTCTTCAGGTCGGCCCCCTTCACCCGCACATAGTCGGCCAGCTGGAAGCGACGCTCGAAGCCGCGTTCGGCAATGCCTTGGTAGAGGTAGTTGCGCTCGGTGTCGGCCTGCTTGCTGCCCTTCACCGTCAGCAGATTTTCCTGGAAGCTCAGCTCCAGCTCTTCCTGGGTAAAGCCCGCCACCGCCATGCTGATGCGGTAGTCGCTGTCACCCAGCTGCTCGATGTTGTAGGGGGGATAGCCGGCATTGCCATTGCTGGCGGCAGATTCGATGAGAGTGGCCAGACGATCGAAACCGATGGCAGAACGATAGAGCGGAGAAAAGTCGATAGAACGCATAGTATTACCCTCTTGTGAGCGATAACGGATTGTTTGCCCTCCTGATGGACGGGCGCCTGGTCGAAACCTCTGTCGAGCGTTCCGGCCTTGTTATCTATATAGGGGCCAGCATTTGGCTTTCAAGGGGTAAAAACAAAAGAAATGCAGGCCATCAAAAATGGCCCGATTAGATCGATAATAGGCCTGCGGGCCACTCATGATCCGTCCCTCATCCCTCCATACTGGCCGTGTCCCCAACGAGAAACCGGAGCACGCCATGAAGATTACCCAGGTTCGCAACGCCACCCTGCTCATCCACTACGCAGGAACCCGCTTCCTCATCGACCCCATGCTGGCCCCCAAGGGGAGCTACCCCGGCTTCGAAGGCATGGCCAACAGCCATCTTCGCAACCCCCTGGTCGAGCTACCGCTGCCCATGGCGACCCTGCTGGAGGTGGATGCGGTGATCGTCACCCATGACCATCTGGATCACTGGGACGATGTCGCGAAAGCGAAGATCCCCAAGCACCTTCCCCTGTTCGTGCAGCATCAAAAAGATGCCGACACCATGAGGGGATGCGGCTTCGAGGATGTGCGCCTGCTGGGCGAGGTCGGCGAGTTCGCCGGCATCCGCCTGCAACAGACGGAAGGCCGACACGGCAGCGATACCATCATGGCCCTGCTGGGGGATCGCCTTGGCGAGGTCAGCGGAGTGGTCTTCTCCCATCCCGCCGAAAAGACCCTCTATCTGGCCGGCGACACCGTCTGGAATGCCCAGGTTGAACAAGCGCTGCACCGGCACCAACCCGAGGTTGTCGTCCTCAACTGCGGTGATGCCCAGGTGACGGGTCTGGGCGCCATCATCATGGGCAAGGAGGATGTGGCCGCCGTCTATCAGGCCGCCCCGCAGGCCACCCTGATCGCCAGCCACATGGAGGCGGTCAATCATGCCCTGCTGTCCCGGCGGGAGCTGCGCGACTACCTGGACAGCCAGGGGATGGCCGCCCGGGTAAGGGTGCCCGAGGATGGCGACACCATGGTGCTCTGAGCGAGGGGCCGGGCACCACATGGCTCTTCGGCTTTCTGTTGCTGCCCCGTATGATGGGGATCCGAGTGCAAAGGAGTTTGCCACCATGCCCCGTCCCCTTATCGTCGCCGTCATCACCTTCGATCGCTTCAGCCCCTTTCACTGCTCGGTGCCCTGCCTCATCTTTGGCGACAAGATGATGCCGGGCCAGTCGTTGTTCGAGCTGAGACTCTGCGCCGGGGATGACACGCGGCAACCCGCCTCCTCCCAGGGCTTTCGCATGGAGGCCGACTATGGCCTGGAGGGTCTGCTGGAGGCGGATATCATCATCATCCCCTTCTGGCGCGATCCGGCCGAGCGCCCCGCCCAACCCCTGCTCGATGCCCTGGTTGCCGCCCGGATCAGGGGAGCCCAGATCGTGGGGCTCTGTCTCGGTACCTATGTGCTGGCCTATGCCGGCCTGCTGGACGGGCGCGGTGCCGCCACCCACTGGGAATTTGAACAGGAGTTCGTCCAGCGCTTCCCCCGGGTGCGGCTCGATACCAATGCCCTCTACGTCGACGACGACGGGCTCATCACCTCGGCTGGCACCGCCGCCAGCCTGGACTGCTGCCTCTATCTGGTTCGCCAGCATCACGGCAGCCAGATTGCCAACAAGCTGGCCAGGCGGCTGGTGGTGCCTCCCCACCGGGAGGGTGGCCAGGCCCAATTCATCGAGCAGCCGGTACCCGCCTCCACCCGGGATGCCAGGATCAACCAGCTGTTCGATCACCTGCGCCTGCACCTGGCCGCGCCCCACACCCTGGACAGCCTGGCGGAACATTGCATGATGAGCCGACGCACCTTTAGCCGCCGCTTCCAGCTCGCCACCGGTCTCTCCCTCGGGGAGTGGCTGATGGCGGAGCGTCTTCGCCGCAGCCAGACGCTGCTGGAGTCCAGCTCCCACACCGTGGAACGCATCGCCGAACTGGTGGGGCTCGGGTCTGCCACCATATTGCGCAAGCACTTTCGCACCCGATTCGGGGTGTCGCCGCGGGAGTGGCGCCGCACCTTTCGTGGTGACAGAGTCTAGGTCCCTCATGTTTCACGTGGAACGCGCCCTCTCCCTTCCGCCCAAAAAACAAAAAGCCGCTCACGAGGAGCGGCTTTTGATGGTTGTCGGACCGTCTGATTAGACGTCGAGGTTGGCAACCCGCAGGGCGTTGGTCTCGATGAAGTCGCGACGGGGCTCTACGGCGTCACCCATCAGGGTGGAGAAGAGCTGGTCGGCGCCGACTGCGTCGTCGATGGTGACGCGCAGCATGCGACGGGCTTCCGGATCCATGGTGGTTTCCCACAGCTGCTCCGGGTTCATCTCCCCCAGCCCTTTATAGCGCTGGATGTAGATGCCACGCTTGCCTTCGCCCATCAGCCACTCGACCGCTTCAACGAAGCTGGCGACCGGCTTCACCTTCTCGCCACGCTTGATGTAACCGCCTTCCTCGATCAGGTTGGCGATCTCCTTGCCCAGGGAGACCAGCTGACGGTACTCGGAGGATTGCAGGAAGTCATAGCTCAGCGGATATTCGCGATCGACCCCGTGCTGGCGTACCACGGCGTGGGGCACGAACAGACTGCGCTCCTCGTCGCGGCGTACCTGCATCTGGTACTGGATGCCGTGGTTGCTCTCGTTGAGCACGGCCTCCATGCTCTGGCACCAGGCCTGCAGATCGCTCTCGCTGGCCAGCAGGGTTTCGTTCAACTCAGGCTGATAGATCAGCTGGGTCAGCACGGCTTCCGGCGCGCGGCGGGACATGCGGGTGATGAGGTGAGTCACGGAGCGATGCTGGTTGACCAGACGCTCCAGCGCCTCGCCACCGATGGCCGGGGCAGACTCGTTGACGTGCAGGGTCGCACCGTCCAGCGCCATGGCGGTCTGGTACTGCAACAATGCGTCTTCGTCTTTCAGGTACTGCTCCTGCTTGCCCTTCTTCACCTTGTAGAGCGGCGGCTGGGCGATGAAGACATAGCCACGCTCGATGATTTCCGGCATCTGACGATAGAAGAAGGTCAGCAGCAGGGTACGGATGTGCGCACCATCGACGTCCGCATCGGTCATGATGATGATGTTGTGATAGCGCAGCTTGTCCGGGTTGTACTCGTCGCGACCGATGCCACAGCCCAGAGCGGTGATCAGGGTGCCCACCTCCTGGGAGGAGATCATCTTGTCGAAACGGGCCTTCTCCACGTTCAGGATTTTACCCTTGAGCGGCAGGATGGCCTGGTTCTTCCGGTTGCGACCCTGCTTGGCGGAGCCGCCAGCAGAGTCCCCTTCCACGATGTAGAGTTCGGAGAGCGCCGGGTCTTTCTCCTGACAGTCCGCCAGCTTGCCGGGCAGACCGGCGATATCCAGCGCGCCCTTGCGGCGGGTCAGTTCGCGGGCCTTGCGGGCCGCTTCGCGGGCACGGGCCGCATCGATGATCTTGTTGACCACGATCTTGGCGTCGCCCGGGTTCTCCAGCAGGAAGTCGGCCAGCTTCTCACCCATCGCCTGTTCCACGGCGGTCTTCACTTCGGAAGAGACCAGCTTGTCCTTGGTCTGGGAGGAGAACTTAGGGTCAGGCACCTTGACGGAGATAACGGCAATCAGACCTTCACGGACGTCGTCACCACTGGCGGCGGACTTGGCCTTCTTGCTGTAGTCCTCCTTGTCCATGTAGTTGTTCAGCGTCCGGGTCAGCGCGGTACGGAAGCCCACCAGGTGGGTACCGCCATCCCGCTGCGGAATGTTGTTGGTGAAGCAGTAGACCCCTTCCTGATAGGCGTCGTTCCACTGCATGGCGACTTCAACACCGATGCCGTCCTGCTCTGTGGTGAAGTGGAACACCTTGGGATGGATCGGGGTCTTGTTCTGGTTCAGGTACTCGACGAAGGCCTTGATGCCCCCTTCGTAGCAGAAGTGCGCCTCGCGGCCATCACGCTCGTCCATCAGACGGATGGAGACGCCGGAGTTGAGGAAGGAGAGCTCGCGCAGACGCTTGGCCAGGATCTCGTAGTGGAACAGAGTATCGCTGAAGATGGTCGGGCTCGGCCAGAAGCGGACTTCGGTCCCGGTGCCAGTGCTGTCACCAATCTGCTTGAGGGGTGCCTGCGGCTCGCCCAGGTGATAGGTCTGCTCGTAGACATGACCGTTGCGGCGGATGGTCAGCAGCAGCTTGTCGGAAAGCGCGTTCACCACGGAAACGCCCACACCGTGCAGACCGCCGGACACCTTGTAGGAGTTGTCATCGAATTTGCCGCCGGCGTGCAGCACGGTCATGATGACTTCGGCGGCCGAACGACCCTCTTCCGGGTGGATGTCCACCGGAATGCCGCGACCGTTGTCGCGCACGGAGACGGAGCCGTCGGAATGGATCTTGACCTGGATATCGGAGCAGTAGCCAGCCAGAGCCTCGTCGATGGAGTTGTCGACGACCTCGAACACCATGTGGTGCAGGCCCGATCCATCGTCCGTATCGCCGATATACATCCCCGGGCGCTTGCGGACCGCATCCAGGCCCTTGAGCACCTTGATATTCGAGGAGTCGTAAGTATTTTCACTCATAGCTTACTCTCTGCCTTCTCTAACGTTTCGGAGATCTTGCCTTGTTCCACGTGGAACAGCTTGCAGTCACTCGCATCCATCATGTCTGCGAGCTGACCGGTATCGATGGCGGTGATGAACACCTGGGACGCGCACTGCTTCAGCCTTGCGGCCAGCAGACGACGTTTGTCGACATCCAGTTCAGAGGCAAAATCATCAATTAAAAAAATACAGCCGCGGCTGCTATGTTGATTCAAATAGAGCCCTTGGGCCAGCCGCATGGCACAGACCAGCAACTTCAGCTGACCCCTGGACAAAATATCCTGCGCGGGCACGCCGTTCGCCTTGAGCCGCACGTCCGCCTTCTGCGGACCGACCCCAGTGTACCCCAGCGAACGATCCCGTTCGAACCCCGCCTCCAGCAATGCGTCGAGGGGAGTGTCTTTTTCCCAGCCTCGATAGAATCCAAGACCGATATCGAACTCCGGCAGAAAATCTGCCGTCATCTCCTTGATCAGGGGCGTAATGGCCTGACAATAACTGGCGCGAAACCCCGCCAGCTCGCCACCCAGTCGCACCAGCTCCTGATCCCAGAATGCCAGTTGACGATACTGGGTGCTCTGGCGCAGCAAGGCATTGCGCTGCTTCAGCAGCCGACGCACCCGCCCCCAGAGGGAGAAGAAGGTCGGCTCCTGATGGAAAACACCCCAGTCGAGCCAGGCCCGGCGAGCCTGGGGCCCACCGGTCAGCAGGCTGAAACCATCGGGGTGGATCAACTGTACCGGCAACAGCTCCGCCAGATCGGCCAGGCGCTGGGCCTGGGCACCGGCGATCTTGAGCTGGGTTTCGCCCCCCTTGTCCTTGGCAAGCCCGATGGGCACCTGACGCCCCTCCAGCTCGCACTGGGCAAACAGGGTAAAGGCCCGCTCGCCCTGGCGGATGACCCGCCCGGTCAAATGGGTACGAAACGAGCGGCCGAGACCAAGGTAATGAATGGCTTCCAGCACGCTGGTCTTGCCGCTGCCGTTGCTCCCGACCAGGATATTGAGGCCGGGAGACAGCGCGAGACTGGCGTGCTGAATGTTGCGAAAGTCGCTGAGCTGGAGTTTGACCAGGGACACGACTAGATCCGCATCGGCATCACCACGTACTGGGCATCTTGGTTCTCAAAATCCTCAATAATGGCGCTGCTGATGGAATCGCTCAGGCTGATCCGGATTTGGTCACATTTTAACGTATTCAACACGTCCAGCACATAGGAGACGTTGAAGCCGATCTCCATCTCGCCAGCGGCGTATTGTACGTCAAGCAGCTCTTCGGCTTCTTCCTGTTCCGGGTTGTTGGCGGTGATGCGCAGCAGGTTTTCCTGCAGATTGAGACGCACCCCACGGAATTTCTCGTTGGAGAGGATGGCGGCACGGGCAAAGGCCTGGCGCAGATCCTCGCGACCGGCGATCAGGGCCTTGTCACTCCCCCGGGGGATGACGCGGCGCCAGTCCGGGAAACGGCCATCCACCAGCTTGGAGGTGAAAATGAAGCCATCCAGGGCGGCGCGCAGATTGCTGCGGCCCACTTGCAGCCTTACCGGCTTGTCTTCCGCTTCCAGCAGGCGCACCAGTTCCAGCACCCCTTTGCGTGGCAGGATAACCTGATGATCGGGCAGCGATTCCGTTACCACTTCGCGGCGGCAGGTGGCCAGCCGGTGACCGTCCGTCGCCACGGTACGCAGGCCGTGTCCTTCGCTCTCGAACAGCATGCCGTTCAGGTAGTAGCGCACGTCCTGGCTCGCCATGGAGAACTGGGTCGCGTCGATGAGTTTTTTCAGCTCCAGCTGGCTGATGTCGAACTCGAGCACGGATTCCCAATCCTCGATGTTCGGGTATTCGGTCGCCGGCAGGGTCGACAGGTTGAAGCGGGAGCGGCCGGAACGGATGATGAGGCGCTCTCCCTCGGTGCTGAGGCGGATCTCCGCCCCCTCCGGCAGACCGCGACAGATGTCCAGCAGCTTGCGCGCCGGCACTGTGGTGCGGCCATCCTGGCTGTCGCTGTTGAGATAGACCTGTCCGATCATCTCCACCTCGAGATCGGTCCCGGTCAGCGACAGCAGGCCATTGCTGACATCGAGCAGGACGTTGCCGAGGATGGGCAGGGTCGGCCGGCCACCCAGGGCACCGGACACCAGTTGCAGGGGACGTAACAGGGCCTCACGGCTAATTTCGAGCTGCATCTGTGCTCTCCGTTGTTATTGGGAGGAAAGGATTCGGATCAGGCTGGAACATGCAATCTGCATCTGTGCACTCCGTTCCGTTATCAGGAAGAAAGGGTACGGATCAGGTTGGAATAGTCTTCCTTGATGTCGTGACTCTCTTCCTTCAGCTGCTCGATCTTGCGACAGGCATGAAGAACCGTGGTGTGGTCACGGCCACCAAAGGCATCCCCTATCTCAGGCAAGCTGTGGTTGGTCAGCTCCTTGGCCAGCGCCATCGCCAGCTGGCGCGGGCGGGCAACGGAACGGGAGCGACGCTTGGAGAGCAGATCCGCCAGCTTGATCTTGTAGTACTCCGCCACCGTCTTCTGGATGTTGTCGATGGTAACCAGCTTCTCCTGCAAGGCCAGGAGATCGCGCAGCGCCTCGCGCACGAAGTCGATGTTGATGGCGCGGCCGGTGAAGTTGGCATTGGCGATCACCCGGTTGAGGGCGCCTTCCAGTTCACGGACGTTGGAGCGAAGTCGTTTGGCGATGAAGAAGGCCACTTCGTCCGGCAGATGGATCTGGTTCTCGTCCGCCTTGCGCATCAGGATGGCAACCCGGGTCTCCAGCTCGGGCGGCTCGATCGCCACCGTGAGTCCCCAGCCGAAGCGGGACTTGAGACGATCTTCCACCCCGTTGATCTCTTTCGGATAGCGGTCCGAGGTCAGAATGATCTGTTGGTTGCCTTCAAGCAGGGCATTGAAGGTGTGGAAGAACTCCTCCTGGGAGCGCTCCTTGTTGGCGAAGAACTGGATGTCATCGATGAGCAGGGCATCGACGCTACGGTAATAACGCTTGAACTCTTCAATGGCGTTATTCTGCAGCGCCTTCACCATGTCCTGCACGAACCGTTCGGAGTGCATGTAGATGACTTTGGCGTCTTTCTTGCGATCCTTGATGGCATTGCCAACGGCGTGCAGCAGGTGGGTCTTGCCCAGGCCGGTGCCGCCATAGAGGAACAGCGGGTTGTAGGCACCACCCGGATTGTCGGCCACCTGACGGGCGGCCGCACGGGCCAGCTGGTTGGACTTACCCTCGACGAAATTCTCGAAGGTATAGTTCACGTTGGTGTTGCTCTTGTGGTTTGGCTCGGGCTTGTTTTCGGCCTTGTTTTCCCAGCTCTTGGGAGAGTTATTCACAGCATCGACACCACGGGCCGGCGCCCTGGCGACCGCGACGGGATGAGGGCGATTGCCGATATCAAAACGCAGGGTGGGAGCGTCGGCTCCGCACAGCTCGTTGATGATGCCGTTGACCCGGAGCAGGTACTTGTCGCGTACCCAGTCCAGAACAAAGCGGTTCGGTGCATACAGGGTCAGAGTATTGTCACTCAACTCCGCTTGAAGCGGCCGGATCCACATGCTGAATTCTGCCGAGGGCAACTCATCTTGCAGCCGGTTAAGGCACTGCTGCCATAGCGAAGCAGTCACTCTAGACTCCCGTCAATTGATTAAGTAAAGACCGGCTATTCTACGTTTTTAGTGGCCGGATCTCCAGTTGCTGCCGCACGGATCCAGCAAATAAGATCCTTGACTTTCAAGGATCCAACGCCCCAGGATCCCATTTCATCCCCAAAGTTACCCACAGCCGGATATCGTCAATGTGGACAGAATGGCGCGCTGCGACCATAGTTATTTTATATAACCAAATATCATTTATTTTTTATATTTTATTCCAATAACATCAGCGCCAACCCGTGATTACAACTAAAAATACAGCACTACAGAGAGAGGAATCCCCATGAAAACTACCATCAAGCTGATTTCCGGCGCCGCCATTCTGCTGGCCAGCCTGTCCGGCCAGGCCATCGCCCAGGAAACCATCAAGGTCGGCATGTCCGGCAAATATTTCCCGTTCACTTTCGTCAAGCAGGACAAACTGCAGGGCTTCGAGGTGGACATGTGGAACCAGATCGGTGAGCGCACCGGCTACAAGGTCGAGTTCGTGACCGCCAGCTTCTCCGGCCTGTTCGGCATGCTGGAAACCGGCCGCGTCGACACCATCTCCAACCAGATCACCATCACCGACGAGCGCAAGGCCAAGTACGCCTTCTCCCAGCCCTATGTCTATGACGGTGCCCAGATCGTGGTCCGCAAGGGCAACAACACCATCCACGGCATCAAGGATCTGGAAGGCAAGAAGGTCGCCGTCAACCTGGGCTCCAACTTCGAAGAGCTGCTGCGCAAGAACGACCCCAACAAGAAGATCGATATCCGTACCTATGACTCCGCCTTCGAGCAGGATGTCGCCCTGGGCCGCATCGACGCCTTCGTGATGGACCGCGTCTCCACCGCCCAGCTGATCAAGGAATCCAAGCTGCCGCTGCAACAGGCAGGTGCACCGTTCGAAACCATCGAGAATGCCCTGCCCTTCCTGAAGACCCCGGAGAAGCAGGCCGTGCTGAAGAAGGTTGACGATGCCCTCACCGCCATGCGCAAAGACGGCACCCTGACCAAAATCTCCGAAAAATGGTTCGCAGCGGACATCACCAGCAAATAAATGATGGAATTTGACCTCGAGTACACGCTAGGGCTGTTTCCCATCCTGCTCAAATACCTGGGCACCACGATGGAAATGGCCCTGTGGGGATTCGTATTGTCACTCGTACTGTCGCTGATCCTGGCGATAGTACGGGTGTTTCGCGTTCCCGCACTTCACTGGCTGGCGATGCTGTATATCTCGTTCTTCCGGGGTACACCGCTGCTCGTCCAGCTGTTCCTGCTCTATTACGGGCTGCCGCAGCTCTTCCCCATCTTCGTGGGGATGGATGCCTTTACCGCCGCCATCATCGGCCTGACCCTGCACTTTGCCGCCTACATGGCCGAGTCGATCCGGGCAGCCATTCTCGGCATCCACAAGAGCCAGATGGAAGCCGCCCTCAGTATCGGCATGAGTCGGCTGCAGGCGATGCAGCGGATCATCCTGCCCCAGGCGGCCCGCATCGCGACACCATCGCTGATGAACTACTTCATCGACATGATCAAGAGCACCTCCCTGGCGTTTACCCTGGGTGTGGCGGAGATCATGGGCAAGGCCCAGATGGAAGCGGCCTCCTCCTTCAAGTTCTTCGAGAGCTTCATGGCGGTGGCGCTGATCTACTGGGTGGTGGTCATCTTCTTCACCCGCTTGCAGCATCTGCTGGAAGTGCGGCTGAACCGTGCTTATTAAAGGAGGCCTGTCATGATCAACCTAACGGGTCTCTCCAAGGCCTATGACGGAAATCAGGTGCTCAACGGCATCGATCTTGAGGTAAAGAAGGGGGAGATTGTCGTCATCATCGGCCCCTCCGGTACCGGCAAGTCGACTCTGCTGCGCTGCCTCAACCTGCTGGAAACCCCGGATGCAGGGCGGCTCGTCATCGATGACCTCGCCGTGGATCTGGCCAAGGCCAGCGACCAGCAGGCCATCGAACTGCGCAAACGCGCCTCTTTCGTGTTCCAGAACTACGCCCTGTTCGCCAACAAGACGGCGCTGGACAACATCGCCGAGGGGCTGATCACCGTCTGGAAGCAGCCGAAGGCGGAGGCTCGTGCCACTGCCCTGGGCATACTCAAGGACATCGGCCTCGCCGAGAAACAGGATGCCTACCCGGCCTCCCTCTCCGGCGGCCAGCAACAGCGCGTCGGCATCGGCCGGGCCATGGCGGCCCACTCCAAGGTGATCCTGTTTGACGAGCCCACCTCCGCCCTCGATCCCGAGTGGGTCGACGAGGTGCTGGGCCTGATGAAGCAGCTCGCCCGCCAGCACCAGACCATGGTGGTGGTGACCCACGAGATCGAGTTTGCCCGTGATGTCGCCGATCGGGTGATCTTCATGGAAGGAGGCCGGATCGTGGAGCAGGGCCCGCCGGATCAGATATTGGTCGATCCGCAGGATCCCCGTACCCGGGAGTTCCTGCGCAAAGTACTTAAATAGCTCTCTCTTTGGCGGCCTGGCCGCCTTTTTTCTTGAGGGATCCTTGTTTAACCCCGGGTTGCCAGTATAATTCGGGGCCCTTGATCCTCCGGATCCTGCCAGATTATCCCGCTCGGTCGACGAACGGGGCGAGATGGAAAGGAACGGCGGATTGACGAGAAGCTGAACTCTGTTTAGAATTCGGCCTCTTTTGCTAGTCGTCACACGCTATAGCTGGCGCGTCGGCTAAGTGTGACAATCAAAACTGTACAGAAATACGGAATCGAATCATGAAACGTACTTTTCAACCGTCCAACCTGAAGCGCAAGCGCTCTCACGGTTTCCGCGCTCGCATGGCTACTGCCAACGGCCGCAAAGTTCTGGCCGCTCGTCGTGCCAAGGGTCGTGCCCGCCTGGTAGTCTAATGCCTACCCAGCACACCTTCTCTCGGGAGTTACGTCTGTTAACTCCCGAACACTTCAAACGCGTTTTCGCCGAGCCTGTCCGGGCCGCTTCTCCGCAAATTACGCTTCTTGCTTGCCCCAACTCCCTCGAACACCCCCGTCTTGGCCTCGCCGTGCCCAAAAAGGCGCTCAAGCGTGCCGTCTGGCGCAACCGTGTAAAACGAGTGGTTCGGGAAAGTTTTCGCCTCAATCAAGCCAATCTGCCCGCTATCGACATCGTCGTGATCGCCAAGGGTGGCGTGAAGGAGATGGACAACGAAGCGCTGTTCAAGTTACTGGAAAAGCTATGGCGCACTCTGTCACGCCGTTGCAATGGGTAGCAATCAAACTGATACGCCTGTATCAGCTAATCATTAGTCCCCTGCTCGGGCCGCGCTGCCGTTTCACCCCGACTTGTTCCCAATTTGCGATAGAAGCAATCCGACTTCACGGTTTCATAAAAGGCGTTTGGTTAGCCAGCAAACGTCTATTAAAATGCCATCCCTTATCCGAGGGTGGTTATGACCCGGTTCCGCAACCAAAGCGAAGAAACTGAAGACTATGGAATCACAACGCAATTTACTCCTGATCGGTTTGCTGTTCGTGAGCTTCTTGCTCTGGCAACAGTGGGAGTCCGACAAGGCTCCGAAGCCGGCCCCGACTACCGTGGCCCAAACCGAACATTTCGTACCTGAAGCCGGTCAGACCGGTGATATTCCTCAGGTTTCCGAGCAAGCAAATGGTAACGCCGCGCGCAAGCTGATCACCGTCTCCTCCGACGTGCTCAAATTGACCCTGGACACCCAGGGCGGTGACATCGTCTCTGCCGAGCTGCTGGCCCACAAGATGGAAGAAGGCAAGGAACAGCCGTTCACCCTGCTGACCAGCCAGCCTGCCCACCTCTATGTGGCCCAGAGCGGTCTGGTCGGTCGCAATGGTCCGGACAGCCAGGCCCAGGGTCGTCCCACCTATGAAGCCGCCCAGACCAGCTATCAGCTGGCCGATGGTCAGGATCAAGTCGTCGTTCCGATGACCTGGACCGACAGCAAGGGTGTGGTCTTCACCAAGGAGTTCGTGCTCAAGCGCGGTGATTACGCCGTGGGCGTCGACTACAAGATCGACAACAAGTCTGCCGAGCCGGTCCAGGTACAGTTCTACGGTCAGCTGAAGCAGACCATGACCACGCCGAAGGATCAGGAAGGTCATGCCATGGTGGCCAGTGCCTACCGTGGTGGTGCCTTCTCCAGCGAAGACTCCCGCTACAAGAAGTACACCTTCGACGAGATGAAGGATGCCGACCTGAACAAGACCACCCAGGGTGGTTGGGTCGCCATGCTGCAGCACTACTTCGTCTCTGCCTGGGCCCCGAATGCCAACGACACCAACAGCTTCTACAGCCGCGTGATCCCGGGCAAGGACCAGGCCATCATCGGCTACAAGGCGCCGCTGGTTGACGTCGCTGCCGGCCAGCAGGCCGAAGTGAGCGGCAAGCTGTGGATCGGTCCCAAGCTGCAGGATCAGATGGCCAAGGTGGCAAACCACCTGGATCTGACCGTCGACTACGGCTGGCTCTGGTTCATCGCCCAACCGCTGCACTGGCTGCTGACCGTGTTCCACGGTTTCGTCCAGAACTGGGGTCTGGCCATCATCATGCTGACCCTGCTGGTGCGCGGCATCATGTTCCCGCTGACCAAGGCCCAGTACACCTCCATGGCCAAGATGCGCATGCTCCAGCCCAAGCTGGCTGCGCTCAAGGAACGCTTCGGTGACGATCGCCAGAAGATGTCCCAGGGCATGATGGAGCTGTACAAGAAGGAGAAGGTCAACCCGCTGGGCGGCTGCCTGCCCATCCTGGTACAGATGCCCATCTTCATCGCCCTCTACTGGGCACTGATGGAGTCTGTCGAGCTGCGCCACGCGCCGTTCGCCCTGTGGATCACCGACCTGTCGGTGAAGGACCCCTTCTTCGTGCTGCCAATCCTCATGGGTGCCTCCATGTGGTATCTGCAGAAGATGAGCCCGACCACCATCACGGACCCGATGCAGCAGAAGGTGATGCAGTTCATGCCGATCATCTTCACCTTCATGTTCCTCTGGTTCCCGGCAGGTCTGACTCTGTACTGGCTGGTGAGCAACGTCATCTCCATCATCCAGCAGACCATCATCTATCGTCAGCTGGAGAAGAAAGGCCTGCACTCACGCAACTGATGCGCAGCCCATCTTTCCTGATGACAAAAGAGGCGGCCTTCGGGCCGCCTTTTTTATTACAATGTCCCCCACCCTCTTACTCATTCAGCCAACCAGCGAGTCAAGCAAGATGACAACAGATACCATCGTGGCCCAGGCCACCGCCCCCGGCCGTGGCGGCGTCGGCATAGTCCGCGTCTCCGGCCCTGCCGCCGAGCGGGTCGCCGAGATAGTGCTCGGCAAGCTCCCCAGGGTGCGTTATGCCGAATATCTGCCGTTCAGGGACGAGCAGGGCCAGGCGCTGGATCAGGGCATCGCCCTGCTGTTCAAGGCCCCCAACAGCTTCACCGGCGAAGACGTGCTGGAGCTGCAGGGCCATGGCGGCCCCGTCATTCTCGACATGCTGATCCGCCGCATCCTGCAGATCGACGGCATCCGCCCCGCCCGCCCGGGCGAGTTCAGCGAGCGCGCCTTCCTCAACGACAAGCTGGATCTGGCCCAGGCCGAGGCCATCGCCGATCTCATCGAAGCCTCCAGCGAGCAGGCCGCCCGCAGCGCCATGCACTCCCTCCAGGGGCAGTTCTCCGGCAAGGTTCAGCAGTTGGTGGAGAGCCTCACCCGGCTGCGCATCTATGTGGAAGCGGCCATCGACTTCCCGGATGAAGAGATCGACTTTCTCTCCGACGGCAAGGTGGCGGGTGACCTCTACGCCATCATGTCCGAGCTGGACGACGTGCGCGGCGAGGCCAAGCAGGGTGCCCTGCTGCGAGAGGGGATGAAGGTGGTGATCGCCGGTCGTCCCAACGCCGGCAAATCGAGCCTGCTCAACGCCCTCGCAGGCCGCGAGTCCGCCATCGTCACCGAGATCGCCGGTACCACCCGCGACGTGCTGCGCGAGCACATCCATCTGGATGGCATGCCGCTGCACATCATCGACACCGCGGGCCTGCGCGATACCCAGGACAAGGTGGAACAGATCGGCATCGAGCGTGCCTGGGCCGAGATCGAACAGGCCGACCGGGTGCTGTTCATGGTGGACGGCACCACCACGGATGCCGTCGATCCCCACGATATCTGGCCGGAATTCGTTGATCGGTTGCCAAAAAACATCGGCCTCACCGTGGTGCGCAACAAGGCGGACCTGACCGGCGAGGATCTGGCACCGAGCCAGGAGCAGGGCCACGCCGTCTATCGCATCTCCGCCAAGACCGAGCTGGGGCTGCCCGCACTGCGCGAGCACCTCAAGGCCTGCATGGGATTCCAAGGCAACACCGAAGGGGGCTTCATGGCCCGCCGCCGCCACCTGGACGCACTGGAGCGTGCCGCCGAACGGCTGCTGGTAGCCAGGGAGCAGCTTGAGGTCTATGTGGCTGGCGAACTGGTAGCCGAGGAGCTGCGCCTGGCCCAGGAGTCCCTGTCCGAGATCACCGGCGAGTTCAGCTCCGACGATCTGCTGGGCCGCATCTTCTCCAGCTTCTGCATCGGCAAGTAAGCCCGCTGAGCAGGCAATGAAAAGCCCGGGTTCATCCCGGGCTTTTTTTGTGCGCTTTTCATCCACCAACCTAGAGGCGGCGCAGGCACCACATGAAGTAAGCCCCCCCTAACAGGGTGGAGACCAGACCGACGGGCACCTCCTGGGGAAAGAGGATTTGCTGGCCGATCCAGTCCGCCGACACCATCAGCAAAGCACCACAGCCTGCGGCGCCGAGCAGGTGCCAGCGCGCCCTCACCAGCCCCATCAATCTGGCCAGGTGCGGCGCCAGCAGACCGGCAAAGGAGAGCGGGCCTATCACCATGGTGGCACTGGCGGTGAGCACGGCCACCAGCAGCAGGATGGTGAGCTGGGCACGGCCGAGATGGATCCCCAGAGCCGTCGCTACCGCCGGCCCCATGGGCATGAAATCGAGCCAACGGCTCACCAGCAAGCAGGCTGCCAGCATCAGCACCGCCAGCACCACCAGGGCAAGGGCCACCGGCTGGGTGACGTAATAGGTGGAGCCGGACATCCAGGAGAGCAGTTGCTGCACCCGCAGGTCGCCGTTGGCCAGGGCGATGGCCTGCAACGGCTCGAACAGCGCCGTGATGGCGATGCCAGACAGCAGTATCCGCTCCGGCTGGAAGCCGTTGCGCCTGTTGATAAGCACCAGCAGCAACAGGCAGGCGAAGGCGCCCACCAGCCCCCCTAGCAGCATCATGGGCAGCGGCAAGGCGGGCAGCAACAGGGCCGCCGCAATCACCCCCATGAAGGTGCCACCGCTTACCCCCAGCAGTTCGGGGCTCGCCATGGGGTTGTTGCTGACTCGCTGCAACAGGGTGCCTGCCAGCGCCAGCAACACGCCTGCGGCACCCGCTGCCAGCGTGCGCGGCAAGCGCCACTCCAGCTGGGCCTGCCACCGCAGCCAGCTCGGCCAGCCCCAGCCGCCCATCCCCTGCCCAAACAACAGGGAGGCGATCACCGCCGCAGCCAGCCCCAACACCATCAGGCCGACAAGGCGAGTCGGCGCCGGATGGCGGGCCAACTGCAGGGAGGAGTTTGCCTTAGGCGCACTCTGCTTGATACCAAGACGCGGGATAAGCCAGAGCAGCAGCGGCGCCCCCAACAGGGCCGTCATGGCGCCGGTCGGGATCAGCACAGGCCAGAACCGGCTCAGGGTCTGCAGCAGCAGATCGGTGGCCGCCAGCAACAGGGCGCCGAGGATGGGTGCCCACAGCAGCCGCTGGGCCAGTTTTCTGACCCCCAGCAGCCGCACCATGGCGGGCGCCGCCAGCCCGATAAAACCGATCAGCCCCACCACGCTCACCACGCAGGCGGTGACGAACACGGCGAGACCCAGACCAGCCAGGCGCAGATGCTTGAGGGAGACCCCCAGGCTGCGTGCGCTGGCATCGTCCAGCTCCAGCACTGCCAGCGGGCGCACCAGCACCACCGCCAGCATCGCGGCCAGCAGCAACCGTGGCAGCAGATAGCCGACGCCGCTCCAGCTGTTCTGGGCCAGAGATCCGCTCCCCCACACCAGCAACCCTTTGAGCTCCTCCTGGAAGAACAGCAGCAATCCCATGCTGATGGCGGCCAGATAGAGGTTGATCACCAGCCCAGCAAAGACGATGACCACGGGATTGAGCTGGCGGCGCCAGGCCAGGGCGAAGACCAGCCCCATGGCCAGGCTTCCCCCGGCCATGGCGATCCACTCCCGCCCGATCAGCAGCCAGGAGGGGGCGAGCAGGGTCACCATCATCAGCGCCAGCTGGGCGCCGGAAGCCACCCCCAGGGTGGTGGGCGAGGCCAGGGGATTGCGCAGCACCTGCTGCATCAGGGTACCGGCGAGCCCGAGGGCGGCACCGGCCAGCAGGCAGATGGCAAGGCGCGGCAGCCAGCTGAAATGAACCACCGCCTGGCGGGCATCGTTCAGCTCGGGGGAGAACAGGGCCTGCCACCAGAGCGCCCCCGGCAGTTGACGCGCCAGCTCGGCGCAGGCCAGTCCCAGTGTCAGCACCAACAGGCAGAGACCCGGGCGCAGCAGGGGCGAAGAAAGAGAAGAGCTCATTGATTTGATCCCCCGGTTGCTCTGTGGACAGCCTGCTCCCGCAAGGCACCGTCCAGCAGGGTGGCGAAGCGGCGGGCCGCCAATATGCCACCAAAACTCCATGTCGCAGGCAGATGGATCACCGGATTGTTCTGTACCAGCGGGAGATGCTGCCACAATCCAGGCTCCTGAAGTTTTTCACCAACTCCTACGGGCACGGGGTCCACCACCACCAGCCTGGCCTCCGACATCCCGAGAAACTGCTCCAGGCTCGCGACCGAGAATCCCCAGGCATTGGTCTCTCCCTGCCAGGCGTTGCGAAGGCCGAGGCGCTGCATCACTGCCTCGAACAGGCTGCCACGGCCAAACACCCGCACATGGCGCTCATCAATGAATTGCACCACCAGCAAGGGGGGCAGATCGGCGGGCTGCGCCGCCTGCATCTGTGCCAGATCCAGCTCCAGCGCGGCGAGCTGGCGTTCGGCCTCGGTCTCTTTGTTGACCAGGGCGGCTATGGTCAGGGTCGCTTCCCGCAGTCGCAGCCACAGATCGGTGCCCGGTTCATACAGGGCGATGGAGTGCACCGGCGCGATGCGGGAGAGGGTCGGCGCCAGGGGGGCCGCCAGCGGCGAGATGAGAACAAGATCCGGTTTGAGCTCCGCCAACAGTTCCCGGTTGGGCTGGGCACGCAGCCCTATATCGATCACCCCGGCAGGAAGCTGGGGTTCACCGACCCAGGCGCGATAGGGGGCCACATCCCCCACCGCCATCGGGGTGACCCCCAGAGCCAGCAGGGTCTCGGCTATGGTCCAGTCCACGGTGGCGATGCGGGGCGTGGCGCTGGTGGCGGTGACAAGCTGCCCGGCCTCCCCTGCCAGGGGCAGCAGCAGACTGAGCAGACAGGGCGCCATCTTCAATAAACGGTTCAAGAGCGGCCCCCGGTCAGACGATGGCGATGGCGTGGTCATGGGCCGGATGGCGAATGACCTCCATGGGGATGCCATAGATGGCGTTCAGGGTCTCCCCTGTCATGATCTGTTCGGGCTCTCCGTGGGTCAGCAGACGGCCGGAGTGCAGCGCCACCAGCCGATCGCAGAAGCGGGAGGCCATGTTGATGTCGTGAATGACGATGATGACCCCGAGGTTGAGCTGGCGGCTGAGCTGCTTGACGAGCGTGAGCACCTCCACCTGATGGGCCACGTCCAGGGCGGCCAGCGGCTCGTCCAACAGGATGAAACGGCTCTCCTGAGCCAGCAGCATGGCGAGCCAGACTCGCCCCCGCTCACCGCCGGAGAGGGTATCCACCAGCCGATCGGCAAAGCGTTCGGTGTGGGTCAGGGCGATGGCCCGCTCCACCTGACGGTGATCTTCCGCTCCCATCCGGCCCAGCAGGCCGCGCCAGGGGTAGCGCCCCATCTCCACCAGTTCGCGGCCGAGCAGGTTTTCGGCACTCGGCAGGTGCTGGGGCAGATAGGCCACCTGACGGGCAAACTCCCGGTTGCCCCAGGCAGACAACGGCTGGTCATCGAACAGGATCTCCCCGCCGCTGTGGGGTTGCTGGCGCGCCAGCAGCTTGATCAGGGTCGATTTGCCCGACCCGTTGTGGCCGATGAGGCCATAGACCCGACCTTGCTCGAAGCGAAGGCTGGTGGGGTGCAGCAGCGTGCGGTCATTGACCGCGAAGCTGGCGGATTTCATCTCGAACATAAGCAATTCCTGTGCTGGCTTGCTGCCAGTCTCATCGGTGCCAGCATCAGGCTGGCACCTTGCCATCCAGATGGGCGACCGCATCCCGGCTCACCTGCTCGCGCTGCTCGCCGGTCAGTTCGGTGAGGTGGCCCTGGCGCATCTCCAGCAGGCGATCGGCCTGTGAGAAGTAGTGATCGTCGTGGCTGATGGCGATCACCGTCTTGCCCATCTCCTTGAGACGCGGCAACAGCACCTGATAGAAGATGCGGCGGAACTGGGGATCCTGATCCGCGGCCCACTCGTCGAACAGCATCACCTCCCGCTGCTCTGCCAGGGCCAGCAGCAGGGCGACCCGCTTGCGCTGGCCCTGGGAGAGGTCGATATCGGCGATGAAGCCATCCTCGATGGCAAGCTTGCTGCCCATCTGCAACCGCTCAAGCCACTCGGCGACCAGCGCCTCTTTCGGCTCCGGCCCCAGCAGATGCTGGAACAGGTGGTAGTCGGTGAAGATGGCGGAGAAGAGCCCCAGATAGCCGTTGCGATCGGTGACCGGCTCCCCATCCAGCAGGATCCGGCCAGAGACCGGTTGATAGAGCCCGGTCAGCAGCATGGCCAGGGTCGACTTGCCGGAGCCATTGCCACCGATGAGGAATATCTGCTCCCCCCGCTCGATCACCAGATTGATGGGGCCCACGGAAAAACCGCCCTCCCCCTGGTAGTGAAAGCTCACCTGATCCAGCTCGATGCGCTGCCAGGGGCGAGGCGCAGGCGGCAGCGGAAACGCCTCGTCCGGCTCCGCCAGATTGAGTGCCGCTATCTTGTCGAACGCCACCTGGGCGGCGATCAGGGTCGGCAGGGCTCCGATACCTTGCAGCAAGGGAGTGCGCAGGAACAACAGGGTCAGGGCGAAGGTGGCGGCCACATTGGTGTTGGCCCAGCCCAGCCCGTTGGCCAGGAAGAAGACCAGGCCGATGGCACCCAGCATCATGATGTTCGACCAGTTCACCGCGCTCAGGTGGTAGGTATCGGCGCGGATGATCTGCTCCCGGTAGTCCCGGGCATTCTGCTCATAGAGCTGGTGGTAGACGAAGTGGGCACGCTCGCGGTTGAGCGCCAGCTCCTTGCTCCCGGCGATGATGGACTGGTAGTTCTGGTAGAGCCTGTCTTCGGCCTGGCGCATGTGCGCCAGGTGTCGATAGACCCGGTTCACCAGCAGCCAGCCCACCACCATGGTCACGGTGACCCAGAGGGCGGTAACACCGAGCAAGGCGGGAGAGAGCAGGCCAAGGTAGATGATGGAGCCCAGGGTGAGCACCAGGCCCTGTACCAGCTCCGGCAGGCGCACGAAGGCGATGGTGATCTGACCGATGTCGCTGGAAAGGGAGGCCAGGAGCGGCCCCTGCCCTATTTGACGCAGACGGGCGACGTCGGTATCCAGCAGTTGCTTGAGCAGGCGGCCACGCAACCGGTAGACGAAATGGTGACCCAGGGTGGTCAGGGCCAGTTGGGATCCGAGCGTGATCACCAGCAGCAGCAAGACAAGGCCGACAAGCTGACCCAGGATCGGCAGCGGATCCCCGACTGATTCGATAAGTGATTGATTGATGAAGGCAATGACGCCTATCCCGCTGACAGCACTCAGCAGGCTGAGCAGGGTAATGGCGATGAAGGGCCAACGGTATTGGCGATAAACCAGTGACAAGAGTTCCATGACAGGCCTGTAGATGAATGGAAGGAGGGCGGGAGCCTTCGCCCCCGCCCGGCCTGTCGCTTACCAGCGGTAGTTGACGGTGCCGACTATGCTGCGCGGCTCGCCGTAGTAGCAGTAGTAGTCGCAGCTCGCCACATAGGTGTCGTTCAGCAGGTTGTTGACGTTGATCTGGGCACGCCAGTTCTTGGCAAAGTCATACCCGATCATCGCATCCCATACGGTGTGTGCCGGTACCTGGGCGGAACCATAGATGGGGGTGTAGTCCGCATTCACCGCGCCGATGCCGACGCTGGAACCCACATAGCGCACGCCGGAACCCAGCTCAAGACCGGATATCGGGCCCTGCTGCACCTTGTAGTTGCCCCAGAAGGAGGCCTGGTGGCGCGGGATCAGGCTCGCACGACGATCGCCGTTGCCGGTGTCGTTGGTCTTGGCATCGGTATAGGTATAGGCAGCGGTCAGGCGCAACGCCTCGGTGGCCTGCACGCTCCCTTCCAGCTCGACCCCCTGGGAGGTCACTTCACCGGCCTGGGTCTGCTGGCCGGAGCCGGTAGAGACCAGGGAGTTGGTCTGCTCCAGATCGAACAGCGCCAGGTTGATGTAGCCATCGAGGAAGCTGGGTGCGTACTTGACCCCGGTCTCGTAGAGCTTGCCTTCCAGCGGCTTGTAGGAGTTGCCGGTGTTGGGGTCTATCCCCGGCAGCACTTCGAAGGATTCCGCATAGGCGAAGTAAGGGGAGAGACCGTTGTCGGCCAGGTACATCAGGCTGCCGGAGAGAGAGAGGTTGTCGTCGTACTGTTTCTCGTTCTTGCTCTTGGCTTCGCTGATGTTGTGGGTTTCCACGTAATCGAAACGACCGCCCGCGGTCAGCAGCCAGCGATCATCCCAGCGGATCTGGTGCTGGGCATAGAGGCCGCTCTGACCCTTGGTGCTCTTCTGATGGGTCGCGGTGGATTCATCAAAACCGGGGAAACCGCTGTAATCCGGGTTCATGGTGTTGATGGCGCCCATGCCATAGTTGTCGGCTTCCTGGCCTTCATTCACATGGCGCTGCAGATCCACCCCCAGCAGCAGGGTCTGCTCCGTGCTGTCGGTGTTCCAGTAGCCCACCATCTGGTTGTCCATGGTGGCGCTCTTGGTATCCCCATCCCGGTAGACCAGGCCGCGGTAGGCGGTGGTGCCTTCATAGGTCGGGAAGATATAGGTCTGGCGCAGCAGCAGATCGTTGTAGTTGAAGCGAACGTTCTGCTTGAACTCCCAGGTCTGGTTGAGCTGGTGGGCCAGCTCGTACCCGGCGGAGATCTGGGTATTGCGATTGCGATCGTAATCCGGCTGGCTCAGGTTGGTGGAGGGATCGATCTGGCCGCCGGAGGTATTCAGGGTGCCATAGACCGGGAAGAAGCCGTTGGTCGGCACCCCTTCATCGTGCTTGAAGCTGGAAAGCAGCGTCAGCGTGGTGCGATCCGAAATATCCAGAGTTACGCTCGGCGCCAGATAGGCGCGCTCGTTGTAGGTGCCATCCAGCACGCCGTCCCGCTCGTTGTAGAGGGCCACCAGACGATAACGGCTGTTGTCGGTAAGAAAGTCAGAGACATCCACCCCGACCTGACGCAGATCCCGGTTGCCCAGTTGCAGGTTCACCAGACCCTGCGGGGTCGCTGTCGGACGCTTGCTGATGGCGTTGATGACGCCTCCGGGAGGGGCTTCGCCATACAGAATGGAGGCCGGGCCTTTGAGCACTTCCACGCTCTCAAGGCCGAAAGGTTCCGGGGTCCAGACATAGTAACCGGTGCTGAACAGGCGGTTACCATCCAGGTAAGAAGCCGCATCGAAGCCGCGCACCTTGAACCAGTCAGCATCCGTGTCCGAACCATAGGACTGGGACAGGACGCCGGAGCGATAGCGCAGGGACTCGTCTAGCTTGAGTACGGCGTGCTGGTCCAGCTCTTCGCGATTGACCACGGAAACGGCACGGGGGGTCTCTGCCATGGGGACCTCGACCTTCATGGCGGTCCCGGTCACGACCATGGTTTCGCCCGCCTTGGGCAACTCTTTATCCGCCTGTTCCGCCGCCAACACGGGCAGGGACGCCAGCAGACAGGAGAGCGGCAGCAGCTGTGCGCCTCTCTTTCGCATCACGGCATTCGGGGTATTTTTTTGCGCAATCATATAAGTGTCTCAAATATCAATAAGTTATGTTTGATTTCTTATTATGGGTGCCCAATTGGACCGGTCAGCCCGGCGCCTCAGGCGAATAAAGCAGCGCCATGCTACTACAGGTGCCGTGATCGAATCGATTCAATAATTGCTAATCATTTGCATCTGCATTGTTAATTGATGTTTTAAAGTGTCGTTTGACAACGAAAGGTGCGATGAGGTCGCAACAGGCGGAAAGAAGGCAGCGTGACGGCCACGAGACCAGTTTTGGCAGCAAAAAAGTGGGCAGGATCCTTATCCCCAAGCTTTATCCATATTTATCCACATGCTTTGGCGGTAAGATCCCCGCTCTTCACTTTTTCGATGACATCAGGATCCATTCCATGGCCAAACTCAACCTCGTCGTCGGCTCCATGCTGGGGGCCTCCGAATATGTCGCAGATCATGTGGTCGGCCTGCTTGAACAGGCGGGCCACCAGGCGGAGATCCACAACCCCGCCAGCCTGTCCAGGATCCTGACCGAACCAGAAGCGATCGTGCTGGTGGTCACTTCCACCCATGGTGCGGGGGATGTACCCGACAATCTGCAGCCCTTTGCCCGGGATCTTGCCGAACAGCAGCCGGATCTCGCCGCCTTCAAGTACGGAGTGATCGCCCTGGGGGATCGCAGTTATGACACCTTCTGCCAGGGCGGCAAGACGCTGGATCGGCTGCTGGCCGGGTGCGGTGCCAGCCGATTGGGGGATCTCCTGGAAATAGACGTGACCCAGCACGAGATCCCCGAAGATGCCGCAGAAACCTGGATCCACGACTGGATGACCTTGATCGGTTGATCAGGGCCAGGGAGATCCGGTCACGACCCCCGATCTCCCTGGTTATCCCCAGATCCCTATCCACCAGGTTATTAACAGGGGGATCCGGATAAGTTTTTCCCGATTGTTCCCCACATAAGCCAAGATAACTGTGCATAACTTCGGTGCCAAGCTCTGCAAAACCTATAGTTATTCATGTATTAGATCTTGCCGACCATGTCTCTGTGTATAAAAACCCATGTTATCCCCCCGTTCGCCCCCTCTGGATCCAAGCTTTTCCACAAGCAGCGATCGACCTTAACCGAATGATCTTTATGATCAAAAATGCCTTATCAACAGAAGTCGCGGATCCTAATAAAAGATCCAATAAAAGATCGATCTAAAGATCCTTAAGATCTATTTAACCGATCCCTGATCCATACTGATCCTGAAGTAGACGTTCCCCTCCGGATGCTAAACAGATAGAATGATCCGCCCTTCAGACCAGGCAAACAAAGATCTTCAGGCGTGCAGATCAAGGTGATCCCCAATGCAATACCATGAACAATTTGATGTGATCGTCGTCGGTGGCGGTCATGCAGGAACCGAAGCAGCAACAGCGGCAGCCCGTATGGGTCTCAATACCCTGTTGCTCACCCACAACATAGATACGCTGGGGCATATGTCCTGCAATCCGGCGATCGGCGGGATCGGCAAGGGACACCTGGTCAAGGAAGTCGACGCCCTTGGCGGGATCATGGCGCAGGCCATCGATCTCGGCGGGATCCAGTTCCGCACGCTCAACTCTTCCAAGGGCCCTGCGGTGCGGGCTACTCGTGCCCAGGCGGATCGCCTGCTGTACAAGGCTGTGGTGCGTCAGACCCTGGAGAACTACCCGAACCTGAAGATCTTCCAGCAGGCCTGTGACGATCTGGTCATGGACGGGGATCGCGTCGCCGGGGTCGTTACCCAGAGCGGGATCCGCATCAGCGGCAAGACGGTCGTACTGACCGTTGGCACTTTCCTCAATGGTCTGATCCACATCGGCATGGAGAACTACAAAGGGGGCCGCGCCGGGGATCCTCCCTCGATTGCCCTCGCCCAGCGCCTGCGTGAAATGCCGCTGCGCATCGATCGCCTCAAAACGGGCACGCCACCACGCATCGATGCACGCACCGTCGATTTTTCCGTGATGCAGCAGCAACATGGTGACGATCCTCGCCCGGTCTTCTCCTTCATCGGCAACGCCAGCCAGCATCCGCGCCAGATGCCTTGCTACGTGACCCATACCAATGAGCAGACCCACGAGGTGATCCGCAACAACCTGGATCGCAGCCCCATGTACGCCGGGGTGATCGAGGGGATAGGCCCGCGCTACTGCCCGTCGATCGAGGACAAGATCACCCGCTTTGCCGACAAGACGGCGCACCAGATCTTTGTGGAACCGGAAGGCCTGACCACCCACGAGCTCTACCCGAACGGGATCTCCACCAGCCTGCCGTTCGACGTGCAGGTGCAGATCGTCCGCTCGATCCGTGGCTTCGAGAATGCCCATATCACTCGCCCTGGCTACGCCATCGAGTACGATTTCTTCGATCCGCGGGATCTCAAGGCCAATATGGAGAGCAAGTGCATCGAGAACCTCTTCTTCGCCGGCCAGATCAACGGCACCACCGGCTATGAAGAGGCCGCTGCCCAGGGCTTGATGGCCGGTCTGAACGCGGGCTTGCGCGCCCAGGGCAAGGAAGCCTGGCACCCACGCCGGGATCAGGCCTACATGGGCGTGATGATGGACGATCTCTCCACACTGGGGACCCGCGAACCCTATCGCATGTTCACCAGCCGTGCCGAATATCGCCTGCTGCTGCGGGAAGACAACGCGGATCTGCGCCTGACCGCCATCGGCCGCGAGCTGGGTCTGGTGGACGATCATCGCTGGAGCCTGTTCAATGCCAAGGTGGAACAGGTGGAGCAGGAACGTCAGCGCATGCGCTCGACCTGGATCCATCCACAGCATCCATCTCTGGAG
Organism: Aeromonas caviae; assembly: GCF_000819785.1. GTDB lineage: Bacteria > Pseudomonadota > Gammaproteobacteria > Enterobacterales > Aeromonadaceae > Aeromonas > Aeromonas caviae. Next base: position 24,859 of record NZ_CDBK01000069.1, on the reverse strand, counting down.
GCCGTCAACGCCCTGGTCAACACTCCCCTGACCCGGGAGCAGAGCCTGGAAGAGCTGTTGCGTCGCCCCGAGGTGACCTACGATGCCCTGATGGCCATCGAGGGTGTGGGGCCTGCATTGACCAATGCGGCTGCCGCGGATCAGGTGGAGATCCAGATCAAGTACGCCGGTTATATCGAGCGTCAGCACGACGAGGTGGAGAAACAGCTGCGCAACGAAAACACCCTGCTGCCGTTGGATATGAACTACCGCGACGTGAACGGTCTCTCCAACGAGGTGATCGCCAAGCTCAACGATGCCAAGCCAGAGACCATTGGTCAGGCGTCCCGCATCTCCGGCATCACCCCTGCCGCCATCTCCATCTTGCTGGTGCACCTGAAGAAACACGGCCTGCTGCGTAAAACCGCCTGAGGAATTCCCCGTTGGACAACATGCTGCAAAGATTGAACGGCCTGCTCATGCAGGCCGGAATTGTTATCACCGAAACCCAGAAGACCCAGTTGGTGCAGTTGGTCGAGTTGCTGCACAAGTGGAACAAGGCTTACAATCTCACCTCGGTGCGAGATCCGGACGCCATGCTGGTCAAGCATATCCTCGACAGCCTGGTGGTGAGTCCTCACCTGCACGGTGAACGCTTCATCGATGTGGGAACGGGTCCGGGTCTGCCCGGACTGCCGCTGGCCATCATCAATCCGGACAAACAGTTCGTGCTGCTCGACAGCCTGGGCAAGCGGATCAACTTCATCCGCCAGGTGATCCTGGAGCTGGGGTTGACCAATGTGACCCCCGTCAAATCCCGGGTGGAGGAGTATCAACCCGAGACCGGATTTGATGGTGTACTGAGCCGGGCTTTCGCCTCCCTGGAGGACATGCTGAGCTGGTGTCATCATCTGCCGTCACCCGAGGGCATCTTCCTGGCGCTCAAGGGACAATACCCCGAGCAGGAGCTGGCACAGTTGCCTGACAGCATTCGTCTGGTTGCCACCCACAAGCTGGTGGTGCCGGAACTGGAAGGCGAACGCCATCTGCTGGAGTTTAAAGCCATCCAGCCCGAATAGGGCCGCCGCATTCATTTAGGGGACAGTGTGGGAAAAGTCATTGCCATAGCCAACCAGAAGGGTGGAGTGGGTAAAACCACCACCTGTGTGAATCTGGCCGCCTCCATGGCCGCTACCCGGCGCAAGGTGCTGGTGATCGATCTGGATCCGCAGGGCAATGCCACCATGGGCAGTGGCGTCGACAAGTACGATGTCGAGCGCACCGCCTATGAACTGCTGATCGAAGATGCCCCCATCGGCGAGGTGATCATCCCCGAAACCTCGGGAGGCTATCACCTGATTGCCGCCAATGCCGACGTGACCGCGGCAGAAATCCGCCTGATGGAGTTTTTTGCCCGCGAGATCCGCCTGCGCAACGCCCTGGCCTCGGTCAGGGACAAGTACGACTACGTCTTCATCGACTGCCCGCCTTCTCTCAACATGCTGACGGTGAACGCCATGGCCGCCGCCGACTCCGTGCTGGTGCCCATGCAGTGCGAATACTATGCGCTGGAAGGGCTGACCGCCCTGGTGGACACCATCAGCAAGCTGGCAGCCGTGGTCAATCCGGAGCTGAAGATTGAAGGGGTGCTGCGCACCATGTTCGATCATCGCAACCGGCTGGCCAATGATGTGTCCGATCAGCTGAAACAGCATTTCGGGGACAAGGTCTATCGCACCATCATTCCCCGCAACGTAAGACTGGCGGAGGCGCCGAGCTTTGGCGCGCCAGCCATGCACTATGACAAATCATCGGTGGGGGCCAAGGCCTATCTGGCCCTGGCTGGCGAGATCCTGCGCCGCCAGGAACAGGAGTCCCAGCCGTTCACCGCAGATCGAGAGAGCATATGACGCCGAAGAAACGTGGGCTGGGCAAGGGGCTGGACGCCCTGCTCAGCACCAGCACGGCCGCCCGCCAGAAACAGGTGATGAGCGACCAGCGCACCGAACAGGCCATGGCCCCGACCAATCAGGGGGAATTGCGTAAGCTGCCGGTGGAGTGGTTGCAGTCCGGCAAATACCAACCGCGTAAGGATATGTCCCAGGATGCGCTGGAGGAGCTGGCCAACTCCATCCGTGCACAAGGGGTGATCCAGCCCATCGTGGTTCGCTCCATCGGTGAAAACCGTTTCGAAATCATTGCTGGTGAACGCCGCTGGCGTGCCTCCCAGCTGGCCCGTCTCGAAGTGGTGCCCTGCCTGGTCAAGGATGTCGCCGACGAGGCGGCCGTCGCCATCGCACTTATCGAGAACATCCAGCGTGAAGATCTCAACGCCATCGAGGAGGCCGTCGCCCTCCAGCGCCTGCTGACGGAGTTCGAACTGACTCACCAGCAGGTTGCCGAGGCGGTAGGCAAGTCCCGCACCACTGTCACCAACCTGCTGCGTCTCAACCAGCTCAACGAGGACGTGAAGCGCTTCGTGGAGCACGGCGACCTCGACATGGGGCATGCCCGTGCCCTGCTGGCCCTGAGCGGCCAGGCCCAGTCAGAGCTGGCCAAACTGGTGGCCCAGAAGGGGCTGACAGTGCGAGATACCGAGAAGCTGGTGCAAAAAGCACTGGAACCGGCAAAAACCAGGGTTGAACCCGTCCGCGATCCGCAGTTTGGTTATCTCGAGCGCCAGATTTCTGAAAAAATTGGCAATCAGGTGCAACTTCAGCCGGGCAAGAAAGATAGCGGCAAGTTAGTAATAAGTTACGATAACTTGGCAGATTTGGACCGGGTATTGGGCTATTTTGGCCTGTCAGAATCGTGATTTTTACGCTTTTTGTAGTAATAAAACATCCATTACTTTCGATATGAACATAACCTTAATTTCGCGCGGAAAGCCGCAAAAATTAAGGATTTTTGCCATGTTGCAATAGCTGTCTTCACGGGTATAATTTGACCGGCTTTTCGAGCTGTGAACCTGGGGTCTTCGGATCCCGATTTTTTACAGTTCTGTAATGTTCAGGGGTAGGTTGGTGAAGCAGAAAATAGCCTTGGAAGGTTTGACGCTGGCCTTGGCTATGCTCGTTTGTCAGCTGGTCCTGATCCTGGCGATCGCCACCGTCTGGTTTTATCAGGCGGGAGAGTTCGCCGGACAATCCTCTCTCTACGGAGGGGGGATGTACTGGGTTCCTCAAGCCCTGTTCACGCTCTGGGTTCTGCGCCGCAAGGTGACGAAAGAGAGCGTAGGCCTGGTTTTGCGGGACTTTTATGGTGGGGCAGGGATTAAGCTCATTACTACAACAGGACTTTTCGCCCTGCTGTTTGGCGCCGGGATTGAGGTCGACACCGCCTCGTTCTTCGCCACTTATATCCTCGCCCTCGTTGTACAGTGGATAGTTTCATTCACGCTTAACAACCACTATTAGGAAAACTCATGTCTGCAACCGGAGAAGTCCTGACTCCTCAGGGATATATCTCCCACCACCTGACCCACCTGCAAGTAGGGTCCGGGTTCTGGACGGTGAATATCGATTCCATGATATTTTCCGTCGTGCTAGGCGCCCTGTTTATCTGGTTGTTCCGCAAGGTTGCCGTCAAGGCCACCAGCGGTGTGCCCGGTAAACTGCAGTGCTTTGTGGAGATGCTGGTCGAGTTTGTGAATGGTAACGTCAAGGACATCTTTCATGGTCGCAACAAGGTCATCGCACCTTTGGCCCTGACGGTGTTCGTGTGGATCTTCCTGATGAACTTCATGGACCTGATCCCCGTTGACTTTATCCCTCACGCTGCACAGTTGATGGGTGTTCCCTATCTGCGTGTGGTTCCCTCTGCTGACGTTAACATCACCATGTCCATGGCTTTGGGCGTGTTCTTCTTGATCCTGTACTACAGCATCAAGGTCAAGGGTATCAGCGGGTTCGTGAAGGAGCTGACGCTTCAGCCTTTCAACCACCCTGCTGCCATCCCGGTTAACTTCATCCTTGAAACCGTCACGTTGATTTCCAAGCCTGTTTCATTGGGTCTGCGACTGTTCGGCAACATGTATGCTGGCGAACTGATCTTCATCCTGATTGCGGGTTTGTTACCCTGGTGGTCACAGTGGATCCTGTCCGTGCCTTGGGCAATCTTCCACATCCTGATCATCACTTTGCAGGCGTTTATCTTCATGGTTCTGACCATCGTCTATCTGTCGATGGCGCAGGAAGACCATGGTTGATGCAACTCAAATAATCCTTTTTATACAATCAATTACATCTAAATAAATGGAGATCCTCATGGAAAACTTGAACATGGACCTGCTGTACATCGCTGCTGCAATGATGATGGGTCTGGCGGCTATCGGCGCCTCCATCGGTATCGGTATCCTGGGTGGCAAGTTCCTGGAAGGTGCAGCTCGTCAACCTGACCTGATCCCTGTTCTGCGTACCCAGTTCTTCATCGTGATGGGTCTGGTGGATGCGATCCCGATGATCGCCGTTGGTCTGGGTCTGTATGTGATGTTTGCGGTTGCCTAAGTCATTACGACTCACGCAGAACCCATTAACTAACTAAAGAGGACATCGGCTGTGAATATCAACGCCACCCTCCTCGGCCAAGCAGTTGCTTTTTTCATCTTCGTAGTGTTTTGCATGAAGTACGTATGGCCGCCGCTGATGGCTGCCATCGAAGCCCGTCAGAAAGAAATCGCTGACGGCCTCTCTTCTGCAGAACGTGCCAAGAAAGATCTGGAGCTGGCCAAGGCCAACGCCACCGATCAGCTGAAAGAAGCCAAGCTTCAGGCTGCTGAAATCATCGATCAGGCCAACAAACGCAAGGCCCAGATCATTGATGAGGCCGCTGTCGGAGCCCAAGCTGAGCGGGAGAAAATCCTGGCTCAGGGCCGTGCAGAGATCGAAGCTGAACGTCATCGTGCCAAAGAAGAACTGCGCAAGCAGGTTGCTGCTCTTGCCATCGCGGGTGCAGAGAAGATCCTGGCACGCCAAATCGACCAGGCTGCCAACAGCGACATCGTCGACAAACTGGTAGCAGAACTGTAACGGGAACGGGGCTATGTCTGAACTGACTACAATCGCTCGCCCCTACGCCAAGGCTGCTTTCGAGTTTGCCGTTGAGCACAAGGCGGTTGACCAATGGCTGGAGATGCTCGATTTCGCCGCTCAGGTGGCAGAAAACGAGACCATGCACAGCCTGGTAAACGGCTCCGTTGCTGCCGAAGAACTGGCAAAGCTGTTTGTCGGTGTCTGCGGTGAGCAGCTCAACGAGCACGGTCAGAACCTGATCCGGGTGATGGCCGAGAATGGTCGCTTGGGTGTGCTGCCGGCGGTCGTTGCCGAATTCGTCGCGCTCAAGGCTGAACTGGACAAAGAAGTTCAGGCTGACGTGATTTCGGCGATCGAACTGACCGACCAGCAGAAAGCCAATATTCAGGCTTCTCTGGAACAACGTCTCGCGCGCAAAGTGAAGCTGAATTGCAGCACAGATGCGTCCTTGATGGCCGGGGTGCTCATCAAGGCCGGTGATCTCGTTATCGACGGCACGGTCCGCGGTAAGCTGGATCGCATGGCCGATGCGCTGCAATCTTGATTGGGGTATTAGAGCATGCAACTGAATTCCACTGAAATCGCCGAGCTGATCAAGCAGCGCATTGCGCAGTTTGATGTCAAAAGCGAAGCGCGTAACGAAGGTACCATCGTTTCTGTAAGCGACGGTATCATTCGTATCCACGGTCTGGCCGATGCCATGCAGGGTGAGATGATCGAGCTGCCGGGCAACCGCTTCGCTCTGGCATTGAACCTGGAGCGTGACTCCGTTGGTGCCGTAGTAATGGGTCCCTATGCCGATCTGGCCGAAGGGATGAAGGTAAAGGGTACCGGCCGCATTCTGGAAGTGCCGGTCGGTCGTGGTCTGTTGGGCCGGGTGGTCAACACCCTGGGTCAGCCGATCGACGGTAAGGGTCCGGTAGACAACGACGGCTTCTCGCCGATCGAAGTGATCGCCCCGGGCGTTATCGAGCGTAAGTCTGTTGACCAGCCAGTCCAGACCGGTCTGAAAGCCATCGATGCCATGATCCCTATCGGTCGTGGCCAGCGTGAGCTGATCATCGGTGACCGCCAGGTTGGTAAGACCGCCATCGCCATCGACACCATCATCAACCAGAAAGATTCCGGCATTAAGTGCGTCTACGTTGCGATCGGCCAGAAGGCCTCCACCATCGCCAACGTGGTGCGCAAGCTGGAAGAGCACGGCGCCCTGGCCAACACCATCGTGGTCGTGGCTTCTGCCTCCGAAGCGGCTGCTCTGCAGTACCTGGCTCCCTACGCCGGTTGCTCCATGGGCGAGTACTTCCGTGACCGCGGCGAAGACGCACTGATCATCTATGATGACCTGTCCAAGCAGGCCGTTGCCTATCGCCAGATCTCCCTGCTGCTGCGCCGTCCGCCTGGACGTGAAGCTTACCCGGGTGACGTCTTCTATCTGCACTCCCGTCTGCTGGAGCGTGCTGCTCGCGTCAACGCCGAGTACGTAGAGAAGTTCACCAAGGGTGCCGTGAAAGGCCAGACCGGTTCCCTGACCGCCCTGCCGATCATCGAAACCCAGGCCGGTGACGTCTCCGCGTTCGTTCCGACCAACGTGATCTCCATCACCGACGGCCAGATCTTCCTGACCTCCCAGCTGTTCAACTCCGGTATTCGTCCGGCGGTTGACCCGGGTATCTCCGTATCCCGTGTGGGCGGTGCTGCTCAGACCAAGATCGTCAAGAAGCTGTCCGGTGGTATCCGTACCGCGCTGGCCCAGTACCGCGAACTGGCGGCATTTGCCCAGTTCTCTTCCGACCTGGACGATGCCACTCGCAAGCAGCTGGATCACGGTCAGAAAGTCACCGAGCTGATGAAGCAGAAGCAGTACTCTCCGATGAGCGTGGCCCAGCAATCCCTGGTGCTGTTCGCCGCCGAGAAGGGTTATCTCGCCGATGTCGAACTGAGCAAGATCGTCGACTTCGAAGCCGCTCTGCTCTCTTACGCCAATACCCAGCATGCCGAGCTGATGGCTGAAATCAATGCCAAGGCCGACTACAACGACACGATCGTTGGCAAGCTGACTGCGTTGCTGGATGACTTCAAGGCAACCCAGACCTGGTAAGCGTGTGTGGCAGCGCAAGCTGCCACCTGATGGAGAGAAGAGATGGCCGGCGCAAAAGAGATACGTAACAAGATCGGGAGTGTGAAGAACACTCAGAAGATCACCAGCGCTATGGAAATGGTGGCAGCGAGCAAGATGCGCCGTGCGCAGGAACGCATGTCTGCCAGCCGTCCGTACGCTGAAACCATGCGCAAGGTGATCGGCCATATCGCTCAGGGGAACTTGGAATACAAGCACCCCTACCTCATCGAACGTGAGGTGAAGCGAGTGGGTTACATCGTCGTCTCCACCGACCGTGGCCTGTGTGGTGGTCTGAACATCAACCTGTTCAAGGCTGCCCTCAATGATATGAAGCAATGGAGCGCGAAAGGTGCCAAGGTTGACCTGGCATTGATCGGTAACAAGGCCTCCAACTTCTTTGAACGGCACGGCGCCAAGGTGAAAGCCCACGTCTCCGGACTGGGTGACAACCCGAGCGTCAATGACCTGATCGGTTCAGTGAAGGTCATGCTGAAGGCTTACGACAACGGTGAGATTGACAGGCTGTATCTGGTGTACAACAAGTTCGTCAACACCATGGTTCAGCAACCAAAAGTCGATCAACTGCTGCCTTTGCCCGTAACAGAAGACAGCAAGCTCGCCAAGAAGCACCACTGGGACTACCTCTATGAGCCGGATCCCAAGCAACTGCTGGATACCCTGCTGATTCGCTACGTCGAATCCCAGGTCTACCAGGGTGTGGTAGAAAACTTGGCAAGTGAACAGGCAGCCCGAATGGTTGCCATGCAAGCCGCGACTGACAACGCCGGCAACCTGATTAACGATCTGCAACTGGTATACAACAAGGCCCGTCAGGCCAGTATTACCCAGGAGCTCACAGAGATCGTTTCCGGTGCTGCTGCGGTGTAAGGCAAGGGTTATCAAAGGTTTAGAGGATTTGACATGAGTAACGGTTTCATCGTCCAAATCATCGGCGCTGTGGTGGACATCGAGTTCCCGCAGAATGCCGTGCCCCAGGTGTACGATGCACTGAAGGTTGTCAGCGAAGGCCAAGGCCAGGGTCTGGTACTGGAAGTTCAGCAACAGATCGGCGGCGGCGTCGTGCGTTGCATCACCATGGGTTCCTCCGACGGTCTGCGTCGTGGGTTGGAAGTAGTTAACAGCGGCAAGGCCATCCAGGTACCGGTCGGTACCTCGACCCTGGGCCGTATCATGAACGTACTGGGCGACCCCATCGACGAGAAGGGTCCGATCGGCGAAGAAGAGCGTTGGTCCATCCACCGCGAAGCCCCCAGCTACGAAGATCAGTCCAACAGCACCGAGCTGCTGGAGACCGGCATCAAGGTTATCGACCTGGTATGTCCGTTCGCCAAGGGTGGTAAGGTTGGTCTGTTCGGCGGCGCCGGCGTAGGCAAGACCGTCAACATGATGGAGCTGATCCGTAACATCGCGATCGAGCACAGCGGTTACTCCGTGTTCGCCGGTGTAGGTGAGCGTACCCGTGAGGGTAACGACTTCTACCACGAGATGATGGAGTCCAACGTACTGGACAAAGTATCTCTGGTTTACGGTCAGATGAACGAGCCGCCCGGAAACCGTCTGCGCGTGGCGCTGACCGGCCTGACCATGGCCGAGAAGTTCCGTGACGAAGGTCGTGACGTGCTGTTCTTCGTGGACAACATCTACCGTTACACCCTGGCCGGTACCGAAGTATCCGCACTGCTGGGCCGTATGCCCTCCGCAGTAGGTTACCAGCCGACCCTGGCCGAGGAGATGGGTGTTCTGCAAGAGCGCATCACCTCCACCAAGACTGGTTCCATCACCTCCGTACAGGCCGTTTACGTGCCTGCGGATGACTTGACCGACCCGTCTCCGGCGACCACCTTCGCCCACCTGGATGCGACCGTCGTACTGTCCCGTCAGATCGCGGCACTGGGTATCTACCCGGCCGTTGACCCGCTGGACTCCACCTCCCGTCAGCTGGATCCGCTGGTGGTTGGCAAGGAGCACTACGAGACCGCTCGTGGCGTTCAGACCGTACTGCAGCGCTACAAGGAGCTGAAGGACATCATCGCCATCCTGGGTATGGATGAACTGTCAGAAGAAGACAAACTGACCGTAGCCCGTGCCCGTAAGATCGAGCGTTTCCTGTCCCAGCCGTTCTTCGTGGCCGAAGTATTTACCGGTTCTCCGGGCAAATACGTGCCGCTGAAGGAAACCATCCGTGGCTTCCAGGGCATCCTGAAGGGCGAGTATGACGATCTGCCGGAGCAGGCGTTCTACATGGTTGGCGGCATCGACGAAGTCGTCGAGAAGTCCAAGAAACTGTAAGCCTCGATAGGAGGGCCCATGGCTGAGATGATCTCCTTTCACCTGGATGTGGTGAGCGCCGAAGGAAAACTGTTTTCCGGTCGCGTGCAATCTGCCCAGGTATCAGGCTCCGAAGGTGAGCTGGGTCTCCGCCACGGTCATGCTCCGTTGCTGACTGCCATCAAGCCGGGCCTGGTCCGCTTGATCAAGCAAAATGGTAGCGAAGAGGTGCTGTACATCTCCGGCGGCATGCTGGAAGTACAACCCGAAGCCGTGACCGTGCTGGCCGATACCGCCATTCGCGCAGACGATCTGGATGAGGCGAAAGCCCAGGAAGCCAAACGTCGTGCCGAAGAGCGGATCAACAGCTCCCATGGTGATATCGACTATGCTCAGGCGTCTGCCGAGCTGGCCAAAGCGATGGCCCAGTTGCGGGTTATCGATATCGTCAAAAAGAATTACCGTTAATCACGGTGATGCAAAAAGCGACCTTCGGGTCGCTTTTTTTTTGCCCGTTGGATAGACTCCGCCCAGCATTTCCACCTGTTTCAAAGGCTAGCTATGTCTCTCAACGTCGTGATCCTGGCTGCGGGCAAAGGCACCCGCATGCGTTCCTCCCTGCCCAAGGTGCTGCACCCCGTTGCCAGCAAGCCCATGGTCTCCCATGTGATCGAGACCGCCCGCCAGATCGGTGCCGAACAGCTGCACCTGGTGTACGGCCACGGCGCCGAACTGCTGAAGGAGCGGATCCAGGCATCCGACCTGAACTGGGTGCTGCAGGCCCAGCAACTGGGGACCGGCCATGCCGTCGCCCAGGCCATTCCGTTCTGGCATGACGAAGACGACGTGCTGGTGCTCTACGGCGATACCCCGCTGATCCAGCCCGAGACCCTGCAACGCTTGCTGGCCGCCAAGGCCGACGATGGCATGGCGTTGCTGACCGTGGTGCTGGACAACCCGACCGGCTATGGCCGCATCGTGCGGGAACATGGTCAGGTGGTCGGCATTGTCGAGCAGAAGGATGCCAACGCCGAGCAACTTGCCATCCGCGAAGTGAACACCGGCGTGCTGGTGGCGAACGGTGCCCAGCTGCGCGGCTGGCTGTCGCGCCTCGACAACAAGAACGCCCAGGGCGAGTTCTATCTGACCGACGTCATCGCCATGGCCCATGGGGATGGTTGTGCCATCGCCGCCGTCCACCCTGACAGCACCATGGAAGTGGAAGGGGCCAACAACCGGGTGCAGTTGGCCCAGCTTGAGCGCAGCTACCAGCAGATGCAGGCCGAGAAGCTGATGATCGCTGGCGCCACCCTGATCGATCCGGCCCGTTTCGATCTGCGCGGCACCCTGGAAATCGGGGAGGAGGTGGTGATCGACGTCAACGTCATCATCGAAGGCAAGGTGGTGCTGGGCAATCACGTGCGCATCGGTGCCGGCAGCGTATTGAAGGATTGCGTGATCGGCGACCACACCGAGGTGAAACCCTACTCCGTCATCGAAGGTGCGCAAATTGCCGACCAGTGCTCGGTCGGGCCCTTTACCCGCCTGCGCCCGGGTGCCGTGCTGGAGCAGGATGCCCATGTCGGCAACTTCGTCGAGATGAAGAAGGCTCGGCTGGGGGTGGGCTCGAAGTGCGGTCATCTGACCTATCTGGGTGATGCCGAGATCGGAGCCGGGGTGAATATCGGTGCCGGCACCATCACCTGCAATTACGATGGGGTGAACAAGTTCCAGACCATCATCGAGGACGATGTCTTCGTCGGCTCCGATACCCAGCTGGTGGCGCCGGTGCGGATCGGCAAGGGGGCGACCCTGGGGGCGGGTTCTACCATCACCAAGGATGTGGCGGAAAACGAGCTGGTGATCACCCGAGTGCCCCAGCGGCACATTCCGAACTGGCCCCGTCCGGTCAAGAAGAAGTGATGCCCGATCAATGAAATGCAAACCGGCGCCCGAGGGCGCCGGTTTTTTTGCTTATGGCTGATGGCTGGTGTCACTGGTCGATGGCTGGGGGGCCGCCCATGCGGTGGCGGAGGGACTGTTCTCCATCACCTGATACCAGTCGAGCTTGCGAGTCAGCCCCATGACCAGCGCCAGGGTGGCGAACAGCAGCAGGGCGCCGAGCAACAGGGCTGTCTCCTCGGCCTGCAGCAGCCCGAACAGGATGGCGTAGACCAGCCCCAGCAGGGCGGCGAATCCCATGCCCTGTTTCGGGCCGCCCAGCACATGGCTCAGGTAGAAGCCGTTGAGGGCCACACTGGCCAGGGCGGCAATGAGATAGGCCCAGGCAAAGCCGAGATGCTCGGTCAGCGCCAGCAGCACCAGATAGAAGATGGCCAGCCCCATGCCCACCAGTGCGTACTGGATGGGGTGTACCCGCAGCCCTTTTAGCAGCTCGAACATGAAGAAGCTGATGAAGGTGAGGCCGATGAACAGCAGGGCATATTTGGCGGCCCGCTCGTTCAGCTGATAGTGATCCACCGGTTGCACCAGGCTGACGCTGAATGACGGCAGTTTGGTGCCCGCTCCCTTCATCATGCGGTTGAAGCGGCTCTCCATGTCGGTGGCGAACCAGCTGGTCTGCCAGCTTGCCTCGAACCCTTGATCCGCAAGGGTGCGTTCACCGGGCAGAAAGTCGCCGAGAAAATTGGGATGGGGCCAGTTGCCGTTCAGGTGAAACCGGCTGTCCTGTCCGAGCGGCACCACTTCCAGCGCATTCATGCCCTGCAGATCCAGCTCGATGTGAAAGCGGCCATCTTCGTCTGGCAAGGCGTCGAGCGGGGCATGGATCCCCACTCGCCCGTCCCCCAGCTGGGCGCCAGGGGCAAACGGGATGCGTTGCTTCCCCCATTGCAGTTCGGGTACGCGGCTGATGCCCCGGGCATCGGAGAGGATCAGGCTGAGATAGTGTTTGCCCGGCACCAGGGCGGGATCAGCCGGGTCGAAGCTCAGGTTCGGGTTACCGGCCACCAGCCCCTTGTCAGCCAGGCTGGTGGGCATCAGGCCGGAGAGGGAGAGGCGACTGTGATAAATCTGGGCCTGATAGATACCGAGCTTGCGCGGGGTCACCTCCATGCTGGCCCGCACATCCAGCCTCTTGGGCAGCAGGTAGCGATAGACCTGCTCCTTGCGCTCGAAATGTTTGCCATCCTGCTCGACGGTGACGGTCCGGGTATAGGGCTGTACCAGTACGGGCCCCATCAGGCGTTGGGGCCCGCTGTGGCTGGCCATGATGCTGTGAATGGCCTGATTGCGATAGGCCTGGCGCTCCCGATTCAGCTCCATGATGGCGTGAACCGGGATCATCATCAGCAGGCAGAGCAACAGCAGCAGGGCGATCTTGTGGGTGAAAATCTGTTTGACCATGACACGTCTCCTTGTTGTTGAACGGGAGTGTGCCGGGGTCGCGTGAAGGGAGGATGGGGCAGTGTGAAGCGGTGGTGAAGGGGGATAAAAAAACCGGCGCCAGGCGCCGGTGTTGCTGGCATCAGAGTGTCTTCAACCGGGCCGGCAGGGCGGCGAACACCTCCTCCCTGGCCCTGAGGGAAGCGAACTGCTTGCCCGGCTTCTGGATAACGGTGTGGACGAAGATGAGCGTCTTGTCCTGTTTGCTGGCCCAGCCGACGAACCAGCCGATCTGCTGCTCCCTGTCCAGGCTGCCATCCAGCAGCTTGGGGTAACCCATGCCGGTCTTGCCGTGGATCTGCCAACCGTCGATGTCGGGCTGACGCATCAGGTTGGCGGTATGGCGCAGGGTCTGGGCGGAGACCGGCAGCTTGCCGCTCACCATCTTGCCGAGGAAGCGGGCTTGCTCCTGGGGGCTGATGGCGAGGCTGGCGCTGAGCCAGGCCTGGGTCAGACCGTCGTGCTTGCCCGGGTTGCCTTCAAGATCCCGGTTGCCGTAGTCGAAGCTGTCCACGTAGTGCTGGAAGCGAGCTTCTCCCAGCCACTCGGTGAGGCGCTGCGAGTACCAGATGACCGAGAATTGCATCCAGCTGCTCGGGGTGGTGGTCTGTTTCCACTCCGGCAGGAAATCAGGGTCACCGGCCTTGAACGGCAGGGCCGGCAGTTGTTCATCCACCAGAAAGCCGCTGTCATAGCCCATCAGTGCCAGCGGGATCTTGAAGGTGGAGGCCGGGGTCAACTGGGCGGCACAGTCCCCCTGGGTGCTGACGGGTTTGCCGGTGCCATCGGCAAACAGCATGCAGCCAGAAGCGGCGCTGGCAGGCAGTGCACAGAAGAGGCCGGCGGCAAGCAGACCGGACAACAGCATACGGGGCATATCTATCTCCTTGATTAATATGAATGCGCATCGACGGGGACGGTCGTCATCGAGGAGGTGCAGCTTAGCCCGGCTCTGTGTGCTTGGTGTGAAGTGTCCTCAGTTGCCGGGCAGCCACAGTGTGGCCAGCACCCCCCCGCCCGGCTGATTGGCAAGAGCAAGATGGCCGCCATGCTGGCGTGCCACCTCCATGGCAAAACTGAGCCCGAGGCCGCTGCTTTTTCCCTTGTCTGGCCTTGGCAGGGAGTAGAAACGCTCGAAAATCCTGGGCAGCGCAAAGTCGGGAATGCCTGGACCCTGATCCCGCACCCGGTAGCAGTAACCCCCCTCCTCCATGGCGCCGCTCAGCACCAGGGTGCTGCCGGCGGGGGCGAAATCGAGGGCGTTGTCCAGCAGGTTGCCAAGGGCCTGCTCCACCAGCAGGGGATCCCACTTCTGCTTCTGACCTTCCCCCAGCTCGGCGTGCAGGGCGATCTGGCGGCGCTGGGCCTGGATCTGGCGGGCGTCGAGCACCCGTCTGCCCAGCCGGGCCGGCTCAACGGATTGTCTGTCCAGCCCCTGCCCTGATTCGAGGCGGGCGAGTTGCAGCATGCGTTCGATCAGCTGCTGCATGCGAGCCGTCTCCAGATTGATGTTGCCGATAAAGCGCTTTGCGATGTCCGGCGGCGGCGCCTCGGCCAGGATCTCCCCCGCCCCGCGAATTGCCGCCAGCGGGCTTTTGAGCTCGTGGGTCAGGCTGTGGACATAGGCCTCGATATAGGCCTTGCCGTCCAGTTGGCGGCGCATGGTCTCCAGGGAGTGGCCTAGCCTGTCCAGTTCGGGGCTGTAGAGGCGCGGCAGGCTGGCGGGCTGACCCTGGCTGATTGCATCCGCATAGTGCACCAGCTTGCCGATGGCACGGTTGAGCCACCACACCAGCAAGGCGCCGATGAGCAGCGAGATGAACAGCAGCAGGGCCGCCCCTTTCAGCAACTGGTGTTCGCTGCGCTCTATCATGGGCTGCAGGGTGCTGTTGGGCTTGGCGACGGTGAGGGAGCCGATGATCTCGGCCCCTTCCCGCAGCGGAGCTGCCACATACATGGTCGAGCTGGCAGCATCGTCGGGATCGGTGCGGGTGCTGCGGGCGCCATATTCGCCACGCAGGGTCAGGTAGACGTCGTTCCAGCGCGAGTAGTCCTTGCCCAGATCCACCCCGTCCGAGTCGTAGACCACCCTGCCTTTTGCGTCGGTCACATAGATGCGGTACTCCGCCTGCTGCTTGAGGTGGCCATCGATGAGGGCATTGATGGGACTCTGGTTGAGGCGGGCGAAGGCGCTGGCCAGCCGGCCATTCGCCATCTTTCCTTCCTGCATGTCGTCCAGGGCCAGGGGGGCCAGCATCTGCGCCATGTCTACCAGGGTATCTTCGGTGGCGCTGCGTACCCCGGGCTTGATCTCCTCGACGAAGATCTCCAGCACGAACCAGGCGGCCAGGGCGAAGATCAGCACCAGGCCGCACAGCAGTTGCAATCCGATTCTCATCTCATCCCCCTGCCGATGCCCGGCCACCCTGAGTTCATGCCAGCTCCAGACTGTAGCCCAGCCCGCGGTGTGTCAGGATCAGGTTGGCGTCAGGGTCCCGCTCCCGCAGCTTGGCTCTCAGGGTCTTGATGTGGGTGTCGACGGTGCGATCCAGACTCTCTTCCGCATCCTGCCACACCAGATCCATCAGCTGCTGGCGGGAGTAGACCCGACCCGGCGCCAGCATCAGGGTCTTGAGCAGCAGGTACTCATAGCGGGTGAGCGTCAGGGGCTGGCCCAGGAAGCAGATTCGTGCCCGCTCCTCGTCCAGGGCGAGTGGCTGTATCGGCTGGGAGGGGGCGGGCTGGCTGCGGCGCAGGATGACCCGCACCCGGGCGCACACCTCACGGGGCGAGAAGGGTTTGGCCACGTAGTCGTCTGCCCCTATCTCCAGCCCGATCAGCCTGTCTATCTCCTCGCTGCGGGCGGTGAGAAACATCAGGGGAATATCGGTCAGTGCCCGCACCCGCTTGCACAGTTCGAAGCCGCTGATGTCCGGCAGCCCCACATCCAGGATCAAAAAATCCGGTCGCGTCTGTTCCAGTCGCGCCAGCAACGGCTGACCGAGGGGGAACCACTCCACCTCGAAACCATCGGTCTGCAGGGCATAGATCAGGGTATCGGCAATGCTGGCTTCATCTTCCACCAGCCAGATGAGTCGTTTTTGCATGGCGTCCTCGTCGCAAATCGGTTCCTCATTCTGGCATCGAACCAAATCGGATCCTATTTGCCGTTTGATTTTTCCCGAAAAGGCATTAATATTTCGCCATTCTTTCGAATCGAAACTTATAAATGACCAAACGCAACACACAGCAGCGCCGTCACACCATAGTGAGTCTGGTGCAGGAGCAGGGGGAAGTCAGCGTCGATGCCCTGGCCAAACACTTCGCCACTTCCGAGGTGACCATCCGCAAAGATCTGGCGGTGCTGGAGACCGGTGGCCTGTTGCTGCGTCGCTACGGCGGTGCCGTTCCCCTCCCCAGCGAGATGGTGGTGGACAGCAACCCGGAACAAGTTTCGAATCGAAAGCTGGCTATCGCCCGCGCTGCCGCCGAGCGGATCCGCGATCACAACCGCGTCATCATCGACAGCGGCAGCACCACCAGCGCCATGATCCCCATGCTGGGCAACAAGCGCGGCCTCATCGTCATGACCAACTCCCTCAATGTGGCCGGTGCCCTGCGCGAGCTGGAAAACGAGCCCACCCTGCTGATGACAGGCGGGACCTGGGATCCCCATTCCGAATCTTTCCAGGGGCAGGTGGCGGAGCAGGTGCTGCGCTCCTATGACTTCGACCAGCTCTTCATCGGTGCCGATGGCATCGACCCGGAGCGGGGCACCACCACCTTCAACGAGCTGGTGGGCCTCTCCCGGGTCATGGCCGAAGTGTCGCGGGAGGTCATCGTCATGGTGGAGTCGGAGAAGATCGGCCGAAAAATCCCCAATCTCGAGCTGCCCTGGTCCGGCATCCATACCCTGGTGACCGACGAGGGGCTGAGCAATGCGGCCAGAGAACAGATTCAGGCCAGGGGGATCACGCTGATTTGCGCCCCCGTGGCCGTGTGATTTGAACAAACCATTATCCAACCGAATTAACGTCTTACGTTTCAAGGAGAAGTGTATGTGTGGCATCGTCGGGGCCGTCGCCCAACGTGATGTGGCTGAAATCCTGGTAGAGGGCCTGCGCCGTCTGGAATACCGTGGCTACGATTCGGCCGGTGTTGCCGTGTTCAGCGCCAACCAGCCGCTGCAGCGGGTGCGTCGCCTCGGAAAGGTGGCCGAACTGGCCAAGGCACTGGAAGAGCAGTCCGTCCACGGTGGTACCGGCATTGCCCACACCCGCTGGGCTACCCATGGCGAGCCGTCCGAGCGCAATGCTCACCCCCACGTCTCCGAGCATATCGTGGTGGTGCACAACGGCATCATCGAGAACCACGAAGAGCTGCGGGAAGAGTTGAAGGCGCTGGGCTATGTGTTCAGCTCCGACACCGACACCGAAGTGATTGCCCACCTGGTGCACCACGAGCTGAAATCCGCCCCCAGCCTGCTGGCGGCCATGCAGGTAGCGGTGAAGCAGCTGCGCGGCGCCTACGGCACCGTGGTGATGGACAGCCGTGACGACAGCCGCGTGGTGGTGGCCCGCTCCGGCTCCCCCCTGGTGATCGGCCGCGGCATCGGCGAGAACTTCATCGCCTCCGACCAGATGGCCCTGCTGCCGGTGACCCGCCGCTTCATCTTCCTGGAAGAGGGCGATGTGGCCGAAGTGACCCGCCGCGACGTGCATATCTTCGATACCGACGGCCATGCCGTGGTACGCGAGGAGCTGGAGTCCGAGCTCTCCCACGATGCCGGTGACAAGGGTGAATACCGCCACTACATGCTCAAGGAGATCTACGAGCAGCCCAAGGCCATCACCAATACCCTGGAAGGCCGCCTGGGCAGCGATCACGTGGTGGTCGAGTCCTTCGGCAACGGCGCCCGTGCCATTTTCGACAAGGTCGAGCACGTCCAGATCGTCGCCTGCGGCACCTCCTACAACTCCGGCATGGTGGCGCGCTACTGGTTCGAAGAGATCGCCGGCGTCTCCTGCGACGTGGAGATCGCCTCCGAGTTCCGCTATCGCAAGTCGGTGGTGCGTCCCAACAGCCTGCTGGTGACCCTCTCCCAGAGCGGCGAGACTGCCGATACCCTGGCAGCCCTGCGTCTGGCCAAGGAGTCTGGTTACATGAGCTCCCTGGCCATCTGCAACGTACCAGGCTCCTCCCTGGTGCGCGAATCCGACCTGGCCTTCATGACCCGGGCTGGTGCCGAGATCGGGGTGGCGTCCACCAAAGCGTTCACCACCCAGTTGGCTGGTCTGCTGATGCTGGTGGCCTCCGTCGGTCACTGCCGTGGCAACCTGAGTGCCGCCGCCGAGGCCGAACTGGTCAAGGCGCTGCAAGCCCTGCCTGTGCGCATCAAGGAGAGCCTGGCCCTGGCCAAGCAGATCGAGACTCTGGCCGAAGAGTTTGCCGACAAGCACCATAGCCTGTTCCTCGGTCGTGGCAGTCAGTACCCCATCGCCATGGAAGGGGCGCTCAAACTCAAGGAAATCTCCTACATCCACGCCGAGGCCTATGCCGCCGGTGAGTTGAAGCATGGCCCGCTGGCGCTGATCGATGCCGAGATGCCCATCATCGTCGTAGCGCCGAACAACGATCTGCTGGAGAAGCTCAAGTCCAACGTGGAAGAGGTGCGTGCCCGTGGCGGTATCCTCTATGTGTTCGCCGATGCGGACGCCGGTTTCAAGAGCGACGAGACCATGCGGGTGATGAGCCTGAACCACGTGGAAGAGATGATCGCGCCGATCGTCTATACCGTGCCGTTGCAGTTGCTCTCCTACCACGTCGCCCTCATCAAGGGCACCGACGTGGATCAGCCGCGCAACCTGGCCAAATCCGTGACTGTGGAATAAGCCGTCGCCGGAAATGAAAAAAGAGCCGCATTGCGGCTCTTTTTGTTTTGGCAAAACAGGCTACGACAGCCGCAGGTTGGTGATGGTCACATCGTCCAGCGAGGGCACTATGATGCCGCTGGAGATGCTCTTGGCGATCGCCTGGTTGCGGTTGCGCGAGTCCGTCTTGTTGGTGACCTGATTGAGGTGGAAGTTCACGGTTCGCTCGCTGATGCCGAGGATGGTGGCGATCTCCCAGGAGGTCTTGCCCTCGCTGGCCCAGAACAGGCACTCCTTCTCCCGATCCGACAGCTCGGCCAGGTATTTCATCAGGTCTGGCCTGGCCTTGATGAGGGTCAGGGCCGAGTTGAAGATGTAGCTGGCGCAGAATGACAGCAGGGGAACGTTTTCAAACATCAGATCGGAATTGGACTTCTCCTTGCTGATGAAAGAGAGGATGCCGTGTTCCCCCTGCGGCGTGTGCAGCGGGAAGGAGACGCCGTTCCTCACCCCGAAGTCGGCGGCGAGGTTCATCACCTCCCTGCTGGCGCTGGGCAACCAGGGGGCATCACAATCGAGCTTGTTCCAGAAGATGGGCTGGGTCTGCTTCAGTCCCAGGAAGACGACCGGATCCTGGGTCAGGTAGTGCCGTTCCGAATAGGCATCAAACCAGCTGGTGGGGCAGTTGTTGAACAACGCCACATGGGATTTCTGCATGCTGATGGGGAAAATAATCAGCAAACGGAAGTAATCAAACCCCATCTGATGACTGAAGCGCTCCAGTTGTTGCTGGATCTCGCTGGTCTTCTTCGCCTTGGTGAACCGATCTATGTGTTCCCAGATCGCATCGTTAAACATGTAAGTCTCCTTTTTCGATCACTTATCTTGCTGATCGAAAAGACATTTTTTAGTTATTTAAAATGGTGTTGCGACTACCAACGCCAGTTATTCCCGTACTTGTCTAAAAAGTATCCTGTTTTTTCGGCCAGAGGCCAAGAAAATCATCTGATTGCCAGTGACCCTACTCTTTGAGACAATGAGAATAGTTATCATTGTTAAGATTTATATCATGAACAAGTTTTGGGGTCTGGCCTTGTTACCCATGGCCGTTCATTGCGTCGTGTCCGCCGACGAGGTGGTTGCGCCAGCATTGAAGAACAGTATCGCCGACGGGAAAGCCTCCCAGCTGCGTGTGGAGAAAGCCGCCGATGGCGCCGTCGCCGCCAGGATTGAGCTGCAAAATGCCCAACTGCAACTGCGGGATCTGGAAGCCTACAACCGCTATATGCAGTCTCTGGTGGCCGATCAGCAAAACGAGCTGGGCAAGCTGAACCAGCAGTTGGAGGCGGTACAGGAGACCAGACAGGGGCTTGTCCCCCTGATGCTGCAGATGCAAGCCGATCTGGAACAGCTGGTACAGGATGACATCCCGCTACGCAGAGAGGATCGTCTGGCGCGGGTTGCTGCCTTGAAAGCGACGCTGGCTAGAGCCGATGTGAGCGAGGCGGAGAAGTTCCGCCAGCTATTGCAGGCCTATCAGATTGAAGCCGAATACGGCAGCAGACTGGACCATTATTCCGCCGAGCTGGTGCTGGATGGCGCACCGCGCCGGGTCGACGTGCTGGCTCTGGGCCGGGTCTCCCTGCTGGCGATGACCGCCGATCGCTCCCAGGCGTGGCGCTGGTCTGCGCAGAGCAAGCAATGGCAAGCCCTCGACGGCCAGTGGCTCTCCCCCATCGCCGAGGCGTTGGAAATGGCTGCCGACAAGAAAGTTCCCCAGTTGTTGAATGTCCCCCTTTCCGTCAGCCGTGGTCAGGAGGCCCAGACATGAGCGTCACCATGAAGTGGTTACCCCTTGCCCTCGCCCTCTCTCTGGGCACCACAGCCGTCGTGGCCGAGGAAGCCTGGCAGCAGCAGGAACAGGCCCGTGAGCAGAAGGCTCAGCAGGATCTGGCGTCTGTCTCCAGGGAGCTGAGCAGTGCCCGTGCCAAGCTGGCCGAGGCCCAGCGCCTGAGCAAGGAGCTGGCCAGCCAGTTCGCGGCCAATGAAAAGCAGCTGGTGGAGCTCAATACCCAGTGGGAGCAGGCCTCCGGCGACATGAACGAGATCTTTGCGGTCACCCGTCAGGGCGCCAGCGATGCGGTCAAGTTGCTGAGCGAATCCGCCGTCGAGGGCCAGTATCCTGATCGTCTCGCCCCGCTGAAAACCATGGCACAGGATAAACAGGTGCCTGATCGCGCCGCCCTTGCCCTGCTGCCAGCCACCTTGCTGCAGGAGATCCGCGAATCGGGCCGGGTTGCCCAGTTCAACGGCAAGGTGCTCGATGCCCAGGGCGTTGCCAGCGAGCAGACGTTGACCCGGATCGGCAGCTTCGCCCTGCTGGGCGATGCGGGTTTCTTGCAACCGGAGGCCGAAGGCCTGAGTCCGGTGCTGGGCCTGCCAGGCAGCGTGCTTTCCGCTGTGGCCGCTTATCAGGGTCAGGAGGGAGAAGCGTTGCCGCTGGATCCCTCCCACGGTGTTCTGCTCGATATGCTGGCCCAGGCGCCCACCTTCTGGCAGCAAGTCCAGCAGGGCGGCCAGGTCGGCGCCATCATCGTGCTGCTGGCAGCCATCGGCCTGGGGATCGCTGGAGTACGGCTGTGGAGCCTCTCTCGCGAACTGGGTCGGGTTCGTCGCCAGCTCAAGAGCGGTGAATATCATGCCGACAACGCCCTCGGCCGGGTGCTGACGGTGGCTGACAAGCATCCAGAACTGAGCATGGAGACCCTCGAACTGCGTCTGGATGAGGCGATCCTGCAGGAGACCCCTCGCCTGGAGCGCGGCATCGGCATGGTTAAGGTGATCGCGGCCATCGCCCCCATGCTGGGTCTGCTCGGGACAGTGACCGGTATGATCGGCACCTTCCAGGCCATCACCCAGTTCGGTACCGGCGATCCCAAGATCATGGCGGGCGGCATCTCCATGGCCCTGGTCACCACGGTGCAGGGTCTGGTGGCGGCCATTCCGCTGATCCTGGCCCACAGCCTGTTGCAGTCCCGTTTCACCGAGCTTTCCAACGTGCTGGAACAGCAGGTGGCCGGGATCCTGGCCGAGCGGGCCGAAAGCAATGGTGACAGGGTGGAGCGGGTAGCATGATGCTCGACATCTGGCAGCAGTTGCAGAGCTTCATGGGCCGTGGCGGCCCGGTGCTCTGGGTCATTCTGGCCTTGCTGGTGCTGATGTGGATTCTGATGATCGAGCGGCTGCTCTACCTCAACCTGGGGTTTGCACCGTTGCAGCGTGAGCTGCTGGGCCGCTGGCAGGCGCGTCGCGAGCGTCACAGTTGGCACGCTCGCGCGATTCGCGGGCGCTGGCTGGCAGAAGTGGAGCTGGCGCTCAACCGTCATCTGATCTTCATCCGCACCCTGGTGGTGCTCTGCCCCATGCTGGGGTTGCTGGGTACAGTGACCGGCATGATAGGCGTATTCGATGCGCTGGCTGCGGCCAACCGCTTTAACCCGGAGAGCATGGCGGGCGGGATCTCCCGCGCCACCATCCCCACCATGGCAGGCATGGTGGTGGCCCTCTCCGGCGTGTTGTTACTCAGCCGGCTCGAGAGTCAGGCCAAGCGTGCGCTGGCCAAGACCCGGGACGGCCTGCGAGAAGAGAAGGTAATGCAATGAGACGGCAATCCAAACGCCAGCGCGATGAAGTGCAGATCGACATGACCCCCATGCTGGATATCGTCTTCATCATGCTGATCTTCTTCATCGTGACCACCTCCTTCGTGCGCGAAGCCGGGCTTGAGGTACACAGACCCCAGGCCAGCCAGGCCAAGGCGCAGAAATCGTCCAGCATCATGCTGGCGATCGGCGCTCAGGGGCAGATCTTCCTCGACCGCAAACAGGTGGATGTGGAGCGGGTGCAGGCCACCCTCGCCCGACTGTTGGCGGAGCAGCCCGAGGCAAGCCTGGTGATCCAGGCCGATGAACGGGTACCCCACGGCAAGGTGGTGCGGGTGATGGATGAAGCCAAGGCGGCAGGCATCGCCAACATCGCCGTGGCGGTGGCACCGAAATGAAACACAAGTTGATGAGCCTGGGACTGGGGATCGCCCTCAGTCTGGGCATCCTGTTGTTCATGGCCACCCTGGTGGAGCCGCCCGGAGGGGAGAAGGCGACCACAGAGCAGAAATCCATCGTCATCAACATGCAGAACGAGGTGACCGAGGTACAGGTGCGTGAGCGGCCGGTACCCCAGGAGCCGGAACCCCTGCCGGAGCCGCCTGCCGCGCTGGCCTCGACACCGATGCCCATGCCGGCGGCGGCCCCGTTGCCTTCGGTACAGCCGAGCCTGGATCTGGTCTCGACCCTGAGTGCGGTACAGGTCTCTGCCCCTGGCGTGGCGACCAGTCCCACTCCGGTCGCGAGCGGCAATTTCCATGGTCAGCAGCAGGGCGCTGGAATCGGTGCCGGTGACCTCTTGATGCCACTGCAACGGGTTGAGCCTGTTTATCCCTACCGGGCCCAGCAGGCCGGCATCGAGGGGTCCGTGACCCTGCGTTTCAGCGTCGATGCCGATGGGCGGGTACAGGATGTGGAGGTGGTCGAGGCCAAGCCGAAGCGTCAGTTCGAGCGAGCGGCCATTCAGGCGATCAACAAGTGGCGCTATCAGCCGAGGCCGGGCGCCACCGACAAGCTGGTGCAAGTCATCACGCTCAAATTCAAATTGGAGTCATAACCATGTTGCGGATCTGGATCTGTCTGCTGGCCCTGGTCAGCCAAGCCTGTCTGGCGATGGAGGTGAGCCCTCATTTCTCCCGCCAGCTGGAGCCCGTGATGAAGCTCTATCAATCTGGCCAGTGGCAACAGGCCCAGAGCAAGGCGGCTGTGCTCAAACCCGGTTCCGAGGCTGAGCACGCCTGGCTGGCGCAGTTACAGGCCTCTCTAGCCGCCAACCTGCAGCAGACCGCACAGGCGAGTCGCTACGTGGAGCAGGCTCTTGCCTATAAAGAGTGGCCAGAGCAGCAACGACTTCAGTTGTTGCGTCTGCGAGGGGATATCCAGGCCCAGCAATCCAACTGGCCCGGCGCCATCGCCAGCTACAAGGCCGCATTGGCCATCAAGGCTGACGATGCCTTGCGTCTGCGCTTGGCTGGCCTCTATTACCACAACAAGCAGTACGGCGAGGCAGCCAGCCAGAGTGAACAACTGTTGAAGAAAAGCTGGCAGAAGCAGGCAGCCATCATCCGCCTCTCCTCCCTCACTGCATTGCAGCGTTACGGCGTGGCTGCGGATCAGGCCGAAGAGTTGATCCGCCGCGAGCCAAAAGAGAGCAAGTGGTGGCAGCAGGCTGTGTCGCTCAATCTCTCCGCCAAGCGTGGTGATCGAGCGCTTGCACTGCTGCAAACTGCCATCGACCGTCAACTGATGGATGATGCCGCCGCCCGCAACCAGCTAATCCGCCTGTATGCCTGGCAGGGACTGCCCTATCGCGGTGCGCGTCTGCTGGAGTCTGCCATGGCCAAGGGACAGATGAAGCAGAGCGCAGAGAATCGCCAATTGCTGGCCCAGTTGTGGGAAGGGGCACGTGAGTGGCCGAAGGCTGTGGACAGCTGGCAACTGCTTGCCCGGGAACATGCTCACCCCAAGGCCGCCATGCGTGCCGCCGAACTGCTGCTGCAACAGGGCAAGACGGATGCCGCCATGACCCAGCTCTCGGCCATCAAGTCAGTGAAGGGAGAGCAGGGCAACAGAGCCAAGGCCCTGCTGGTGCAGGCACACCTCAATAAAGAACAATATGCTCAGGCGCTGGTGTTGGCTCGCGAGCTGCAACAGCAGAACAACTGGCAAGACAGGGCGACCAGCTGGGTCAACTACATTCAGGCCCAGACTGACGGTATGAACAAAAAAGCGGCATGAAACTGGGGTAAACTCTCATTTCATGGGGTTTAGCCTGCTTTTTCAGCAAACGAGCGCATTTTTACAAAAAGCTCTTGTCATCACGGCGCGGCTCCCTATAATGCGCCCCTACCAGCACGGCGGGACACGCCAACCTGATGAGCCAGCTTCCTTAGGAAGTGGGCGCCGAAAGAAAAGCGAAAACAACCGCTTGACTTTCGAAGTGAGGAGCGTAAGATGCGCCTCCTCAACGCGATAAGCGTGACGCTCTTTAACAATTTGAAT
>NZ_CDBK01000068.1:47249-63562 GCF_000819785.1 Aeromonas caviae | reverse complement strand
TGATAACTAGATCTGTACAAATCGTTTCTGATATGTGGTCAGTATTGGTGCCTATTGATTAATTTTTTGATCTTGCTCAGGAAACTATCATCTATCTCTTTTTTTATCTGTTGTGACCGATAAAATATTCATTTAGCAAAAGTATTTTCGTAGGTACTTATGTGCTAGGTCGGAGATTGAATCAACAATGTGAAGTCAGGAAAGTACGCCAAGATACATAGTACAGCTATGACTTTAAAATATTTTTTGTGATGGTTATAAGAGCCGGGGGTCTACAACAGGTTCTGTTATCGGCTTAATACCGAACCTCCTCTAATCACTGTTAGGCATCAAGGGAGACTAGTTTGGAAGATACCTACAAATTTCTGAGCTCCACTGAGTGGTGGGTTTCAGTTGTTATCGCCGGTATCACAATTAATGTGATATCCGCATATATGAAGACATCCCTAGATGGGCGCTTGTCAAAGCTATCGTCTTGGTGGCGATTTAGATCAGAGAAAAATCATAATAAGGAACTCCTCTATCTAGAGATGTTAAAACACGATGAGGGGTTCTTTGAGTTGCATAAGCTTAAAATTATCAACTCTATTCGATGGTCGGTACTATGGCTCTTACTCGGAATGATGGGTTTCCTTTTAGGGTCGCAGTTTTTATTAAGCATTCTTGACCACATCAGCTTCATAGGATTAATGGGTATATCAGCAGTTGCTTTTATCCGTGGTTTTCAGCACATATTTCAAACGAGTAAGTTAATGATACAAGCGCAAAAAGTATTAACACCAGATGATACCTAATAACTCAATATAACGGACGCCTGCTACATTAGCGCTTGTGAGATTGGTGTGAAGTTTACTCATGTAGGATATTTATATCATGGAAGAAAAAAAGTGTTATATGTGTGATAAAAATGCGACATCAATTGAACATGTGCCACCAAAATGCTTATTTCCAACGTTAAAAGATTCGGGGAAAGAACTGCGGAACAATCTGATTACAGTTCCTTCTTGTGATGAACATAATGGACAAAAATCGAGTGATGATGAATTCCTCATGATTAGTTTAGCTGGTATTATTGGAAACAACTCCATTGGTTATCAGCATTACAATGGGAAAATACAGCGAGCCCTAAGAAGGTCATCATACAAACTATTAGATCAAGCATTACTAACAAAAAAAGTCTATCGGATAGAGATAGGAAATAATTTTCTTGATATTTTATGGGGGACACCAGATTACGATAGACTTATAAAGTGCTTCGAACATATAGCAATGGGCATTTATCGCCATCACTTTGACGAAAAATTTCAAGGTAAAGTAAAACCTTACCTAGGTTTTCTTCATACTAATGAACAAAACCCTGCAGCATTTAAAAAATGGATGATTCATAAAGCAGGGAAAGAGCTTGCTCATTGCCAAAAATATGGAAGTAATAGTAGTGTGTTTTATTATCAATATACAGACCCGGATAAATTTGGTCTCTACCTAGTGAAACTATGCTTTTATGAGAATGTTGATGTTTACGTGGCCCATATGCCTGAACAAGCAAAAGTTCCAACTATGTTAGCTATGGAGTTAATGAACATAGGGATAAAAACATTTGTACATGAAGATGGTAAGGTATTTGAATTTAATTAAAGGGCTATAGGGCGCAATGCGCTGCGCTTATTGCACCCTACGTATTTCGTCAATCCGTTGGGGTGAGGTGGCTGAGCGCCATACCTCGTTACCAAGGCAACAAAAGGGGCGATCTGCGCCCCGACTCTTCTAATATTCCCGTTTTATATCGCTGCCTGCTCGTTCGGCGTGACCTGATTGTTTGCTGACTCACAACCAATACTCCAGTTTCTCCCTCATCAGGGCGAGCAGAAAAAGGCCAGGTTCACTCATACCTCGCCGCTTCCCAGGCGTGTATCGCCTGTTTACGGGTCTCGCCCCAGTGATAGCCGCCGAGTTTGCCGTTTTGCTGGATGACTCTGTGGCAGGGGATCATCAAGGCGACGGGGTTGGCCCCCACCGCCAGCCCCACGGCGCGGGCGGCCTTGGGATTGCCGACGGCGCTCGCCACCTGGGCGTAGCTCACCACCTTGGCGGGCGGGATCTGCAGCAGCGCCCGCCAGACGCTGATCTGAAAGTTGGTGCCGCTCACGTGCAAGGAGAGGGGGCGGTCCGGTGTCTTGCTGCCATCGAACATGGTGTGGATGACCTCCTGGGTGCGTGAGGGCGCTTCTCGCAGTTCTGCCTCTGGCCAACGCTGGGCGAGGGAGGTCAGCGGCGCCTGTGGGGCCTGGTCATCGAGAAACGAGAAGTTGCACACCCCCCGCGGGGTCAGGGCGACGAACGCCTGGCCGAAGGGGGTGTCGTGCACCCCGTGATCGATCACCAGCCCGGCCCCGCGCTGCTTGTATTCGCCCGGCGTCACCGCCTCGAGCTGCACGAAGTGATCGTAGAGCCGCGAGCCGCTGCTCAGGCCCAGGGTGTCGGCCACCTCCAGCAGCGGGCGCGACTCCTGCAACAGCGCCTTGGCCCGCTCCAGAGTCAGTACCTGCAAATAGCGTTTGGGCGTTACCCCGGCCCAGCGGCTGAACAGCCGCTGGAAGTGAAAGGGGCTTAGGTGAACGTGCGCCGCTATCTCGTCCAGGGTGGGCTGGCGCGCCACCTGGCTTGCGATAAAACGGATGGCATCGGCGATGCGGGCGTAATCAGACATAGGGCGCTCTCACGATAGGTTTGCAGCCGCAGGATCTTGGGTGCGACAAGGTCATGTGCGACAAATAGATACCCCACCATCGGCCAGCAGGGCAATGCCGGTGGTAAAGCTGGATGCATCGGACGCGAGATAGAGGGCCGAGCGGGCGATCTCCTCCGGTTGGGCCAGCCGTTTGAGGGCGTGGAGTTGTTGCACAAAGGCGAGACTCTCCGGTGTATCGGTAAAGGCCCGCCCCATGGGGGTGTCGGTGCCCCCCGGCAGCAGGGCGTTGACCCGCACCCCTTGTGCCCCATATTCGGCGGCCAGCACCTGGGTCAGACCGATGAGGCCCGCCTTGCTCGCGGCATAGGCCGCCATGCCGGGCAACCCCAGGGTATGGCCGACGAAGGTGGAGGTAAAAATAAGGGAGCCGCCCCCGCGTGCCTGCATGGCGGGGATCTGGTACTTGGCCCCCACAAAGGCGCTGGTGAGGTTGGTATCCAGGGTCTCTTGCCACTGCGCCAGTTCAAGCCCCGGCACGCTGCCCGGTGTCCCCGTGGTGCCGGCGTTGTTGAAGGCGATATCGAGTCCGCCGAAACGGGTCAGCGCAAGATCCACCAGGGCGCGGGCATAGGTTTCGCTTTTCACATCTCCCGCCAGGCTCACCGCC
Source organism: Aeromonas caviae (assembly GCF_000819785.1). Classification (GTDB taxonomy): domain Bacteria; phylum Pseudomonadota; class Gammaproteobacteria; order Enterobacterales; family Aeromonadaceae; genus Aeromonas; species Aeromonas caviae. The sequence goes on along the minus strand of NZ_CDBK01000068.1, from coordinate 60,206 downwards.
TGGCCCCCGAATTCCCTGATCTCCTCCACCAGCGCATCCAGCTCGGGCTGGCGGCGGGCACCCAGGACGACGCTGGCCCCCTCCCTGGCAAACAGGATGGCGCTGGCGCGACCGATACCGGAGCTGGCGCCGGTGATGATGGCGACCTTGTTGGACAGTAATGACATGGCAGTTCCCTCGCGAGATGTGCATGGCGCCAGGTGGCGACGCTCATGCAGGGTTGGCAGACAAGTGGATGGGTTCACCCCCCTCCTGGTTCAAACCTCCTTTGGTTCAACCCTCCTTTGGTTCAAAGCTTTGGGGGGGTCGAAAGCACTGTTGGTTTGAAAGCACTATGGCTGCGAACCTTCGTCACGACGACCCGGATCTTGCTCACTTGTCACATCGGCGATGGGCCATCACGGCATCAGGAGATATCCGCGTTTTATGAAGGGAGTGGGAAGGGAGCGGGGCTGTGGCGCCGCTTTCCCAGGTGGTGGTGACCTGGGTTTGCAAGGGCAGGGCATGGAAAACAGTGCCACCGGTGTCGGCGGCACTGACGCAAAGCCTGGTGGGATAACGCTCTTTTAGGGGTTATCAGGCCAGGGCGGGGCTGGTTGTGGCGGCGCAGGGCAGGGCGGCCAACTGTGCAAGGTGCTCGCCCAGAGAGACACCGGTGCCGGTGGCGTTGACCGTCTCGAAGTAGTCGTGCCAGCCCGATGCGGCTATTCCCTGGACGAGGGCCTCGATGGCTGCGGCATCCGGCCCGCGCCAGATGGCGAAGAAGGGGTGGGGCGCACCATGGAGGGTGGCAGCATCGGTCTCGCCCAGGGCGATGGGTTCCACCCCGAGGGCGGCGAGGTTGGCCATGCCTGTGCCAATGGCCTCGAAGAACTGCTGACGAGCCGTCTGGCTCAGTGCCAGCCAGGCGGGAGTGGGGGTGTAGAGCTCTGTCAGATAGTGGGTCATAGGGGTTCCTTCGGGAGTTGGCCCTTGCGCAAGGTGCGCAAGGCGCGTTGACAAATCCGGGTTGTCGCGGGACTGGGGCTTTCGCGAGACCAGCGCGCGCAGAGGTCAGTGACCCACTGTGGCCTGTCTTTGCTCGCATCGTTCAGCCAGTTGGCAACGGAGTCCTGCACATAGGGGGCGGGATCGGCCTTGAGGGGCTCGAGCAGCATCAGGGCCTGCTCCGGTGCTTGTCGCAGGGACGCAAGATGGGTACACCAGACGCCGCGGGGCCGGGTCGCTTCGCTGGCAAAGCGTCGCAGCCGCTCGGACGGCTCCACCGTCCAGGGCACCAGGGCGGCAATGGCCGCCTCGAGCTGCGCGGCAATGGTCGTTCGCATTGCGAGCCAGGCCCACTCGCGCACCCCAAAGTGAGGGTCATCGGCGAGGGGGCGAATGAGAGCCAGGCGGTCGCTGAGCGACAGCCCCTCGCTCGCGCCCACCATGAAACAGGCCCAGCCCCGCACGGTATCGGAGGGATGACGGCTGAGCGCCGCAAGATCCCTCGTGCCGTTCTCGGTCAGGAGCAGCCTGGCGGCCAGTGCCATGCGCCGGGTAATGCCCTCCCCGGATGCGGCGTGCATCGACGCAAGCGCCTGGGGCCCGAGCGAAGGCAGGGTGCACTGCATCAGGGCGGCAAAATCCACCGCCAGGCATTCGGTCAGGTTGCTTGCCTCGACCTCTCCCAGGTTGAGCTGGGCGAGGCGTGAGGGGGCGATATCCGTGATGCGGCTGCGTGTCATGGGTGTTCCTCTGTGGTGGCCTCAGTGCAGCCTGCCCGGGATGAGATGACATTGAGCCAGGCCCGCTTGAGCAGGGCGCTCAGGGTTTCCCGCTCTGCCTGATCGAACCCGGCAAACAGGGAGCCTATCCACTGGCTGTGCTCATCGAGCAGGTGCTGCGCCAGGGCCTGGCCCTGCTCTGTCAGGCGCACCGAGATCTTTCGCCTGTCCTGGCTGTCGCTGTGGCGAGCCAGCAGGCCGTCCCGCTGCAACCCGTCGAGCAGGCCGGTGATGGTGGCCCGTGTGACCCCCGCCTTGTCGGCAAGCTCGTGGGGGGCCAGCCCTTGTGGCAGGTCGCGCAGCAAAAACAGCAGCACGAACTTGCCTTCGGAGAGGCGGTGAGGAGCCAGGCGCGCCGCGCACGCCTGATCGATGGCAGCGGCGAGGGTCAACACCTCAAAGCAGACGCGTATGTTTTGGGTGTCCGCGTGTCCGCGGCGCTCTGCATCCTCGAGCAGGGCGAGGTGTTTCTGTTCCAGCGTGATCATGATGGTGAGTCTCGAATGACTTTGTATGGTGCCATACTATATGGCGCCAATCAAATGTTCAACCACCCAAGCGCGCGACCGGGATGGTTCATGGCAACGGAGAGCGGGAGTGTGGCGATGGGGGGCCTTTGCAAGAGCAGGCTTTGCAAGAAAATCGGCCATCTTTGGCCGTCATTCCCTATAATGCCCCTCCTGTGTGGTCTGGGGGGAGTGCCCGCAGTGAGCCACCGCAAGCCCGAATGTTGATAGAGACGATCCCATGCATACCCTGGAACAGCTTCGCGCAGGCGAGCTCTGCGGCGCCCGCCACCTCAAACTTGCTGAAAACCTCGCGGTGTTCCCCCCCGAGATCCTGAGCCTCAAGGAGACCCTGGAGGTGCTGGATCTCACCGGCAACCAGCTGAGCGAGTTGCCTGACGAGCTGGCCGAATGCAAGAAGCTGCGCATCCTCTTCTGCTCCGAGAACAACTTCACCGAACTGCCCGAGGTGCTGGGGCGCTGCCCTGCGCTCACCATGGTGGGCTTCAAGGCCAACCGCATCGCGACCGTCCCGGCCGCCTCCCTGCCCGCCAGATTGCGCTGGCTGATCCTGACCGACAACGAGATAGAGACACTGCCCGGCGAATTGGGGCGCTGCATTGATCTGCAAAAGCTGATGCTCTCGGGCAACCGGCTACATGAGCTTCCCGAGACGCTTGCCGGTTGCCACCGTTTGGAGCTTTTGCGCATCGCCGCCAACCGCCTGCCTGCGTTGCCTGGCTGGCTGCCCTCGATGCCGCGTCTGTCCTGGCTGGCCTTTGCGGGCAACCCTTTCTGTGATGAACAGGCGTGTCTGAACGGCACATCGGAGTTCACTACCGAGATCCCCTGGCAGGCGATCTCACTGGGGGATGTGCTCGGGGAGGGGGCATCCGGCGTCATTTATCGCGCCGAGTGGGCGAGGGCCGAAGGGCCCGGGGCGGTGGCGGTCAAGCTCTTCAAGGGGGCCGTCACCAGCGATGGCTTGCCCCTGAGCGAGATGACTGCGTCCCTGGCCGCCGGTCGTCATCCAAACCTGGTCGGTGTGATGGGGAGAGTGAGCGATCATCCCTCCGGCATCCCGGCACTGGTGATGCCCCTGATAGACCCCGCCTTCTCCACCCTGGCGGGCCCCCCGAGCCTGGACTCCTGCACCCGGGATGTCTATGGGGCGGATCTGAACTTCACCCCGGCCCAGGTGATGGCCATGGTGCAGGGGGTGGCTGCGGCCGCCCGGCACCTGCACGAGCGGGGCATCCTCCACGGCGATCTCTACGCACACAACCTGCTGTACTCCTTGCAGCCCGCGATGCCTCACTCGTCGCAGGAGGCGCCGGGCCGGGTGCTGCTCGGGGACTTTGGTGCCGCCTCCTGTTACGACCGCGCCGATGAGGTGCTGGCCGGGCGGCTGGAGCGCCTGGAAGTGCGGGCCTTTGGCTGCCTGCTGGCCGAGCTGCTGGCGCGCTGTGATGGGGGGGACGCCGACCTTGACCCCCTTCATCGACTGGCCAGGGAGTGCGGCTTTGAGGTGCCTTCCCGGCGACCCACCTTCGCGCAGATCCTGACCCGGCTGGCTGCGATGGCGACAAGCCTGCCTGGGGTCGTGGCCTGAGGCCTGCCCATCGTGGGCCTTCTCTTGCACAAGGGCGGGATCATGGGGCTTGCGCCACTTCGGTGAAGTTGTGATAGTGATGCACCATTGCAGATGACGAGAGGAAGATGATGGAAGCGGCATTTTGGCACCAGAAGTGGAAAGAGAACCGGATTGGCTTTCATCAGGCAGATTTCAACCGCTGGCTGCAATCCTGGTGGTCGGCCCAGCAAGGGAGCGACCCCGTGCTGGTGCCCCTTTGCGGCAAGTCCCGGGACATGCTCTGGCTGCGTGAGCAGGGGCATCCGGTGGATGGCTTCGAGCTCTCCGAGCTCGCCATTACCCAGTTTTTTGACGAGAACAACCTGAGTGCAGAGAGAAGCGAGGTGGGTCCCTATCAGTGCCACCGGCACGCCGATCTGCGCATCTATCAGGGGGACTTCTTCGCCGCTCCGGAGCTTGGTCAGCGTTATCGCCTGGTCTATGACAGGGCGGCCCTTATCGCCTTGCCGGGCGCCATGCGCCGCCAGTATGCCGCCCTGATGAGCCGCCTGGTGGAGGCGGGAGGGCAGGTGTTGCTGGTGACCCTCGAGTATCAGCCCGAGCAGCAGCTACAGCCGCCGTTCTCGGTGGGGGAGATGGAGGTGCGCACCCTGTTTGAGCGCGACTTTGGTGTCGAGGTGCTGGGCCGGGGGGCTGAGCTGGATCACCCCAGGGTGCTCTCGGGGCAGCTCTCCTATTTCGACGAGGTAGCTTACCGGCTGATCCGCCGGGGTTGAGAGGGCGCGAGGCCGCTGCCAAGGATGGAAGTGGCGCTTGTTTTACCTCCTTTGACATAGATCAACGTGGAAAATCAGGGAAATGCCTAAGATGAGGCTGTTTCTCAATCACTGCTGGTGCCGACCGATGAGCTCTGGTTTGAACGCCGGTCGAACATCAACCCAGTGTCTGATTTTCACGCTCATGTTCACTTTTGGCGGCTCTGGTCGCAATTGATTATGGTTTTTCCAGCCGACCCCACAGGGTCGGCTTTTTATTGTCTGCGCGTTGCCAACAGGGGAGGTCAGCCTTCAAAGGTGGCGGCGTTGAGCCGAAATGCCCTGGGATCGTCGACAAACTGGCCGGTGATTCGCTCGTCGTGCTCGTGGCCCAGGCCATAGCTGCAGAGGATGAGGCGATCCGAGGTACGGGATCTCAGCTGGGTGATGAAGCGCACCAGATCGGCACGGCTGAGCCTGCCCACCTCCTCGCGTACCCGTTCGCGCTGATCAAAACCCAGATCCTTGTTGCCGATGCTGACCCAGAGCCGCTGGCCGCGGCTGCGCAGGTTGGCATCCCGCTCGCTGAGCTGGGCCTGCAACCCCGCCTTGCTCTCCTGCCACTGCTGCTCGGTGAACTCCAGCATGGCCAGCGGGAAGAGATCGATGAACTCCTCCACCGCGTCTAGCAGGATCTGCGGCCCCGCCACCGGCGACTGGATATAGAAGATGAGACCGGGATGGCGGTTGAGGGGCAGGTTGCCGGCTCCCACCACGTAACCGAGCTGCTGGCGGGTGCGCAGCTCGTGGAAGAAGGTGGATGACATGATGTGGTTGGCCAGGGTGAAGCAGGCGAGATCCCGCGCTCGGGTGGTGCGCGACTGGTAGTAGACCAGCAGCGCCGAGTCCTCGTGATCGCACCCCTGCTCGCGAATGAGGGTGCCTCTGTCCTGGATGGAGATGAGGGGGCGGCGGGTCTCGGCGCTGGGCTGGCTGTTGGCACCGAGGTGGCGCTCCAGCAGGGCCGCGAGTTCGAGGGCCTCGGCGGCCGTCCAGTCTCCGTGTACCAGGGCCTCCAGATGCACCCTGGCAAAGAGCTCGGAGACGAAGCCGGGCATCTCCCCGAGTTCGACGGTGCGCAGGTGGCGCAACAGCTGCTCGAAGGGCGGGTTGTTGGGTTGCAGCAAACTGGTGAGCTGGTTGAACAACTGGGAGATGGGGCGGGTCTTGGACTGGTTCTCCCAGTTGCGGATAAGCTGCTCCTTGATCTCGCTAAAGCGGGCCGGATCCGGATACCCCAGGGTGCGGTTGCCGAGGATCATGTCGAGCAGCAGCGGTTGCTTGTCGGCAAAACCGCTGAGGTTGATGGTAAAGCCCCCCTGATGGGCATAAATCTGGTAGCCAAGGCCCGCGAGCTCCGCCGGGTAGGTGAGGGCGTTGAGGTGATCCGTGAGCAGTTCCACGGCCAGACGCGCCATGGCGATGTGACGCGGGCTCTTGACCGCATGTTCGCTGTCGACAGAGATGTAAAGGCTGCCCTTGGGCACGCTGAACTGATGCTCGTGCAGGTGCCAGAGCCGGAAACCGGGCCTGTCGATGAGGCAGGACGGCATGTCGGCGGGCAGCGCCGGCAGACGGGCGTCGAGGCGGGTGCTGATGAAGGGGTTGGGCGCCGGCAGGTGCAGGGCGGGATCCGGTTCACTCTGCTGCCAGCGGATCTTCTCGGCCTCGCTGATGCTCTGGACGCTGTAGGGGGTCTGGTACCAGCGGGCGAGGCGATCCGTGCTCACTTCCGGGGCCTGGATGGTCACTCGCAGATTGTGGGGGGTCAGCTTGGCGAGGAAGCGCCGGATCAGCGGCTCATCGAACTCGCGCATCATGTAGTCGCCATAGAGCAGATCGTCCGGCCCATAGCTGAACAGGTTGAGCACGAGGCCGGAGACGGTGTCGAGGGCCCGTCCCCGCTCCTGGAAGCGGAAGGCGGATTCCAGCACGCTGCGCTTCTCCTCATAGCGCCAGGCCTGCACCCCACCCCGCTCGATGAGCTTCAGATAGCCAAACAGGGCGGCGATGATCTCGTCCACATGCTCAAGCCCAAGGGGGGTGAGGCCAAAGCTCACGCCAAAGTCCTTGAAGTTGGCGCCGCTGATGCCGCCGCCGGCGGCGAGCTGATTGACCCAGCCCCGCCCCTTGAGCAGGGAGAGCAGGCTGCCTTCCCCCTCATAGCCGATGAGGTGGCTCAGGAAGGTGAGGGGTTTTTTGTCGTAATACTCATCCACGCACGGCAGCGGGAAGGTCAGCGCCAGCTTGCGGGTCTCCTTGACCGGGGTCAGCTGGATGCGAATGCCGAGATCATCGAGCCGATAGAGAGGATGGCTCAGTACCGGAGGGCCGAGGCGGCGATCCGGAATGGCACCAAAGAAGCGATCACACCAGGCCAGCTGGGTCTCGATGGGTGCCGGTGAAAGCATGACCAGCGCCATGCGATCCGCACTGTAGTGGGTTTCGTAGAACGCAATGAGGTCCGAGCGCAGATCCCGGCCGGGGAGATCCGCCAGGGTGTCGAGGTTGCCCACCGAGAATTTGGAGAAGGGGTGGTCCGGATTGACCGTCTCCTTGTGCACCTGGTAGCTGCGGCGCACGTCGTCCTGCAGCTTGAGGCGGTACTCGGAGTCCACCGCGTTGCGCTCCTTGTCGACCCACTCCGGTGCAAAGGTGGGGCAGATGAAGAACTGGGAGAACCGGTCGAGCCCCGCCTCGAAGAAGCCGTTGTCGATGTCGAAGAAGAAGTTGGTGAACTCGGTACCGGTCCAGGCGTTGTTGCTGCCACCGTGGCGGCTCATGAATTGCTGGTATTCACCGGGTTTGGGGTAGGTGCGGGTACCGAGAAACAGCATATGCTCGAGGAAATGGGCCATGCCCTGGCGATCCGCAGGATCGTCGAAGTGGCCAGTATTCACCGCCAGGGAGGCGGCGGATTTGTCGGTCTCGGGATCACAGATCAGCAAGACCCTGAGCCGGTTTGCCAGCTCCAGATAGTGATACCGCCGATGGTCATTGGGACTGGCATATGGGCTCATTGGGGAGGGGCTCGCGGTGAATTTATTTGAATTTAAACATGATTATCGACCCCGCTATCTTGCGAGGCAAACCCTTTTCTGAGAGGTGGCGCAATTGTTTCCCCCGGCATGGCGGGGTAAGATTCCCCCGCTATTTAAACAGGCCCCCTGGGCGAGGTTGTAATGAAAATCTACATCATGCGTCATGGCCAGGCTGGCATGAACGCAAAGACTGATGAACAGCGTCCACTGACCGAGCAAGGCATCGAAGAGTCCATCCACATGGCGGGCTGGCTGGCTCCCCAATTGGCAGGCTCCCTGAACCTGGTGATCCACAGCAACTACCTGCGTGCCAGACAGACCTGGCAGGCCATCGCCCCCGTGTTGCCCAAGGCCCTCAAGGTCGAGGAGAGCGGCGACATCACCCCCTACGGGGATCCGGCTTTCGTGGCGAGCTACCTCACGGAGCTGGCGGCGGAGCATGACAACATCCTGATGGTCAGTCACCTGCCGCTGGTGGGGTATCTGGTCCAGAGTCTCTGCCCGGCGGCAGGGGCCCCCATGTTCGCGACGTCCGGGCTGGCCTGCATCGAATGGCAAGATGGCAAAGGAGTCTTGCTCTGGCTGGAAGGACCGCATACAATACGGTAAAAGTTAATAATAAGTTACAGTTTGGTTTTTTGGGGAAGAGAGAGTCGATTTTTCCGGTTTTTTATATAAATTTAACGGAATTATTTCGCATAAGCTGCTGTCATACGGATACAACTTCAAGAGGTTGCAAACGATGAGAGTGTTCAAGAAGTACCTGCCACTGATGGTGGCAAAACATGTCAAAACCTTCTTCAAGGGGCGGATTTACATCCACGGCAGGGGGCGCTTCGATTTCCAGTCGGGCTTGCTGATGATGCCATTGCAAGCCGACATTCCCCATCGCCAGACGGTGCTCGAGGTCAATGAACTGATTTCAAGGCTCCACATGGATGCCGCCTGAGGCGCCTCAGGCTGACCCTGGTCCCCCTCATGCCCGCCCCTGTGCGGGCATGATTGTTGATGGCGCCTGGGCGCGGTGCCAACCGTTCGCGTCATGGCGCTTCTTCCTGCGTTGGCAGGCTTGCTTATCCTGATTGCCTCTCTATACTCGCGCGCAATACCCGCCTTTTTATTCTGGATATCGCAATGCCCCTTGCCTTCCTGTTTCCCTTCTCCTGCATGGCCATCTGGGCCGGCAATGGCATCGTCAGCAAGCTGGCGGTCGGGGTGTTGTCTCCTGCAGCGCTCGCCTGGTCGCGCTGGATGGTGGCGGCCCTGGTGCTGACCCCGTTTCTGGCTCACCGGGCCTGGCGCGAGCGCCGCAAGCTGCGGGCCGGTTTCTCGAAGCTGGCGGTGCTGGCCCTGCTCGGCATGGTCTTGAACCAGACCTTTGGCTATTACGCGGCCCAGACCCTGGGGGCCACCGAGATTGGCCTGATGATGGGACTGACCCCCTTGATGACGGTACTGCTCAGCATCTGGTTGCTGCGCGAGCGGCCCACCTGGGGGGCGCTGCTGGGAGGCGCCATCTCCATTCTGGGGCTGGCGATTTTGTTGGGGCAGGGGGATCCGGTCCGGCTGCTGACCCAGGGCATCCATATCGGTTCCGTTTACATGCTGCTCTCGGCGGCCACCTATGCGCTCTACAGCGTGCTGCTCAAGCGCTGGGATCTGGGGCTGGACAACTGGTCCATGCTCTACGGCCAGGTGCTGTGCAGCCTTCTGTTCCTCACCCCCTTCTATCTGCTGGTGGACGGGCACTGGCCCGATGGCAGTGCCCTCTGGCTCATCCTCTATGCGGGGATCCCGACCTCGGCCCTCTCGCCCTGGCTCTGGATGCAGGGCATTGCCCTGCTCGGGGCGAGCCGTACCGCCATCTTCATGAACCTGTTGCCGGTCATGACGGCCGCCCTTGCCATCAGCTGGCTCGGGGAGCGGCTCACCAGCTATCACCTCATCGGTGGCGGCATGACCCTGATGGGGGTGTTGCTGGCGCAGTTGCTGGTGAGGCCCGTGACGGTGCGAAGACGCGCCCGGCTCGCGGTGGCGGGCTGTCAGGAGAAGTAGGATAAAAAAAGACCGCCCTCGAGGCGGTCTTTTTGGTTCGGTGCCCAGCGTCACTGCGCCGTCAGATAGAGATCCTTGGCATAGACCAGGTCTTGCGGGTTCTGGTAGGGGTAGCCCTTGACGTTGGGTTTGAGCAGCCGAGATTTCACGTAGAAGTAGACAGGGGCAATGGGGGCCTCCTCGTCGATCAGCACCTCGGCCTGCTGATAGAGGCGGTTGCGCTCGGCGGGGTCCTTGGCGTCATGGGCCTTGGCCAGGAGGGCGTCGTACTCCTTGTTGAACCACTTGCCGCTGTTGGCGCTGCTGCTGGAGGTCATGATGTCGAGGAAGGTGGAGGCATCGTTGTAGTCTCCGTTCCAGGAGTAGCGGCTCACCCCGAAGTCACCCTCGTTCAGGGCCGACACCATGGTCTTCCACTCCATGTTGTTGAGCTCCGCCTTGACCCCCAGGTTGTGCTTCCACATGGAGGAGATGGCGAGTGCTATCTTCTTGTGCCCCTCGTTGGTGTTGTAGAGGATGTCCACCGTCAGCGGCTTGTCCGGGCCGTAACCCGCCTCGCCAAGCAGCGCCTTGGCCTGCTTGATGCGCTCTTCCTTGCTCATCAGCTCGCTGGCGGGGCGTTTGAGCTCGAAGCCGTCCACGCTCGGCGGGGTCAGGCTGAAGGCGGAGAGCTGCCCCTGTCCCAGGATCTTCTCCGTGATGGTGTCCCGGTCGATGGCAAGAGAGAGTGCCTTGCGTACCCTGACGTCGTCAAAGGGTTTGCGCTGGGTGTTGAACACGTAGTAGTAGGTGGCGAGCATGGGGGCGCTCACCAGCTCCTCCGGGCTCTGGCGCTTGATCTGCTGATACTGCTCCAGGGGATAGGTGGTGTAGTGCAGCTCGCTCGCACGATAGCGGTTGTAGGCCGCGGTATCGGAGACGATCTCCAGATAGATCACCTTGTTCAGCACGGTGTGCTCGTTGTCCCAGTAGTGGGGATTGCGCTCGGCGATGAGGCGCTCGTTCGGGGTCCACTCCTTGAGGGCGAAGGCGCCGTTGGAGACGATGTTGGCCGGTTTGACCCACTCATGACCGAACTTCTCGATGGTGGCCTTGGGCGCCGGGAAGGTGGTGTAGTGGGAGAGGGTCTTGAGGAAGAAGGGGACCGGGTTTTTCAGGGTGATCTGCAGGGTGTAGTCATCGAGCGCCTTGATCCCCAGGGCATCCGGGCTCTGCTTGCCCTGCACCACGTCGCTGGCATTGGCGACGCCGGTCAGCTCGATGAACCAGGCGTAGTTGGAGGCGTTCTTGGGATCCGCCGCCCGCTGCCAGCCATAGACGTAGTCCGCCGCCGTCACCGGCTCGCCGTTGGACCATTTGGCATCGGGTCTGAGCTTGAAGGTGTAGACGGTGCCCGTGGCATCGAGCTCGTAGCCAAGGGCGCCCGCCGCCTGCAGCTTGCCGTTGCCATCCAGGGTATAGAGCCCCTCGAACAGATCGTTGACGACGTCGCTGCCCGCGCTCTCTTCCACCATCTGGGGATCGATGGAGGCAGGCTCGGTGCCGATGTTGCGCACGAACACTTGCTGGGCGGCTGGCAGAAGCTGGGTGCCTTCAGGCACCTGGGCGGCGAGGACGGGGAGGGTGAGCAGAGCGGCAACCGCCCCGGCGATAAGCGACTTTTTCATTGAATATCCTTATGTTTTTTTGCTTCCAAAGCGCAGCCAGTGTGCGGGATTGGGGGGGAGATCTCAAGAGGGGCGCCTCTGGCACAACATTGCCGGGCGCCAGGGGGAGCAGGGCGGGCAGCCGCGTCGGCCCGGATGCATTCTTGTCACGAATTAACCCCCCAAAAGATGCCGGATGGCACCCTTGTTTCACGGCGAAAGCCCGTGGTGGCGCGGCTTTCTGGCGATTTAAAGAACGGCTTAATTCGCTGCAAAAACAAAAAACAGGCGTTACATTGGGTTACAAAACAACGCTGCCGGGGATCGGCACTTTTTTTGCCGATACTTGCAAACGTTTTCAACGGCCAACGGAAACGATCTTAAAGGAACAAGAATGCGAAACATGATCACCATGGGCGAGTTCATCGTCAAAAAGCAGGCGGACTACCCGACCGCGACTGGCGAGCTGACCTCCTTGCTCAGCTCCATCCGCCTGGCAGCCAAGGTGGTGAACCGGGAGATCAACAAGGCGGGTCTGGCGGACATCATCGGTTCCATCGGCGCCGAAAACGTGCAGGGCGAGGTGCAGCAGAAGCTGGACGTCTATGCCAACGAGCGCTTCAAGGCGGCGCTGGAGGCCCGTGGCGAGGTGTGCGGCATGGCCTCTGAGGAGGAGGAGGACTTCGTCTCCTTCGATTCCGAGCTCTCCCGTCACTCCAAGTACGTGGTGCTGATAGACCCCCTCGACGGCTCCTCCAACATCGACGTCAACGTCTCGGTCGGGACCATCTTCTCCATCTACCGCCGGGTCAGCAAACCGGGCGCCGGGGTCACTCTGGAGGACTTCCTGCAGCCGGGTCACCGTCAGGTCGCGGCGGGCTACGTGGTCTACGGCTCCTCCACCATGCTGGTCTACACCACCGGCTTTGGGGTCAACGGCTTCACCTATGACCCCTCCATCGGCTGCTTCTGTCTCTCCCACGAGAACATCCGCATTCCGGAGGAGGGCAAGATCTACTCCATCAACGAGGGCAACTACATCAAGTTCCCGGACGGGGTGAAGAAGTACCTGAAATACTGCCAGGAGCGTGACGAGGCGACTCACAGGCCCTATACCTCCCGCTACATCGGCTCCCTGGTGTCGGATTTCCACCGCAACCTGCTCAAGGGGGGCATCTACATCTATCCGTCCGGCACCAACTCCCCGAACGGCAAGCTGCGCCTGCTCTATGAGTGCAACCCCATGGCCTTCCTGGTGGAGCAGGCCGGTGGCAAGGCGTCCGATGGTTTTGGCCGCATCATGGACATCCAGCCTACCGCCCTGCACCAGCGCACCCCCTACTTCGTCGGGTCCACCAGGATGGTGGAGCGGGCCGAGGCCTTCATGCGGGAGTTCTCCGCCCACGAGGATCCGGCCAACCAGGGCTGAGCCCGGGCCAGCGTCCTTTCGTCACGGGAGCCGTCAAGGCTCCCGTTTTTATTGGCGTGCAGGCGGGTTGAGCCAGGTTGATATGCTGACGGACTGACGGACTGA
>NZ_CDBK01000068.1:0-47211 GCF_000819785.1 Aeromonas caviae | reverse complement strand
CGGACTGACGGACTGACGGATTGACGGACTGACGGACTGACGCGGCGCCTCGGCGGTCGCGGTGCAATGGCTGGTGGCCCCCTTGCCGGGATACCTAGTCTGGATACGTGGGCGGGATAAATACGGCACGGGCCATCTGCGGGGCTATCGAGGCGCGTTGAACCCGTTTTTTGCCCACGATCATCCCCACATCCATCTGTTTTTCAGATGGGTGATGACTCAATGCATCGTATCAACAGATGGATTCGGCGGCAAAATGGTGCTGCCAGAAGGGCGAACCGAGGCGTCGGGGACAAGAAGGGGGGCCGGGGGCGAGATGCCGCCCCTTGCCAGCAACGAAACGGGAGCCCTGGGGCTCCCGTTGTTATGGGCGGCAGGTCGCGCCCTGCTGACGTCATGCTTCCCCCTCAGGGGGTGGCATGGCGGGCGAGATCCGCCAGCAGGCCGTCCACCAGTTTGAGGCGCATGGCCCTGTCCTGGGTCGGCACCTGGAAGCGCAGCCGGGTCGGTCCGTCCATCTTGTAGATGCGCGGCTGCTCGGAGAGCAGCTTGACCAGATAGGCCGGGTTGACCTTGGTTTCCTGGGTAAAGTCCAGATAGCCGCCGCGCTCGCTCATCTCCACCCGGCGAATGCCCAGCGCCGTGGCGCGCTGGCGGAAGGCGGCCAGCTCCATCAGCGTCTTGGTCGGCTCCGGCAAGAGACCGAAGCGATCGATGAGCTCCACTTTGAGCTCCCGCAGCTCCTGCTCATCGGCGGCACTGGCGATGCGCTTGTACATGGAGAGCCGCATGTTGACGTCCGGGATGTAGTCGTCCGGGAGCAAGGCGGGCAGGCGTAGCTCCACCTCGGTATGCTGGCTCATGAGCTGCTCGAGCGACGGCTCCTTGCCATGTTTGAGCGCCTCCACCGCTTGCTCCAGCATCTCCATATAGAGGGTGAAGCCCACCGATTCGATCTGGCCGCTCTGATCGTCGCCCAGCAGCTCGCCCGCGCCCCGGATCTCCAGATCGTGGGTGGCGAGCGCAAAGCCGGCGCCGAGATCTTCGAGGGACGCGATGGCCTCCAGCCGCTTGGCCGCATCCTTGGTCATCAGCTTGGGATGGGGGGTGAGCAGGTAGGCATAGGCCTGGTGGTGGGAGCGACCGACCCGGCCCCGCAGCTGGTGCAGCTGGGCCAGGCCAAGGTGATCCGCCCGGTCCATGATGATGGTGTTGGCGCTCGGCACGTCGATGCCGGTCTCGATGATGGTGGTGCACACCAGCAGGTTGAAGCGCTGGTGGTAGAAGTCCGACATCACCCGCTCGAGCTCCCGCTCGCGCATCTGGCCGTGGGCGATGCCGATGCGCGCCTCCGGCACCAGCTCGGCAAGATCGGCGGCGCACTTCTCGATGCTCTCCACATCGTTGTGCAGGTAGTAGACCTGGCCGCCGCGCTTCAATTCCCGCAGTACCGCCTCGCGCACCACCGCAGGTTCGTGCTGGCGCACGAAGGTCTTGATGGCGAGCCGCTTGGCGGGCGGGGTGGCGATGATGGAGAGATCCCGCATGCCGGACATGGCCATGTTGAGGGTGCGGGGAATGGGGGTCGCGGTGAGGGTGAGGATATCCACGTCGGCGCGCAGCGCCTTGATCTTCTCCTTCTGGCGCACCCCGAAGCGGTGCTCCTCGTCGACGATGAGCAGGCCCAGATCCTTGAAGGTGAGCTCGGCGCCGAGCAGCTTGTGGGTGCCGATGATGATGTCCACCTTGCCCTCGGCCATCTCCTTCATCACGGCGCTCTGCTCCTTGGCGGAGCGGAAGCGGCTCAGCACCTCCACCCGCACCGGCCAGTTGGCGAATCGGTCGCGGAAGTTGTCGTAGTGCTGCTGGGCCAGGAGGGTGGTGGGCACCAGCACGGCCACCTGCTTGCCGCCGTGCACGGCCACAAAGGCCGCCCGCATCGCCACTTCGGTCTTGCCAAAGCCCACGTCGCCGCACACCAGGCGGTCCATGCTCTTGGCCTGGCACATGTCGCCGAGCACAGCGTTGATGGCATTGAGCTGATCCTCGGTCTCCTCGAACGGGAAGCTCGCGGCAAACTGGCGATAGGCCTCCCGGTCGTGTTTGAAGGCAAAGCCGTGGCGGGCTGCCCGCATGGCATAGACATCCAGCAGCTCGGCCGCCACGTCCCGCACCTTCTCGGCCGCCTTGCGCCGCGCCTTGACCCAGGCCTCGCCGCCGAGCTTGTGGCTGGGCGGGTTGTCGGAGCCGGTGTAGCGGCTGATCAGGTGCAAACTGGTGACCGGCACGAACAGCTTGTCGCCGCCGGCGTATTCCAGGGTCAGAAACTCGGTGGGCAGGCCGCCTGCGTCTATGGTCTCGAGCCCCAGGTAGCGACCGACCCCGTGATCCAGGTGCACCACCGGCTGGCCCTGGGTCAGCTCGCCCAGGTTGCGGATCACCGCATCGGAGCTTAAGTTCTTGCTCTTGTCCCGCTGGCGCTTGCTGCGGATCTTGCCGCCGAGCAGCTCGGCTTCGGTGATGAGGGCAAGGGGCGTCTGGCCGGGCTCTTGCAGCAGGAAGCCCCGCTCCAGGGGGCAGACCAGCAGCCCGTGGCGCGCATCGCTCGAGAGGAAGGCGTCGAGGGAGGCAAACTCCCGGGGTTGCAGGTTGATCCGCGCCAGCAGATCCCCGAGCCCCTCGCGCCGCCCCTCGGACTCCACCGCAAACAGGGTGCGCCCGGCAAAGCCTTGCAGGAAGCCGTCAAGGGCCAGCAGGGGTTGCTCCTTGCTGTGGTCGAGCTGCAGATCCGGCAGGGGGGCGAGGGGCAGATCCTGCTGACCCGCTCCGCCGTCAACGGTCGCCTCCTGCAGACGCACGGCGCCATAGTCCCCGAGGGCGGCGAAGAGCTGCTCCACCGGCAGATAGATCTGCTGGGGCGGCAGCAGGGGACGGGTGTTGTCCCAGCGCCTGTCTTCATAGCGCTGGCCGATGTCGTTCCAGAAGCGCTGGGCCGCGGGGTAGATCTCCCCCACGGTGAGCAGCAGGGTGTTGCCTGGCAGGTAGTCAAACAGACTGGCGGTCTGGTTGAAGAAGAGCGGCAGGTAGTATTCGATGCCGGCGGGCCAGCGCCCCTTGCTCACCTCCTGATAGACGGAGCCCTCGGCCCGGGAGATCTCGAACTGTTCGCGATACTGGCCACGAAACAGCTCGATGGCCCCCTCGTCGGTGGGAAATTCCCGGGCGGGCAGGAGGCTCACCGACTTCACCGGCTCGCTGGAGCGCTGGGTCTCGGGGTCGAACGGGCGGATGGAGTCCACCTCGTCGTCAAAAAAATCAATGCGATAGGGGCGGCTGCTCCCCATGGGGAAGAGATCCAGCAGGGAGCCGCGGGCGGCGAATTCGCCGTGCTCCAGCACCTGTTCCACCGCCACGTAGCCCGCCTCCGCCAGACGCCCGCGCAGCTGCTGCAGGTTGAGGCGCTGGCCGCTTGTGACCATCAGGCTGTATTTGTCGAGATAAGCCTGGGGCGCCGTGCGCAGCATCAGGGTGGAGATGGGCACGATGAGCACGCCGTGGCGCATCTGCGGCAACTGGTAGAGGGTCTCGAGGCGCTGGGAGATGATGTCCTGGTGGGGAGAGAAGCTGTCGTAGGGCAGGGTCTCCCAGTCCGGGAACAGCAGCACCGGGCAATCCTGATCCGCCAGCAGGAACCCCAGTTCCTGTTCAAGGCGCAGGGCGCTCGGGGTATCGGCGGTGACCAGCAGGACGGGTCTTCGGGCTTCCCGGGTGAGGCGGGCGGCAACCAGCGCCAGGCTGCTGCCGACCAGCTGGCCGAACGTTGTCTTCTGGCCCGCTTTGGCGGGCAAGGCGGGGAGGGTCATTGGCATCATCGGAGTCTTTTACTGTTGGCGTTCTTTTGACATGGACCTGGGTTAGCGCTGACGTTCCTGGGCACGCAGCTTGAGCTGTTTCGACTGCACATGCAGGCTGGCGCGCACCAGCAGCTCCCGGTCATCCTCGCGGATGCGCACGTAGTCGAGCATCACGTGGGTGCCGTGCTCTCCAGCGTCCCGCTGCACGACCTCGCCGTAGCAGTAGACGGCGGAGGCCTCTTCCCGCAGGAAGATCTTGAGCCGCACTATCTGGTGCAGGTGTGGCACCTCGCCGTGGCCCTGATGGGGATGCAGATAGGTCAGCTGGCCAGCACCAAAGCGCAGAGTGTGAAAGCGATGTTCCGGGTGATCCTGTACCGACAGCACATAGCCCATGATCATGTCGATCTTGCGCGACTGCTGGTTGATGATCTCCACCAGATCGTGCATCGAATCGTTCTGATTGCGGATCAGGCGGCTGGTCACCATGTCGATGGAGGTAATGGCGGAGGCGATGCGAAACGGCTCGGGCAACTCGGCCTCCAGGGCTTCCAGCGAGGGCAGATGAAAGTCACCGGGCATGGGGATCACATTGACCGGTGTGGCATGGGTGACACTGAAGAACTGTTCCTGCATGGAGGCTATCCCTTGTTGTCATAGACGGTTTCCCTTTATTATCCGGTATCTTATTTTGTTGGCAATGTAGATATCCTTGAAGACTGGACTTTTTCAGCCACTGTCGCTGGCCATCGGCCTGCGTTATGCAGGCTCGCGACGCAGTAACCGCTTCGTCTCCTTTATCTCCCTGTTCTCCACCTTTGGCATCGCCATCGGGGTCGCCGCCCTGATGGTGGTGATCTCGGTGATGAACGGGTTCGAAGGCCAGCTCAAGGGGCGCATCCTCGGGGTGATCCCCCATGTGGTGGTGACCAATCAGGCCGGACGCATCGAGGCCGAGCCCGAAGGTCTGCCCGATCTGGCCCGCTTGCCCCACGTGGTAGCCACGGCCCCCATGCTCGACAGCGAAGGCATGCTGCAAAGCCCGGGTCAGCTCACCGGCGTGAGCGTGCAGGGGATCGATCCCGCCCGCTGGCCCAAGGATGACATCCTGCACGCCCAGATGCTGGGAGGGCGCCTTGACAGCCTGCAGGCCGGTGAATACCACATCGTGCTGGGGCAGGGGGTGGCCAGCCGCCTCAAGGTCTCCATCGGCGACCAGGTGCGTCTCATCCTGACCGAAGGTACCCGCTTTACCCCCTTTGGCCGAGTGCCGGCCCAGCGTCTTTTCACCGTCTCCGGCATCTTCGGGGTCGGCGCCGACGTGGACAGCCAGGTGGCCCTGATTGCCCTCGGGGATGCCCAGCGCATGCTGCGCCTGCCCGCAGACAAGGTGGGCGGCATCCGCCTCTGGCTGGACGATCCCTTCGCCGCCGACGAGGTGGTGAAGACCACGTTGCCGGATGGGCTGGAGTGGCAGGACTGGCGCCGCGAGCGCGGCGAGCTGTTCCAGGCGGTGGCCATGGAAAAACGGATGATGGGGCTGATGCTGGTGCTGATCATCGCGGTCGCCACCTTCAACATCCTCTCCGCCCTGGTGATGGTGGTCACCGACAAGGAAGGGGAGGTGGCCATCCTGCGTACCATGGGCATGAGCGAATCCGGCATCGTCAAGATCTTCATGGTGCTGGGGGCGTCGAGCGGCGTCATCGGCGCCCTGTTCGGAGGGCTGGCGGGGCTGGCGCTCTGTTTCGGCCTCAATCCTCTGCTCAATGCCCTTGGGCTCAACCTCTATATGGCGGCGGGGGGCAGCGGTCTGCCGGTCATCGTCGAACCGGCCCAGGTCATGACCATCCTGCTGGGTGCCGTGCTGCTGAGCTTCAGTGCCACCCTCTACCCGGCCTCCCGCGCGGCCCGGGTCAAACCGGCGGAGGCGCTGCGTTATGAATAATTCATCTTCTGTTGTTACTGGTGCAAGTGGAGCCCCCGTTATGAATCAATCCGTCTCCTGCGAGCCGCTGCTGCGCTGCCAGGCCCTCAACCATGTCTACAAAGAGGGCAATCTGGAGACCCAGGTACTCAAGGGGATCGAGCTGGACGTCGCCCCCGGGGAGATGCTGGCGGTGGTGGGGAGCTCGGGCTCCGGCAAGACCACCCTGCTGCACCTGATGGGGGCGCTGGACAACCCCTCCAGCGGCGCCGTGCTGTTCAAGGGGCAGGACATCCATGGCTGGGACAGCCGCACCCAGGCGAGGTTTCGCAACCAGGAGCTGGGTTTCGTTTACCAGTTCCACCACCTGCTCTCGGAATTCAGCGCGCTGGAAAATGCGGCCATGCCGCTGCTGATCGCCGGTGAGTCGGTGGCCAGCGCCACCGAGAAGGCGAGCAAGATGCTGGGGCGGGTGGGGCTCTCCCACCGTCTCAACCACAGACCGTCCGAGCTCTCCGGTGGTGAGCGCCAGCGGGTGGCCATCGCCCGTGCCCTGGTCAACGAACCCAGCCTGGTGCTGGCGGACGAGCCCACCGGCAACCTGGATCATGCCAGCGCCACCGCCGTCTATGAGCTCTTGTGCGAGCTCAACCGCGAGCTTGGCACCGCGTTCGTGGTGGTGACCCATGACTTGAGCCTGGCCGCCAAGCTCCACCGCCGGGTCACCCTGGTGAGCGGCATCATGGCGGAGGTCGCCTGATGTTCAAGCCGCTGCCCCTGTTCCTGGGCCTGCGTTACAGCCGCTCCCGCCGCCGCAACGGCTTCATCGCCTTCATTTCTGCCTCCTCCCTCATCGGGATCGCCCTCGGGGTGATGGCCCTCATTCTTGGCCTCTCCGCCATGAACGGGTTCGAGCGGGAGCTCAAGAACCGGGTGCTCTCCGTGGTCCCCCACGGCGAGCTCATCGGCATGGAAGCGCCGCTGCCTGACTGGCCGCGGCTCAGGGACTACCTGCTGGCCCAGCCCGGGGTGGAGGCGGCTGCCCCCGTCATTCGCCTGGACGGCCTGCTGGAGCACGGCTCCGCCCTCAAGGGGGTCCAGCTGCGTGCGGTGCTGCCGGAGCTGGAAGCCAATCTCTCCGATGCGGGCAACTTCATGACGGGTCGGGGTCTTCGCGAGCTGCAGGCGGGTGAACACGGGGTCATCCTCGGCAAGATCATCGCCGACAAGCTGGGGGTCAAGACAGGGGACACCGTCACCCTGCTGCTGCCCCAGGCGGGGGATGCCGCCGGCATCAAGAACCCGAAACGGGAGGCGCTCACCGTGGTGGGGCTGCTCGAGATCGGTGGCCAGCTCGACGGCCTGCTCGGCTTCATGCACCTGGCGGACGCCCAGGCCATCACCGGCATGGGCAGCGCGGTGGAGGGGTTCAGCCTCAAGGTGAGCGACGTGCTCAAGGCCCAGTCCATTACGGTGGCGGCGGCCCAGAAATTCCCTCACTACGTCTATATCAGTAGCTGGATGAGCCGTCAGGGCTATCTCTATCAGGACATCCAGATGGTGCGCACCGTGATGTACGTGGTGATGCTGATGGTGGTGGCGGTGGCCTGCTTCAACATCGTCTCCACCCTGGTGATGGCGGTGAACGAGAAGCGCAGCGAAATCGCCATCTTGAAGACCATGGGGGCGAGCCCGGGCCAGATCCGGCTTACCTTCGTCATCCAGGGGATGGTGAACGGGGTGGCGGGGGCTTTGCTTGGCGCCCTGCTGGGCGGCCTGCTCTCCAGCAAGCTGACCCAGATCCTGAGCGCCATCGAAGGGGTGATCGGGCACCGTTTCCTCAATCCCGACATCTACTTCATCGACTTCCTGCCGACCGAGCTGCACATGCAGGACTTGCTCATCGTGACCGGCGCCGCCATCCTGATGAGCCTGGTGGCGACCCTCTATCCCGCCTGGCGGGCGAGCGGCCTGGTGCCGTCCCGGGAACTGGGGCATTGATGCCCATGGATGTGATAAAGGGCCCTGCGGGGCCCTTTTTATTGTCACTCTTTTGTGGGGAAACCCCCGAAGTGGCGGTTATCGGGGCAATACGCAGGAGGAGATGATGCCTGGTGCCGTGTTGATGGCATCAATGGGCATTCAACTCATCGAGAGGCAGTGAAAAACTCCCCACGAAGACATCGATGAAGTAGCGCATGGCGGGGTTCATCCTGGCGTCCAGCATCTGCTCGAGGCGCTTTCGCGCGGGCTCGAACTCCCGGTTGCCGACGCTCAGCTCCTCCAGACACTTGGTGTAGGCGCAGAGGGTGTCTGCATCCTTCACCAGGCTGGTGAGGGCCTCGTCCTGGGCGCCGGAGTCGAGCAGGGGGCGAAAGTCCTCGACCAGCTCGGGCGGCAACATGCCCAGCAGGCGCTGCTCGGCGGCAAGTTCAATCTTCTTGTATTCGCGGGCGATTTCGGGATTGAAGTACTTGACCGGGGTGGGCAGATCCCCGGTCAGCACCTCGCTGCTGTCGTGGTAGAGGGCCATGACGGCGGCCCGGTCTGCATCCACCTGAGCGCCGAACAGGCGATTGCTGATAAGGCCGAGGGCGTGGGCCACCATGGCAACCTGCAAGCTGTGCTCGGCGATGTTTTCGGGCTGGATGTTGCGCATCAGGGGCCAGCGGTAGATGAGGCGCATACGGGCGAGGTTGGCAAAAAAATGGCTGGGCAGCATGGAAGACCTCGAATGGGGCAATGAAAAAGGGCAGACCCTAGTCTGCCCTTTTTTCCACCCGCAAGGATAGCCTGAGATGGGCTGTCAGCGGATGTAGCGGCCCGATTCGGCCTCGTGGTTGGTCACTATCATCTGGCCGATGGGGGCCAGGCTGATGAGGGCCAGCTTGAGGTGCTGGATGCCGAACGGGATGCCGACGATGGTGACGAAACAGGCCAGCGCCGAGGCGATGTGGCCGATGGCCAGCCAGACCCCGATGAGCACAAACCAGAGAATGTTGCCAATCAGCCCCAGGGCACCGGTGCCGATGTCGCTCTGGCCCGTCATGCTCTTGCGGCTCACCGCCTGCTTGCCAAACGGGAAGAAGGTGAAAGTGCCGATGACGAAGCAGGCGCGTCCCCAGGGGATCCCGATGAGGGAGATGAAGCAGAGCAGCCCCGCCAGCCACCAGGCCAGCCCCATGAAGACGCCTCCCAGCACGAACCAGAGCAGATTGAACAAGAAGCGGAAAAAGGACATGTGGGTGACTCCAGCAGCACGTAAATTGGCTGTCACCATAGCGAGCCCTGCCGGGGGACGCAATGGCACAGGCGAGAAGGTGGACAATTTGGGTCGCAGCACGCCATTTTTGTGCCCGATTGGCGGCGGATGGCGATCAAAATGGCCCGTTTACCGTGAAAAAGAGTGAGCCAGTGCAAATTATTGCGGATGGAACGCTTGAACTCGGTGCAAGGCTTCCCCATATAGGAGAAAGTCTTGCGCAAATTGTGCTGTCTGTGCCCCGGATGGGGGATGTGCGGCTCGACGCGACCACTGCACGCCGCTATAATGTCGCGTCATATTTTCTCATCACAAAGACAGTCGTTGTCTTTATAAACAGGAAGACTCCGGGCTTGCCCGGGGGCAATAAAGGGTCAGCACGCAGTGCTGAGTTGAACGAGGTAAAAGAATGCAAGTTTCTGTAGAGACAACCCAGGGTCTGGAACGCCGTCTTACCATCACTGTACCGGCCGCTACCGTTGACGCCGCCGTGCGCAAAGAATTGAATGGCCTGGCCAAAACCCGTCGCATCGACGGTTTCCGTCCTGGCAAGGCTCCGGTTGCCATCATCAAGAAGATGTTCGGTGCCATGGCTCACGCCCGCGTTGCCGATGAAATGATGCAGAACAACTTCATCAAGGCCATCATCGAGAACAAACTGAGCCCGGCTGGCGCCCCGACCATGGATCCGAAAGAGATCAAAGAAGGTCAGGATTTCGAATTCACCGCCACTTTCGAAGTGTATCCGGAGTTCGAAGTTGCCGGTCTGGAGAGCATCAAGGTCGAGAAGCCGGTTGCCACCGTGAAGGACAGCGACCTGGAAAACATGATCGACACCCTGCGCAAGCAGCACGCCACCTGGACTGAAGCCGCTGTGGCTGCCGCCAACGGCATGCGTGTGACCATGGACTTCGTCGGTTCCATCGACGGTGAAGAGTTCGACGGTGGCAAGGCTGAAGGCTTCACCCTGGAACTGGGCGCTGGCCGCATGATCCCGGGCTTCGAAGACGCCATCCTGGGCAAGAAAGCGGGCGACGAGTTCACCATCGAGGTCACTTTCCCGGCTGACTACCACGCCGAAGCCCTGAAGGGCAAGGCTGCCAAGTTTGCCTCCAAGCTGCACAAGGTTGAAGAGCAAGTGCTGCCCGAGCTGACCGAAGAGTTCGTCAAGCGTTTCGGCATCGAGAGCGGCAGCGTTGAAGAGCTGAAGGCTGAAGTGCGCAAGAACATGGAGCGCGAACTGGCCCAGGCCCTGAAAAACAGCGTGAAAGAGCAGGTACTGAACGGCCTGGTTGAAGCCAACCAGATCGATCTGCCGAAGGCTGCCGTTGCCCAGGAAATCGACACCCTGCGTCAGCAGGCCCTGCAGCGCTTCGGTGGCTTCCAGGGCGGCAACGCCCCCGAGCTGCCGGCCGAGCTGTTCCAGGCCCAGGCCGAGCGCCGTGTCCGCGTTGGTCTGCTGCTGGGTGACGTCATCCGCACCAACGAGATCAAGGCTGACGACGCCCGTGTGACCAGCATCATCGAGTCCATGGCCACTGCCTACGAAGATCCGAAAGAAGTGATCGAGTACTATCAGCAGAACGAGCAGATGCTGAACGGCGTGCGCAACCTGGCCATTGAAGATCAAGCCATCGATCTGATCCTGTCCAAGGCGCAAGTCACCGAGAAAGAAGTTGCCTTCGACGAAGTGATCAACAAGTCCGGTGCCGCTGCCTAAGAACATTTGACTTAAGGTCAAAACTGTTAAGTATAATGGCTCGTGTGATCTCCACTCGGGCCATTTTATTTTAGGGACAATGCCTTATGTACAAGAACTATAACGATGTGACTGAATCCCCACGCAATGCGCTCATCCCGATGGTGGTAGAGCAAACCGCGAAAGGGGAGCGTTCCTACGACATCTATTCCCGTCTGCTGAAAGAGCGGGTGATCTTCCTGACCGGTCAGGTCGAGGATCACATGGCGAACCTGGTGGTGGCCCAACTGCTGTTCCTGGAGTCCGAGAACCCGGATCAGGACATCAGCATCTACATCAACTCGCCGGGTGGCGCCGTCACTGCGGGTATGTCCATCTATGACACCATGCAGTTCATCAAGCCGGACGTGAGCACCGTCTGCATGGGGCAGGCCTGCTCCATGGGGGCCTTCCTGCTGGCCGGTGGCGCCAAGGGCAAGCGTTTCTGCCTGCCCAATGCCCGAGTGATGATCCACCAGCCGCTGGGCGGCTTCCAGGGGCAGGCTTCTGACATCCAGATCCATGCCCAGGAGATCCTGAAAATCAAGAATACCCTGAACGATCGTCTGGCGTTCCATACCGGTCAGGACATGGCCACCATCGAGCGCGACACCGACCGTGACAATTTCATGTCTGCCGAGCAGGCCGTTGCCTATGGTCTGGTTGACGGCATCCTGAGCCAGCGCGGCTGAGCAGGGTACCCCGTCCTGTTGTAAACTCAACAGGACGATCCATCCTCTATTGATAAAACGAGGTCGCTGAATGACAGAGAAACGCAAGGGTGAGGGCGACAAGCTGCTGTATTGCTCTTTCTGCGGCAAAAGCCAGCATGAAGTGCGCAAGCTGATCGCTGGCCCTTCCGTCTACGTATGTGATGAGTGTGTCGAGCTGTGCAACGACATCATCCGCGAAGAGATCCGCGAGATCTCTCCCAAGCGCGATGGTAGCGAGCTGCCGACCCCTCATGAAATCCGCGCCCATCTGGACGACTACGTGATCGGTCAGGAGTACGCCAAGAAGGTGCTGGCAGTGGCTGTCTACAACCACTACAAGCGTCTTCGCAGCGGCAGCGAGTCCGGTGGCGTGGAGCTGGGCAAATCCAACATCCTGCTGATTGGCCCCACCGGCAGCGGTAAGACCCTGCTGGCCGAGACCCTGGCTCGTCTGCTGGATGTGCCCTTCACTATGGCCGATGCCACCACCCTGACCGAAGCCGGTTACGTGGGCGAGGACGTGGAGAACATCATCCAGAAGTTGCTGCAAAAGTGCGACTACGACGTGGAGAAGGCCCAGCGCGGTATCGTCTATATCGACGAGATCGACAAGATCTCCCGCAAGTCGGACAACCCCTCCATCACCCGCGACGTCTCCGGGGAAGGGGTGCAGCAGGCACTGCTGAAACTGATCGAAGGCACCATCGCCTCCGTGCCGCCCCAGGGCGGTCGCAAGCACCCGCAGCAGGAGTTTTTGCAGGTCGACACCTCCAAGATCCTCTTCATCTGTGGTGGTGCTTTCGCGGGGCTGGACAAGGTGATCGAGCAGCGCTCCGTCAAGGGCACCGGCATCGGTTTTGGCGCCGAGGTGAAATCCAAGAATGCCAAGGCAACCCTGAGCGAGAACTTTGCCAAGGTGGAGCCGGAAGATCTCATCAAGTACGGTCTCATCCCCGAGTTCATCGGCCGTCTGCCGGTGGTCGCGACCCTGACCGAGCTTGACGAGGCTGCCCTCATCCAGATCCTGAAAGAGCCGAAAAACGCGCTGACCAAGCAGTATGCCGCGCTGTTCGCCCTGGAAGAGGTTGAGCTGGAGTTTCGTGACGACGCGCTCAATGCCATTGCACGCAAGGCCATGGAGCGTAAAACCGGTGCCCGGGGTCTGCGTTCCATTGTCGAGGCCGTGCTGCTAGACACCATGTATGACCTGCCCTCCCTGAAAGGGGTCAGCAAGGTGGTGATCGACGAGACGGTGATCAAGGGAGACTCCGCGCCCCTGATGATCTACGACAATCCCGAGACTCAGGCCGCAGCCTCAGAGTAACTGTCTGATTTTTAATCACATAAAGGGGCTTTTTGCCCCTTTCATGCTTTTTACGGCCAAGGCGATTGAATCTCATCTTTGCGCCCCCATATACTCAGCCAAGCCTTTGCCAACGGTATAACAAGCCGAGAGGACATATATGAACCTAGAGCGTTCAGAACGCATCGAGATTCCCGTCCTGCCTCTTCGTGACGTGGTGGTCTATCCCCACATGGTCATTCCACTCTTTGTGGGGCGGGAAAAATCCATTCGCTGTCTGGAAGCGGCCATGGAGCAGGACAAGAAAGTCCTGCTGGTGGCCCAGAAGGATGCGTCGACTGACGAACCGACGGTGGAGGAAATTTTCTCCGTCGGGACAGTGGCCAATATTCTGCAGATGCTCAAGCTGCCGGACGGCACCGTCAAGGTGCTGGTGGAGGGGGGCCAGCGTGCCCGCCTTG
This sequence comes from Aeromonas caviae, assembly GCF_000819785.1. Lineage (GTDB taxonomy): Bacteria > Pseudomonadota > Gammaproteobacteria > Enterobacterales > Aeromonadaceae > Aeromonas > Aeromonas caviae. The sequence goes on along the minus strand of NZ_CDBK01000068.1, from coordinate 33,953 downwards.
AGCGGATGATCGACGATCGCGACTTCTTTGTCGGGGAGGCCCAGTACATCGCGTCCGCCCCCATCGAGGAGAAGGATCAGGACGTGCTGGTGCGCTCTGCCATCGGCCAGTTCGAAGGTTACATCAAACTCAACAAGAAGATCCCGCCCGAGGTACTCACCTCGATTTCGGCGATCGACGATGCGGCGCGCCTGGCCGATACCATGGCTGCCCACATGCCGCTCAAGCTCGAAGACAAGCAGAAGGTGCTGGAAATCGCCTCCGTGTCCGAGCGCATCGAGTTTCTGATGGCCATGATGGAGTCGGAGATCGACCTGTTGCAGGTCGAGAAGCGCATCCGCTCCCGGGTCAAGAAGCAGATGGAGAAGAGCCAGCGGGAGTATTACCTCAACGAGCAGATGAAGGCCATCCAGAAAGAGCTGGGTGAGCTGGAAGACAGCCCGGATGAGTTCGAAGCCCTCAATCGCAAGATTGAAGAGGCCGGGATGCCGGAGGATGCCCGCGAGAAGGCCCAGGCCGAGCTCGCCAAGCTCAAGATGATGTCCCCCATGTCGGCGGAAGCCACCGTGGTGCGCAGCTATGTGGACTGGATGGTGCAGGTGCCCTGGAAGACCCGCTCCAAGGTCAAGAAAGACCTGGGCAAGGCCCAGGAGGTGCTGGATGCGGATCACTATGGCCTGGACAAGGTCAAGGATCGCATCCTCGAATACCTGGCGGTGCAGGCGCGTGTGAACAAGCTCAAGGGCCCCATCCTCTGCCTGGTCGGGCCTCCCGGGGTGGGCAAGACCTCCCTGGGGCAGTCCATCGCCAAGGCCACCGGCCGCAAGTATGTGCGCATGGCCCTGGGTGGGGTGCGTGACGAGGCGGAGATCCGTGGTCACCGTCGTACCTACATCGGCTCCATGCCCGGCAAGCTCATCCAGAAGATGGCGAAAGTCGGCGTGAAGAACCCGCTGTTCCTGCTCGACGAAATCGACAAGATGAGCTCGGACATGCGTGGCGATCCCGCTTCCGCCCTGCTGGAGGTGCTGGATCCCGAGCAGAACAGCAGCTTCAACGATCACTATCTGGAAGTGGATTATGACCTGTCGGACGTGATGTTCGTGGCCACCTCCAACTCCATGAACATCCCGGGTCCGCTGCTGGACCGGATGGAAGTGATCCGTCTGTCCGGTTACACCGAGGACGAGAAGCTCAACATTGCCAAGCAGCACCTGGTGGCCAAGCAGATCCAGCGCAACGGCCTGAAGCCTTCCGAGATCACCATCGAGGATTCGGCGCTGATCGGAGTGATTCGCTACTACACCCGCGAGGCGGGTGTGCGCAGCCTGGAGCGTGAAATCTCCAAAATCTGTCGCAAGGCAGTCAAACGCATCCTGCTGGACAAGAGCATCAAGCATGTTCAGGTCAACCAGGAGAACCTCAAGGAGTTCCTGGGGGTACAGCGCTTTGACTATGGCAAGGCCACCGACCAGAACCAGATTGGTCAGGTGTGCGGGCTGGCGTGGACCGAAGTGGGGGGCGATCTTCTCACCATCGAGACCACCAACATGCCAGGCAAGGGCAAGCTCACTTACACCGGTTCCCTCGGTGACGTGATGCAGGAGTCCATCCAGGCGGCCATGACGGTGGTGCGTGCCCGCGCCGAGAAGCTACGTATCAACGGCGACTTCTACGAGAAGCGCGACATCCACGTGCACGTGCCGGAAGGGGCGACCCCGAAAGACGGCCCGAGCGCCGGTATCGCCATGTGTACCGCCCTGGTCTCCAGCCTCACCGGCAACCCGGTGCGCGCCGACGTGGCCATGACGGGTGAAATCACCCTGCGTGGCGAGGTGTTGCCCATCGGTGGTCTCAAGGAGAAACTGCTGGCGGCCCACCGTGGTGGCATCAAGCGTGTGCTGATCCCGAAAGAGAACGAACGTGACCTCGAGGAGATCCCGGCCAACGTCAAACAAGATCTTGAAATCTATCCGGTTCGCTGGATTGATGAGGTGCTTGCACTGGCGTTGCAGGACAATCCGCAAGGTTTCGAACGCGTTTCTGTCGTGTAAATGTTGATGCGCCGCAAATTTGGCGCATTCGGGGGGTGGTTAAGGCTTGCATGCACCGGACAACGGAAGTAGCCTTGACCACCGATCGGGTACTCATGATGAGTCGCAATGCGTGATGTGGCGCGGGTTTGCGCCAGATTGTCACTTGCAACTGATCAGGAGGCTTGTTATAAAACCTCCACTTGTTGTGGCCAGGGAAATCAGCGCCGCAGCGATGTTCGATAAAAGGGGAATATAAGAGTGAATAAATCTCAACTGATTGACAAGATTGCAGACGGTGCTGATATCTCCAAAGCTGCCGCTGGCCGTGCGCTGGATGCCTTCATCGATGCCGTGGGCGAAGCCCTGAAAGAGGGTGACCAGGTTGCTCTGGTTGGTTTCGGTACTTTCGCCGTTCGCGAGCGTGCAGCCCGTTCCGGCCGCAACCCGCAAACTGGTGCGACCATCGAAATCGCTGCCGGTAAAGTTCCTGCCTTCAAAGCCGGCAAGGCCCTGAAAGACGCGGTCAACTAAGCCGGTCGCTGATATCTATCGGCACCGTCCTTGGTCTCTGACCAGACAAGTGAGAGGGCTCTCCCTCATACTGCTTGACCAAGGCGCATCGCAATCGGTGCGCCTTTTCATTATTTACGCCCATCGAGTTCGGGAGCATAAGTACAAACATGATGTTGGATAAACTACGCGAAGGGGCGCAGGGCAAGGTAGCCAAGGTTATCTTGGGCCTGATCATCCTCTCCTTTGCCTTGGCCGGCGTAGGCAGCTACCTCAATGGCCCGGCACGTACCGCCCCCGCCACCGTCAACGGCAATGACATCAGTGCCCCCGCACTGGAGAATGCCTACCGCAATGAGCGGGCCCGCATGGAATCCCAAATGGGTGAGGCCTTCAACCAGCTGGCCGCCAATCCCGATTACATGAAACAGTTCCGCCGTGGCGTGCTGGACCGTCTGATCGATCAGGCGCTGATCGATGACAAGGCCCGCTCCCTGGGTCTGCGCGTCAGCGATGAGCAGATCAAGCAGGCCATCGTCGCCATGCCCGAGTTTGCCGAGAACGGCAAGTTCAGCAATGACCGCTACCTGCAGCTCATTCGCCGAGCCGGCATGACCCCCGAGATGTTCCGCGACTCCCTGCGCCAGGACATGGTGCGCCAGCAATTGATGGGCGCCGTGCTGGGATCGGAGTTCGCCCTCAAGGGGGAAGCCGAGCAACTGGATCGTCTCTACAACCAGACCCGTGACCTGCGCCTGATCCGTCTGGCCGCTTCCGCCTATGTGGACGGGATCGAGGTGAGCGATGCCGAGGTGGAGCAGTTCTACAAGGCCAACAGCGCTCGCTTCATGAACGACGAGACGGTCAAGGTCGACTATCTGCTGCTCGATGCCGCGAACCTTGGCAAGAACATCAAGGTCACCGAGCAGGATGCCCAGGATTACTACGACCAGCATCAGGATCTGTTCCAGCGTCCCGAGCGCCGTCAGGTGGCGCACATCCTGATCCCGTTTGGCAAGGATGAAAAGGCCGCCGAGCAGAAAGCCGAGGCCGTGCTGGCCAAGGCCAAGGCGGGTGACGATTTCGCCGCGCTGGCCAAGGCCGACTCCTCCGATACCTTCTCCGCGAAGAAGGGCGGGGAACTCGACTGGTTCGAGAAAGGGGTGATGGATCCTGCCTTCGAGAAAGCCGCGTTCGCGCTGGCCAAGGCCGGCGATCTCTCCGCCGTGGTGAAGAGCCCGTTCGGCTTCCACATCATCAAGCTGCTGGGAGTCGAGCCTGCCAAGACCAAGCCCTTCGTGGACGTGATGAGCGATACCATCGCCCGTCTGCAGTCTGAGAAGGCCAAGGAGCAGTTCTTCGCCGAACAGCAGAAGATGGCCGACAGCAGCTTCGAGAACCCGGACTCCCTGGACTTGACCGCCGAAGCCATGGGCCTCCAGGTGCAGTCCACCGGCTATTTCAGCCAGGCCGATGCGCCGGCACCGCTCAATGATCCCAAGGTGCTCTCCGTGGCGTTCTCCGAACAGCTGCGCGATGACAACACCAACTCCGACGTGATCGAGCTGGCCGACGGCAAGGCGCTGGTGCTGCACATCATGGGTCACCAGCCGAAGGCGGCCAAACCGCTTGCCGAGGTGAAAGAGCAGGTGATCACCGCCATCAAGCACGACAAGGCCAGTGAAGTGGCCCGTGGCAAGGCCCAGGGTCTGCTGGACAAGCTCAAGGCCGGTGAGAACGTTCAGGCCGACCTGACCGCGCTGGGTCTGAAAGTGGATACCCATACCGGCGTATCCCGTTTTGCCCAGGAGATGGATCAGAACCTGGTGACCCAGGCGTTCCGCATGCCCCATCCGACCGATGGCAAGCCGAGTGTCGAGCTGGTGACCGAAGCCAACGGTGATCGTGTGGTGGTGGCGCTGGACAAGGTCAACGTCATCAAGGAGCCATCCCAGATGGTGAGCCTGCTGCAAGGTCAGCTTGGTCAGGGCAAGGCACAGGCTGACTACAAGTCGCTGATCGACGAGCTGCGCAAGGCGGCCAAGATCGAATACTTCACCGACGTGGAAGCCACTGTCGAGTAAATCAGCCTCACGGCCCCAAGTGTGAAAACGGCTCCATGATGGAGCCGTTTTTTTGTGCCATCAACAGCCAGGCAGAGCGGGCGGGCGCAGGAGGGAAGGGGCCAGGCACGGGCTTGTGCTGCCTATCCTGGCTGGGGATGAGCGGGACAGGTGTATGACAGCGCGCTGTACTCTTGCTCTCCCTATCCCCAATCCTTCTCTTGCTGTGGGGCGTGATCAAGGAGGCATAAAAAAACCGGCGCACGAGGCGCCGGTTCTGATCGCTTTGCTTGAAAGCAGAGGATTACACCACACCCTGGGTGCGCAGGTAATCCTCGTAGGTGCCGCCGAAGTCGCGGATGCCGTCTTCGGTCAGTTCCAGGATGCGGGTCGCCAGGGAGGAGACGAACTCGCGGTCGTGGGAGACGAAGATCAGGGTGCCCTTGTACATCTCCAGCGCCAGGTTCAAGGATTCGATGGATTCCATGTCCAGGTGGTTGGTCGGTTCATCCATGATCAGGATGTTGGGGCGCTGCATCATCAGCTTGCCGAACAGCATCCGGCCCTGTTCACCACCGGAAAGCACCTTGACCGGCTTCTTGATGTCGTCCTGGGAGAAGAGCAGACGACCCAGCACGGAGCGCACCGCCTGCTCGTCTTCGTTCTCCTGCTTCCATTGGGCCATCCAGTCGAACACATTGAGATCGGTGTCGAAATCTTCGGCGTGATCCTGGGCGTAGTAGCCGATCTGGGCGTTCTCGGACCACTTGATGGTGCCGGTATCCGGTGCCAGGGCACCGACCAGCGTCTTGATCAGGGTGGACTTACCGATCCCGTTGGTACCCAGGATGGCGACCTTCTCGCCCACTTCCAGCATCATGTTGAGCCCCTTGAACAGGGGACCGTCGCCATAACCCTTGGAGACGCCTTCGATCTCCAGGATGTTGCGGTAGAGCTTCTTGTCCTGCTCGAAGCGGATGAAGGGGTTCTGACGGCTGGAGACCTTTACTTCCTCAATCTTGATCTTGTCGATCTGCTTGAGGCGGGAGGTAGCCTGGCTGGATTTTGAGGCGTTGGCGCTGAAGCGGGAGACGAAGGATTGCAGATCGGCGATCTGGGCCTTCTTCTTGGCGTTGTCGGCCAGCAGGCGCTCGCGGGCCTGGGTGGCAGCCAGCATGTACTCGTCGTAGTTGCCCGGGTAGACCCGCAGCTCGCCGTAGTCCAAATCCGCCATGTGGGTGCAGACGGAGTTCAGGAAGTGACGGTCGTGAGAGATGATGATCATGGTGCTTTCACGATCGTTGAGCACCTGCTCCAGCCAGCGAATGGTGTTGATGTCCAGGTTGTTGGTCGGTTCGTCCAGCAACAGGATGTCGGGGTTGGAGAAGAGCGCCTGCGCCAGCAGTACCCGCAGTTTCCAGCCCGGGGCCACTTCGCTCATCGGACCGTTGTGCTGCTCGATGGGAATACCGGCACCCAGCAGCAGCTCGCCTGCGCGGGATTCGGCGGTGTAGCCATCATACTCGGCGACCAGGCCTTCCAGTTCGGCGGCCTTCATGTAGTCGTCGTCGGTCGCTTCCAGGTTGGCGTAGATGGCATCGCGTTCGGCGATGGCGGCCCACAGCTCGGTGTGGCCCATCATGACCACGTCCAGTACGCGCATCTCTTCGTAGGCGAACTGATCCTGGCGCAGCTTACCGATGCGCTCGTTGACATCCAGGCTCACATTGCCGCCGGTGGGTTCGAGATCGCCGCCGAGGATCTTCATGAAGGTGGACTTGCCACAGCCGTTGGCACCGATGAGGCCGTAGCGGTTGCCGCCGCCAAACTTGACGCTGATGTTCTCAAACAGCGGCTTGGCGCCGAACTGCATGGTGATGTTGTTGCTTGAAAGCACTGGAATGTCCCGGTTGGTCTGTCAAATGGCGCGCATTATGGCACAGATCCCCTGAAAGTTTTAGCAGGAACTGTGATCTGGCCCCATTGCAGGGGGGAAGGTTTCACGACCAGGCCGGCAACGGGCTCCGGCCTCTCTTGCAGAGGGGAGGCGAGGGGGCGGTCATTAAAAAAGCCGGCACTGGGCCGGCTTGGATGCGTGGGATGCCACTTAGTGGGCGGAGGCGCCGGAGGCACCGAGCCCGGTCTGGGAGCGGACGAACTGCGGGAAGAACTTGGCATGCTCGTCGGAGGCTGCCTGGGACTTGTCGGTGACCGAGAAGAACCAGATCCCGATGAAGGCCAGCCCCATGGAGAAGAGCGCCGGGTATTCGTAGGGGAAGATGGCCTGGGCATGACCCAGTACTTTCACCCAGACGGTGGGGCCCAGGATCATCAGGGTCACGGCGCTGATGAGGCCGAGCCAGCCGCCATAGACGGCGCCACGGGTGGTCAGGCGGGACCAGAACATGGAGAGGAAGAGCACCGGGAAGTTGCAGCTCGCCGCGATGGAGAAGGCCAGGCCCACCATGAAGGCGATGTTCTGCTTCTCGAACAGGATGCCAAGGCCGATGGCGACCACACCCAGCACCAGGGTGGTCATCTTGGAGACGCGCAGCTCGTCGGCCTCGTTGGCCTTGCCTTCCTTGATGACGCAGGCATAGAGGTCGTGAGAGACCGCGGAGGCCCCCGCCAGGGTCAGCCCGGCCACGACCGCCAGTATGGTGGCAAACGCCACGGCGGAGATGAAGCCCAGGAACAGGCTGCCGCCCACCGCATCGGCCAGATGGACCGCCGCCATGTTGGTGCCCCCCAGCAGGGCGCCGGTGGCGTCCTTGAAGTCCGGGTTGGTGCTGACCAGCAGGATGGCGCCAAAGCCGATGATGAAGGTGAGGATGTAGAAGTAGCCGATGAAGCCGGTGGCGTAGAACACCGATTTACGGGCTTCCTTGGCATCGCTCACGGTGAAGAAGCGCATCAGGATGTGGGGCAGACCAGCGGTACCGAACATCAGGGCCAGCCCAAGGGAGATGGCGGAGATGGGGTCGGCGACCAGGCCGCCCGGGCTCATGATGGCCGCACCATTGGCATGCACCTTGACCGCTTCGCTGAACAGGGTCCCGACGTCGAAGTTGACGGACTTCATCACCATGATGGCCATGAAGGAGGCACCGGAGAGCAGCATCACCGCCTTGATGATCTGTACCCAGGTGGTGGCTAGCATGCCGCCGAACAGCACGTAGAGCACCATCAGGATGCCGACCAGCACCACGGCCACGTGGTATTGGAGGCCGAACAGCAGCTCGATGAGCTTGCCGGCACCGACCATCTGGGCGATGAGGTAGAGGGCGACCACCACCAGGGAGCCGCTGGCGGAGAGGCTGCGCACCGAGGTCTGCTTGAGGCGGTAGGAGGCCACGTCGGCAAAGGTGTACTTGCCGAGGTTGCGCAGCCGCTCCGCGATCAGGAACAGGATGATGGGCCAGCCCACCAGGAAGCCGATGGAGTAGATGAGACCGTCGTAGCCCGAGGTATAGACCAGGGCGGAGATGCCGAGGAAGGAGGCGGCGGACATGTAGTCACCGGCGATGGCCAGACCGTTCTGGAAGCCGGTGATGCGCCCGCCGGCGGCGTAGTAGTCGGAAGCCGAGCGGTTGCGCTTGGAGGCCCAGTAGGTGATGAACAGGGTGGCGGCCACGAAGACCACGAACATCACGATGGCCGAGATATTGAGGGGTTGGCGTTGCACCTCGCCGCTGATGGCGTCGGCCGCCAGCAAGGGGGTGGAGATCAGACCTGCCAGCGGCAGCAGAAACTTGCCTTTCATGATTGCGCTCCCTTGAGGATCTTCTGGTTCAGCTCGTCGAACTCGCCGTTGGCACGAAATACGTAGATACCGGTCAGCACGAAGGCCGATACGATGAGGCCAATCCCGACCGGGATGCCACGGGTGATGCTGGAGCCTTCGCTCAAGGGGGTGCCAAGCCAGCCAGGTGCAAAGGCGATGAGCAGGATGAACGCCAGGTAGAGCCCCAGCATCAGGATGGAGAGGGCCCAGGCGAAGCGCTGGCGTTTGGCGACCAGTGCCTGGAAGTTGGGATCTTGCTGGATCCGAAGATACGGTTGCTGTTCCATTGCAGTTCTCCATGACAGTGAATGTCAGCGGTGGATGAGGGGTTCCCTACCGGACAGCACGGCTGTCCATGTAAGCAAAATGTGAATTAAATGTTATTTGTGGACAATTAGACTTTGGGATAAGCCAGGGGGCCGCCCTGATGCAGGCGTACAAAGACAAGGGCGGCGGTGACGGCATCGCTCAGGGCGTCGTGAGGGGGCAGGGCTGGTAGCGCCAGATGGCGACAGATCGCGGCCAGGTGCAGATCGATGGCGGCGTCGGGATAGCGGCGATAGAGGTGATCGTGATAGAGGCGGCTCACCTCGATGCCGCGCTGGGGGAGGGTGAGCCCCCACAGCCGTTGGCAGGCGAGGTTGAGAATGCGCAGGTCATAGGCGATGTGATACCCCACCAGCTCACGGGGGCCGATGAACTCCAGCAGCGCGCGCAGCGCGGGCTCCAGTGCCATGCCCTGTTGCAGATCCTGATGGCGCAGGCCGTGGATCACCACGGACCCGGCGCTCAGGCTGGCGGGAGCCTGGACCCGGATGGCAAGGGCATCGCCCGTCTCTATCCGGTTGCCCCGGATACGCACCGCCCCGATGGAGACGATCTCCGCCAGCGCCGGATCCAGGCTGGTGGTCTCGAAGTCCAGCGCCACCCACTCGTCGCCAGCAGGGCGGGCAAAGAGCGGGGCAAACTCCCCCTCCCGAAACGTCCTGCCAAGCCAGCGGCGGCGCCAGTGCATCCACATCGCTATTGCCTAAGACGAAAGTGCAAGGTGAGCCATTGCTGGAACTTCTTCACCTGGTGCAGGGCATGGCGCAGCAGATCCCGCTCTGCGGGGCCGAGGTCGGCCACCCGCACCCGTCCGTCTCCCTCCTGCAACTGGCTGCGCAGCCGAAGCCGCATGAACAGCCGGAAGGCCTCCGCCAGATTGGTGCCATAGTCCCGGCTGAGGCGTCCCTGGCCCACCAGGGCCTCGATGCGTCCTGTGGTCGAGGTCTCCAGGATCCCCGCCTCCAGGGAGAGCACCCGGACGCCGTGGACAAGGGGGAAGAGTCCGCCACGCTTGAGATCCAGCCCCTCCGGGGCTTGCTCCAGCCTGCCAAAGAGGGTGAGGGGGGCGTGAAAGGCGACGGCTGCCCTTGCCATCTCCGCCAGCAGATCCGGCCGGTCGGCGAGGCAGGCCCGCAGGTGGCGGGCGACGGGGGCGAGCCGGGCGCGATCTCCCGTGATGGCCTGGGCATCGGCCAGGGTGGCGAGCCAGAGCAGATCCGCTTCGCTGGCGCGCACACAGGCCTGCTCTATCCCTTGCAGCCAGCCGTCAAGCGGCTTCACCCAGGCCGGGTTGTTGACCATCACCCTGCCCGGGCAAGGGGGATAACCCAGGCGCGCCAGCAGGGCGCTGAAGGCGGCCAAGTCGGCCTGCTGGGTCGGCCAATGCAGGCCATCTCGCAGGATCAGGGCATTGTCCTGATCGGTTTTCTGGATCTGCTCGCCACGCCCCTCCGACCCCAGCATCAGCAGGCACACCTGCTCTTGCTGCGCCGCGGGGATCACCAGGGAAAAGGCCTTGGCGATCAACTGCTCGTTGATGGTGGCGATGAGCTTCATCAGGAACAAGGTGTGGATCCCCTGGGCAAACAGGGAGCGAATGAGCTGCTGCTGCTCCCGGGCGACCGCCTCGAGGGTGGTCGGGGAGTCGGCGCGGGCGATGCGCAGGGTCAGCACATGGGAGTGGGTGGAGAAGAGCCCGAGCACCTGGGTCAAATGCAGGATGCCTGCCACCTCCTGCCCCTGCCAGATGACCAGGCGCTTGATGCGGTGGCGGGTCATCAGCAGCAGGGCATCGAACAGATAGCTCCCCAGTGGGAGACCCGTCAGCGGGGTGGGGGTCAGCACCGCCAGCGGCGCACTGAGCGGCAATCCCTTGAGGGTGAGGGCGTGGAGCAGGGTCTTGCGGGTGGCCAGGCTCAGGCTGCCGTCTGCTCCGGGATAGAGCAGACAGTCGGTGCACCTGGCCACCATGGCCTCGGTGGCGGCCAGGAGCGAGAGGCTGCTTTCCACAATGAGCGGCGCCTGCAGATGGTCGGGAGCGATACGGGTCAGGATGAACTCCGCCAGGTTCTGCTGTCCGAGCTGACTGCGCCGCTCCTGCTCCCGCTGGCGTTCCGCCAGGGTGGCGGTGAAGTAGCGGGCGATATGGGGGTGCGCGTCGCACAAGGCCAGAAAGACGGGGCGGGGAATGAGCTGGCAGAGAGTATCTTCCAGGGCGGCGAAACGGTGGCGGCAGTGCCCGTCAAACTGGGCACGGACGTCAAACATGTCCCCCTCGCCATAGTCCCCAAAGGATTGATGGGGGGCTGACTCTTCCACGGCCCCCTTGATGATGAGGTAGAGCCCGGCGGGCTCCTCCCCGGCGTGCTGCACCGTCTGGCCCGCGCGAAAGTAGCAGATGCTGAGGTGCTGACCGAGCCGCTGGCGTGCCTCCTCGTCCAGGCCGTCGAACGGTGGACGGGCAAAATTGAACAGAAGTGACATGAGAGGCTCCACCGTGACCATGGGGCCAGTCTGACAAAGGCTCCACCACCGGGCCAGCCGACTTTAGTCGCAGGCCCGGGGCGGCCTCCCTGTACCTGCCCATAACACTCTGGTAACGTTGTGGTATGACCAGTTGAATCAAAGGACGAAGACGGAGATGGAAAAGCCAAGGGTCAAATGGGTGTTTCAGGAGGGGATTGCCGAGGTGATGCTCTGCCGGGGGGACAAGCTCAACGCGCTGGATCGGGCCATGTTCGACGCCATCGACGAGACGCTGAACGCGGTATCCCGGCAAAAAGGGTTGCGGGCCGTGATCCTGCACGGGGAGGGGCGGGCGTTCTGCGCCGGGCTGGATGTGAAATCCATGCTGAGGCAGCCGGTGGCGGCGCTGGAGATCCTCAAGCGCGAGGCGGACGAGGCGACCAACCTGGCCCAGCGGGTGGCCTATGGCTGGCATCAACTGCCGGTGCCCGTGATTGCGGTGACCCAGGGGGTCTGTTTTGGCGGCGGCCTGCAGATAGCGCTCGGCGCCGATTTTCGCTTCAGCACCCCGGATTGCCGCTTCTCGGTGATGGAGATCAAGTGGGGCATCATCCCCGACATGAGCGGCAGCGTCACCCTGCGCAACCTGATGGGGATGGATACCGCCATGGAGCTTGCCATGAGCGGGCGCGAGCTGGAAGCCAGCGAAGCCAAGTCCCTCGGCCTGGTGAGCCGGGTGTGCGCGGATCCCCTGGAAGAGGCGCGGGCCTTTGCCCGGACCCTGATCACCAAGTCGCCGGATGCGCTGGCGGGGATCAAGCAGCTCTACACCCAGGCCTGGGCTTGCAGTGACGAGACCATGCTCAAGGAAGAGACCCGGTTGCAGAGGCAGATCCTGGGGCGCCCCAACCAGTGGCGGGCGACCCTCAACAGCCTGTTTCGCTGGCGCCTGCCGTTCGGACCCCGCCGCAACGCGCTCTGAACCGGCGCTCACTCTCAAGAGAGCACAAATAAAAATGGCAGCCTAGGCTGCCATTTTGTTTTCTGTTTAGGGGTCAACGCTTCAGGTGGACTGACGGTCCGGTTCGAAGGGGTGACCGGATTGCTCCTGCTCCAGGTTTTGCTCGGAACGGCGGCCGGTCCAGTAGTCGGCGTTCTTGATGCCGAGCTTTTCTGGATGGAACACGGGATCCAGTCCCATTGCCTTCTGGGCCTCATAGTCTTTCAGACAGGCGAAGGCGGGCTTTTGCAGCATCAAAATGGCGCCGATGTTGAGCCAGGCCATCAGGCCGACGCCGATGTCACCCAGACCCCAGGCCAGATCAGCGGTCTTGACGGTGCCGTAGACGGTGGATGCCATCAGTGCAATCTTCAGCAGGAAGGTGAGCCAGGGGCGGTTAATCTTGCGATTGACAAAAGCGATGTTGGTTTCGGCGATGTAGTAGTAGGCCACGATGGTGGTGAAGGCGAAGAAGAACAGGGCGATGGCGACGAAGTAGTTGCCAAAGCCTGGCATCATGCTCTCCATGGCGGTCTGCACATAGCCTGGGCCGGCGGCCACGCCGGCGATGCCGGTGTAGAGGGCGGCACCGTCCGGACCCTGCACGTTGTACAGGCCGGTGATGAGCAGCATGAAGCCGGTGGCGGAGCAGACGAACAGGGTGTCGATGTAGACGGAGAACGCCTGCACCAGACCCTGCTTGGCCGGGTGGCTCACCGCGGCGGCGGAGGAGGCGTGCGGCCCCGTCCCCTGGGCGGCTTCGTTGGAGTAGACCCCGCGCTTGACGCCCCACATGATGGCCAAGCCCAGAATGGCGCCGAAGCCGGCGTCCATCCCGAAGGCGCTCTTCCAGATGAGCAGGATCACGCCCGGCAGCTGGCCGATGTTCAGGGCGATGATGACGCAGGCGACGATGATGTAACCCAGCGCCATGAAGGGCACCACGGTACTGGCGAAGTTGGCGATGCGCTTGACGCCGCCGAAGATGATGAAACCGAGCAGCAGCGCCAGACCGGCGGCGGTCACGTTGGGGTCGATGGCAAAGGCGGTCTGCAGGCTGGAGCCGATGGAGTTCGCCTGTACGCCCGGCAGCAGCACGCCGCAGGCGAAGATGGTGGCGATGGCGAAGGTCCAGGCGTACCACTTCATGCCGAGCCCCTTCTCGATGTAGAAGGCCGGACCGCCGCGATATTCACCGTTGATCTTCTCCTTGTAGACCTGGCCCAGGGTGGACTCCACGAAGGCGGAGCTGGCGCCGAGGAAGGCAACCATCCACATCCAGAACAGGGCGCCCGGGCCGCCGAAGGTGATGGCGGTGGCCACACCGGCGATGTTGCCGGTACCGACGCGACCGGCCAGGGTCATGGCCAGGGCCTGGAAGGAGGAGACGCCCGCATCCGTACTCTTGCCATCGAACATCAGGCGCACCATTTCCTTGATATGACGCAGTTGCAGGAAACGGCTGCGCAGGGAGAAGTAGAGGCCTACCCCCAGACACAGATAGATGAGCGCTGGGCTCCAAATCACGCCATTGATGGCATTGACGATCTCATTCATGTACAACAACTCCTTTGTTGCGCTGTCTTGGCGAGGTCTATATGCCTCGCTCCCTTAACATTGAAATATGCGGTGACCAAGGGGGTCACTCAGGATTGTGCGGGACTTTCGACTGGTTAGTCCGCGGGATTTAACATATCGGTTTGTTCAGGGCCTTCCTAGTGAAAAGTGTTGTGGCTTTGTTAATTTGTGAATTGACATTAACAAATGGTGAATGGAACTGGACAAGATTCGGTACATACCCATCATCTGCCGCTTTGCCATGCCCAGAGGGCTGATTGGGGTAATGCAAATAGGAGGCCAGGAGTGGCAACAAGGGAAAACAGATACATCATTCGCCTCGCCGGGGAGGCGGATGGGGCCGGATTGACGGGGTTGTTTGCCCAGCTGGGCTACCCCAACCCTGACGGGGCGGTCAGCGCCAGGCTGGCCCAGCCCGATCCGGCGCGGGAGGTACTGGTGGCCCTGTGCGAGGGGATCCCGGTGGGGGTGCTGGTGTGGCACCACTTGCAACCCATGCACCTTGCACCAGCCTGGGGCCTGATCTCGGCGCTGGTTGTCGATGAGGGTGCAAGGGGAGGCGGCATCGGGGCCCTGCTGCTGGCGGCGGCAGAGCAGCGGGCGGCAGCCCTGGGGTGCGGCCAGCTGGAGCTCTCCAGCAGCCTCAAGCGCGAAGGGGCGCACCGATTTTATCTGGCGCAAGGGTATTGCGAGCGTCCGAAACGTTTTGTGAAAGCTGTCTGATTGGCAAGAGGAGTCCGTGTGTTCTGGTCCAGGTTGAAAGAGGTATTGGGTGGTGCATCTCCCCGGGAGCCCCGTCTCCCCGAAGAGCAGGAGTGGCGCGAGGCGCTGGCGGCGGTGCCCATCTTGCAGGGGCTTGAAGATGAAGAGTCGCAGAGGTTGATGGAGCTGGCGCGCCATTTTCTCTCGCGCAAGACCCTCACCCAGATCGGGGTGGAACTGACGCCCCGCCAGCAGGGGGTGCTGGCCCTGCAGGCAGTGCTGCCCATCCTGCACCTGGGGTTCGATTGGTATCGAGGGTTCCACGAGGTGATCATCATCCCCGAGCCCGTGACCCGTCGTCAGGAGGTGCAGGACGAGTTCGGGCTGGTGAGCGAATTTGAAGAGGAGAACGCCGGTGAATCCTGGCCCCAGGGGCCGCTGGTGCTGGCCTGGAGCGAATTGCAGCAGGACGGTGACTGGGACGGATTCAACCTGGTGATCCATGAGCTTGCCCACAAGCTCGACATGCTGGGAGGGGATGCGGACGGTGCACCGCCCTTGCCGCGGGGCATGGATCCCCAGCAATGGACCCGGGCGCTACAAGGTGCGTTTGACGAGATGAACGATCAGTTGACCAGAGAGGAGGTGACCGAGATAGACCCCTACGCCGCCTCGCATCCCGCCGAATTCTTCGCGGTGTGCAGCGAGAGCTTCTTCACCGATCCGTTGCGTCTGCGCGCCGTCTACCCCGCGGTCTATGACCAGTTCGCCCGCTTCTACGGCCAGGATCCCGCAGGCCGCTACCCGGCCACCCGGTTGCTGGCGGGAGATCCCGGAGCGCAGGGCTGACCGGCACGGTGTCCGGGCGGCAGAAACACAAAAGGCACCCGAGGGTGCCTTTTTCGTGACAGCGATGTCGCCGGGTGCTTAGGCAGCGGCTTTGAGCTGGGCGGGAGCGGCTTTCTTCTGCTCGCCGATGGGCAGCACGGTGCGACCGAACTGCTCGTTGATCACGGTGGCCATGGCCAGGTAGATGGCGCTGGCGCCGCAGATGATGCCTTCGAAACCGGCGATGGTGCCGATCAGGGTGCTGCCGGTGAAGTCACGGGCGGCCAGCAGGAAGAACAGCACGGTCAGGGAGGCGAACACGAACTGCTTCACGCGGGGGAAGTTGACAGTCCCGATCAGCATGAACAGGGTGAACATGCCCCACATCAGCAGGTACCAGCCCATGTAGGCGTGCGGGGTGGCCTCGGCCAGACCCATGGTCGGCATCACCAGCAGGAACACCAGGCTCCACCAGAAGGTGCCGTAGGAGATGAAGGCGGTGACACCGAAGGTGTTGCCACGCTTGTACTCCATGATGCCGGCGATGATCTGGGCCAGACCGCCATAGCACAGACCCATGGCCAGGATCATGGCGCTGATGGGGAAGAAACCTGCGTTATGGATGTTCAGCAGAATGGTGGTCATACCGAAACCCATCAGACCCAGAGGGGCAGGGTTGGCCAATTTTTCGCTCACGTGGTGTTCTCCAACAATAGAGGTGGGGTTGATAAAAGACGCGCGATTTTAGGCAGGCTCAGGGTCCCGGGCAAGGGGGGGACACACAGAAATGGTAAAAAAAGAACACGAAAGTTTAAGTGGCCAACCATTCGTGCCATTCAGGTAGACGAGTGGTGAATGAAAAACGTTTTCAACGTTGCGTTTTTGTATAAAAGGCACCTTGGTATGAAAGTCGGCAACGATGGTGGTGACTGGGATTGGTGAGGGAAACACGCCCCGGATGGTCGCGTTATGGCGGCTTGATTGAAAAATGAGTTCATATGCCATCAGACCAGAGTGTTTCCCTCCTGTTTTTGACCCATGGACCTCCCGTATCGCTTGCCATCGCAGTGTCCGTTGCGCTCCCCATTTTCTCGTCAACCCCGCGCTCGCCACCGTGTTCCCTACACAAGGGCGGGGTGCCTGAGAAACCCGCAAGCGCGCCATGTTGACTGCCACGGGCGAAAGGGGCGCAAGATTAACGGGCAGGATCAGAGGCTGCCCTTGTCAAAAAGCCAGAGGCGGGATGGGCCATGGGCCCAGTAAAGACACTTCGAAATGGAAGGGGGCGCGGGGTTGGCCCTGTAGCGTGCGCGAGAGGGTGTTCAGGATTGGCCCGATTAGACACTGTATATCTAATCGGGCCATCTATTTTGACATGCCGACATGCCGACATGCCGACATGCCGACATGCCGACATGCCGACATGCCGACATGTCGACATGCGGGGTAACGGGATAACGAGATCTTTCGGGACGGCTAGCGAGAGATAAATCCTGATGGCAGGGGTCGGGGGAGGTTAGAGAAGGGGAGGCAAGCAGGGATAAGGCAGCTCCACCATGATGTCGCCGCCGCTAGGCACAAAGGGAACAGCAGGGGCAAAGCGCGGCGCCAGCCACCGCCCGCTCGCCTCGGCGGGAAAGAAAGGGACGAGAAAGGGCCGAGCAACTGGCGCCGCCCGGTACCTGGGCGGTGGGCACCTTAAATGGCCAGGAAGGCGTTATCCGGTCGGGGGCGGGAGCCCCTCGGGCTATATGCCGTCGGGGCAAACAAGAGGGGTATCCGGCGGGCGCCGGATCAGTTGTCCAGGGTCAGCACCACCTTGGCTTCCTTGTCGGTCTCCTTTACCTGGCTGTCGAGCACGAAGAGGCGCTCCGGCGCGATGCCCTGGGTATCCACCAGATACTCCTTGGTGTTCTGGGCGCGGCGCATGGCGAGGTTTCGCAGGGACTTGGCGGTGATGAGCTGCTGATCCCGCAGCCGGAGCACCGCCTGGGCGCGCAGGGCCTCGCTCCCTTCATCGAGTCGCAACCGGTCGGCCAGATCCCCGAGATCTTCGTTGAACTTGGCTTCATAAGCCTCTGCCAGTGCGGACTGCATGGCAGGATCCTGCTCCAGCAGCGTCAAATCCACCGGGCTGCCGGTGATCTTGGCCAGCAGCCGCTCAAGCTTCTGGCGCTGGAGGATGGGGCGCTCTTCGTTGAAGTTGACCTTGCCGCGGATGTTCATGCTGAGCTTGGGCCTCTCCTTGAGGGCCTGGGCGAGGGTGGTCAGCTTGGTCTGCTGGGTCGGTGTCAGGGCGGGATCGCCAGGCAGGAAGGGGAGCTCGTCGAGATCCTTGGTGCCCCCCGTCAGGGACGCAAGCAGGGAGAAGGGGGAGGTAATGGCCTTGCCGAGGGTATTGCCGAGCACGTCCCAGAAGATGTTGCCCAGGCTGAAATCAGGCTGATCCAGATTGCCCTTCACCTTGAGGTTCATCTTGATGACGCCGTTCGAATCGCTCAGCAGGGCGATGGCGAGGCCGAGGGGCAGATCCTTGGCCTGCTCGCTCTTGACCTTCTCCCCGAGTTGCAGCTTCTTGATGGTGATGTCGTTGTCCCCCTCCAGCCGGTTGCCCTGCAGCTTGTAGTTGAGCTTCATGGAGAGCTGCCCCTTGTCGATGGCATAGCCTGCATAGGTGCTGGAGTAGGGGGTGAAGGTGGTGAGCTCCAGGTTGTTGAAGGCCACGGCCACGTCCAGCACGGGATCCTCGATGAGCAGGTTGGCGCCCCCCCGGATGGTGACGGGGGCGTAGCGGTCCACCTTGCCGTTGAAGGCGAGCTCGGAGCGCTGCCCCGGGGTGTTGCTGATATGGCGGCTCTGGCCGTCGAGGGAGGCGATGTCCACCACGAACTCCGGGCTCAGGCTGCGATCAGCGAAGCGCAGGTTGCCCTGGGCGGTACGGATCTGATCGATGACGATGTGCGGGGCGGGGGCGTTCTCCCTGGCGTTCGCGGCGGGTTGCGGCAGCAGCAGTTGCTGCACGTTGGTGATCCCCTCTTCGTTGATCTCGATACGGGCATAGGGTTTGCTGAGCAGGATGTCGGCGATGCGCAGTTGCTGGCTCAGGCCATCATAGTGCAGGCCGCTCAATTGCAGATTCTCTATCTGGAGCAGGCGCTGGTTGTCGGCCCGATCCAGCACGTTGAGCCCGGCGACCTCGAGTCCACCGCTTATCTCCAGCTTGCTGATGGTCCCCTGGCGGTCGGTGACCAGGTCCAGCCTGGTGCGGCTGGCAAGCTCGCCGTCCCGCACGCTGATGCGCAGCAGATCCTGCAGGTAGGGTTGGGCCAGGATGAGCGGCAGCCCCTGCTGGCGGATGGCGCCGTTCAGGGTGAAGGGGGTCAGCCCCAGGGTGCCGTCAAACGCCACCGTCGTCCTGGTGTCGAGGGCTGCGTTGAGGGTGAGGTGGCTGGGTTGGGCGGTCTGGCTGCCAAGGGGCCCCAGGGTGAGGGCGAGGGCGGAGATGGCCCGTTTCAGGGGCTTGCCGCTGGTGGCTTCGGTCAGGGTGAGGCTGCCCTGGTCGATGCGGGTCTGCTTGAGGGCCCATTGCCAGGGCTTGGCGGGGGTGGCCGGTTGTTTGCCCCCCTTGGGGGTCTTCTGGCGGATCAGCAGGTCCGCGAGATCCAGTTGTTGCTGGTGGTCGAGGACGGCGGTGATGGCCGGGCTCTTGAGGATGGCGGCATCGAGCTCAAGGCGCTGCTTGTTGCCATCGATGCGGATCCCGGTCAGTGCCAACTGCTTGAAGCGGGCAAATTCCTCCCCCTTGTTGCGTGTGAGCTGCCAGTTGGCCAGGGTCAGCTTGCCCTTTGACAACTGCCAGTCCAGTCCCTGCTTGCCCTGGGTGAGGCGATAGGCGAGCTCGGCGCTGGCCTCCCCTTTGGCGAGGGTCGCCTTGAGATAGGGGGCCCAGAGGGGGGCGAAGGGGGCGATGGCCACCTTGCCAAGGCTGAGGTTGCCCTTGCCGGCACCGCTCATCATGTCGAACTCCCCTTCGGCCTTGAGGGGGCTCTTCTCGTTGACGGTAGCGCTCAGGCGATAGGGGTTGAGCACCCCCTCTGCGCTGGAAAATCCGGGCAGGTGCAGGGCGAGCTTGTCCAGGGTGAGGGGCGGGACCCACCCCGGACTGCTCTGCTTGCGGCTGTCCCGGTAGCTGAGCCGGCCCTGCTCGACGGACAGCTTGCCGATGGTCACCAGCACGGGCTCGGTGGCGGCTGGCGGCGTTTGCTCCGGCGCAGGGGCGAGCAGGGAGGCCAGTGCATCGGTCAGGTTGAAGCGTGCCTCCCCCTTGAGATCCTCGAGGCGCACCAGATCTGCCCTGGGGGCGGTCAGGGTGGCCTCTTCCAGTACCAGGGCGCGCTGCTGCCAGCTCGCTTTCAAGGCGGGAATGAGCTTCAGCTCTTCAAATGACACCAGTGCTTGCTGCTGGTCATCGAGCAGGGCGCTGGGCCCCAGCACGAGGGAGGGGGAGCGGATCCCCACCTCTATCTTGCCAAGGGAGAGGTGCAGACCGTAATGGGTGGCAAGCCAGCCGGGGAGATGGCGCTGGATGAGGGTCGGCGCCTGCCAGAGCAGGATGGTGATGCCGATGAGCAGGAGCGCGAGAAGATAGAGGGCATAGCGCAGCAGACGAGCGGGCAGAGGCTTGAGCATGATGGTCTCCATTTGATGCGCATATGGTAGCAATTAATCGTGCCCGGTTCATGGGAAGGACTCATGAGGTGCGCCGCACTCTGACCGGGCTGGGGAATTATTGTGCGACCAAGGCCGGATTTTCCCCGTTTGCTCCACCTCGCCACTTGCCCAAACCGCCCACTCTGTCCGGCATGCCATGACGGGCGATGGGGGGAACAAGGGGGTTGCCGGGTCAGGGCTTGCCACTGCGGATATCCACGGGAAAATCGGGATACCGGGGGCGAGATACCCCCAGAGTCTGTCAATCCCCGTCGGTTTTCAAGCCGCCGAGGGAGTGGATGCAGCGCTGCTCGGCGGCATCGAGCTCGGCCATCACCATCTGGATGTCCTCCAGCTGCTGGCGCAGGGAGTGGCGTCTGGCTTCGATGAGCTGGATCATGGAGTGAAGCTGCATCCGGCTGGAGCGGTCGGTGTCGTACATGTCGAACAGTTCGCGGATCTCCGCCAGGCTGAACCCGAGGCGCTTGCCGCGCAGGGTCAATTTCAGGCGGATCCTGTCCTTGTGGCTGTAGATGCGGGTCTGCCCCTCCCGGGTCGGGGTGATGAGCCCCTCGTCCTCGTAATAGCGGATGGTGCGGGGGGTGATGTCGAACTCCTGGGCCAGCTCCGAGATGCTGTAGGTCCTCTCCTTGCCACTGGCGTGTCTGGCTCTCATGGTGCGCCCTCCTGATAAGCTGGCGGGGTCCTGGCACAGCGGCAAGGGCCGGGTTCATGATGCATGATGGCCTCCCGGGGGTCGCTGCTCGCGCTCTTGTGCGAGGCGCCGTCCCCTCCCGTGCAGGGCCTGGCCGACCCGGGAGCCGTTGGGGCGCCCCAGCAGCTCGCTCACCCACTGGCCGGTGGCGGCCAGCTGGTCGAGGTCGACGCCGGTGCTCATGCCAAGGCCGTGCAGCAGATAGACCACCTCTTCCGACGCCACATTGCCGGAGGCGCCGGGGGCATAGGGGCAGCCGCCGAGCCCGGCCACCGAGCAGTCGATGGTGCGGATCCCGCGCTCCAGCGCCGGCAGCAGGTTGGCCAGCCCCTGGCCATAGGTGTCGTGAAAATGAACCGCAAGCCGGCCCGCCGGGATCTCGTGCAGCACCGCATCCAGCATGGGAGCCACGGTGCCCGGGGTGCCGACGCCGATGGTGTCGCCAAGGGAAATCTCGTGGCAGCCCAGATCCAGCAGCCGCTCTGCCAGGGCGGCGACCCGTTTCGGGCGGGTCGGGCCGTCGAACGGGCAGGCGATGACGGTGGAGAGGTAGCCGCGCACCTTGATGCCGAGGCTGCGCGCCTCCTGCACCAGGGGGGCAAAGCGCACCAGGGACTCCTCCACGCTGATGCCGATGTTGGCCCGGGTGAAGCCGTCCGAGCAGGCGGTGAAGAGGCCTATCTCGTCGGCGCGTGCGGCGATGGCGGCCTGCAGACCCTGCAGATTGGGCACCAGGGCACCATAGCGGGTCGGCCCCCTGCGCGGCAGGGCATTAAAGAGTGCGGCGGAATCCGCCATCTGCGGCACCTTCCTGGGCGACACGAAGGCCCCCACCTCGATGCGCTGCAACCCGCTCTCGGCCAGGCGGGCGATGAGCGCCAGCCGCTGCGCCAGGGAGAGGGTGGCGGTCTCATTTTGCAGGCCGTCCCGCGGCCCCATCTCCACCAGACTGACCTTGTCGTCCCGGTTCTCGTGCGTGTGGCTCATGAGCGCTCCTCCTGCGCGGTATGGTCCTCGGCAAAGCGCACCAGCACGGCGCCCTGACTCACCTGTTCCCCCTGGCGGCACTGCAGGGCCTCAATCACCCCGTCCCGGTCAGCTTTGAGAACGTGCTCCATCTTCATTGCCTCCAGCACCAGCAGGGGTTGCCCCTTGCTGACCGGCTGGCCGGCCTCGACCTGCAACGCCACCACGATGCCGTGCATGGGGGCCAGGATGCCCGGGACATGGCTCGTGTCGTGATCATGGTGGAGCTGATGATGCTGATCATCGAGCGAGAAGCGGATGCGTCTGCCCGCCAGGTGCAGCAAATAGGCGTCCTCGCCGAGGGGCTGCACCGGATAGCGCTGCCAATGTCCACTCTGGCACAGGCGGATCTGATCTGACCCGAGTTCAAACGGGATCTGCTCGCCCTGCCAGAGCAGGGCGCCCCCTCGCTCGGCGAGGGTGAGAGTGCGGGTCTCCTCGCCGATGCGCACCGTGGCGCAAAAGCGGCGGGTGGGGCCCAGTCGAAAGCCTGCGGCCTGCTGCCAGGGGGAGGCATCGCGCTCGCAAGTGGCGAGCCAGAGCGCGGCGAGGGGCCAGGCGAGCGCCGGAACGGGCAGGGTGTCGGTGGGAATGGGCCACTGGGTGTGGTGGTCCATGGCCAATACTTCTGGTTCTTCGCACAGGCGCAGCAAGAGCGGGCCGTTGTGCACCAAGGGGCCGAGTTCCAGTGTCGCCAGGGCATCGGCCAGGGTGGCAAAGGCTTCGCTGCGGCTCGGTGCGTGGGCGACGAGCTTGGCGATCATGGGGTCGTAATAGGGGCTCACCCCATCGCCGGCGGTGACGCCGGTGTCGATGCGCACCCCCTTGGGCCAGGTGAGCCAGTGGATGGGGCCGCTCGCGGGCAGAAAACCGGCGGCCACGTCCTCGGCGTAGAGGCGCGCCTCCACCGCGTGGCCGCGCAGCACCACTTCATCCTGGGTGAGGGGCAGCGGTTTGCCCTCGGCCACCGCCAACTGCCAGGCCACCAGATCCTGGCCTGTGATGGCTTCGGTAACCGGATGCTCCACCTGCAACCGGGTGTTCATCTCCATGAAGAAGAACTCCTCCTTGCAGAGCAGAAACTCGATGGTGCCGGCCCCCTGATAGTGGATGGCCTTGGCCGCCGCCACGGCCGCCTCGCCCATGGCGCGGCGCAGGGCAGGGGAGATGTCGGGGGCGGGGGCCTCCTCGATCACCTTCTGGTGGCGGCGCTGCAACGAGCAGTCCCTGTCCCCCAGATAGATGGCGTTGCCGAGGGCATCGGCAAAGACCTGCACCTCCACGTGACGGGCGCGGGGGAGATAGCGCTCCAGCAGCACATGGTCGTCGCCAAAGGCGGCACTCGCCTCCCGCTTGACTGCCGCGAGGGCCGCGTCAAAGTCGGCCAGCTGATCGACCCGGCGCATCCCCTTGCCACCGCCGCCACTGGCCGCCTTGATAAGGAGCGGGAAGCCCACCTGGCTCGCCTGATCGCGCAAAAAGCCGGGGTGCTGATCCGCGCCGTGATAACCGGGCAGCACGGGGACGCCGGCTGCCTGCATCAGCCCTTTGGCCCCCGACTTGTCCCCCATGGCGAGGATGGCGGCGCCGCTTGGGCCGACAAAGCGCACGCCCCGCTGCTCGCAGGCGGTGGCAAAGTCGCTGTTCTCGGAGAGGAAACCGTAGCCCGGGTGGATGGCGTCGGCATTCGCCTCTTTGGCAATCTTGAGCACCTTGCCGGTGTCGAGGTAGCTCTCCCGGGCGGGGGCCGGCCCCAGATGCCAGGCCTCGTCGGCTTCGCGCACGTGCATGGCGCGGGCGTCGGCGTCGGAGTAGAGGGCGATGGTGTGAATGCCGAGGCGTCGTGCTGTCTTGATGATGCGCACGGCGATTTCACCGCGATTGGCGATCAGCAGGCGCTTGATGGGAGTGTGATGGGTCATGCTGGCTCCCTGCTGTTCAAGGTGCACAAGTGCGAAGCGTGTTGATCCACACTCCCGTTATATTGACCAAAGTTGGCGATCAGCCGGCGCTTGATGGGGTGGTATTGAGTCATGCTTCGTCCTTGAAACGGGGGCGCCAGGTTGGGGGGCGTTTGTCGAAGAAGGCCTGGATCCCCTCCTGGGCCTCGAGACCGACCCGTACCCGGGCGATGGTCTCGACGGTCTGCTCTTCGTGCTGGTGGCCTGGGCGCCCTTCAAGGGCGGCCAGCAGCCGCTTGGTCTCCTTCATCGCCTGGGAGCCGTTGCGACATAACCGCAGGGCCATGGCGCGTCCCTCCGCCAGCAACTGATCAGGCTGGCTGAGCCTGTGCACCACGTTGAGTCGGCAGGCGGTGATGGCATCGAAAGGCTCCGCGCTCAGCATGTAGCGGCGGGCCTGGCGCATCCCCATGGCGCGCACCACGTAGGGGCTGATCACCGCAGGCACCAGTCCCAGGGTCACCTCGGAGAGGCAGAAGCGGGCATTTTCGCTGGCCAGCACGATGTCACAGGCGCAGACAAGGCCTAAGGCTCCGCCGTAGGCGGCCCCCTGCACCAGGGCCACCGTGGGGAAGGGCAGCTCGTCCAGTGCCTGCATCAGGTGGGCCAGCACCCGGGCGTCCTCGCGATTCTTGTCAAAGGCGCGGGGGTCGAACGCCTCCCCGGCCATCTTGCGCATCCACTCGAGATCGGCGCCCGCGCAAAAATGCGGCCCCTCGGCGCGCAGCAGCAGCACGTGGGGGCGGTCGGCCAGCGGCTGGCCGTGGGCCAGCTCGTCGAGGCAGTCGAGCAGCCCCTGCATCAGGTCGGCATCAAGGGCGTTGTGACGGGCCGGGCGGGCGAGCACCAGCTCGATCACCGGGCCGTGGCGCTCCAGGCGAAAATGGGCAAGGGGATCGTTGAAGAGCGGGTCTGACATATGAACTCCTTACATCCGGAAGATGCCGTACTGCCTGGGGCCAAGCTCGGCCCCCTGGCAGGCCGCCAGCGCCAGGGCCAGCACGGTGCGGCTCTGGGCCGGGTCGATGACGCCGTCATCCCACAGGCGAGCACTGGCGTAATAGGGGTGACCCTGGCGCTCGTATTGCGCGATCACCGGGGCGCGAATGGCGGCCGCCTCCGACTCGCCCAGAGTCTTGCCCTCGGCGGCGAGCTTGTCCCGACGCACCTGCACCAGCACCCCGGCCGCCTGCTCGCCCCCCATGACGGAGATGCGGCTGTTGGGCCAGCTGAAGAGAAAATCCGGTTCATAGGCGCGCCCGCACATGCCGTAGTTGCCGGCACCGAAGCTGCCGCCGACGATCAGGGTGATCTTGGGCACCCGGCTGCAGGCCACGGCGGTCACCAGCTTGGCGCCGTGCTTGGCGATCCCCTCTTTTTCCGCCGTACTCCCCACCATAAAGCCGGTGATGTTTTGCAGAAACAGCAGCGGGATCCCCCGCTGGTTGCAGAGCTGGATGAAGTGGGCTCCCTTCTGGGCGCTGTCGCTGTGCAGCACGCCGTTGTTGGCGAGGATCCCCACCTGCATGCCCTCAATGCGGGAAAAACCCGTCACCAAGGTAGTGCCGAACAACGCCTTGAATTCGTCAAACACAGAGCCATCCACCAGCCGGGCGATCAATTCTCGTGCGTCATAGGGGCGCTTGAGACTGGTGCCCACCAGGCCGTAAAGCTCCTCGATGGGGTAGTGCGGCTCATCATAGGAGGGAGCGGATGGGGCGGGTGGCGCCGCCGTCTGGTTGTCCCCCAGGTTGCTTACCAGGGTGCGGGCGATGGCCAGGGCATGGGCATCGTCCCGGGCCATGTGATCCGCCACCCCGGAGTGGACGCAGTGCACCTCGGCGCCCCCCAAGGCTTCTGCGCTGATCTCCTCACCGGTGGCGGCCTTGACCAGGGGCGGGCCCGCCAGAAAGAGGGTGGCCTGTTCCCTGACCATAATCGACTCGTCCGCCATGGCGGGCACGTAGGCACCCCCGGCGGTACAGAGCCCCATCACCACCGCCAGCTGGGGGATGCTCTGGGCCGACATGCGAGCCTGGTTGTAGAAGATGCGGCCAAAATGCTCCCGGTCGGGGAACACCTCGTCCTGCATCGGCAAAAAGGCGCCGCCGGAATCCACCAGATAGAGGCAGGGGAGGCGCAGCCGCTCGGCGATGGCCTGGGCACGCAGGTGCTTTTTCACCGTGAGGGGGTAGTAGGTGCCGCCCTTCACGGTGGCGTCATTCACCACCAGCATGCACAGGCGTCCCGAGACCCGGCCGATGCCGGTGAGGATGCCGGCGGCGGGCACCGGCTCGTCATAGACCTGCCAGCCCGCCAGCGCCGAGAGCTCGAGAAAGGGGGAGCCCGGGTCCAGCAGCTGGTCGATGCGCTCGCGGGGTAGCAGCTTGCCGCGGGCCTGATGGCGGGCGTTGTTGGCCGCGCCCCCGCCCTGGGCTATCTCCTCCAGGCGGGTATTCAGATCGTCGACC
The DNA here is from genome assembly GCF_000819785.1 of Aeromonas caviae. Classification (GTDB taxonomy): domain Bacteria; phylum Pseudomonadota; class Gammaproteobacteria; order Enterobacterales; family Aeromonadaceae; genus Aeromonas; species Aeromonas caviae. Next base: position 7,776 of record NZ_CDBK01000068.1, on the reverse strand, counting down.
AGTGCCTGCATGGCGGCCCGATTGGCCTCATAGTCGGGGCTGGCGGTGTCGAGACGGGAGTGGATCCTGCTCATGTGTTATCTCCCATCAGCTCGCGGCCGATGAGCCAGCGGCGGATCTCCGAGGTGCCGGCGCCTATTTCGTAGAGCTTGGCGTCCCGCAGCAGGCGGCCGGTGGGGTATTCGTTGATGTAGCCGTTGCCGCCGAGCAGCTGGATGGCATCGAGGGCCATCTGGGTGGCGTTCTCGGCGGCAAACAGGATGGCGGCGGCGCAATCCTTGCGGCTGGTGCGGCCCTGATCGCAGGCGCTCGCCACCGAGTAGACCAGCGCCCGGCTGCTGGCGAGGCGGGTATACATGTCGGCGAGCTTGCCCTGCACCAGCTGAAACTCGCCGATGGCCTGACCGAACTGCTTGCGCTCGCGCACATAGGGGAGCACCACGTCCATGCAGGACTGCATGATGCCAAGGGGCCCGGCCGCCAGCACCACCCGCTCGTAGTCCAGACCGCTCATCAGTACCTTGACCCCGCCGTGCAGGGGGCCCAGCAGGTTCTCCTGCGGCACCCGGCAGTTGTCGAACACCAGCTCGCAGGTACTGGAGCCGCGCATGCCGAGCTTGTCGAGCTTCTGGGCGGTGGAAAAACCGGGAGTTCCCGCCTCGACGATAAAGGCGGAAATACCTTTGGGCCCTGCAGCGGCATCGGTCTTGGCATAGATGACGAAGGTGTCGGCATCGGGCCCGTTTGTGATCCACATCTTGTTGCCGTTCAGCACGAAGTGATCCCCCTCGCGCACCGCGGTGAGGCGCATGCTCACCACGTCGGAGCCAGCACCCGGCTCGCTCATGGCCAGCGCCCCCACGTGTTTGCCGCTGACCAGATCAGGCAGATATCTCGCCTTCTGATCAGGGGTGCCGTGGCGGTGGATCTGGTTGATGCAGAGGTTGGAGTGGGCGCCGTAGGAGAGGCCGACCGAGGCGCTGGCGCGGCTCACCTGCTCCACCACCAGCACATGGGCCAGATAGCCGAGGTTCACCCCGTCATACTCCTCCGCCACCGTGATGCCGTGCAGCCCCAGCTCACCCATGCGGGGCCAGAGATCCCGGGGAAAAGCGTTGCTCTGATCGATCTCGCTGGCGCGCGGTGCGATCACTTTCTGGCAGAAAGCCTCGACCTGTTCGGTCAGGGCGCGGAGGGTTTCATCCATCAGGGCATGCATCCTTGCTCTCCTTGGTCTGTGGTGCTCACCGGTCTTCTACTCCCGACAGGGAGGGAAAACTGGTCAGTCCATTCGTGAATTAAGTTTACGTTAGCGTAAACGTAAATGAGTTGTTAGTCTAAGGTAAATTCGTTGAGTGCCGACTGCAAGGGGCATACCCCCGAGCGGGCAAACGCAAGGAGTGAGCAAGATGATCAGCGAGTGCATCCGGTCTGTCGGTCTGCCTGAGGAGCTCTGGCACAGTGCCAGCCCCCGGGCAGCCAAGGAGAGTGCGGCATGAGCCAACACCATACCCAGTACGGGGATCTGCCGCTCTACATCGGTGGCGAGGCGTGTCCGTCCGCAAGCGACGAGTGGATAGAGGTGACCGACCCGGCGGACCAGCATCTGCTGGCGCGGGTGCCGAAAGCGACCTCTGCGGAAATTGAGCTGGCGGTGCGCGCCGCCCACGACGCCTATCTGCTGTGGCGAGAGGTGCCGACCTCCGAGCGGGCCCGGGTGATGTTCAACTACCAGCATCTGTTGAAAGTGCATCACGACGAGCTGGCGACCCTGCTGGCCCAGGAAACCGGCAAGAACCTGGCTGATGCCAAGGGGGATGTGTGGCGAGGCATCGAGGTGGTGGAGCAGGCTTGCGCCATTGCGAGCCAGACCCTGGGGGAGACCATGGGCAACGTGGCGCGCCGGGTGGATGGCCACTCCTGGGTGCAGCCCCTCGGGGTCTGCGTCGGCATCACGCCGTTCAACTTCCCAGCCATGATACCGCTCTGGATGTTCCCGCTGGCGGTGGCCTGCGGCAACGGCTTTGTGCTCAAGCCCTCCGAGCAGGATCCCCTCACCCCCATGCGCCTGGCCGAGCTGTTTACCGAGGCGGGGGCCCCCAAGGGCATTCTGTCGGTGGTGCATGGCGGCGCCGAGCAGGTGGATGCGCTGCTGGCCCATCCCGATGTCAAGGCAGTCAGTTTCGTGGGCTCGGCCCGGGTCGGCGGCCACGTCTATCGCAGCGCCACGTCGCAACTCAAGCGGACCCAGTGTTTTGTCGGCGCCAAGAATCACATGGTGATCATGCCGGATGCCAACAAGGCGCAGGTGCTGAGCAACCTGGTGGGGGCCGGGGTCGGCGCCGCCGGTCAGCGCTGCATGGCCATCAGCGTGGCGGTGTTCGTGGGGAGCGCCAGGGAGTGGATCCCGGAGCTCGCCGCCGAGTTCGCCAAGGTGAAACCCGGCGTCTGGCACGATCCCGAGGCGGCTTATGGCCCCCTCATCAGCCCGGAGGCGAAAGTCAGGGTGGAGGGGCTTATCGAGGCGGGGATTGCCGAGGGAGCCGAGTGCCTGCTGGACGGCCGTTTTTGCGACGTCCCCGGCTACCCGGTGGGCAACTGGGTGGGGCCGACCCTGTTTCGCGGCGTGACCCCCGAGATGCGCATCTACAAGGAGGAGATCTTCGGGCCCGTGCTGGCCTGCCTCGAGGTGGGGAGCCTGGATGAGGCGCTTGCCCTCATCAACGCCAACCCCTATGGCAACGGCACCTCCCTCTTCACCGGCTGTGGCGCCGCCGCTCGCAAGTTCCGCCACGAGGTGGCGGTGGGCCAGGTGGGGATCAACGTGCCCATCCCGGTGCCGCTGCCGTTCTTCTCCTTCACCGGCTGGCGTGGCTCCTTCTACGGGGATCTGCACGCCTACGGCAAACAGGCGGTGCGTTTTTACACCGAGACCAAGACGGTGACGGAGCGCTGGTTCGACGAAGACATTCCCAGCGGCCCCAATATGACCATTCAGCTGCGCTGATGGCAGGTTGCCCACTTTGCCCGGGCGCCCCCATTGACAGCAACGGATCGACGGAACAAGTACAAAGGAAGCGAACAAGATGGATTTTACCCTGACCGAATCCCAACGGGCCTGTGTCGAGTCGGCCGGCGCCTTCGCCGATCTGGCGCTCAAACCCCATGCCGCGCGCTGGGACAGGGAGCACGAGTTCCCTATCCCCACCATCAAGCAGGCGGCGGCGCTGGGCCTGTGTGGCCTCTATACCCCGGAGCAGTATGACGGTCTGGGCCTGAGCCGGCTCGATGCCAGCCTCATCTTCGAGCGTCTCGCCATGGGCTGCACCTCCACCACCGCCTATCTCACCATCCACAACATGGTGAGCTGGATGCTGGGCAGCTGGCTGCCTGCCGAGGTGGCCGAGGAGTGGGTACCCAGGCTCGCCAGCGGCGAGTTGCTGGGATCCTACTGCCTCACCGAGCCGGGGGCGGGCTCCGACGCTGCGGCCCTCAAGACCCGCGCCGTGCGCGATGGCGAAGATTACCTCCTCGACGGCAGCAAGGTGTTCATCTCGGGCGCCGGCAGCACCGACGTGCTGGTGGTGATGGCCCGCACCGGTGGAGAGGGGGCCAAGGGGATCTCCGCCTTCATGGTACCGGCCCAGACCCCCGGCGTGAGCTACGGCAAGGCGGAGGAGAAGATGGGCTGGAACAGCCAGCCGACCCGGGAGGTGAACTTCAATGCCGTGCGCATTCCCGCTCGCTTCCGGCTGGGGGAGGAGGGGGAAGGGTTCAAGTTCGCCATGCAGGCCCTCGATGGGGGGCGCATCAACATCGCCAGCTGTTCGCTGGGCACAGCCCAGCAGGCTCTCAACGATGCCCTGGCCCATGTGCAGCAGCGCCAGCAATTTGGACACCCGATCAGCGAATTCCAGAGCGTGCAGTTTCGCCTGGCCGACATGGCCACCGAGCTCGCCGCCGCCCGCCTGCTGGTGCGCCAGGCGGCCGCCAAACTCGATGAGGGCAGCCCGGACAAAAGTGCCTGGTGCGCCATGGCCAAGCGTTTTGCCACCGACGTGGGGCACCGCATCTGCGACGACGCCCTGCAACTCTTTGGCGGCTATGGTTATATCCGCGAGTATCCGCTTGAGCGCTATCTGCGCGATACCCGGGTGCACCGCATTCTGGAAGGGACGAATGAAGTGATGCGGCTCATCATCGCCCGCCGCCTGCTGGCCGACCCCGGCCTGTCGCTGGAGTAGCGGGAGTAGCCTGCCCTGAGGACGCAGTCGGCACGTCCTCAGGCTTTGTGAGCCAGGTGCAGGTTGGCTCCATTCAACCCTGTCATCATGGGGCAGTTTTTTTGACAAGGACAACGCAATGACAAGGATCAGGCTCGAATATCACGGCCACGTGGCCTACATCACCCTCGATCACCCACCCGCCAACACCTGGACGCTCGCCAGCCTGAAAGCCTTCTTGCAGATGATGGTGGAGCTGGATGGTCGCCCCGACGTGGTGGCCCTGGTGATCCGCGGTGCTGGAGAGAAATTCTTCTGCGCCGGCGCCGATCTCAAGATGTTCGCCGACGGCAGCCTGGCGCATGCCCGCGAGGTGGCCGAGGCCTTTGGCCACGCCTTCGAGGCGCTGGCCCGCTTTCACGGGGTTAGCATCGCCGCCATCAACGGCTATGCCATGGGAGGGGGGCTCGAAGTTGCGCTGGCCTGCGACATCCGCATCGCCGAGCAGCAGGCCAAGCTGGGGTTGCCAGAGGCCTCGGTGGGTTTGTTGCCCTGCGCCGGCGGCACCCAGCGCCTCACCGAGCTGGTGGGGCCGGGCTGGGCCAAGCGGATGATCCTCTGCGGCGAGAAGGTGAGCGCCACCCTGGCCTACGAGATGGGGCTGGTGGAGGAGGTGGTGACCGAGGGGCACGCCTGGGAGGCGGCGCAGCAGATGGCCCAGCTGGTGGAGCGCCAGAGCCCGAGCGCCCTGCGCGCCTGCAAACAGCTCATCAATCAGGGGCGAAGCACCCACAGGGACGCGGCGCTGCCACTCGAGCGCAGCCTCTTTCTCGCCCTGTTTGACGATGCCAATCAGCGCGAAGGGGTGGCGGCCTTCCTCGAGAAGCGGGCCCCGCGCTGGCGCTATGACCAATCCAGGCCGAAAGAGTGAGGGAGTGAAGGATGAATGAGGTATTGATGGCGACCCGCCATGTCGCAGGGGCAGATACCCGGTCTGCGGGGGCTGCCCATGAGTGAGCCCGTGCTCATCGAGACCCACCCCACGGCGGATGGCCGCCACATCGGCATGCTGACTCTGGACAGCCCCGCCTCCCTCAACGCCCTGAGCCTTGAGATGATCCAGTTGTTGCAGGGGGCGTTGACCCGCTGGGAGCAGGATCCGGCCATCGTCTGCGTGTTGTTGCAAGGGGCCGGCGAGAAGGCATTCTGCGCCGGTGGTGACATCCGCTCCTTTTATTACCGCAAGCAGGAGGCGAGCCACTCTGAATTGTTCGGCTATGCCCGCGACTTCTTCCTGCAGGAGTACCGGCTCGATCACCACATCCACTGCTACGGCAAGCCCCTTGTCTGCGTGGCGGACGGCATCTGCATGGGGGGCGGCATCGGCCTCTTTGCCGGGGCCGAATTCCGGGTGGTGACAGAGAAGAGTCTGTTCGCCATGCCGGAGGTAACCATAGGCCTCTATCCGGATGTGGGGGCCAGCTGGTTTTTGAGCCGGATGCCGGGGCGGCTCGGACTCTGGCTCGGCCTCACCGGTGCCCGTTTCAACGGGGCGGACGCCATCGGCCTGGGGCTCGCGGATCACGCCATGGGGAGCCGCGAGCGGGCCGAGCTGCCGGCGCGCCTCGCCGCCCTCGACTGGTCCGCAGGCGACCCCGGCGAGCAGATCGAGGCGCTGCTCACCGGTTTGCAGCGATCCCTTGGCCAGGCATTGCCGCCTCCCGTACTGCTGCCCCACCAGGCCCGCATCGATGCGCTGTTGACCGGCCGCTCCCTGCAAGGGGTGCTGGCACGCCTCGAGGGCGCCGAGCTGGACGAACCGGCGCTGACTCAGGGGCGGGAGACCTGCCTTCGCGGCAGCCCTATCAGCCGCGCCATTCTCTGGCGCCAGTTCTGGCAGGCACGGCGCCAGTCCCTGGCCGAGGTGTTTGCCGACGAGCTGACCCTCTCGGTCAATTGCGTGCTCAGAGGGGACTTCGTGGAAGGGGTGCGGGCCCTGCTCATCGACAAGGACAAATCCCCCCGCTGGCAGGCCCCGCAGACGGGTGAGGCCTGGCTGGATGCCTTCTATCGCTGGCCCGAGGGGGACAACCCCTTGCGCCTCGGCTGACGCGGGATCACACACAAGGAGCACATCATGACAAGGATTGGGTTTATCGGGCTTGGCAATATGGGGGGGCCCATGGCCGCCAACCTGGCCAGGGCGGGGCACAGGGTACAGGTGTTTGATTTGGTGCCCGAGAGCCTGAGCCGGGCCATTGAGGCTGGCTGCATTGCCGCCGGGAATGCCCGGGAAGCGGTGAGCGGCTGCGAGCTGGTCATCAGCATGCTGCCAGCGGGGGAGCACGTGCGCAGCCTCTGGCTGGGCGAGAGTGCCGGTGAGCGGGGTGGCCAGGATCTGCTGGCGGCCCTGTTGCCCGGCGCCCTGGTCATCGACTGCTCCACCATAGACGTGGCCTCGGCCCGTCAGGTGGGGGCGGCGGCGAAGGCGAGCGGCATCCGTTTTCTCGATGCCCCCGTCTCGGGGGGCGTGGCCGGTGCGGCGGCGGGCACGCTCACCTTCATCGTTGGCGGCGAAAAAGCGGATTTTGAAGCGGCCAGACCCGTGCTCGCCTGCATGGGGCAGAACCTGTTTCACGCCGGGGCGCTTGGCGCTGGCCAGATCGCCAAGATGTGCAACAACATGCTGCTCGCCATCCACATGGCCGGCACCGCCGAGGCGCTGGCGCTCGGGGTCAAGGAGGGGCTGGATCCCGCCGTGCTCTCCACCATCATGGGCAAGAGTTCGGGCAACAACTGGAGCCTGGAGCGCTACAACCCCTGGCCCGGGGTGATGGAGAACGTGCCGGCGTCGCGTGGCTATCAGGGGGGCTTCATGACCCGGCTGATGGTCAAGGATTTGGGGCTCGCCATGGCGTTGGCGGAACATGCCCACAGCGCCGTGCCCATGGGGGCCCTGGCCCGCAACCTCTTCAACCTGCACGGGAGCCTGGGCCAGGAGACCAAGGATTTTTCCAGCATCCTCGAGCTCTATCGGGACAAAACAGCACCGGGTTAAGGGCCGCTATCTACCTTTTTACCCGATAGTCCTTGACTCGACAGTCACCGGCCATCTCACCAGGAGCATTTATGGATATCACACAAAAAGTCATCGCCATCACGGGGGCGGGCAGGGGGCTAGGCCGCGCCATCGCCCTGAGTCTGGCGGAGCAGGGGGCCGTGCTGGCCCTCATCGACGTCAACCGCACCGATCTGGAGGTGACCGAGGCGGAGGTGCGCAGCCGTGACGGCCGCTGCGCCCTGTTCGTCTGCAACGTGGCAAGCGAGCCGGAGGTCGAGGCGACCTTCGCCGCCATCAAGGATCAGTTCGGGGCCTTGCACGGCCTCGTCAACTGTGCCGGCATCCTGCGCGACGGCATGCTGATCAAGGTGAAGGAGGGGGCACTGACGGAGAAGATGAGCCTGGCCCAGTGGCAGAGCGTCATCGACGTCAATCTCACCGGCACTTTCCTGTGCGGGCGCGAGGGGGCGGCGCTGATGGCCATCGGCGGGG
>NZ_CDBK01000067.1:24160-60349 GCF_000819785.1 Aeromonas caviae | reverse complement strand
CCGCCAGTGCCTCGTCGACGGAGACCTCCCCCTTGCCGGCCAGCCATTGACCGGCAGTGACCTTGTTGTCGGCGGGCAGGGCCCCTCCCGCGCCGCATCCTCCCCCACCGCCTCACCGGCGATACGGGTCAGGCGCCCGCGCACCATGGGGTAGAAGTCCGAGGTGATGGCCCCGGCCTGGTGCAAATCGGCCAGGATCCCTTCCCGCTCGCTGTCCGCCACATTGACCAGGAAGCGGTTCGGGGCATCGGCAGGCAACCGGGTGGAAAAATCCTCCAGCAGATCGACCCGCGCCGCCCACAGCAGCCCGAACAGCATCAGGGCCAGGGCGAAGCCCGCCAACTGGAACAGACCACTGCCCCGCTCCCGGGAGAGGTGATTGATGGCCAGGCGCAGGGCATGGGGCCCCTTGAGCCGACTGCCAAGACGCAGCAGCACGGAGGCGAGCAGGGCCAGCAGCGCCATCAACACCCCCATGCCACCGATGAGCCCGCAGGCCAGCCTGATGTCGGCGGTAAAGCCCCACACCAGGGCAAACAGCCCGATGAGCCCCACGGGCACCGTCAGCCAGGGGGGGATCCCCGCCTCCAGCTCCCGGCGCAGCACCCGCAGCGGCGGTACCTTGAGCAGCCTCAGGAAGGGGACGAACGCCAGCATCAGGGTGATGAAGAAGGCGACCGCGAGGCCCAGGGCGAAGGGTCGCCAGGAGGGGGGCGGCAGATCCGCAGGCAGCAGATCCCCCAGCAGGTTCAGGGTCAGCCACTGCATGGCGCTGCCCGCCACCAGCCCCATCAGGGCCCCCACCAGGGTCAGGGAGAACAGCAGGGTGCCCATCAGTTGCCACAGGGTGCGCCGCGAGGCCCCCAAGGTCTTGAGCAGGGCCACCATGTTGGTCTGGCGCTCGGCGAAATGACGCACCGCTATCCCCATGGCCAGGGCGCCGAGCAGCACGCCGGCAAGGGATGCCAGACGGAAGAAGCGCTCGGCATTGCCCAGGGATTTCCCCACCTGGGTACCCTGATCATCGGGTTTGACGAGCTTTTGCCCGGCGCTCAGCCTGGGGTTGAGCCAGGCCTCATAGCGGGCGATGGCGTCACGGGGCCCCTTGACGAGATAGCGCCACTGCTGGCGACTGCCCGGCAGCAGGGCCCCGGTCGCCTCGATATCGGCGCTGTGGATCAAGGCCCTTGGTGCCATCTGGAAGGGACTGAACCCCTGATCCGGCTCCTGGCCCAGCTCCCCTGCCACCGTCAGCCGGGTGTTGCCGACCTCGAGTACCTCCCCCACCTTGGCGCCGAGCAGCTGCATCACCCTGGCGGAGAGCCAGATCTCGCCGGGCGCCGGGGCGCGCTGGGGAGTGAGCTCCAGCTTGCCGTAGAAGGGAAAATCCCCGGGCACGGCGCGGATGGAGGCCAGTTGCAGGGTATCGCCGTGAAACAGCATGCTGTTGAAGCTGACCGTGGTCTGCACGGCAAGCCCCTCCTGATGCGCCTGTGCCAGCCACTCTGCCGGTGCCGGCGTCGCGGAGCGCAGCACCCTGTCCCCTCCGATGAAATCCCGCCCGGAGGCCTTGAGCCCCGCGTCCAGCCGATCCGCCACCAGAGCCACGCTGAGCACGCAGGCGACGCTCAGCGCCAGCGCCAGCACAAACCAGCGCAGCTCGCCGCTGAACCCTTCCCGGCGCAGCAGCTTCAATCCCAGTCGCCACTGACTCATGACGCCTCCCTCACCGTCCATGCTGCTGCCAACGATCGCCTGGTGCAGCTCTGTCTCCACTGACTCATGACAGCTCTCCCACCCTGGCCGCCATGACAGCCTGTGCCTCCAGCCGCCCGGCTGACATCACCAGCTGCCGCTGGCAGCGCTGGGCCAGCTCATGGTCATGGGTCACCACCACCAGGGTGGTGTTGTGCTCGCGGTTGAGACGAAACAGCAGTTCGATCACCGTCTCCCCGGTCTTGCTGTCGAGGTTGCCGGTGGGCTCGTCCGCCAGCAGCAGGCTGGGGCGGGTCATGAAGGCACGGGCAATGGCGACCCGCTGCTGCTCGCCGCCAGAGAGGCGCGGCGGCAGGTGGTGCAACCGCTCTCCCAGACCGACCTGGGCCAGCAGCTCCCGGGCACGGGGCTCGCTGTCGGTCTCCCCCCGCAGCTCGGCCGGCAACATGACGTTTTCCAGGGCGCTCAGGGTGGGCAGCAGCAGGAACGACTGGAACACGAACCCCACCTGCTCGGCCCGCAGCCTGGCGCGTCCCTCCTCGTCCAGCCGGGTGAGGGAGTGGCCGAGGATCTCTATCTCGCCGCTGCTCGGCAGATCGAGACCGGCCAGCAAACCGAGCAGGGTGGACTTGCCGGAACCGGACGCACCGACCAGCGCCAGCGTCTCGCCGGTATTGACTTGCAGATCGATCCCTTCAAGGATGGTGAGGCTTTCCTGACCGAGGCGAACGGTTTTTCCGAGCCCCCTGACGGCGATAATGGGCGTTGAACTCATCTTGGGTATCCTGTTTGCCTGAACCTGTAATGACAATAGAACGTGGGAGTTGACTGCATGATGCGTCTCTTGTTTGCCGTGAGTTGCCTGTGCTGCTGGGCAGCGTCCGTCCAGGCCCAGACCCTGCTGGTACTGGGCGACAGCCTGAGCGCCGGCTACCAGATGCAGGCCGAACAGAGCTGGCCTGCCCTGCTCAATGAAAAGTGGCAGCAGCAGGGGGGAGAACACACCCTCATCAATGCCAGCATCAGCGGTGAAACGACCCAGGGTGGCCTGGCCCGCCTGCCCGCCCTGCTCGAAACCCACAAACCGGACTGGGTGTTGATCGAACTCGGCGCCAACGACGGACTGCGGGGCTTTGCTCCCGCCATCACCCGGGCCAACCTGACCAAGATGATCGAGCTCACCCGGGCGCACCAGGCGAAGACGGTGCTGACCCAGATCCTGCTGCCCCGCAACTATGGGGCGCGCTATCTGCAGCAGTTCGAGCAGATCTTCCCGGACCTTGCGAAGGCCAACGACCTGCCGCTGATGCCCTTCTTTCTGGATGATATTGTGCTGCGCCCTGAACTCATGATGAACGATGGACTGCACCCGACGGCCGCCGCCCAGCCCCGGATCCGCGACAAGGTCGCCCGCTTTGTCGAGCCTCTGCTGACACAGTAGCCCGGTGGCCGGGCCCATGGCCCTTCCCCTTGCCCAGCAAAAAGCCCCCGCATGGCGGAGGCTTTTTCATGGTTCGGCGTGCCGGGTTCAACGGCCCAGGATCTGCCGCATCCGCTGCTGGGCCACGTCCACCAGCAAGTCGGGCTGGAATTTGGAGATGAAGCGATCACACCCCACCTTCTTGACCATGGCCTCGTTGAAGTTACCGCTCAGGGAGGTATTCAGGGTGATGAAGAGATCGGACATGCGCGGATCGCTGCGCACCTCGTGAGTCAGGCGATAACCATCCATCTCCGGCATCTCGGCGTCCGTGATCATCAGCATGATCTCGTCGGTCACCTTCTTGCCCGCATCGCACCACCCCTTGAGCAGCTTGAGGGCCTGCAAGCCGTCCTGGCACTCGATGACCTCGAGCCCGAGCTGGGCGAGAGTCTCGCGCACCTGGTTGCGGGCCGTGCTGGAGTCATCGACGATGAGCACCCGGCGTCCCTGCATCTGGGGCAGGATCTCCTCGTCCAGCACCTCGGACGAGATGCGCACGTCATAGGTGATGATCTCCGCCAGCACCTTCTCCACGTCGATGATCTCGACGATCTGGTCGACGCCCCCTTCCGGGATGCGGGTGATGGCGGTGAGGTAGTTGGCACGACCCGCCGAACGGGGCGGCGGCAGTATGTCCTTCCAGGTCATGTTGACGATGTGGGCCACCTGCCCCACCAGGAATCCCTGAATGGTGCGGTTGTACTCGGTGATGATGAGGTTGGACTCCTGATCGATGGCCATGGGACGCATCCCGATGGCACCGCGCAGGTTGATGACGGGGATGGAGACGCCGCGAATGTTGGCGACACCGCTGATGTTGTGGTGAGACCCCGGCATCTTGTTCAGATGGGGCAGCTTGACCACTTCCCGCACCTTGAAGACGTTGATCGCAAACAGTTGCTGGGCACCCAAACGGAACATCAGCAGTTCCAGGCGATTCTCCCCTACAAGCTGGGTACGTTGATCCACTGAATCCAATATGCTCGCCATATAACGCCCTTACGTCCATTTCCCGAAATTGCCCCGCACCGGAGCTGCGACATGCCAACCAGCCCCGCTTTCCCTGTCGGGACAACGCAAGCCTATATAGAAATAATGAAAAGCGTCGAGGAAAGATAGGATCTTGACCACGGGGCGTGATCATCGCCCCATCACTGCCTCATGGCAAGCACAGCCACGCATCGGCCCCGACAACAAGGGTATCGACCACACAGGGGCATTGCTGAACCCCGGCGTGCCGCTCTTGTCATCCAGCGCGGTCCGCCAGCAACAAAAAGACCGGCCACATGGGCCGGTCCTGAGATGTGCAGTGCGTCCGGGACGACTTAGAAGTTGTACTGCAGGGCCACGGCGACGATGTCGTCGGTGGACTTGTTCAGGCTGTTCTTGCCGGTGGAACCCACTTCGTCCAGCAGGTTGATCTTGTAGTCCACGTAGGCATTGAAGTTGTCGGTGAAGTTGTACCAGGCACCCACGGAGACGTATTCGGTCGCGGTGTCATCGATGCCGTGAGCGCTGTCCTTCACGTCGGTACGCAGGTAGGCCAGGGAGGGCTTGAACTTCGGCGTGATGTTGTACTGCACGACCGCTTCGTAGCCATCCATCTTCTCGGCGTAACCGCGCATGGAGCCGGTGTCCACGAAGAGGTGATCTTCACCGTGGGAGTAGGTGGCGGCCATGTAGAGGTTGCCGACGGCATACTTGGCGCCCACCCCGAACAGCTTGGCGTCGTTGTCGCCGCCGAAGCTCACGTTCTCGGCCTGTTCGTCGGTCTTGCCAGCCTGGTTGTAGGCGGCACCCAGGCTCAGGCCCATGTTGAAGTCATAGTTGGCAGAGAGGGCATACCCCTCGGAAGAACCTTTCGGGCTCCAGGTGCTGTTCGGGCCGACGCGCTCGCTGCGGCTCGCGTTCTGCGGGTCGTTGTTGCCGGTGAACTGGGCACCCAGGGTCAGCCCCTGCCAGTTGTACATGTACTGGGCCAGGCCGTTGGTACGACCGGTGCCGAACACTTCGGTGTCCTTGCCCAGACCATCACCACCCCACTCCGGCAGCACGTCGGTGTAGTTGTTCACCGCCTTGGTGAACAGACCGTCCTGGCGACCGTAGCTGAAGGCACCGAAGCGATCGTGCTTGATGCCCGCATAGGCGTAACGCAGCTCGTCGTTGTCAGAACCGGAAACCGGCAGGTTGTACTCGGCGAAGCCGAACGCGGTCAGATCCTCGTCAACCTTGGTTTCACCTGCGATGTGCAGACGCAGGTAGCTGGCATCGCCTTCGGTGGCGTTGTCATCGGTGCCGTAGTACATGCCGTTGACGCGGCCGCCGATGTCCAGTTTGGTACCATTCTGATCGTAAACGTTGGCGGCCTGTGCACCACCGGCCAGCAGCAGGCTGGAGATGGCCATCGTCAATGCTGTCTTTTTCATTGTTCTTTCCTCAGGTGTAAGCACTCTCTGTCAGACCAGAGTTCGGTCGTGATGATCGGTTGATGTGCCGATGGCCTAAGGTAGATCCGGAAACCTTGATGGGAACTGAAGCGGCGAACGATTAATTATAAAAGCGTCAATTCGAGCTGACGCCGCGACACATAGTGTCACGCGAAATAATTTTTGCGGAACTTATGACCAAGAAAATCAATATAGCAATACAAGTGATCTATAAAACGGGATAAATGCAGTTTAATCCTTCAACAAGGCGAGAAGCAGGGAAGCCCTGCCGGGCGACACGGGCTCCCCGCACACCTTCCCCGCCCCGTCAGACCGGCTGCCAGCCGCGCATGACCCTCAGCAGATCCTTCCAGCTCACTATGCCCACCAGGGCGCCGTTTTCCAGCACAGGCAGGCAGGAGATCTGGTGCTCCAGCATGAGGCCGGCGGCCTCTTTCAGGGAGCGTTCGGGGGAGACGGTGATGGGTTCACGGCTCATGATCTGGTGGGCGCGCCGGTTGAGGGTCTCGGTGTCCCGGTTCATCTCGGCATCCGTGTCCAGATAGGGGCTGATGGCACGCAGCAGATCCCGGTCCGAGATGACCCCCACCAGCTCCTCTTCTTCCACCACCAGAAGGTGGCGGAAATGGGCCTGCTCGAAGATCTCCTTGATGACGCTCAGCCTGTCATCCATGGAAACGGTCGCGACCCGGGTCGTCATGATCTCTTTAATCAACATGGTCAGCCTCCTGCCCCCCAGATGTCTCTGTTATGACACGTTTTTCCGGCGGCAGCCATCCCCCCCGCCCTCAAGTGCAAATTTGTGTCATTTCACGTAAGATCCGCGCCAGTTTCTCTCCTTCAATCGAGCCAAGCAGACCCATCCATGATAGTTGCCAGTCAAATCGAACTGATCCGCGGCGGCCGCACGCTGCTGGACAACGCGTCCGCCACCATACACCCCGGCCACAAGGTGGGCCTGGTGGGCAAGAACGGCTGTGGCAAGTCCACCTTCTTTGCGCTGGTGCGGGGCGAGCTGGCCATCGACAACGGCAGCTTCAGCCTGCCCGCCGGCTGGCAGATTGCCGGCGTGGCCCAGGAGACCCCGGCGCTGGACTGCTCCGCCCTGGAGTACGTGATCGACGGCGACAAGGAGTTCCGCGCCCTGGAGGCCGAGCTCGCCCGGGCCGAGGCGGATGACAACGGTCTGCTGGTGGCCGAGCTGCACGGCAAGCTCGATACCATAGGTGCCTACAGCATTCGCGCCCGCGCCGCCGAGCTGCTGCACGGTCTGGGTTTTGGCGGCGATCAGCTCGACTCGCCGGTCAGAAGCTTCTCCGGTGGCTGGCGCATGCGCCTGAACCTGGCCCAGGCGCTGCTCTGCCGCTCCGATCTGCTGCTGCTGGATGAACCGACCAACCACCTGGATCTCGACGCCGTCATCTGGCTGGAGAAGTGGCTCAAGGGCTATCAGGGCACGCTGGTGCTCATTTCTCACGACCGCGACTTCCTCGACTCCGTGGTGAATCGCATCATCCATATCGAGAACGGCAAGCTCAACGAATACACTGGCGGCTACTCCGACTTCGAGCTGCAACGGGCCGAGCACCTGGCCCAGCAGCAGTCCATGTACGAGAAGCAGCAACGGGAGATGGCCCACATGCAATCCTATGTGGATCGCTTCCGCTACAAGGCCTCCAAGGCCCGTCAGGCCCAGAGCCGCTTGAAGGCCATGGAGCGGATGGAGAAGATCCTGCCCGCCCACGCCGACTCCGAGTTCAGCTTCGAGTTTCGCGAGCCCTCCGCTCTGCCGACCCCGCTCATCGCCATGGAGAACCTCAGCGCCGGTTACGGCGACAAGGTGATCCTGGAGAAGATCAAACTCAACCTGGTGCCGGGGTCGCGCATCGGCCTGCTCGGTCGCAACGGCGCGGGCAAGTCCACCTTCATCAAGATGCTGTCGGGCTCCAACCCGCCCCTCTCCGGCAAGCTGGAGGTGAGCGCCGGGGTGAGCATCGGCTACTTCGCCCAGCATCAGCTCGAGACTCTGCGCCTCGATGACAGCCCCCTCGATCACCTGGTGCGCCTCGCGCCGGACAAGACCGAGCAGGAGCTTCGCAACTACCTCGGCAGCTTCGGTTTTCACGGCGACAAGGTACTCGACAAGGTGGCCCCCTTCTCCGGCGGTGAGAAAGCGCGGCTGGTGCTGGCCCTCATCACCTGGCAAAAGCCCAACCTGCTGCTGCTGGATGAACCGACCAACCACCTGGATCTGGAGATGCGCCACGCCCTGACCATGGCCCTGCAAGGGTTCGAGGGGGCCATGGTGGTGGTCTCTCACGACCGTCATCTGCTGCGCACCACCACGGATGACTTCTATCTGGTCCACGGCGGCCGGGTCGAGCCCTTCGATGGGGATCTCGACGACTACCACAAGTGGCTCGGCGAGCAGGAGAAAGAGGCCAATGCCAAGCCGGCAGATGGCACCGTCTCCGCCAACTCGGCGGTGGCGCGCAAGGATCAGAAGCGCCTTGAGGCCCAGTTCCGGCAAGCAACCCGGCCGCTTCGCCAGAAGCTCGAGAAGCTCGAGGCCAGCATGGAGAAGCTGCAAGGCAGGCTCGCCGATATCGAGCACCAGCTCGCCGATCCCGCCATCTATGAAGAGAGCGCCAAGGGCAAGCTCTCCGAGCTGCTCAAGTCCCAGGGCCCCCTCAAGGAGGAGCTGGAGCACGTAGAGCTGGAGTGGATGAGCCTCTCTGAAGAGCTGGAAACCATGGAGCAGGCCTTCTTTGCGTGATGAAGCCTTGATGGCCAGCGAGCGGGTCAGCCCCGACGCCCTGCCCACCCCTTCCGAGTTCTGGACATGGAGCACAGGCGCCTATGGCCAGCGCAGCCAGGACTGGCTCCACGTGCAAAGCATGGGGGGCAACGTCAACCTGGCACTCCTGCTGCACCACCTCGACCTGCTCCGGATCCCGGTCGACCTCACGGACTTGCAACCGGCCCTGGTACAGACCGAGGCGGTGCTGCTCCCCTGGCGCACCCTGCGCCAGCAGGCCAAGTCACGGGTGGGGGCCGAGGAGTACCAGACCATGCTGGCCCACGAACTGGAGCTGGAGCGGCTGCAACAGGGGGTCTTGCTGCAGACCCTGCGCACCCTCGCCCTGTTTCGCGGCGACAGCCGCAACCTGTTTCACTATCTATCGTTACTGGGTGCCCAGCAGGGCCCCCTCAGAGATCTCATATGCTGAGCTACCGCCACGCCTTTCACGCCGGCAACCACGCCGACGTGCTCAAACACGCCGTCCAGGCCCTGATCATCGAGTCCCTCAAGAAGAAGGAGAAACCCTTCATCGTGCTGGACACCCATGCCGGTGGCGGTCTCTACGACCTGCGCGGCGACTGGTCCCAGAAGAAGGCGGAATACGCCGACGGGATCAAACGCCTGTGGGATGAACGGGCCCAGTGGTCTGCCATGGCTCCCTATCTGGGTGTCATCGAGGAGATGAACAGCGATGGCCAACTGCACTACTACCCCGGCTCGCCGGAGCTGTCCCGCCGCCTTATCCGCGATCAGGACAAGCTGGCGCTGATGGAGCTGCACAACAACGAGGTGGAAGATCTTCGCGCCAACATGGGGTACGACCCCCGCGTCGCCGTCCACCATCGCGACGGCTTCGAGGGGCTGGTCGCCCTGCTGCCCCCCACCCCGCGCCGCGGTCTGGTGCTGATCGATCCTCCCTATGAGCTCAAGGAAGATTACTTCGCCGTGGTCGATACCCTTAAAAAAGCGCAAAAGCGCTGGGCCACCGGCATCTACGCCCTCTGGTATCCCATCCTAGGGCAAGAGGCGGACAAGTCCCGCGACATGCTCAAAGCGATCAAGCGCGAGAACTTCGGCAACGTCCTGGTGGCGGAGCTGGAAGTGGCCGGCCAGACTGCCGATTGGGGCATGAACGGCTCCGGCATGCTGATCGTCAGCCCCCCCTGGATGCTGGACGAGCAGATCGAGGCCTTCTTGAAACCCCTGTGCGCCACGCTGGCCCAGGGCGCCGGCGCCCAGTACAGGGTGGAGTGGCTGAACAAGGCCGAAGCCTGACCCTCGGAACCACAGAAAATGAAAAAGGGCCTGTCACAGCAGGCCCTTTTTCATTGGGGCTGATGACCCGGCACGTTCACGCTGGCCAGCTGCTCGGGCAGGCGGCTCGCCAGCCAGTCGATGGCAAGCCGGGTCTTGAGGGGCAGATGCGGACCATGGGGCCAGAGGGCGTTGATGGGATAGCGCCGACCCGGCAACCGGGCCAGCAGCTCGCGCAGCTCGCCCCGCTCAAGGTGGGGCCGCGCCAGCCAGGTCGGCAGCCAGGCGAGACCAAAGCCCGCGATGGCCGCCTGGGTGATGGCGTTGAGATCGTCCATCTGCAACCGCCCTCTGGGCTGGACTTCGCGCCATGCCTCGGCCTCCTGCCACCACCACGACAGCACCCGCCCCTGGCGCAGATAGGCAATGCACTCATGATCCGGTAGCTCAGCCAGGGTCACAGGTTCCCCCCGCTCGGCCAGATAGGCGGGCGAGGCGCAAAGCGTCATGCCGTGCTCCCCGAGCCTGCGTGCCGCCAGATCCAGGCTGTCCGGCGGCTCTGCGTTGCGGATCACCAGATCCACCCCCTCCTCCACCAGATCCACCTTGCGATCGCTGAACGACAGCTCCAGGGCCAACCCGGGATGCGCCTTCGCCAACGCCAGCAAAATGGGGGCCACGCACTGCTGGCCGAACAGCACCGGCATGGAGACCTTCAATCTGCCGTTGAGGGTGAGCTTGTTGCTGGCCAGCGCCGTTTCCCCAAGACGCACCTCCTCCAGCGCCCGCAGGCAGTGGCGATAGAAGAGCGCCCCCTCCTCGGTCAGGCTCTGGCTGCGGGTAGTGCGATGAAACAGTTGCACGCCGAGACGCAGCTCCAGCCGCGCCACCCCCTTGCCCACCGCCGAGCGGGTGAGGTGAAGCCGCTCCGCCGCCTGGGCGAAGCTGCCCGCCTCCACCACGGTGGCGAACAGATCGATGCCGTTAAGCGTGTTTGCCATCTATTGCATACCTTTTGGAACCAATATGGCGAAATACTATCAGCACTGCGGAAAAAAATGACTGGTAAGCTCCCTTCATTCTTCACACGTTTCAGATGGAGTTCCCCTCATGAGCCAGATCCTGCTGCTGCAATCCAGCCTCAACGGCCCCGCATCCCGCACCAACCAGTTGATGGAGCGCTTCCTGCAAACACGCCGGGAGCAGGGCCACCAGGACCAGGTGGTGGTGCGCGACCTGACCGCCCTCGACTTGCCTGCCCTCGACAGCCCGTTGTTTCACGCCCTGCGGGGGGCGGAACCGGCCAATGAGGCCATCCGGCAGGCGGTGGCGCTGTCGGATCGGCTGATTGCCGAACTCAAGGCCGCCGACCTGCTGCTGATCGGCGCCCCCATGTACAACCTCAATGTACCGACCCCCCTCAAGAACTGGTTCGATCTGGTGGCGCGGGCCAGGGTGACTTTCCGTTACACCGACACCTACCCCATGGGGCTGGTGGAGGGGGTCAACGCCCTGGTGTTCAGCAGCCGCGGCGGCGTGCATCAGGGACAGGCGACGGATGCGGTCACCCCCTACCTCCAATCCGTGCTCGGCCTGATGGGCATCGCGGAGGTGGAATTCATCTACGCAGAGGGGATGGATCTGCACCCCCACGGGGCGGAGCAGGGAATGCGCGAGGCCCATGCTCGGATCGCTGGCCTCGGCAGGTAGGGCCATCACCCGATCTTGCCCCTTCCAACCGGCCACCTGCTGCGCGGGACATTCCAAGTAAAAAAGCCCCGCAAGGGGCTTTTCTATGACTGCGGCAGTGGCGGATGAGGGACTAGCTAGGCTTGCCTGGCATCGGGGCCTGCGGGCATGTCCCGCCAGAGCGCCAGAATGAGCAGCGCCAGCAGGGCAAAGGGCGGCACCAGGCAGAGCAGCACGCACAGGAAGGTGACAAGCCCCGGGTGGCGGCTCTTGCGCCGGGCCAGTCGCCAGGCCACCACGCCGACGACGATCATCAGCAGCAGCATGAAGAGAACAAACAGGTTGGAGTTGATGGTCATGAAAGCTCCTTTTTCATGGCAAAAGGCACACTCTAGCGCCGTTGCGTTCCCGGGCAACTCCCAATCTGGTGGGGCCTCCCCCGGTCGATAGGCATTTTCTATTTCGCCGATAGATGAGAATGGTTTTCATTTAGTGGAATTCTGGGTGATACTGCCTTCATCGCCAGAGGAGACACCACCATGAAAAAGACCATCAGCTTCGCCATCCTGCACTTTTGTGTCGCCTTCACCGTGGCTTACCTGCTGACCGGCGAACTGCTCACCGCCAGCCTGATCGCCCTCATCGAGCCCGCCGTGAACACGGTCGCCTTCTACTTCCACGACCTTGGCTGGCACAAGCTCAAGCCTGAGCACAGCCTGCAGGCCAAGACCAGCAGCTTCGCCCTGGTCCACTTCTCGGTGGCCTTCGGTGTCGCCTACCTGCTGAGTGGCGAGCTGCTCACCGGCGGCGTGATGGCACTGATCGAACCTGCCATCAACACCGTCGTCTTCTTCTTCCACGAGCGGCTGTGGCGCAGCCGCCAGACCTTGGCGCTGGCCGGCGTCTGATTGCCACGCAGGGCCGCCCGGCACCCAAAAACACGGGGTGATCCTGCCTCTTTAGGGTGTAAAGTGTGCTCTGGTCACGGAGCATCATGCCCCCTGTTGGAGCCCTGTCGATGAACAAGATCTTGCTTGGAACCCTGCTGTTTTCCCCTCTGCTGGCCGCGGCGGCCACCCCGTCCTTCGAGTGCGCCAAGGCGAAAGGCGCCGCCGAAACCCTCATCTGCAAGGATGCCGGACTGGCTGCGCTGGATAACGAGCTGTCAGCCCTCTATCCCAAGGCGATTGCCGGGTTCTCCCCCGAGCAGCAGAAGAGCGAGCGCGCCATCCAGCGCGGCTGGATCAAGGGGCGCAACGACTGCTGGAAGGCGGGCGACCTGCCCCAGTGCGTGGAAGAGAGCTACCAGTTGCGGATCACCGAGTTGCAGATAAAAGGGGGCCAGCTGAGGGTGCCGACGCCGGTCGATTATCAGTGCGGCAAGAGCGTCACCCTCTCCACCTACTTCTACAACGAGGCCAAGCGGCCCGCCGCCATGATCAATTTGAGCGAGGGTAACAACCAGCAGCAGGTGCTCGCCTATGAAACCCCCACCGCCAGCGGCGCCCGGTACGAGGGGCAAAACCTCACCCTCTGGACCAAGGGGAGCGACGCCATGCTGGAGCGCTACGGTCAGCCCACCCTCAACTGCAACGAGATCCCGGGCAACTGATCCCCCGCCCGGCCAGAGGCCGGGCAACCACTTCCGTACAAGCAGCAAGTGGGTCACCAGTTGGTGGCCGCTCGCCCCCTTTTACCTATCCCCAGCCCCCTCTCGCCAATCCAGCCCGGACGCCAGGCTTTCGGGCTGACCTCCATTTGTTGATCTTGCCCGGCAATTCGCCATTTCCTCCTTTCCCTTCGCTCGCGGGCCGTTAATATAGCCAATTGGCAACACACGCCTCGTCGGAGTCTCCCATGAGCCATGCCAACCACGCCCCTTTGGTCAATCGCAGCAAGCTGGAAGCTGACATTCAGGGCGGTAGCGTCGCCAAAGGGCACAACCGGCAAGAGGTAAGTGACTGATTCAACCATGTCGAGTGGAGTGAATGTATGGAAACGCACACACTGCATCGGGGTCGGCTGATCGACCATCTCCAGCTGGTGGTGAAAGACCTGACCGCCAGCGAGCGCTTTTACAGGGCCATACTGGCCACCCTCGATGTGCCAATCGGCGGCGCGGGTGAGGGTTACTTCTGGGCTGACGAGCTGTTTGTCACATCCATCGACAGCCCGGCAGCGCTCGGCGCACTGACCGGTCGCCATCACCTCGCCTTCCAGGCGCAGGACCGCGCCACAGTCGATCGCTTCTATCAGGCAGCGCTGGCCCATGGCGGCCAGGATAACGGCGCCCCCGGCGAGCGGGTCTATCACCCCGGCTATTACGCCGCCTTTGTCCTCGATCCGGACGGCAATAATATCGAAGCGGTTTATCACGGCGAGGCAAGGCGCAGTGCGGGGTCGGTGGAGATTCGGTTTTAGCAAATAACAGAACACCGGTGGTATGGACTTCGCCATGGTGCAACGAGGTGGATACGCCTTGCTCAACATAGTGATGTCCTGATTTCCTTATTGAATGTATTTTTATGCAATCGTAATGATAGAACCAAAAGGGGGAGTTAAGTGAATACAGGTAGACACAGAACCAGCTAGCAATGTTATGATTTAAAATAACCTCTCCGTCACGGTAATAAACTAGTTACGGAGTTATGCGGAAGGCTCGACTGTCGGATTAATACTGTCTTCCATCTAACAACCATTAGCAACAAGTAACATTGGGTATAAATACATATGTGGTGGGAAAAAACCATTGAGTACATGTTTGTTGTAACTTATTTGAATAGAGAAATATTGATGGCTCCTCTAGATGGCGACTATGAGGCAGCTGGAGACCTGATCGCCAAGCACGGCAACATGTGGCTATTAATCGAGTTCAAGCGAAATATACGAGACGTTAAATCCGAAATTAAAAAGTTTGCAGAGCCTTCTCTAGAATCATTTGATAATGCCAAAGCCGCACTCAGCGACAATGATGGGCATCACTTTCTTATCTTTGGCGAGCCAGGTTGCACTACTCCAATAGAATTGAAAGCACTTACCTACTTTCGACACAAAAGTGTTGATCCAAACGAAGTTCTTGGCTGTGGTGTCACTCAAGCAAAATTTAATAGCTATCTTAATGACTTCTTGTATTTTAAGTTTGGAGAAACAGAAGAGGGATCGGGTGGGCGCAGCTTAGATTATTCAACAGTTCTGGCGCTCGACAGTAATGGCAAAGTCACTCATTGTGAAGGCCTTGCGAGCTATTGTGACCGAATGAGCATCGGGCC
The DNA here is from genome assembly GCF_000819785.1 of Aeromonas caviae. Lineage (GTDB taxonomy): Bacteria > Pseudomonadota > Gammaproteobacteria > Enterobacterales > Aeromonadaceae > Aeromonas > Aeromonas caviae. Next base: position 45,688 of record NZ_CDBK01000067.1, on the reverse strand, counting down.
AGACCTTACGCCAGAACCGACTCCAACCCAGAGGAGTAGCTACAGCAGGGGTGGGCCAAGTTAATACTTGTGAAAGCCAACAACTGGTTCAAACTGTTCCCGTCGCTAACTGGGGCGGGCGAGAGCCCCCCCTTAACCAAACGTTATGTTTCTAGGAGGAAGCTTGGATATCGACCATCAAAAGGTAGCAAGGCGAGTAATAGAGTTATCGGGAGGGAAAGATAAATTCATTGAAGAGATGGATAGTGAGATCGCAAAAATAAACCAGAAGTGGGCTCAAGATGTTGATGCTATCGGTCGTATTTTGAGGGCTCATTTATTTGTAGAACACTTTGTAACCGAGTGCTTGGTATCGTTTAATCCAGCTCTCGGAGACATCAAAGATGCACGCCTCACGTTCGCTCAGAAATTGACTCTAATCGAAGATTATTCAGTAGAGACTAAAGAACTTGCTAGAGGGATTAAACGGCTTAACAAAATCAGAAATCAACTAGCTCATAATTTATCAGGAAAGGTTACAGATGAAGACAAGGAATCACTACTATCTATAATGTCATTCCGAGCATTACGAAATGAGTTAGCGAAACCAGCATCACCAAGTGATGAAAATTTAGTAGTTCTTGAAGACTTTGCAAAACATGTAGGCGCACGGCTTTCATCTTTAGCATCCCCCAACTCATTGTCTAAACGCTTTGAGCAGGTATTTAGTGAGCTTGCTAATAAAACATAAAAATTAATTAACTTCTCGCCTTCGGCACCAGACGCGCAAAAATCCCGTAGGTTCGAATAGCGAAGAGTGTTTGAACAGTCGCGAATAAAAACAACACATAGGTAGCCAGATAATAATCAAGCACTCTCCCCAGCGATCATTCTCCCGCGCTCGTCTGATGATGCTTCGCTAATCAGATCTCCAAATAGAGATATTCCCCCCTCCTTCAGGATCGGGAAATCCCTGAGGGAGCCCCTTTCGGCCACCAAGTGGTCCTGTCTGGCTCGCAAGAATCACTATAAAGGGAATTTATCGGTTCTCCGTGGATGACCACATTTTCTCTTATAGTGGCGATCACCAGTCCATTTACGCCCGTTCTGGCCCCATCAGGGGTCAGCGCGGCCATTTCCCGACTCGGCCGGACGGGCGCAATACACTGCTCCTGCGCCGTGCCAGGGACGCGGCGATGCCGTCACAGAACCATCCCCCTATCCTCCCTGCACTGCGCCAACGGCGCCCCCTCCCCCCTGGGGATTCAATCACCCCTACCACTGACCTATAGTGGGCACCTTCATACCTCCTTTGCGAGCAGCACCATGTATATCGGCAAATTTGCCCGGCTGGCGGGCACCACCCCAAAGGCGGTCCGTCTCTACGAGCAGCTCGGGCTGCTGCCCGAGCCCAGGCGGCGCGGCAAGTATCGCGTCTACCGGGCCGAGGATCTGGAGTGGGTCGGCTTTATCCGCGAGGCCCAGCGGCTTGGCTGCAAGCTCGGGGAGCTGGTTCCCCTGCTCGCGGGCGTCACCAGCCTCGATCACTTCCCCTGGCAGAAGGTGGAGCAGCTTATCGCGGACAAGCTGGCGCAGATCGAGGCGGAGGTCGCCCGGCTGCAACGCCAGCATCAGGGCTTGAGCCAGAGCGCCACGCTGCTGGCGCAGCACCCCTGCCGCTATGGCGCCCCGGCGCGGCAATCCCCCGACGGGCGGGATCATCCCGCCGCCGCGGATCGGGCGCACAAGGTGGCTTGACTCTGTCCCATGGGACAAGGGGTGTAATGGGGGCTCACTTCAAGGAGCCATACCATGACCCCCAACCTGCTTGTTCTCAACGGCAACCCCAAACCCGACAGCCTCTGCCACGCCCTCGCCCGGGAGTATGCCCGCAGCGCCGAGCAAAGGGGCGCGCGCGTCACCCTGCATCACGTGGGGGAGCTCGCCTTCGCGCCGGATCTTCACCATGGCTATGACGAGGTGCAGCCCCTCGAGCCCGATCTGCAGGCGGTGCAGCAGAGCCTGACGCAAGCCCACCATCTGGTGATCGTCGCCCCCGTCTGGTGGGGCCACCTGCCTGCCCGGCTCAAGGGGCTGCTGGATCGCACCCTGCTGCCGGGTTTCGCCTTTCGCTACCAGCCGGGGAAGGCGTACCCGGAGCAGTTGCTCGCCGGCAAGACGGCGCGCCTGCTGCTCACCATGGACAGCCCCCCCTGGTATTACCGCTGGTGGCAGGGAGCCCCCCTGGATCGCACCCTGGACAAGCCGGTGCTGGGGCTGTGCGGCATCCGGCTGACCCACCGCCAGCATCTGGGGCCCGTCCACACCTCGGATGAGGGGGCCCGCCAGCGCTGGCTCGGCCAGGCCGGAGCCGCCGCCCGCCAGGATGTGCGGCGGCTGGGCAGGCGCCCCGCCTAATCCCTGCCATGGGCATGTTTTACCCATTAAAAAGCCCCGCAGTTGCGGGGCTTTTGTCGTCGAGGCGGGGGTTATTTTGCCGCAATGGCGTCGGCCATGGGGCTCTGGAACTCCTGCTCGGCTTCTGCGAAGCGATCCTGCATGGCCTTGGAGGGGGCCTTGTCCAACAGGCTGAACAGCACGATAGCCAGGGTAGCAAACAGGAAGCCCGGGATGATTTCGTACAGACCCAGCCAGCCGAACTGCTTCCAGATGATGACGGTCAGGGCACCGGTCAGCATGCCCGCCAGGGCGCCGTTGCGGGTCATGCGGGACCAGAGCACGGAGAGCAGCACCACGGGACCGAAGGCGGCACCGAAGCCGGCCCAGGCGTAGCTTACCAGCCCCAGCACCCGGTTCTCCGGGTTCACCGCCACGGCGATGGCGATGAGGGATATGAGCAGCACCATGGCGCGGCCGACCCACACCAGCTCTTTCTGGGAGGCGTTCTTGCGCAGGAAGGGCTTGTAGAGATCCTCGGTGATGGCGCTGGAGCAGACCAGCAACTGGCAACTGAGGGTACTCATCACCGCCGCCAGGATGGCGGAGAGCAGCACACCGGCGATCCAGGGGTTGAACAGGATCTTGGAGAGCTCGATGAAGACCCGCTCCGGGTTGCCGGTCACGCCAGCCGCCTGCTCGGTGAAGGTGCTGAAGTAGGACAGACCGAAGAAGCCGATGGCCACGGCGCCGCCCAGGCAGAGCACCATCCAGGTCATGCTGATGCGACGGGCGCTGGCCATGGAATGGTGGGAATCCGCCGCCATGAAGCGCGCCAGGATGTGGGGCTGGCCGAAGTAGCCCAGGCCCCAGGCCATCAGGGAGATGATGGCGATGAAGTCCAGGTTCTTGAACATGTCGAGGTTGCTGGCGTTCTGCGCCGCCACCTGCACCATGGCGGTGTCGATGCCGCCCACGGCGATGATGACGAACACCGGGGTGAGGATGAGGGCGAAGATCATCAGGGTGGCCTGCACGGTATCGGTCCAGCTCACCGCGAGGAAGCCGCCGAAGAAGGTGTAGGTGATGGTGGCTGCGGCGCCGACCCAGAGGGCGGTGTCATAGCTCATGCCGAAGGTGCTCTCGAACAGGCGGGCACCGGCCACCACGCCGGAGGCGCAGTAGATGGTGAAGAACAGCAGGATCACCAGGGCGGAGAGGATGCGCAGCACCCGGCTCTTGTCTTCGAAGCGGTAGGTGAAGTAGTCCGGCAGGGTCAGGGCGTTGCGGTTCTTCTCGGTGTGAACCCGCAGCCGACCGGCCACCCAGCGCCAGTTGAAGTAGGCGCCGATGACGAGGCCGATGGCGATCCAGCTCTCGGAGATGCCGCCGATGAAGACGGCGCCAGGCAGGCCCATCAGGAGCCAGCCACTCATGTCGGAGGCACCGGCGGAGAGGGCGGTCACCCAGCTCCCCATGCGGCGGCCGCCGAGAATGTAGTCGTCAAAGTTACGGGTGGCGCGATAGGCGATGAAGCCGATCAACACCATCCCGAGGATGTACACCAGAAAGGTGATGAGCATGGGGGTGCTAGCTGTCATTCAAAACTCCGTTATGTGACGTCTGTGCCCGTTCTTGCGACGGACTCTTCCTTAAAAAAACCGGCCTAGAGTAATCAGCAGATCGCCGGACCACAACCACTTTTAACAAATAAAAAACACATGGAAAACGTTTAACACCTAACCAAGCAACCACTCAATTGCAATAAGGCCGGATTTTATCCCGGCCTGCCAAGGGTTTACCCTGATGATCCCCTCCCCCGCGCCATAAAAAAGCCCCGACAGTGGCCGGGGCTCGGGATACCGACAGGCGGGATCAGCGGTTGATGGCGATGGGCATGCCGCTGCGCTGCTCCAGGGCCTGCTTGACCAGCTGGGAGTCGCTGTCCGCGTGGGCGATGAAGCGGGTCACGGCGGTGGACATGGGCAGCGGGGCCGGCAGGCTGGAGTTGAACTCCTCCTGGTTGCGGGAGAGGGGCTGGTGCACTTCCAGGTAGCGGCGGCCATCCGGCTCGACAGAGGCCTTGATGGGCTGGTTCACGAACTGGACGCGGGTACCGACCGGGACCTGCTTGAACAGGTACTCGATGTCGTCGTTGCGCAGACGCACGCAGCCGTGGCTCACCCGCAGGCCGATGCCGAACTGGGCATTGGTGCCGTGGATGGCGTACATCTTGCCGATGTAGAGCGCGAACAGCCCCATGGGGTTGTCCGGACCGGCCGGCCAGACCGCAGGCAGGGTCTCGCCACGGGCGGCGTACTCGGCGTGCATCTTCGCGGTCGGGGTCCAGGTCGGGCCCGCCTTCTTGCGCTGCACGCTGGTCACCCAGTCTTCCGGGGTGTCGGTGCCGAGCTGGCCGATGCCAATCGGCAGCACTTCCACCACCTTCTTGCCTTTGGGGTAGTAGTAGAGGCGCATCTCGGCGACGTTCAGCACGATGCCTTCACGGGGGGCATCCGGCAGGATCAGCTGATGGGGCACGACCAGCTTCTCGCCCGCCTGCAGCAGCAGGGGGTCCGCCTTGGGGTTGGCTTCCAGCATGTTGGTCAAGCCGAGCTGGAATCTGGCCGCTGCCGCTTCCAGGGGTTGGCCCGCCTCTTCCGGGGACACCACGTAGTCCAGATTCTCCCCCACCAGGCGGCTGTTGGCTGCAGGCAGGGCATATTCGATGGCGAGGGCGGGCATGGCGGCCAGGATCAGGGAGCAGCACAGTGCGGCCGCCGTGTTGTGGAGGAGCTTCATAACTTTCCTGTGATAAAGGGGGTGGTTCAGCACTCTGGCCAGCGCGGAGGCGACGGGCGCGCCCGGGGCGAAGAGAAGGCCGCCATTTTTCTCCTCTGCCATGCAAATTTCAACCGCCACGTGCTGACGAGTCGGTGATTAAATACGGTGCCGCGCTGCGCCACGGCACCTTGTCATAAGCGGGATCAGCCGTTTTTCCAACTGTGCATGTCATAACCGGTTGGCGACTGATGCAAACGCAGATGGAATTGCTCAATTATCGCAAATATGTGGTCGAAAATATCAGCCTGTATCCCTTCATACTCGGCCCAGGCGGTGGTCGCCGTGAAGCAGTAGATCTCCAGCGGCAGGCCGTCCGTGGTCGGTGCCAACTGGCGCACCATCAGGGTCATGTCCTTGCGAATGCCCGCATGAGCCCGCAGGTAGGCGTCCAGATAGGCGCGCAGGGTGCCGAGGTTGGTGAGGTGGCGACCGTTGATGGGGCAGCTGATGGCATCGCTGAGCTGCTGGTTGTAGCTGCTGAGCTCCTGCTCCTTGCGGCTGAGGTAGGGCGCCAGCAACCTGGCCTGCTTGAGCTGCAACTGCTCCTGCGAGGTGAGGAAGCGCACGCTGGTCATGTCGATGTTGACGCTGCGCTTGATGCGGCGCCCGCCGGATTCGGTCATCCCCTGCCAGTTCTTGAAGGAGTCGGAGATGAGGGCATAGGTAGGGATGGTGGTGATGGTCTTGTCCCAGTTCGACACCTTGACCGTGGTGAGGCCGATGTCGGTCACCTCGCCGTCCGCCCCGTACTTGTCCATCTGCAACCAGTCACCGACACTCAGCATGCGGTTGGCGGAGAGCTGGATGCCCGCCACCAGGCCGAGGATGGGGTCCTTGAACACCAGCATCAGTACCGCGGTCATGGCCCCCAGGCCGCTGAACAGGAAGAGGGGCGACTTGCCGAGCAGCAGGGCGATCATCAGGATGCCCACCAGGATGCTGGCCACCAGTTTCACCCCCTGGAAGATGCCGCGCAGGGGCAGATCCCGCCCAAGCCGGGTATGACGGCTCAGGGAGAGCAGGCAGTCGAGCAGGGCGAACAGGGCCAGCAGCAGGAACAGCAGGATCCAGAGCTGGGCCAGCAACTCGATAAGCGCCAGGCTCTCGGACGCTTTGGGCAGCCAGATCTCCGCCTGACCGAGCAGCACGGCCCCCTGGAACACGAAGGCGAGCCGGTAGAAGAGGCGCTGCTGCAACTGGGGCGGCAGCCACATCTGCTTGGTCTTGCCAAGCAGCCCCACCAGGCGCACCAGCAGGATGCGGTGCAGCACCAGGTGCAGCACCATGGCGGTCAGCACGATGAACCCCAGGGCGATCACCAGGGCCATCATGGGGGTCACATCGACCCCCAGGCCTGACAACCAGTTGAAAAACATCTCTTTCATCGTTACCTCCGCAATATCACACAGCGGTCAGGGTACGCATCTGGTCCCCCATGTCAAATGACAGGCCGATCACTATTGCCGAAACGACAACGCCCGGCAGGGGCCGGGCGTTGTCATCACCAGAGGGTGCCTTAGCCGACCAGGCTCAGGGCATCACGGGCGATCACCAGCTCTTCGTTGGTGGGCATCACCAGGGCCAGACGACTGCCTTCGACGGTGATGGGGCCTTCACCGCCCAGTACGGCTGCGTTGTTGGCCTCCTTGTCGATCTTGAAGCCGAGCAGGGCCAGTCGGGCCAGCACCATCTCGCGCACCATGGCGGCGTTCTCGCCGATGCCGCCGGTGAACACCAGGGCGTCAAGGCGACCATCCATGGCGGCAGCATAGGCACCGACGTACTTGGCAACGCGATAGGTGAAGACGTCCAGCGCACGCTTGGCACCGGCGTCGGTGGCGTAGTTGCCGGTGACGTAGCGGCAGTCGCTGCTCTCCTCGGTCATGCCCAGCAGGCCGGATTCGCGGGTCAGCACCTGGTTGATCTTGTCCACGCTGTAACCCAGGTTGTCGTGCATGAAGAAGACGATGGCAGGGTCGATGTCACCGGAGCGAGTGCCCATCGCCAGCCCTTCCAGCGGGGTCAGCCCCATGGAGGTGTCGACGGACTCGCCGTTCTTGATGGCGCAGACGGAGGCACCGTTGCCCAGGTGGCAGTTGATGATGTTGAGCTCATGGAGCGGTTTGCCCAGCGCCTTGGCGGTCTCTTCGGCGATGAAGCGGTGGGAGGTGCCGTGGGCGCCGTAACGACGGATGCCGTTCTCGCGATAGAGCTTGTAGGGCAGCGCGTAGAGGTAGGCTTCCTCTGGCAGGGTCTGGTGGAAGGCGGTGTCGAACACGGCCACGTTCTTGTCGGCCAGGGCCGGGAACACCTTGAGGGCGGCACGGATGCCGATGAGGTGCGCCGGGTTGTGCAGGGGGGCGAACGGAATGGCGGCCTCGATGCCGGCAATCACGCCGTCATCGATGCGCACGGAGCGGGAGAACTGCTCGCCGCCGTGCACGATGCGATGGCCGATGGCGACCAGCTGATCGGCCAGGGCGGGATCCTGGGGCAGGATGTGGCCCACGATGTGGTCGAGGGCTTCCTGGTGCGCAGCACCGGCGCCCAGCATGGCGTCGCCCTTGACCCCGTGGAGTTTCCATTTGATACGTGCGTCATCCAGATTGAAGCATTCGGCCAGGCCGGACAGCATGTCCTCGCCCGTTTCAGCGTCCATTACGGCAAATTTCAGGGAAGAGCTACCGCAGTTAAGGATCAATACCAACTTGCTCATGTTTTACATCTTCCTGTGCTTCGGCTTTACGCCGACAGTGTCGTGTCATCCAGCGATGGATGGGATTCCCCTGCCGGGGGCTTATGGTCGCAGGAGGGTGCGTCCAATTTTTCAAATCGTTGGGCGCAGACCGTTCGTCTGGCGCGCGCGTCGAATCAGCGATTCGCAACGGGCCTCTGTTGGCCCAATCACTCGGGACTCCAGGCCCCGAATGCCACTCAGGCGCCGGTCAGCAGCGACTGGTGAACCTTGACGACCAGCTTCTTGACCGGACCTGGGGTCGTCAGGGTACAGAGGGGGCGATGCAGTTCTCCCGGCCAGAAGATGGCGAAGTCGCCGGGCTGCAACGCCAGATAACTGGTCTGCTCGTCATCGACGAACCAGAGATCGGGGTGAGGATGATCGGCACCGTCCCGGCTGTAGGCGTGAGGGCCCACGCCGATCCACTCCTCGCCGCGCAGCAGCAGCTGGATGTCCAGATACTGCTCATGAAACTCGCCCCGGCGCTCCGCCACCGGCTCTGTCAGATCCTCGCTCACCAGGCAGAACAGCGTGAGGCCGTAGACCTCCTGCTTGCCGAGGGGGGCGTGCAGCCAGCGTTCGACGCTTTGCACCACCTCGGCCACGATACGGTTCAGGGGGGCGGGTAAGGGGGTGCGTTGCAAGGTATCCAGACTGCCGGTGATCATGAGGTTCGCATCCTTAGGTATATCTGTGGTCTATCTTTGTGCACCAATGAAAAAGGACCATTGAAGGTCCTTTTATCGTCTCGTCTGCCATCCGTGCAGACGGGGGCGCTGTCGCTTCCTAGCCGATGGTGCCGAGTCACTGTTGCATACTCGTCCGCCCCTGCCAAGAGATACTCGCCCATTCACCCGATGATCGTACCAGTTGAAACAATATTATTCACTACCCAATCTCCCCCGACTTTGACCAGACGCAAAAACGGGAGCATCTGCTCCCGTTTTTTTTCCATCACCCGCTCAAAAGCGGTGCCATTCAAACCTTTCCGGCGTTTTCCACCGGCTTGGCGTACATGGCGCGCCAGATGGCCTTGTGCTCTTGTGGCACCTCGGACTGGCGAGTCAGGAAGGCACTTTGCTCTATGGTGCTGGCCTTGCCGGGCACATCCGCCGCGAGGTAGTTGCCCGGGAAGAGGCGATAGCTGCTCCAGATCGCCTTGTCGATGAGCGCCGCCAGCTCGTCCGGATCGCTGAAACCCTCGGTGATGGGGGCACCGAAGGAGACATGTACCCGCCCCTTCTGGCCGACGATGCCCGCGACGATACTCTCGATGTCCTCGAACTCGCCCTTCTCGTAGCTGCCGTTGACCGACTTCTCGTAGAGCTCGCGCGCCTTGGCCTTGTCGGTGGGATCCAGCTCGTAGCTGATGCTCACCGGCACGATGTTGAGGCTGCGCATGTAGTCGACGAAGTCGATCTTCTGCTTCTTGCCGTCCACGTAGAACATCTTGAGGATGGCCGGATCCGTCTTGTCATCCCCGTCCTTGGCGCGCCCCTCCTTCTGGGCGATCCAGATGGAGTGCCCCTCGTGCACCGACTGGCCGATGTAGGCCGACAGCTCGCCGAGGGCCTTCATCATCTCCCGCGGTCCCTTGGCGGAGCGCTTGACGATGAAGCTCTTGTTGAGCTTCATCAGCTCGGTGGCGCAGGGCTTGCGCAGCAGGTTGTCGCCGATGGCGATGCGCACGGTATCGAACCCGTGGGTGTGCAGCCCCCAGTTGACGAACGCCGGATCCATGGCGATGTCCCTGTGGTTGGAGACGAACAGGTAGCCCTGCTCCTTCTTGAGGTGTTCGAGCCCGGAGAAGCTCACTCCCTGGGTGGAGGTGGCGATCATCCGGGTCATGTAGCGGGTCACCCCCATCTGTACCTGATGGATGGTGCTGACCTTGGCCCACTTGTGGCGCAGGAACTGGCGGATCAGCGGGCGAATGGCCCAACCCAGCCAGCTCATCAGGGAACCGAAGCGGTATTTGGCGATGGCGCCGATAAACTCGTCATCCTGGATCAGCCGCTCGATGGCAGCCGGTACTTCTTCATCGCGATAGGGGCGAATGTCCGCGAATCTATCTACTTCTGTCACAATGTCTGCCTTGCATGTATGGAGTCGCGGCCTGCGTCTGCCGGCCGGGAAAATTCAGGGCGCAATTTTACACGCTTTTATCCCCAGGGGTATGAGAGGCGTACAGATAGTGCGATCTTGCAGTGAAAAAGCGATGGCGGTCACCCGCCAGCCCTCCTTTCGACAACGGCTCTGCTAGCCAGCGGGGTTGATGAGCGCGGTGAGGACGTGGTCCTCCCAGCGGCCGTTGATCATCAGATAGTCCCGAGCGTACCCCTCCTGCTCGAACCCCAGCCGTTCGAGGAGCGCGCCGCTTCGCAGGTTCGCGGGCATGTAGCTGGCCATGATGCGATGCAGGCCCCGCTCCCGGAACAGGTGATCGATGCCGGCGGCCACCACCTCCTGCATCAGGCCCTGCCCCTCGTGCTCCTTGTCGATGGCATAGCCCAGGTGGCACGCCTTGAACATGCCCATCACAATGTTCGTGAAATTGCAGGTGGCGAGCACCCGCTCCCCCCTGGGATCGAGCGCCACCAGTTGCACGGCACTGCCCTCGAAATAGTGGCCGTAACCGTCGCGCAAGCGGGTCTGCCAGTGGGCGAGGGTGTAGAAGCTCTCCTCCCGCCTGGGCTCCCAGGGGGACAGATGGGCGCGATTGCGCAGATAGAAATCCACCATCAGACAGGCCCGCTCCGGGGTCAGCACGGTCAGCCGGGTGCGGGGGGTGACAATGTGGGGCAGCGTCGTCATCTCGCCCTCAGGAGGTTGGAAGCGGACAGAAGGGTCATCAGAGATCCCTCAGCCTCAGCCACTCGTCCCGCAGCAGGCCGTAGTGCACATGATCCACCACCCTGTCCGCCAGCCGCTCCGCCCGCCGGGTCATCCCCTCCTGGGTCATTCCCAGCCGCTCGCACACGGCCCGGCTCGCCTCGTTCTCGAGGGCGGCGCTGATCTCTACCTTCTCCATCCCCATCTCCTCGAAGGCGTGATGGATCAGGGCCTGGCAGGCCCGGGTGATGATGCCGTGCCCCTGCCAGCGCTCCGCCAGCCAGTAGCCGATGGTCACCTTGCCGAGATCCTGATCGATCTGGTTGTAACCGATGACGCCGACCACCTCCCCCTGATACTCGATGGCCGTGGTCAGCCCCTCCCCCCGGGCAAACTTCTCGATGGCGTGGCGAATGAAGGTGGCGCTGTCGGCGGGCTGCTGGATGTGGGGCACCCAGGGCAGCCACTGGGAGAGGTAGTCGCGGTTGCGCTGGCAGAGGCGAAACAGCTCGCTGGCCATGTCGGGTTGCAGGAACAGGAGCGCCAGCTCGTCATCCAGTTGCCATGAAAACATCGCCACTCCTCCCCGGTTCCACTCCGGCCATCTGCCGGCATGGGAGCCAATGTAGTCAATCAATCCCTTGTTTGCCAAGGACTTTTCAACTGGCTTCCCCGCTGGCAACCCCCATATGGCGATCCCCATGCGGGCACCTTGATCCCAAGGTCATCAATCACCCCTCACAGCGGTTCAACATGCTGCCATTACCAGTATTTGTGGATGATTGACGCTGTAAAAGTGAATCGTGCTACCTGTTTTCGCTGCCCTGTGACAAATGACAGGCCGTTATTTTCCCCCTTCCCACTAGTGTAAGAGCGCCGGGCAACGGACCCGGCGTGTAATCTTCATCGACTAAGGAAAGACGAGATGAACAAAGTCTATTTGGCCGTCATGCTGGCCTGCTGGGGAAGCGCCGCCATGGCGGCAGAACAGGTGGAAGTGAACCAGGTCTCCGACCTGACCGCTGCGGTGAGCGGCGCCGCCAAGATTGGCGCCCTTGGCGCCGGGGATGGCGAGTTTCGCAAGGTGCGGGCGGTGACGCTGCCCAATGGCCAGCAGCGGATACGCTATGAGCAGACCTGGCAGGGGATTCCGGTGTGGGGCCAGGTTCTGGTGGCCGATCAGGCGCTGGGGGGCCAGGTCAATCAGGTGTCCGGCACCATGCTGCGCAAGATCGATGCCGACCTGACGGGCCCGGCCGTAGCCCTCTCCGCCAGCGACGCCGCACGCCAGGCTCGCAGCGGTGCCAAGGGGAGCAACGAACAGGTCAAGCTGTTCGTGATGCAGGATGAGACCGGCCAGGCCAGACTGGTCTATCTGGTCTCCTGGCTCGCCGCCAGCAAGGAACCGAGCCGCCCCTTCGTGATGATCGACGCCCAGACCGGCAGCGAGCTCAAACGCTGGGAGGGGATCAACCACAAGGACGCCACCGGCCCGGGGGGCAACGTCAAGACCGGCAAGTATTTTTACGGCGCCGACTTTAGCCCCCTCCAGGTGGATGACAACTGCCGCATGACGGGGACCAATGTGGACACCCTCAACATGAATCACGGCACCACGGGGGGCACCATCCACCAGTTCACCTGCCCGGAGAACACGGTCAAGGAGATCAACGGTGCTTACTCCCCTCTCAACGATGCCCACTACTTCGGCAACGTGGTGTTCGACATGTACCGCAACTGGTACAACACGGCGCCGCTGAGCTTCAAGCTCAAGATGCGGGTGCACTACAGCCGCAACTACGAGAACGCCTTCTGGGACGGCAGCCAGATGACCTTCGGCGACGGGGCCACCACCTTCTATCCACTGGTAAGCCTGGATGTGGCAGCCCACGAGGTGAGCCATGGCTTCACCGAGCAGAACTCAGGACTGGTCTACTCCGGTCAGTCCGGCGGCATCAACGAGGCCTTCTCCGACATGGCGGGGGAAGCGGCCGAATACTACATGAAGGGCAGCAACGACTGGCTGGTAGGGGCCCAGATCTTCAAGGGCAACGGCTCCTTGCGCTACTTCGAGGACCCGGCCCGGGACGGCAAGTCCATCGGCCACGCCAGCGATTACTATGACGGCATCGACGTGCACCACAGTTCCGGGGTCTACAACCGCGCCTTCTACCTGCTGGCCAACACCAGCGGCTGGCAAACCCGCAAGGCGTTCGAGGTGTTCGTGCTGGCCAACCGCCTCTACTGGGGCCCCAATACCACCTTCGATCAGGGGGCGTGCGGGGTAACCAGGGCCGCCACGGATCTCGGCTACAGCGTGAGCGACGTGGCAGCCGCCTTCACCGCCGTCGGGGTCAATGCCAACTGCGGCGGCACCACGCCCCAACCGGGCAGCGTGCTGCAAAACGGGGTACCGGTGAGCAATCTCACCGCCGCCAAGGGGGGCAAGCTGAACTTCACCGTCGAGGTGCCCGCCGGCAGAAGCCAGCTGGTGGTGACCAGCAGCGGCGGCAGCGGGGATGCGGATCTCTACGTGAAGTTCGGCAGCGCGCCGACCGCCAGCAGCTATGACTGCCGCCCCTACAAGAGCGGCAATGCCGAAACCTGTACCCTGAACGCCCCCAAGGCGGGGACCTGGCACGTGCAGCTGAGCGGGTTCAGCGCCTTCTCCGGCGTCACCCTCAAGGCCAGCTACTGAGTCTGAGCGGGCATCAAGGGGAATAAGCGAAGAGCGCCGGCCTGGTCCGGCGCTTTTTTATGTCCGCTTGCCCGACCAGCGCCGGGCCAGGGTACGGGCCGCCTCCAGCACCCGCTCCTTGGCGGGATTGGGGCGCTTGCCGCTGCGCCAGGCCATCATCACGTCCCAGTGATCCGGTGGCAGATCCACCACGTCCAGCTTCACCAGGCGACCGAACTCCAGATCCCGGGTGATGGCGAGCGCCGGCATCAGGGTGATGAAGCCGTGCTCCAGCGCCAGCTCCCGCGCCGCACTCGCTGGCTGGATGGCGTGCAGCGGACTCGCCACCTGGCGCAGCAGGCGTAACTGCAGGATCAGCTCGTCGCAGCCCGTCCCCCACTGCTGGGGCGCCAGCCGCTCGTTGGCAATGTCCTGCAGGGTCAGCCCCTGCCGCCCGGCCAGCGGGTGGGTGGCGCAGGCCACGGCGATGATCGGGGAACGGTAAAGCAGTTCGAGCTGGATGCCCGCGATGGCAGGGCACTTGAGAATAAAGCCCACGTCGGTCTCGCCGGTCAGCAACTCCTGCATGATGATGCCAGAGTGATCCGTGTTGCAGCGGATCTCGAAGGTCTCATCCACCAGGGCCAGCAGCAGGGGGCCGAACACCGCCGTGGTCAGAGAGGGGAGGCAGGAGAGCCGGATCCGCGGCAATGCAGGCGCCCCCTGCATCGCCAGCCGCCCCCCTTCCAGTGCGCTCAGGGCCGCAGTCGCGGCAGGCAGAAACTGCTCGCAGGCCGGGGTCGGGGTGGCCCCCCGACGATGGCGACGGAACAGGGACTGACCCAGCTCCTGCTCCAGCACGGCAATGCGCTGGCTCACCATGGGTTGTGACCAGCCGCGAATGGCGGCCACCTTGCTGAAGCTGCCACGGTTGGCCACATCCAGCAGCAGTTGCAAATCGTCGAGGGTCATAGCCATAACCAAATCCAATATGAAATATAGCCAGTTGTCGGCTACCACTATATCTGGAGCCCCACCAGAATAGCAGCATCAATCGTCATGAACCGGCTGAACGCCACCGAGCCAGGGAGTTGTCATCCCCCTTGGCTCTGTTTGGTGACGGCGCCGTTCGGGCAAGAAAGACAACAATATCAGCGAAGCAAACAGAGGTATCAGGGTCATGGTGGATCGGGCGAGGCGGTTGGGGCGGTGGTTCTTGGCATTGGATTCCCTGCTGGTGATCCTGGGCTTCTTCGTGGTGATGCCCATGATCAGCCTGCGCTTCGTCGACCAACTGGGCTGGGCCGCCGGTGTGGTGGGACTGGCACTGGGGCTGCGTCAGCTTACCCAGCAAGGGCTGGGGGTCTTTGGCGGCTCCCTCGCCGACAAGTTCGGGGCGCGCCCCCTCATCGTCTGCGGCATGCTGCTGCGGGCGCTGGGGTTTGCCAGCCTGGCCTATGCCCAGAGCGGATTGGAGCTGATCCTCTCCTGCATCATCTCGGGGTTGGGTGGCTGCCTGTTCGATCCCCCCCGCGCCGCCCTGGTGATCAAGTTCACCCGGCCACGGGAGCGGGGTCGCTACATCTCCCTGCTGATGATGCTGGAGAGCGCTGGCGCCGTGGTGGGAGCCCTGCTCGGCAGCTGGCTGCTCAACTTCGATTTTGAATACGTCTGCCTGCTGGGTGCCGGCCTCTTCGTCTGCGCCGCCCTGTGCAACCTGATGATCCTGCCCCCTTACAAGCTTTCGGTACGTCCGACGCCGATCCGGGACGGCCTCGGCCAGGTGCTGGCGGACAAGGCTTTCTGCCGACTGGTGCTGATCTTAAGCGGCTACTACGCGCTCTGGGTGCAGGTCATGCTGATCTTCCCCATTCTGGTCAAACAGATGGCGGGCAGCACCACGGCGGTGGGCTGGATGTATACCCTGGAGACGGCCATCTCCCTGGCCCTGCTCTACCCCCTTGCCCGGTTCGGCGAGCGCCACTTCAAGCTGGAGAACCGTCTGATGGCGGGGGTGCTGCTGATGACCACGGGGATCGGGCTGGTGGCCTTTGCCACCACCTTGCCCGCCGTCTTCCTGCTGCTCGCCTGCTTCTATCTCGGCATCGTCATCGCCGAGCCGGCGCGGGAAACCCTGATGACCAAGCTGGCACAACCGGGGGCGCGGGGCAGCTACATGGGCTTCAGCCGACTGGGGCTGGCGCTCGGGGGCATGACGGGTTACGTGGGGGGCGGCGCCCTGCACGACTACGCCATGGCCCAGGGGCAACCCTGGTTGCCCTGGCTGGTACTCGGCACCGTCGGTGTCACCACCTTGCTGCTGCTGGCCAACTGCTTCCAGCGCGGCTCCCGCCTGGCAGGGGTCAACGCCTGATCCTCTGGCAATCATCCCGTCTACCCCGGGCGCCCTTCTCTTGAAGGGCGCCCTTTTTTATCTTCTCCTTGCATTGCCCTCCCCCTCGTCTGCGCCCATCCCCCCAAAAATCCCCCATAAAAAAAGCGGCAGATTGCTCTGCCGCTTTTGCCCAGCCCGCTTGGCTGTTACTTGTTGATATCCAACATGTTGTTTTGCAACATGAAATCGATCACCTGGTTGGCCGTCGTCCCTGAACCGCCCGTCAGGGTGTCGAAGGTGTGGTTCATCAGCACTATCTCCTGGGTCACCGGCGCAGCACTGCTCTCCTTGACCTGCAGGTGCACCCCTTCGCTGTCCTGGAACACCGAGAGCAGGCTCTTCAAGGAGCTCTCGCTCTTGCTGCCATCACTGTCGAGCAAGTCGCTCAGATCCAGCTTGTCCCCTTCCGACTTGCTGAAATCGACGATGTAGTCCTTGGCCACCTTGCCAGCCTCGGTATCCCCCTTCAGCCAGGTGAAGGTATCGGCACCTGCATCCCCCATGAGGATGTCGTTGCCGGCCCCCCCGATCAGGATGTCGTTGCCCAGCCCGCCGCTCAAGATGTCGTTGCCGGTACCGCCATAGAGGGTGTCGTTGCCACTGCCGCCATAGAGGCGATCGTTGCCGCTTTCCCCATAGAGGGTGTCGTTGCCGCTACCACCGAACAGGGTGTCGTTGCCGGCACCGCCGTACAGGAAGTCATCACCCCCCTGACCGAACAGGATGTCATTGCCATCACCGCCGAGGAGGGTGTCACCCTTGTCATTGGTCGACGACTGATCGAACTCGCTGGCATGATCCGTGATGTAGGCATGCACCTGGGCATCGGTCACCGACCCGGCCCCCAGCTTGCCGCTCACATACTGCTTGATGGCCGCATACCCTTCCCCGCTGATGCCGGTGAAGCGAACAGCGTCGCCAAACAGGATGTCGTCGCCCGCACCGCCATCCAGCCTGTCAACGCCGGGCAGGTTGCTGACCGGCGTCCCCAGGATGGCATTGGCGAGATCGGAGGCATTGACCCCTGTCTTGATAACACCATCAGAGTCGTAGGACTTGAGATCGTTATAGGAGATATTCGCTCCCAGTCCGATCGCCTCGACGGTCACTCCCATGCCGGTCAGCAGCCCGAAGCCGGCTACCGAGTTGGTGATGGTTGTGTCAGAGGAGTCCTGCCCATTGCCGCCAAGAGACCAGTATACGTAACCGCCTTTACCATCTGGTCGCATGGCTCCGATGGTGCTCTGGGTACCCCGCCAGTCGTAGGAGTAGACCCTGCCCTGAGCATCAATGATGGTCTTCCCATCATTGTTATAGATTTTGCCCGCCACATAGCTGCCCTTAAGCACCGTGTTAAGACGAACATCATCATCCCAGAACTTATCATTGACGATCGGATTGCCTCCCTCACTGTCCAGATAGAAGGTCGGCTTGCCATCGGTAATGAAATAGGTCAGGTTCTTGGCATTCGTATTACCTTGTGCGGTCGAACTGTTGAACCAGTTGGCCGTGGTCTGGAACACATCTTCATAGTTGGTCCCGCCGCCACTGTCTTTGCTGCCATCCATGCTGTCGAGGATCGCCTGCAACTTGGTCAACGCATCCGAATCCTTGAGGTTCACGCTCACCGATTTGTTGGCCAACGTATCAAAGTCCACCAGGAAGATATTGACCTTGCCCGCACCGGCTGCCCCCGCAGAGTTCTTGAGGCTGGTAAACACTTGGGACAGCTGGGTTCTGATGGTCGCCATGGCGTCACTGCCGATACTGCCGGAGCTGTCGACCATAAAGGCGAGGTTGTAGTTCTGGCCCGGCAGCATCACGCTGCCATCCAGATCCCCCACCACGATATTGTGCTCGCTGCCATAGGTCCGGTTCTGGTCCCCCGGCTCCCCTTCGGTGGCGTTGAAGTAGCTCAGGCGGATGCTGTCGTCATCGGTCGCGGTACTGGTCAGATCGGTCCCGACCTCCTTGGCGATGACATCGACCTTGAGATTGACCAGGCCCGCCTTGTCACCCGGTACCCGCAGAGTCAGGCCGCTCAAGTTCAGATCCAGTGCATTGCTGCTCCACAGCTTGTTCGACGCGGTGAAGGTCAGCTTGCCATCGTCCCCGACGGTACCCAGCAACTGGCTGCCCTTGTAGAGCTCGGAGCCTTTGGGCATGCCGCTCAGCACCAGGCTGTCAAACACCTCGCTGCCATCCCTGTCGGTGAGGGAGGCCGTCAGCTCGACCGGGTAATCCACCTTGGTCGGCGGAACCAGGGTCAGCTCACCCGTGGTCTGGTTGATCTGGTAGATGCCGTCTGCGAACTGGACATATTCCATGTCGTGCAGGGCCTTGGTCACCCCGACGCCCCGCTCGAACACGACGAAGTCGAACCACTTGTCGTTGTTCGAATAACCCTCGCCCTTCTTGATGGAGTAGTCGGCACGATTGCCGGGCAGCACGGCGATGTCCGTGCCAGTCCCGCCATAGAGGCCGTCATTGCCAAGACCGGAGACCAGGATGTCGTTGCCTTCACCGCCGTAGAGGGAATCGCCCTGGATGGCATCGCTGCCCACCAGAATGTCATCCCCCTGGTTGCCGACCAGGCTGTCGCCGCCTCCCTTCTGGCTCACGATGTAGTCGTTGCCGCTGGTGCCATTGACCAGATCCTGACCAGAAGAGCTATCGGTCAGGGTCTTGGTGATCCCGAGGGCCCCCTTGTCGAAGTTGCCGGACTGGAACTGGCCCGTGGTGATCCCCGCGCTCGGGAAGCTCAGGTTGTAAAGGGGAATACCGTTGCCCACCAGACTCAGGTTGACGGTCGGCTTGTCGGCCACCGCCGCCACGTCGATCACCAGCTTGCTGCCGTTGCTGAGGTTGGCACCGTCGCTTATCTGATAGCCGATGCTGGCATAGTCGCCCTTCATGTTGCCGACCACGGCGCCGTTGCCGTTGGCGGCATGGGTGCTCGATTCGTTCAGACCTGGCACGAAGCGCAGATGGCCTGCGTTCACCTCGGCATAGGAGATGAGGGATCCGGTTTGCACCGCAACCCACTGCCCAGCCGCATTGAGGTATTCGAGGGTACCGTTCAGCGGCAGGGTGTTGATCTGCACCCCGAGATCAGTCGCGTCCTGATCGTCGCTGGCACCGAACTGGGCCCAGGTCAGGACCTGGGGCTGATCTTCGGCACCGACGCTGTGGCCGCCAGCCGCCGTCGGCGCCCGATCATTGTCCACTATGGTACCGGTCCCGCTCTGACCACCGATGGTCACCGAGAGGGTCTCGTTCGTCTCGACCAGACGATCGTTCACCGTCGGGATGGTCACCGTGAAGTCTGTCACGCCCGCCGGTACCGTGATCTTGCCGGTGGTGCTGTTGTAGGTCACGCCGTTGCTGAACTGGGCATTGCCCCAGTCCTGGTTGGAGGCGGGGTTGTTGCCCGATCCGCGAATGGCGAAATCGTATTCGGTCGCTTCCTGGGTCGCATCGGACAAGGTGACCTTGTGCAACAGGTTGCCCCCTTCAGTCACGCTCTCGCTGGAGACACCCTGAACCAGCGGCGTGAACAGAGGCTTGGTGGCAAAGGAGCCAATGCTGGCGTCACCGTCACCATCCACCACCCGGATCTGGAAGTCGATGTCACCATCACCCAGGGGTTTGGACATGCGCTGGTACTGGAAGAACTCCCACTTGCCGGTGGCTGGCGTGAACTCCAGCTTGAAGACGAGGTTGCCGCCCGCATCCTTCCCGAGCAGGGTATTGGCCCCGCTGGCGGTGATGGCGATGGCTGAGCCGGAAGCCGTCCGCAGACCATTCTCGAAGGTCGCCGGGTCCAGCACCAGCCCGATGGAGCCCTTGCCGTCCGCCCCCCACTGCGGGGTCACGGTGCCGGAACCATAGGCGATGGCCTGCGCCGTGTTGGCACCGAGGAACTCGATGCTCTGTACGGTGAAGTCGCTGTTGTCGGAGGTATTGGTGTTGCCGTTGTTGGTCGCCTTGATCACCATGGTATCGAAGCCACCCTGCTGCACCTGGAAGTTCTGGTTGAACTCCCCACCCGATGCGTTGGAGTTGAATACCAGGGTGCTGATCAGCACACCACCGCGATAGAACTCCACGACCCCGCTCTCCAGCTCGCCACCAAACATCTTGCTGAACTTGATGTTGGCGCCGTAGGCGACCTTGCCCGCATCCAGCCTGATGATCAGCTGCTCGGAGGCGGACGATCCGTCGGCAAAGTGACGGAAGTCAATCTCGTTGGCGAGGTTGTGGTAAGGCGCAGCACCGCTGGCCACCCCCAGCCCCGAGCTGGAGCCGTTGACCTCCGCCGTTACCAGTGAGGAATCAGTTGCCGAC
Organism: Aeromonas caviae; assembly: GCF_000819785.1. Classification (GTDB taxonomy): domain Bacteria; phylum Pseudomonadota; class Gammaproteobacteria; order Enterobacterales; family Aeromonadaceae; genus Aeromonas; species Aeromonas caviae. Next base: position 25,480 of record NZ_CDBK01000067.1, on the reverse strand, counting down.
TTGAAGCCCAGGGCGCTGATGGTAAAGCCCGCCATGTTCAGGGTGCTCTGGTTGCCACTGTACTTGGTCAGGTCGAAGAGCCCGGTCAGCACGTTCGGAATATCGGTCTTCACCACGGAAACGGCATCGCTGTTGCCGGCAATGGGGGAGTCGTCCTCGACGCTGACATCCAGCTTGCCCTTGGTGACGCCACTGCCATCGGAGACCTCCACGTCCAGCTGGAACGACAGCTTGTCTTCCGAGGTCGTATCCCCGTGGTCGAGGGGGCCCTTGAGGGTCACGTCATAGGTCCACTCTCCCTTGCCGCTGGCATTGGGTGCCGTCAGCTTGACCTCGACCACCGCCTTGTAATCGGCGCCGCCAATCGCCCCCGTGTAGCCGACCAGCGTCTTGCTGCCCGCATCCCAGCTCCATTGGACCTTGGCCCCACCGGACGTCAGCCCGGCCGGTCCGTTCAGGGAGATATTGAGCGTGCTGCTGTCGATGTCGCCCACCGAGAGGGTACCGGACGCCTTGATGACGTTGGTGGTATCCGGGTTGCCGACCGCGTCGGCAATACCGTTTGCCAGCCCCTCTTCGGAGACGACAGCCCCATTGGAGATGGTCAGCGTCGGCAGATCGTTGACCGCATCCACCTTGATGGTCACGGTTGCGGGACTCGCATCCACGGCGCCGTCGTTGTCTACCGCCGCATAGTTGAAGGTGGTGTTGCCATTCCAGTTCGCATTCGGAGTGAAGGTGAGCTTGCCGGCGTCCGCCACCGCAATGCTCTGATCCACCGTCACAGCCACCCCGTTCAGATAGAGGATGCCGTTGGCAGGCAGGCTCTTGATGGTGAAACTCACCACGTTGCCATCGATGTCGCTGCCACTGAGGGTCGGAATGGCGATGCTGGCGGCATCTTCCTGACCGTTTGCCTGCTTGTTCGCCGTCTCCGGCGCTTCATTCAGGATCTGCGCGTTGTCGCTGCCCGGCAGGGAGACGTTGCCCGCCTTGTCGGTCTGCGTCGTCGTCACCGTCAACGACTTGCCGTTGGCCGGGGTCGTCTCCGTCCAGCTGATGGTGCCATTCTGATAGCCGTAGCTCTTGCCATTGCTTGCCAGCAGGGTGCCATCGGCCTTGAGCGTCAACTGGACAGTGCTGTTCACCCCACCATTGTTGATGGTCAGCGTCACCTTGCCGCCCGCAACCAGGTCTGCGTGATTGATCCCGGCGCGTACCTGGATCTGATCATTGCCAATCTCGGCCTTGGTCAGCATCTGGTCGTTGTTGGCATCATCCACGATAACCACGGTCGGGGCGCCGGTCGCGGTGGTGTCG
>NZ_CDBK01000067.1:23632-23940 GCF_000819785.1 Aeromonas caviae | reverse complement strand
CCGGTCGCGGTGGTGTCGCCCATGGTGGCGCTGTCGCTGCCCGGCAGCGAGACGTTGCCCGCCGCGTCCACGATGGTGGCGGTCACGGTCAGCTTCACGCCGTCCGCCGGACGGTCAAACTCGTAACCCACCTTGCCCGCCGTGATGTCGGCATCGGTCAACAGGCGGTCGGCCTGGCCGCTCACCTTGAGGGTGTCCCCGGCCTTGGCATCGCCCGGCAGGCTCACTTCCACGTCCACCTTGCCGCTGATCTCGGTGTTGCTGATGGTGCCGTCGTTGTTCACGTCTTCGGTGATGACCACGGTCGG
>NZ_CDBK01000067.1:0-23376 GCF_000819785.1 Aeromonas caviae | reverse complement strand
CGCCGGTCGCGGTGGTGTCGATGGCCGCACTGTCGCTGCCGCCGGTCCCCTTGTTGCCCGCCAGATCGGTGTAGCTGTTCTCCTTCACGGTCACGCTGGCGGTGCCAGTGAAGTGCGCATCCGGAGTGAAGGTCGCGGTCCAGGTCTTGCCGCCATCGGATGTGGTCAGCCCGGTCACGGTGCCGCCCTCTACCGTCAGGTCGCCCACCTCGAAGTCTTTGACCTGCTCGCTGAAGGTGAAGGTAACGTCGCTGGTCTCGCCCACGGTCAGCTGGTCGTCAACGATGTGGACCACCACACTCGGGGCCAGGGTGTCGACGCTGTAACCCTCGGTATCGGTCGCCGTGGTGCTGTTGCCCGCCGCGTCGGTGGTGGTGACCTTGGCGTCGATCACCTTGTCCCCATCGGCCACCAGGTCGCTACCCGGCACATTGATGCTGAACGTCTTGTCGGCCAAGACCAGACCGGTGAAGGCCTTGCCATTGACGGTCAGGGTGACGGTGTCGCCCTCTTTCACGTCGCCACCCACGCGACCGGTCACGGCGATGTCCTGCTTGGACTCGGCCGCGTTGATCACATCGTCAGGGGTGATGTTGCCATCCAGGGTGATGCTGGCATCCGGTGGAGTGGTGTCGAGCAGGGTAGTGTCGTCGGTGGCGCTGGCCGGGTTGCCCGCCGCGTCGGTAACGCTGGCCACCACGGTCAGGTTGCCATCCGCCAGCCCGCTCAGATCGGCGCGGGTCTGGTAGTTGCCATCGGCATCGGTGACGGCAGTGACTGTCACGCTCTTACCAGTGGCATCGCTGATCACCAGGGTCACGGTGCGGTTCGGGCCGACATCGGAGGTGCCGCTGATGGGCGTGTTGGCCACATTGGCCGCGTTCACGTCATCCAGGCTCACCGTGATGTTCGCCGTGGTGTCCACGCTACCATCGTCGCTCGACGTGCCTCTATTGCCAGCAGGATCAGTCACGCTGGCAGTCACGTCATAGCCCCCATCCGGCAACGGCGTCACGACATCCGCACTGTAACTGCCATCCGGTTGTACCGTGGCGGTCAGGGTCTGCTGATTGCCGTTGGCATCGGTCACCGTCAGGGTCACCGTGCTGCCGGGGGCGGCGTCCGTGGTCCCCGTGATGGTCGGGGTGTTGTCATTGGTATTGTCCGGTGCATTCACCGTCACGATCGGAGCCGTAGTGTCCACGCTGCCATCATCGGTCGCGGTGCCGGTGTTGCCGGCCGGATCGGTCACGGAAGCCGTCACCTGATAGCCCCCTTCGGCCAGCGGTGTGGTGACATCCACGCTGAAGCTGCCATCCGGTTGTACCGTCGCGGTCAGGGTCTGCTGATTGCCGTTGGCATCGGTCACCACCAGAGTCACCGTGCTGCCAGCGGGGGCATCCGTGGTACCGGTCAGGGTCGGCGTCCGATCGTTGGTGTTGTCGGGGGCAGAGACGGTGATGACGGGAGCGGTGAGGTCGACCAGCTCATCCTCACTGCTTTGCGCATCCACCAGCGGCGCCGCGTCAGCCGGGTTCGCGCTGTCAAAGCCTGCGCTGGAGATGGTTGCATCACCGGTACGATCGATGGTGACGAAACCGCCGTTGCCGCTGGCACCAGCCACGCCCCCCGCATTGCCTGCGGCCGGGGCTCCACCCGCCGCCGACGCTTCGAATGCCTTGGTGGGGTCGGTTCCGTCCAGAATCGCTTGCTGCAAGGCGGCGATGTCATCGGGTGTCCCCGCGTTCGCCAGCACGGCGTCACCCTGTTCGGGGCGCTCGCCGGAACCCAGGGTGAACGTGGTCTCTCCTCCCTGGAAGCTGGCCCCTTCGGGCGCAAGCAATACCGCATCCTTGGGCAGTACATCGCCTTCTGCAACGAGTCTCTGGCTCCCGTCGGCGGCGACCAGATACATTTTGCCTTGCAAGTGGGTAACGACGACATCCTGATCCAATACGATGCGCTGATTGCTCATGGTTTCTCCTGAAATATCGAAGGGCATATTGCTCCAGCCTCCAATGTGCCCGTTTATCAGGCCATAAACCAGTGAGAAAAATCGAATGAACAGACCGAAATGAAGCCGGGTTTCGGGGTGAAAGCGAAGGGACGCCTAAGATGAATAAAATTAATTAAATCAATAGCATCAATTGTGACAAAACGAAGACGGGAGCCTCATCGGCTCCCGTCTTGTGAGGTGTCAGACACCGGCCCAGAGCAGGATGGCCAGCAGTTGGGGCGAGATGATCCGCAGGAACATCACCAGGGGGTAGACGGTCGCGTAAGAGAGTGCGCTGGCTCCACTGGTGGGGTGCATGCCGTTGGCAAATGCCAGAGCGGGAGGATCCGTCATCGAGCCGGCCAGCAGACCGCACAGCGTGAGGTAGTTGAGCTTGCCATAATGGCGTGCCAGCACACCCACCAGCAGCAGCGGGATGAGGGTGATTGCCACACCGTACATCATCCATGCGGGACCGTCGCCGTTGATCAGGGTGTCGATGAAGCCGGCCCCGGACTTGAACCCCACCACCGCCAGGAAGAGCACTATGCCTATTTCCCGCAGCGCCAGGTTGGCGCTCGGCGGCATGAACCAGTAGAGCTTGCCGATGCTGCCGATACGAGACAGGATGAGCGCCACCACCAGCGGTCCCCCTGCCAGCCCCAGCTTGAGCGCCGCCGGGAATCCCGGCAGGTAGAAGGGAATGGATCCGAGCAATACCCCCAACCCGATGCCGATGAAGACGGGCAGCATCTGCACCTGCTGCAGTTTCTGCTGCACGTTGCCCACCACGCTGGTGACCGCCTCGATGGCATCGAGCCGCCCCACCAGGTTCAGGATGTCACCGAACTGCAGACTGGTCTGACTGGTCGGCACCAGCTCGATGCCGGCCCGATTCAGGCGCGAGATGACCACATCGTATTTCTGCTTGATGTCGAGATCGCGGATCCGCTTGCCGAGCACCTGCTCATTGGTGACCACCACCCGCTCGACCCGCAGATCGGTCCCGCGGGTGGAGAGGGAGGTGTCTACCTCCTCTCCAAGCACCAGCAGCACCTTGTGCAGGGCATGGCGCTCCCCCACCAGGTGCAGCAGGTCGCCAAGTTCGATGCGCGAGTCGGGCTTTGGCACCATCAGTTCGTCGCCACGCTTGAGGCGGGAGCAGATGACGTCCGCCTCGTCCAGACTCGGGATCTCGCGGAGCATCAGGCCATGCATATTGGGATTGCGCACGGCAATGTTGATGGTTTGCAGACTCTCCTTGGTCTTGCCAGCCTGCTGCTCGAAAGCGACCGCCTCCTCCTCGATCTTGATGTGGAAGAACATCCGGATGAGCCACATGGTGAGCAGGATGCCGCAGATCCCGAACGGGTAGGCCACCGCATAGCCCATCCCCATCAGGCCGGTGGATCCAGGATCCGCCCCGAGCTCCGCCAGGATCTGCTGACCAGCCCCCAGGGACGGGGTATTGGTCACGGCCCCGGAAAAGACCCCGAGGATCACCGGCAGCGGTACATCGAACAGCTGGTGCAACGCTGCCGCCACCAGGCAGCCGAGCAGAACCAGCAGGGCCGCGAAGCCATTGAGCTTGAGGCCCGAACTGCGCAAGGAGGAGAAGAAGCCGGGACCGACCTGGATGCCTATGGTGTAGACGAACAGGATCAGGCCGAACTCCTGAATAAAATGAAGTGTTTGCTCATCCAGCTTCAAGCCGGACAAGCCGGCGAAGTGGCCCACTATGATGCCGCCGAACAGCACCCCGCCGATACCCAAACCCACGCCATAGACCCGCCAGTTTCCCAGCCAGAGCCCCAGCACTGCCACCAGCGACAGCATGCTGATGGAAAGCGCGATCTCACTCATCGTTTGCATCCTTTCCAAACTGAACTGGCACTAGCTTGTCAGCAAACGAAGGGGGCAACTGTGGGGTGCCGCACGAATTCAGGCTTTCATGAGCACAAAAATACCAATTAAGGGTTAGCCATCAGATATAGCCATAAATGGCCATGAAGTGGCACAGACTGCCACCCAGCACAAACAGGTGCCAGATGGCGTGGTTGTAGGGAATGCGCTTGGCCACATAGAAGATCACTCCCAGGCTGTAGATGAGACCACCCAGCCCCAGCAGCAGGAGCCCGGTACCATCCAGATGCAGATAGAGCTGGTAGATGACCACCAGCGACAACCAGCCCAGCATCAGATAGGTAAATAGCGACACCTTCTTGAAGCGATTGATGAAGATCAGCTTGAACACGACCCCCGCCAGGGCCAGCCCCCAGATCACCACCATCAGTCCTTGCGCCAGCGGCGTATCGAGCGCCACCAGCAGGAAGGGGGTATAAGTGCCGGCGATCAGCAGATAGATGGCGCAGTGATCGAACAGCTTGCTCCAGCGTCTGGCCGCCACCGAGCTCACGCTGTGGTAGAGCGTCGAGGCGAGATAGAGCAATACCAGGCTGGCACCGTAGACGCCGTAGCTCAGCAGTACCCTGGGCCCCTGATCCCACCCCTTGTGCAGCAGCAAGACCAGTCCCAGTCCGCCCAGCAGCAGCCCCAGCCCATGGCTGAGGCGATTCGCCCACTCTTCCCGTGGGGAGTACCCCGTCACATCCATCATTACCTCCAACCCATTACCGGCCCACTCTAGCGGCCGACGTTTCAGGCTACAAGTGTTAGCTGAAAATAAAGGGGCGAGGAGAGGGAGGGCCAGAGATGGCTGTTCCCCCCGCCCCTTTGGTGTATGCTCTGCCGCCGACGCCGCCCATGCGGATGGCCGCGTCTGCCCGACAATCTGGTCTGGAGAACCCGATGAAGCTCACTGAACTGTTTACACAACCGGATCCTGATTTCGGCAAGGCCATGACGGCCCTGCTGGAGCATTTCCATCATTCCGACGACAGTCAGGCCCCCTATCAGCGGGGCAACTTCACCCACCAGCTCGATCAGTCGTGCATGCCCGCCACCGGCATCTCTCCCCGGGACTATCTGGCACGGCTCGCCACCCTGGTACCCGGGGCATCGCACCTCACCTCTCCCCGCTACATGGGACACATGACGGCACCGCTGCCGGCCTTCACCGCCGAGCTCTCCCGGCTCTTGGTGATGCTCAATCAGAACCCGATGAAGATGGAGTCCTCCCGTTTGCTGAGCTTTCTGGAGCGGGAAGTGCTGGCCAAGCTGCACCGTCTGGTCTACCGCCAGGACGACGCCTTCTATGCAGCCCATATGCATGCCAAGGATGCAGCCCTCGGCGTCATGACCAGTGGCGGTACCATCGCCAACGTCACCGCTCTCTGGCTGGCCCGCAACCGGGCCTGTGGCGACAACCTGTTCGCCCTCGCCGAGCAGGGCTATCGCGGCGCCGTCATTCTGGGCTCGCGGCTGATGCACTACTCCTTCGACAAGGGGATGGATCTGCTGGGGCTCGGGGGTCGCAGCGTCTGGCGTCTCGACACCGACGAGCACAACCGGCTCAGTCTGGCGGCACTGGAACAGGCCCTTCAACAATGCAGGGAGCAGAAGCTCAAGGTGCTGGCGCTGGTCGGCGTGGCCGGCAGCACGGATTTTGGCTCCGTCGACCCGCTGCCGGAACTGGCCGCCATCGCCCGGCGCGAGCAAATCCACTTCCACGTGGACGCGGCCTGGGGTGGTCCGACCCTCTTCTCGCCCCGCTATCAGGGATTGCTTACGGGGATAGAGCACGCCGATACCGTCACCCTTGACGGTCACAAGCAGTTGCTGGTCCCGCTCGGTACCGGCATGCTGCTCTGCCGCCAACCGGACCTGATGATGACGGTGAAGCGCGAGGCTCCCTACGCCATCCGCGCCACCTCCTTCGATCAGGGGCGCTTCACTCTGGAGGGGACCCGTCCCGCCAACGCGCTCTATCTGGATGCCGCCTTCCAGATGCTGGGACAGCAGGGTTATGCCCAACTCATCGACGCCAACTACGACAGGGCGCGGCGAATGGCCGCGCTCATCGATGCCAGCCCCGCCTTCGAGCTGATGTCGGCACCTGTCATGAACCTGCTCTCCTACCGGTGCATTCCGCCCCACCTGCAAGGTCAGGTGCCCGATGTGGCGGCCAACGAACAGATCAATCTCTTCAACGTCGCCCTGCAAAAAGCCCAGCGCGCCGAAGGACACAGCTTCGTCTCACGCACCCAGCGCGCAGTCTCCCGCTATGGCGAGCAACCGCTCACGCTGCTGCGCGCCGTCCTGCTCAACCCTCTCATCGAGGAAGCAGACATACGCGCATTGCTGGACGATCAGGTGCGCCTTGGCAACCAGATTGCCAGCCAGTTGTTCGAGTAACCCGCCGCCCCGGGAAGGAACTGCCTGCGGAATGGACGGTCTTATTCATTTGCCGTTGTCTGACGGGCAGGTACACTGAGTGAAATTTTGAGGTTAGAGCCCAGCATGAAGCAGTTTATCGAGTTCATCCCCCTGATCGTCTTCTTCGCGGTCTACAAGTTTTACGACATCTACACCGCCACTGGCGCCCTGGTGGTCGTCACCGGCCTGCAACTCCTGTACAGCTGGCTTCGCTATCGCCGGGTCGAGAAGATGCAGTTGTTCACCTTCGTGCTGGTCGGTTTCTTCGGCGGCCTCACCGTCTTCTTCCACGACGATGCCTTCATCAAGTGGAAGGTGACCGTCATCAACATGCTCTTTGCCCTCGCCCTGCTCATCGGCCGCTATGGCTTTGGCAAGAACCTCATCAAACAGATGCTGGCCAAGGAGCTCCAAGCCCCCGACCGGGTCTGGGACAACGTCAATCTCGGCTGGGTCGGCTTCTTCACCCTGTGCGGTCTGCTCAACCTCTACGTGGCCTTCAACCTCTCCCAGGAGATGTGGGTCAACTTCAAGGTGTTCGGCCTGCTGGGCATGACCCTGGTCTTCACCCTGCTCAGCGGCGTCTATCTCTATCGCCACATGCCGGCCGAGCAGAACGCAGAACAGAAAAAATAACCGCAACCAGAAAGGGATTGTTCCATGTGGTATCTGATCTACTCCGAAGATGTCGCGGGCAGCCTGCCCCAGCGCAAGCTGGCACGCCCTGCCCACCTGGCCCGCCTGCAAGCCTTGCAGGATGAGGGCCGACTGCTGACGGCCGGCCCGAACCCGGCCATCGATGCCGAGGATCCGGCCGATGCGGGCTTCACCGGCAGCACCGTCATCGCCGACTTTGCCAGCCAGGCCGACGCCCAGGCCTGGGCCGATGCGGACCCCTATGTTGCGGCAGGGGTCTACGCCAGGGTGACCATCAAACCGTTCAAGAAAGTCTTCTGAGCCCATCGAGGCTGACAAGAAAAAGGCCGGACACTGTCCGGCCTTTTCGCATCCGATGGTGACTCATGCCCTGGCCACAAACCAGGGATTGAGGATATCGGGCTTGTTGTAGCAAAGCGGCGAACCATCGAGCCGGGTGACGCTGCCCCCCGCCCCTTCCAGTACCGCCTGAGCAGCCCCCGTATCCCACTCGCAGGTCGGCGCGAGCCGCGGGTAAAGCTCGGCCTCCCCCTCGGCAATGATGCAAAACTTGAGAGAGCTGCCCATGGAGAGCAGCTCGATCTCGCCCCGCTCCAGTTCGCCAAAACGGGCCAGATACTCGAGGGTTTCCTGCGACAGGTGATTGCGACTGCCCACCACGCGCCACACTTGCCCAGCGTCATGAGGGCGGGTCTGGATGGTCTCGTGCCTGCCATCGGCCACACGCCAGGCGCCAATCCCCTTGCCCCCATACCAGAGCTTGTCCAGTACCGGGGCATAGACCAGCCCCCAGCGCGGGGTCCCCTGTTCAATCAGGGCGATATTCACCGTGAACTCGCCGTTGCGGGAGACAAACTCCTTGGTGCCATCCAAAGGATCCACCAGCCAGTAGCGGGACCAGCCGAGTCGCGCAGCCATCACCTCGGGGGAGGACTCTTCCGACAACACCGGGATATCGGGAGTAAGACGCGCCAGCGCCTGAACGATCACCTCATGGGCCCCCTTGTCCGCCGCCGTCAGCGGGCTCTCGTCCTGCTTGTACTCCACCGCAAAGGGCTGGCTGTAGATGGACATGATGGCCTCACCGGCGGCGCGGGCGATGGGCTCCAGTTCGGAAATGGCGGGTAGATACATGGAAAAGAGTTCTCGCTCAAAGGGTTGGTCAGTGTAACCGAGTGAGTATCTTCGGCTTATAGCCGTTTGCACTGACTTATACAGTGTCAAAACTGACAGACAAAAAGTGGCGCAACACAGCTAATGATAAATATGCCACTAAGGCAGATTCATAAGGATGTGAAACATGAACAAGAAGACCCTGATCGCCGCACTGCTGCTGGGCTGCCTCCCCCTGTTGAGCCAACCTCTGCTGGCCGCCGACAAGGCGGCGACCAAGCCTGTGGCCACCACCCAAGTCAAGGAGAGCGGCAAGATCAATCTCAATACCGCCAGTGCCGGCGAGCTCACCGCCCTGAAGGGCATTGGCGAGAAGAAGGCACAGGCCATCATCGACCACAGGGAGAAGCAGGGCAAGTTCACCTCCGTCGATCAACTGGCGGACGTCAGTGGCATCGGACCTGCCACGCTGGAAGCAAACCGGGACATGATTATCGTCAAGTAACCGGTTTGAATCCCTGCCACCCCAAGGGCAGCCTGTGGCTGCCCTATTTTTCTTCGGGTATCATGAGCCCACTTTGTATCTTCGGACTCACTCCATGAAAAAGACACCGCTCGTTGTTCGCAAGGCCGTTCTCCCCGTTGCCGGTCTGGGTACCCGCATGCTGCCCGCCACCAAGGCCATCCCCAAGGAGATGCTGCCCGTGGTCGACAAGCCGCTGATCCAGTATGTGGTGCGCGAAGCCATCGCCGCTGGCATCAAGGAGATAGTCCTGGTGACCCATTCAAGCAAGAACTCCATCGAGAACCACTTCGACAAGAGCTTCGAGCTGGAGGCGACCCTGGAGAAGCGGGTCAAGCGCCAACTGCTGGAAGAGGTTCAGCACATCTGTCCCAAAGACGTCACCATCATGCACGTGCGTCAAGGGGAAGCAAAAGGCCTGGGTCATGCAGTACTGTGTGCCCGTCCCCTCATCGGGGATCAACCCTTCGCCGTGCTGCTGCCGGATGTGCTCATCGACGAGGTGGCCAGCGATCTGAAGCAGGACAACCTGGCGGAGATGGTGCATCTGTTCGAAGAGGAGCAGATCAGCCAGATCATGGTGGAAGCCGTCCCCGAGAGCGAAGTGGACAAATACGGCATCGCCGACATCAAGGGGGAGGCCCTGAGCGAAGGCATGTCCCTGCCGATGCAGGCCATCGTCGAGAAGCCGCCCCGGGATGAAGCCCCGTCCAACCTGGCCGTGGTCGGTCGCTATGTGCTCTCGGCCAATATCTGGCCCTTGCTGGAAAAAACCCCGGCCGGCGCCGGCGACGAGATCCAGCTGACCGATGCCATCGCCATGCTGATGGAAAAGGAGCAGGTCAATGCCTACTTCATGAAGGGACGCAGCCACGATTGCGGCAGCAAGCTCGGTTACATGAAGGCCAATGTGGAATACGCCGTGCGCCATCGGGAACTTAGCAAAGAATTCACCAGCTGGCTGAAGCAGTTTGCCAAAGAGCTGTAATCTCTGAATATTTACAAGATAAGCAGAATAAAAAACTGGGCATCATTCGATGCCCTTTTTCATTTTATAAACAAATATTCAACCATTGATAGATAAAATATCGCTAAATCATAATATTGTAATTTAAAGTCGCTTGTTCTATAAGGATTAAGGCTTGTTCCTAGCCCTTGCATAAAATTTCTAAAAAAATATAAGACACAGGTGGAAGTTCCAATGAATAACCCGTCCAAAGGGACCTTTTTAGGTCACCCTAAAGGGCTTTTTTTGCTCTTTAGTACCGAACTGTGGGAGAGATTCTCCTATTACGGCATGCGTGCCGTGCTCGTCCTCTATCTGACCGACCTGACCGCCAACGGTGGCATGGGCTGGACCCAGGCCGACGCCCTCAAGCTGTACGGCATCTATACCGGTCTGGTCTACATCACCCCCATCATCGGCGGCTGGCTCGCCGATACCTTCCTGGGCCAGCGCCGTGCCATCCTGTTCGGTGCCGTGCTGATGGCCGCTGGCCAGTTTACTCTGGCACTGCCTCACGCCATGTTCCCTGACATGGTCAACACCGTCTTCTATGCCGGCCTTGGCTTGCTGATCGTGGGCAACGGCCTGTTCAAACCGAACATCTCCACCATGGTGGGCGACCTGTATAAAGAAGGGGATCACCGTCGTGACGGCGCCTTCACCATCTTCTACATGGGCATCAACCTGGGCTCCCTGCTGGCCGGCGTGATCTGCGGCGCCGCCGCCACCGCCTATGGCTGGCAAGCCGCCTTCGTCAGCGCCGGTATCGGCATGCTGCTCTCTCTGGTCGTGCAGGCCACCATGGCCCAGCGTTTCCTTGGCGACATCGGCCGTGTGCCCGCCGCCCAGCGTGCCGCCCTGCAACGCTCCAAGGAGCAAAAAGCGCCCCTGACCAAACAGGAAGTGGATCGCATCAAGGTGATCCTGGTACTGGGCCTGTTCACCATCATCTTCTGGGCCGGCTTCGAGCAGGCCGGTGGTCTGATGAACCTGTATGCCCAGGAGTATACCGACCGCATGATCGGCAGCTTCGAAGTGCCGACAGCCTGGTTCCAGTCCCTGAACCCCTTCTTCATCATCACCCTGGCCCCTGTCGTGGCCGCCATCTGGATCAAGCTCGGCAAGAAAGAGCCGAACTCCCCGGTGAAATTCGCCATGGGCCTGCTGTTCCTGGCCGTCGGCTTCCTGTTCATGATCGGTGCCGTGCTGGAGCAAGGTGGTGATCAGGCTGTCAAGACCTCCATGTTCTGGCTGGTCGGTGCCTACCTGTTCCATACCCTGGGCGAGCTCTGCCTCTCTCCCATCGGTCTCTCCATGGTGACCAAGCTGGCTCCGCTGCGCCTGGCCTCCCTGATGATGGGTGCCTGGTTCGGTTTCGTGGCCCTGGCCAACTATGCCGCCGGCTTCATCGGCTCCTTCGTCGGCGAGTCCGGTGCCATGGCCATCTTCGGTGGCATCGCACTGGCCGCCGTGATCAGCGCCCTCATCCTGCTGACCATGGCCAACCGCCTGGTCTACTGGATGCACGGTGCCGAAGGCCCGGCCAAAGAGCCCGAAGAACAAGAGCAGAAACTGCAGTCCGCGACCGTTTGACCGGTCAGGACAGCAGAGACCAAACAGGGCGCCCATGGGCGCCCTGTTTGCATGGGTTCACTTCACTGCGTCAGTGGTGACGAACCTGCATCGTCAGGGCGCTGCCGCTGTCACTGCGAAACTGCAGATCAAAGGGCTCGTGCCAGCTTCGCCTGTGCAACGTGTAGCGACTGCTGCGCATCAAGCCGAGCGGCAACCCCCCTGCACGCATCAACCAGTGAGGTGAGGTGAGCCCGGCATTTGCAAAAAGCAGCCCATCTTCCTGATCGAACAGCAGGGCCGCCATGGCAAAGGAGTGACGCAGGCCCGACTCCAGCAGTTGCAGATTGAGGTAATCCAGCAATCGGTGTGGCTGGGTCAACAGCAGGCTCTCCTGTTGCTGGTATTGGCGATAGGGGCCGTTCATCAGGGATCGCACCAAGGCACCACAGAAGGCCGCATCCACACCGAGGATGGGCAATTCCATCACCAGTACCAGCAGCTTGTCGTCCAGTTTGAAGGTATCCGGGATGAAGAGATTGCCCATGCCGGCAAAGGTGACCTGCCAGGGTCCCCACTCCTGCATGCCAGGGGGGGCCAGCCAGGCGAGCAGCCGGCTGCTCGCCAGATCGTGGCCACGGAAAAAGTCGATGTGCTCCATCAGCTCCAGTTGCTGGCTCTGATGCCCGAGGTTTGTCAGGCATTGCTCGATGCTGCGGCGGATCTGCTCATAGTCATTCACCGGTTTGATGAAGAAGTCCCTGGCCCCCGCCCGCAGCGCACGCTCGATCGCAGCCATCTGATCCTGACCGGAGATGACGATGACGGGCACCTGTGGATAGCGGGCGGTGAGGCAGGCAATCACCTCATGGCCATCCATGTTCGGCATGTTCAGATCACACAACACCACATCGGGGTGATAGAGCGCTGCGGCAGAGAGCCCCTCAATCCCGTCTTCTGCCTGAAAGACGCAGGCCCCGTCGTGCTCGAGATAAGATACCAGTGAGTGGCGAAAAACCGCTTCGTCTTCTACCACCAAGATCCGTAGTCCGGCTTTTGACATCTTGACAAAGCTCTTATTAGTCAAATGGTTATTTGAGCATTAAGACTAGATCATGGGCGCTGGATACCGCCACACAATATTGTCGAGCAGCGAGCCGGGCTGGCCTTGGTATCTGCCAAGCGTTTGAAATGGTCCGACTATTTTGATCGCCCCCTTGCGCAGAGATGGTCGGCAACCGTCGCCCGGCAGCCGTTATCTCGCAGGTCGGCACCATGAATTGTATGAGGCACCGCCATGAGGGATAATGCCCTCCACTCCAGATCGTGAAGCAGACCATGACGCCAGCCGAATACAGCGCCCTCGCCCATCCCAGACTCTCCCATCCGGCCCGCAGCCTCTATACCCTGCAACTGCGCCGCTTGGTGCTGGAAAATCGGCTGGCCCGACTCAACTATCCCGAGCTTGGCCGGGCACTGGCTGTCGTCGATCCGGGCAATCCCGGTGGTTTCAGCTATCAGGTCAACGCTCGCCAGCTGACCGAACTGCTCGACGAGCTGATGGAGGCCGAACTGCTTCAGGTCGAGGCCCAGGCTGACAGTGAGCACTACCACCAGTGCCCTTTCCAGTTGCCGTTGCTGAGCCAGCGGGTGCGCAGCCCCCTGCCGGCACGCCCGTTCCAGATGCACCTGCAGTGGCGTCCGGACGAAGAACTGCCTGCTCTCGCACGCCTGTGCGGGGTGATCGATGCCAGCTACAGCGAAGAGGATCTCGGGGAGTTCATCGCCTACTGGCTCGGCCGCCCCGAGGTGTTCGACTCCCAGCACCAGTGGATGTTGAAATTTATTCGGGCCCTCAAGAGTCGGCGCTACGCCCGTCGCCCGGCGACCGTGGTCACCGGGTACCAGCAGGTCGCGCCAGCCCCGGTAGAGGCTGGCCCGAGCCGCCGGGCGCAAGAGATGATCGATGAGGCCAAACGGCTGGCACAAGCTCAGGAGCCGGAGAATGATTGATACCAGGCGGCCACGAAGTGCACTATTGACCCCCTGCCCATCCAGCCACAGCCCTAGCAGAAGGAGAATTCCATGACAGATCCGCACGACCCGATGCGCCAGGCACTGGAAGAGATCGAGGCCAAACGCCAGAAAATCGCCAAGGCGAGACAGGAGCAACGGGCTCATGATCCCGAGCTCAAGCGTCACGTCAGCAGCCTGCAGCAACGTATTCTCCGACTGCGGGCCGCAACCGGCGGCAGCCAGTACGACTACGAGACCCTGCGCAAGGAGTACGACGCCAAGGCCAATGCCGAAGTGCGCGAGTTGCAGAAGGCCGCCCGCCAGGAGCGGATCCAGAAGCTGATCGCCCAGGCCGACCTCAATCCGGACTGGATCTTCGACAAGATGGATTCCGGTGACCCGGCCCTGCAATACCCCATCGAGACAGCCCGCTACTTCATCAGCGGTTTCGAGCACTGGGAGAAGAGCGGCGGGGGCTGCATGCTGATCTACGGCGATTACGGCACCGGCAAATCCACCCTGGCGGGTGCCGTGGCCCACGAGTTGATCGCGCGCCACCAGAAGGCGGTGATCTTCCAGCAGTGGGCCTCCATCGTGGACAGGCTCTTCTTCAACGTCATCCAGGATCAGGAGGAGCGCAACCAGTACCGCCGCGCCCTGGAAGAGGTGGACCTGCTGATCATCGACGAGGTGGCAGCCAACCGCGCCAAGATGGCGGAGAGTCAGTCCAGCTTCCTCGGCCACCTGCTGCGCCGTCGTCGCAACCTGTCCAAAAGCGTCATCATCATCACCAACCACAGCCCCCAGAGCCTGCATCAGGCCATCGGTGATTTCAGCTATGAGGCGATCAAGGCGTTCAATCCGGTGGACATCCACCTGAGCGGACCCAGCCGCCGTCCCAGCATCGGCCATTACAACGGTTGATCCCGTCGGGCCGGCGTCCCTGATGTCCGGCCCTTCATATCCCCTGCACCTCACAAATAAAAACCACTCTCATTTACAGAGAGCCATCCAGGCTCTAGGCTTGCTCTTTTGTTCGAGAGGGCCTGTCATGCCAACCACACTCATCTTCGGTGCCAGTCGCGGACTGGGCCGCGCCTTCACCGACCACGCACTGCAACTGGGCCACAGGGTCGTTGCCCTGGTGCGCCATGCCGACATGGCCAGCGAGCTGCATACCCTGGGAGTCGAGGTCGTCATCGGGGATGCCCTGGCCCCCCAGGCCGTGGCCCAGGCTTGCCGCTTGGCGGACAGGGATGCCCGGGTAGTCTCCACCCTCGGCAGCTTTCGCCAGAGTGCACCGGTGGATTATCAGGGCAACCGCCATGTGATCGACGAGATGGAGCGCGTCGGGCTCAGCCGCCTGCTGCTTGTCACCTCCCTCGGTTGTGGCGACAGCTGGCAATACCTGCCCGAGCGGGCTCGCGCCGCCTTCGGACACGAGGTACGCCTCAAGAGCCTGGCGGAAAGCTGGCTGCAGACCAGCACCCTTGAGTGGACCATTTTACGCCCCGCAGGGTTGCAGGATGGGGAGCCCACGGGTCAGGCCATCCTGAGCCAGGGGCAAGAGAGGCATGGCCTGGTCAGGCGCCAGGATGTGGCGATACGGGGTTTGCAACTGCTCACCGACCAGGAGGCGTGCGGCCAGATCTATGCCATCGGCGATCCGGGTCTGAGTCAGCCATGATCCCTGTGAATGGCAACACGGTCAGCCCAGTGGCTGACCGTGTTGTTGCAAGGGGCCTAGTCGGTGGAAGACGCTGTCGCCCCATCATCCGGCCCCGTTGCAGGGCACGGTTGACGCCAGCGGAGCAACCAGCACGCCAGAGCGCCATACAGCAGCGCCAGTCCCCACAACTGCCACCAGTAGCGGGAGACCTGGGCAAAGTCGGCCCCCATCTGATTGAGGCGCAGGAATCCCTCGATGGCCGGCGTGCTCGGGGCCCACTGGGCCAGCCAGTTGAGGGGAGCCGGGATGAGCTCAATGGGCCAGATAAAGCCGGCCAGGAAGACCAGCGGCAAAGAGGAGACAAGCACTACCTGGGTCGGCAGATCACGGCGGGTGAACAGGGCGCCGAGCACGATCCCGAGCCAGGTGGTGGCCAGCAGGAACGGCAGAGTAAAGAGCCAGAGTTCGCCGGGTACAGCGGTGCGGGCAATACCGTAGTGATCGAAGCAGAAGCCGAAGAAGTAGGTCACCGGAAGGACGAAAAGAACCCCCACCACCAGGGTGCGGGCCAGCAACAAGGCCGGCACGGGGGCATGTTGCCAGTAGCCTGACTCGCCACGGCGGCTGCGCTGGTTCTGGGTCGCCCCCAGGATGCCGGTCCCCATCAGCAACACCTGATGCAGGATCAGCACGAATACCGCAGGCACCACGTAGTTCACATAGCCCATGGTGGGGTTGAATACCGGCAGCACATTGAGGGCCACCGCGTTCCAGCCCATGGCGGCCTGGGGCAGCGCCTCGCCCTGGCTCAGCAGCCTGGCCACCTTCACCTGGGCGGCGAGCGTGCCCCCCGCCTGGGCCAGCCCTTCGGCAATGGTGCCATAGACCAGGAAGTAGGAGGCATCCCCGGCATAACCCAGGGTCACGCTCCTGCCCAGCATCAGATCCCGATAGAAGTGGCGGGGAATGTGCAAGATGCCGCTCGCCTTGCCGGTCAGCATCATCTGGCGGGCCTCGTCGAGCGAACCGGCACGGGCCACCAGTTTGACCTGCGCCGTGGCATCGGCCATAAACTCCAGCTGGCGGGAAAGCTGGCTGCCATCCTCGTTGACCACCACCACGGGCTCTTCCCTGGGCAATTGGTGCAGGTAGGGCTGGGGGTAGAGGAAGGAGTAGAAGAAGACGCCGCCAAACAGGGTCAGCATGATGGCGCGATCCGCCAAGAGGGTGCGCAGCTCAAGGCGCACCAGATCCCAGAATCCCATCATGGCCTGGACTCCTCATGGGGCAGGGCCGCGCCCGACGGCGTCCGGTAGCGGTGTACCACCAGCAACAGGGGTAGCAGAAACAGCAGCAGAGCCCCGAGCTGGGGCAGGGCCGCCGTCAACGGTTGACCGTAGTTGGTTTGCCCGATCTGCAGCTCCACATAGTGGGAGATGGGCAGCAGGCTGCGCCAGAACTGGGCCACATCACCCATGGCGCTGACCGGAAAGGTGACCCCCATGAAGGCAAATCCCGGCGCCGTGTAGGCGCCGGCCAGAGAGAGCGCCCGCGCCGGATCCCGGATGATGGCGTAGAAGAAAGCCCCCATGGTGACGCAAGCGGCTGACGCCAGTCCTAGCCCCGCCGTCAGCACCAGCCAACTGCCTTGCATGGGGTACCCAAGCCCCTTGAACAGCAGCAGACTCCACGCCAGACCCCACCCCCAGCCGATGAGCACATGGGGCAGCAGGGTACGCCAGAGGCCGAACCAGACCCCTCTGGTGGTCCAGTCCAACCCGAGGCGATCGGTGCGGGCCAGGGCGTTCAGGCCATAGAGCACCACCAGGATCTGCCACACCGCAGGCAGCAGGGCGCTCAGCAGAAACTGGGCGTAGCTGGAATTGATGTTGTAGAGCGCGGTAACCTGGCTCGCAATGGGTACGGATTGTCCCAGGGCACCGGGCAGCGTCTTGCCGTCGGCCATGGCCGAGAGCACGCCCACCTGGCCATTGAGCGTCCCGACCACCTGGGCCAGTGCGGAGTTGACCAGCTTGGCAATCAGGATGAACTGGCCATTGTTGAACACGGTCACCCTGGGTTGGGTCCCCTCGCGGGCAGCCCGCTCCAGGTGATGGGGGATCACCACCAGGGCATAGATGTCCCCCCCTCGCAGTGCCCTGGCCCCTGCGTCGATGGAATCAAACTGCTGGGCGACCTTGAGCCCGGCGGAGCCATCGAGAGAGAACGCCAGTTGACGGGAGAGGGTGCTGCGATCCAGATCCACCAGACCGACCTTGAGATCCCGCGCCAGGCCGGCTGAAAAGATCCAGCACAGGATCCCTATCAGCAGCAAGGGGACCCAGCTCGCCAGCGCCCGGCCGAACGGGTCCTGCCAGAGCAACCGCCATTCGCGTCCCATCAGAGCTCGACCAGCACGCTCATGCCGACCCGCAGCCCGTCAACCGGCTGCAAGGGGCGCGCTTCCACCTGGAAGCTTTTCATGTCGAACCCCTGGCGGGTGTCGGTGGCACGCCAGGTGGCGAAATCCCCCATCACGGCCACATGGGTCACCTTGAAGCGCACCAGCTGATCCCCCAGGCCGGGAATACGGGCATCAAACTCGGTACCGACCGGGAACCTTGGCAAGAGGTCCTCACGGACATGGAACTGGGCCCAGGCATCCTTCATGTCGAGCAAGGTCACCACGGGGAAGCCCTGGGGAGCCAGCTCGCCGCTACGCAACAGCACCTGGGCAACTTCCCCCTCGTGTGGGCTGGCGATGCGGGTATCGGCCAGATAGGCTTCCACTTCCGCCACTCCGCCAGCCGCCATCTTGGCCTGCTCGCGGGCCGCTATCTTGGTCTCTTCCCGCGCCCCTTCCAGCGCCATCTGGTATTGCTGCCAGGCCATGCCCTCGCTGTACTTCGCCGCCTGCCAGGCCGTCCAGGCCTCGTCACGCTTTTGCAGCGACATCACGCCATCCCGATGCAGGCTGGCAATGCGCTCGTAGGTTTTGCCATGAAGCAGGGCAGCCGCCTTGGCCTGTTGCCACTGATCCTTGGCGGCCGCGATCTGCTGCACTCGCGCCCCCTTCTCGGCCTCTTCGGCCATGGCACCCGCCGCGGCCTGCCCGGCCTTGGCCTGACTCAGCTTGGCCTCGATCTCCGGGCTCGCCAGAGTGAACGCCAGTTGGCCCCTGGCCAGTTGATCCCCCTTCTTCACCAGCACCTCGTCGATGCGGCCCGCCACCTTGGAAGAGACCGAATACTGCTGCGCCTCTATCTGCCCCTGCAGACGCACCGGCTCCGGCTGATAGGCCAGCCAGAAGCGCCAGCCCAGCCAGAGCACAAGCAATACCAGCGCCAGTGGCAGCAGCCAGGGCTTGCCCTGGCTCATCTTCTTCTTGATGGGGGGATGACTCATGAATTCACCTCGGCAAACGGGCGACCCTTGACGGTCGAAACGGACATGAATAACGGAGTGGAAGAGCGCGCGATCATGAGTTCACCTCGATCGCCTGGCCATGCTGATACTGGTTGAAACTGTTCATCTGACCGGAGAGTGCCAACAGGCGGGCCAGAGAGATCACGTATTGATAGGCGGCGGCGGCGCGCTGGGTCTTGACCCCGGCAAGCTGGGTCTGGGCATCGACCACATCGAGGGAAGTGGAGAGCCCCTGACCGAATGCCTTGTCACGCAACCGCACGTTCTCCTCGGCCAGCGCCTGGGTCGAGGAGAGAGAGTGATACTCCTCCAGTCCCTGGGCAGCCTCGCGCCAGGTCTTCTCGACCAGCAGCTCCAGATCCTGGCGGGTCTTGGCTTGCAGCAGGTTGACCTGGAGTTCGGCGCTCTTGGCTGCCTGGACTGTCTCGGAGCGGCCATCACGACTCACCAGCGGCATGCTGACCCCGACACCAACCAGCCAGTCCGGTGTGGTCTTGGAGACAATGGAATCATCTTCATAGAGGTTGTAGTTGCCGAACAGGAAGAGCTCGGGGGCGTACTTGCCCTTCTCCAGCTTGATCATCCCCTGGGCCTGCTCCTTCTTGGCCGTCAACAGCTTGAGACCGGGATGCACCGACAGGGTCTCCTCCACGAAGGGAGACAAGGCTGGCATCCCTTCGTTGATGAAGAGGGCGGTATTGGGCTCAGCCTGCTTGAGCTTGAGCATGTGGCCGAGCGCCAGCTGGGCGATCTCCAGGCTGCGCCTGGCCTTCTGGGTATCGATGCGTGCCCTGTCATAGGCAGACTGGGCCGACAGGCGCTCCACCTTGGCGATCTGCCCCTGGGCTTCGAGCTTCTTGGCATGATCCAGATGGTGTGCCAGTCCCTGCTCGATCTCCTGCTTGGTCTGCACCACCTGCGCCGCCAGCACCACCCCGAAGTAGGTCTGGGAGAGGCTCTCGAAGGTCGACTGCTGTTTGAGCACCAGCAACTGCTCAGCCTCGCTCACCTGGGCCTGACGAATATCCTGGGCCGCATCGATGCGCCCGCCGGTAAAGAGCGGCCATAGCATCTTGACCGAACTGGTCACCACGTTCTGCTTGGTGAGGGGGGTGACAAAATCGCTCGGGCTGAGGTTGAGCGCCTGCATCACGGGCCCCAGCACCTTGCCGAATTCCGGATGATTGGCGATGGGGTTGAGATCCAGCATGTCCAGCTCCATCGGCTGATCGAGATGGGTATAGCTGGCCCCCACATCCACCTTGGGCAGGTACATGGCCTTGGCCGCCTCCCGCAGTTGCTGGGCCCGCTCCACCCCGGCCTGCTCTGCCGCCAAGCCGTCATCCTGCTGGATGACCCGGCTCCAGGCCTCGGTAAAGCTGACCGTCTGCGCCTGGGCCGACCCCAGCACGACACCCAGCAGGCATGGGCAGAGCGATTTGATGAACTTTGCCGTCATACATCCCCGATCCGTTTGTAATAAAATTGTGTAGAGTCTTTGCTCAATTCAGGCCCGCTATCATAGCCTAAACCGGCTTGAGAGGGAGACTCACAAATCACCATCCCCCTCACTCGCGCCCTCCTGACCATGGTCACAGACAATATGTCCGATTTTCAAGCACTCCTGAATTTGCAAGCCTTGGCGCGACGTTTTTTTCAGAAAAAAATGGCTGACGCTCAAATACTAACCTTTTCTCCTGACTAAAAAATGCGTAATATACGCCGCCCTAAGCCGATGGTAACCGTGGAATGCAGATAGGTCCCCACACGCTTGAAACTCCCCTGATCGTGGCCCCCATGGCCGGTGTAACAGACCGACCATTTCGTGAACTTTGTTTACGTTTGGGAGCCGGTATGGCCGTTTCCGAGATGCTGCTGGCCAACCCGGATGTCTGGGATACCCAGAAAACCCGGATGAGAATGGATCACTCTGCTGAAGGCGGCTTGCGATCGGTCCAGATTGCCGGTGCCGACCCCGAGATGATGGCGTTTGCTGCCCGCTACAACGTGGAGCAGGGCGCTCAGATCGTCGACATCAACATGGGATGTCCGGCAAAAAAAGTGAATAAGAAGCTGGCAGGTTCCGCCCTGCTGCGTCAGCCAGACCTGGTCAGATCCATCTGCCGGGCCGTGGTGGATGCGGTGGAAGTACCTGTCACCTTGAAGATCCGCACAGGATGGGATCCGGATAACCGCAATGGCGAGGAGATCGCCCGAATCGCCGAAGATTGCGGTATCGCGGCCCTTGCCGTGCATGGTCGTACCCGTGCCTGCCTCTACAAGGGCGAAGCGGAGTACGACACTATCAGGGCGATTAAGCAGGCCGTATCGATTCCTGTTGTCGCCAATGGCGACATCGATAGCCCGGAGAAAGCCCGGTATGTCCTCGACTATACCGGTGTCGACGCCGTGATGATCGGCCGTGCTGCGCAAGGACGACCCTGGATTTTCCGGGAAATCCGCCATTTTCTTGAAACGGGCACCAAGCTGCCGCCTCCCGACAGGGAAGAGGTTCGCACCCTGATGAACGAGCATGTCACCAATCTGCACCAGTTTTACGGTGCCTATCTGGGAGCGCGCATTGCCCGTAAACACGTGGGCTGGTATCTGGATGAAGAAGAGGCGGGCCGAGAATTCCGTAAGCACTTCAATGCCCTGGATTGTGCAGACGCACAACTCGAGGCACTCGAAGCGTATTTCGATGGATTAGGTTAACGCATAACTAAAGAGCCGACCGAATATGTTCGAACAAACCCTGACTTCTGATGCATTGGTAACAACTACTCACAATCACGCTGCCGAGCCGACCCAACGCCCCCTGCGTGACTCTGTGCAACAGGCCCTGCGTAACTACCTGGCCCAGTTGAACGGTCAGGAAGTGATTGATCTGTACGATATGGTTCTCTCCGAAGTCGAAGCTCCCATGCTGGACGTGATCATGCAGTACACCCGTGGCAACCAGACTCGCGCCGCCGTGATGATGGGCATCAACCGCGGCACCCTGCGCAAGAAACTCAAGCGTTACGGCATGAACTGATCCCGGTCATTCTGCTGCAGTGCAGACGAAGGCGTATCCCAGCGATGGGATACGCCTTTTTCTATGCCCGGTGTTTACCTGCTCACTCCACCGCCAGCTTGATACCAAGCCCCACGAACAGCCCCCCCATCACACGATTCAGCCAGGTGGCCACCCGGGCGGGTAGTCGCACCTTGCGGCTTGCAAACGCGGTGGAAAACGCCAGCAGATGGCACCAGATCATGCCGTTGAAATTGAAGATGCAGCCCAGCACGATGAATGCCAGTGCTTTTTGCGGCGCATCTGGCGCGATGAACTGGGGTACAAAGGCGAGGAAGAACAGGGCCACCTTGGGGTTGAGGACATTGGTGAGCAACCCCTGCCGAAAGATGCGCCCATAAGAGAGCGCAGGCAGCGCCACAGCCCCATCCACAGACGTTGAAGTGCCACTCCTCTGCCAGAGCATGGACACGCCGAGATAGACCAGATAGAGCGCCCCCATCAGCTTGATGACGGCAAACAGCTCGGCAGAGGCACTCAACAGGGCAGACAGTCCCAGCGCTGCCGCCAACACATGCACCATGGTACCTGTCCCGATACCCAATGCCGCCATGGACCCTGCACGCCATCCCTGGGAGCCGCTGCGCAGCATGATGAGCAGGGAGTCAGGCCCAGGCATCATGTTCAACAACAGGCCAGAAACGATAAACAGCGCCAGATCGTGGATCCCCAACATACACAGCTCCTTGTACATGAAAGAAACAGTCTATGGATCCTGAAGTACTTGTCACTCCCGTTTCCGGCGATAGTGATTATCAAGGAAGGGAATAGCGTTTGAGCCGGAGATACTTGACGCTCAACCTGGTGAGAAAGAGAGATTGAGCCGTTTGAAAGGCAGTGATACTGGCTGAATAGCAATGTTTATCGATGTAATAAACTGGATTTTGTGCATTAGCCAGACTTATTATCTAATAAATAAATTACAGGAAATAAAAAGGCTATGTCCCAATTACGTGTTGCATCGGGTGCCCTAGCGCCTCATGCAAACACATCTTGGTATTTACCTCCCTGCCGTAACGTTCCAGCATCCTGCGCCAGCCCAGATAATTCCTCAGGTAGTGGGTTGCGACTCCATGGAATCTTTCCATCCACTCCTTCAACCGCCGGTGATATCCGTTCACATGCTGGATGTGGTATGCCCCAATGACTCGCTCACCTCGACGGTTGTACACCACCTGATGTGTTATGCCCCACGCTTGGCTGAAACTGGCATACACCCCTGCACCATCACTGCAGAGCACTGCATCGGGCGCGATGAGTGGCTGCAACACCGCTTTCACCGTCTGCGCATCCAGCCTTTCCAGCTGAAAGTCGGCTTGATGGCCCGCCCTGTCCTGCACCACCATCACCGGGATGTAATCCCGCCCGGTCCCCCGGGTACGCCCTTTCCCGCCACGATGTCTTGCCGGACGAGGCAACCCTCGCTGCCCCTTGAACGATTCGAGGAAGAAGGTTTCATCCACTTCCACAATGCCTTCTTCCCGTGTTGCCTGGTGGTTTGCCATCGCCTTCAGGAAGCGGTGACGCCACAAGAAGGCGGTGTTCTTGCAAACACCGCAGCGGACGGCGGCCTGGCGGACAGTGAGCCCGTCGATGAGAGCCTGGGCGTAGTCCTCCCAATGCTCAGCCTTACGTAATCTGGCCAAAGGCGTCTTGGTGAGGAGGGAGCTGGTTCGCCGACACTGCTTACAACGGTAACGACGCAGCCCACGGCTCCAGCCCCAGGGGGCCAGCTGGGTGGCATCCGCCTGGCAGTGGGGACAGCCGCAGCATGTGGGTAACTGGGCATGGAGGGACGTAATCGGGTGTGGAGCGGCGAGCTCATGCTGAGCGACACGGCGCTGACGCAGAGTAAGTAATGGAAAGAGGGACAACAGGTGTTGGAAGGCTGGCGTATCCATGATGAAGGTCCTCGCGGTGATGACCTACTTCCAGATTAGCCTTCCAACACATAATTGGGACAGCGCCAATAAAAAACCCCGCTCGA
>NZ_CDBK01000066.1 GCF_000819785.1 Aeromonas caviae | reverse complement strand
TTCATGTCAGTCTTCATGGTGCTGTTGTCATCTCTTCAATGTGAAATAGTCAGCGGGTCGGGGCAAAGGCGGCCAACGCCGGCAGTCCTCTGCCCTCCCGATCAAACAGGGCCTGGTTCTCCCAACCATTACCGAGGGGTTCGTCTATCCCGAGGAACGCCATGCCAGCCTGACTGGCCCAGCTGTCACCGGTGACCCGGATCCAGCCCGGCTCCCAGTAGACAAACCCGAGCCCGAGCCGATCCGGCACTGCGCCAATAGCGGCACGCAAGGCATCGAGAAACGCCAGTTGCCCCTCGGGCGTCGCAGCAAACCCGCCGCGCACGGCCTCCTGCTCACCGAAGGCGTTGCGAACAGCGTCCTGGTTGACGGTGTCGTGCCCATAGGCGGTCTCAACCACCAGCAGCGGGAGTCTGATTTGGGTGGCAAGGCTGTTCATGGTGCGCGAGAGGTCACCCAAGGATCCGTGCCAATAGGGGTAGAAGGAGAGACCCACCAGATCGAACGGCACATCGCGCGCCTGCATCGCCTTGAACCAGCGCAGGCACTGAGCCTCATCCCCTCCTTCAGCAAGATGCAGCATCAGTCGTGGGGTGATCCCCCCCTCGCTGCCAGCGCGGATCCCGGCGATGGCCGCCTTGAGCAGCTGGGCCAGTCGATCGAACCCCTCCTCTTCTTCCTGTCGGTGTAGTTGCCCCAGCGGCCACAGCATGCCGTTATTGAGTTCGTTGCCGACCTGTACCATTTGCGGCGGCACCCCAGCCTCGCGCAGGCGCTGCATCACGGCGGCGCTGTAATCGTGCAACATCGCAGCCAGTTCTGCTTCCGACTTGCCTCGCCAGGTCCGTGGCGTGTACTGCTTGCCCGGATCGGCCCAGAAGTCGCTGTAATGAAGATCGAGCAACCAGGGCAGGTTGAGGGACCGGCTTCGCTGCGCCAGTGTAATCACCTTTTCCAGATCATTGTTGCCACCACCAAAGGGTTCCCCCTTGGCCGAGCGGGGATCGACCCACAGCCGCAGGCGCACCAGGTTGAGGCCACGCTCGCGCATCAGGGTTAGCAAATCCCCCTGTCGCGTCTCGTCCTGATAGTGAACGCCCAGGCGCTCGAGTTCGGCCAAGGTGGAGACATCCGCCCCTCGGATGGCCAGGTTGTGAGGAGCGGCTCCAGCCCCTGCACTGATCGCTCCCAGCATGACCAACAGTGGCCAGCTCAGCGGGAGGTACATGCTAGTGTTGCTCCGGCTCGTGCAGCTCGAACCACTGACCGAGCTCGCGGCGCAGGTTGTCCGAGCGCTTGCCGAAGATGGCCTGCACCTCGTCACCGATGATGATGACGCCGATGGCACCGAGACCTTGCAGCGCCTCGCTGTCGACCTGCTGCAAGGCATTGACCTTGACCCGCAGCCGGGTCAGGCAGGCGTCAAAGCTCACTATGTTGTCGTGCCCACCAAAGGCAGCGATGAGCGCGGTGATGGCCGCCTCGTCCAGCCCGGAGAGCGGCGCCTCGGTCGATTTTTCCTCCTTGTGGCCGAGGGCGGCGGCGAACAGCCGCTTGAAGTCCTGCATCTTGACCATTTGAATCTCCTAAACATAAAAAAAGAGGGCGAAGCCACTGGCTCCGCCCCGCAATCAACGGGCGCGACGCAGCACTCGGCAGCCGAATGGAGGCAGCACCAGCGAATCGCTCAGCGCCTCACCGCTCACCATGTCA
The DNA here is from genome assembly GCF_000819785.1 of Aeromonas caviae. Classification (GTDB taxonomy): domain Bacteria; phylum Pseudomonadota; class Gammaproteobacteria; order Enterobacterales; family Aeromonadaceae; genus Aeromonas; species Aeromonas caviae. The sequence goes on along the minus strand of NZ_CDBK01000066.1, from coordinate 19,101 downwards.
CTGTGACCACCCGGCAGAGTGACCAGGCGCTCGGCGTTGGCGAAGTTTTGCACGAACACGAACTCCTGCTCACCATCGCTGCGACACTGAGCTGTGACCCCCTCCGGCAAGGCTGGCAAAGCACGCGGCAGGGCCAGGGTCTCGATGAGATGGCCAAAGAAGTCGCGTTGGAACGCCAGATCATTTCGCGAGGCGACATAATAGGCGCGACCTGTCCCGTGCTCGTTGACCGTCACCGCCGGACGTCCGGCATAAAAGTCACCGTCATAGCTGGCCAGGGCCCTCGCGCCTTCCAGGTGGATGAGATCGCAAAGGTGAGTGACTTCGTAAGGGCCGCAGAGTCCGGCTTCGTTGCCAGCAAGACCCGAGACGGCGTTACGTTCCTCGTCATAGAGACCGTCTATCTCCTCTGCCCAGATCCCAAGGACCGGGCGCAGCGGCCCTGGGAATCCCCCCAGGTGACAGAGATCGGTCTCGTTGACGATGCCGCTCCAGTAAGTGGTAACAAACTGCCCACCTCGTTTGACAAAGGCGTCAACCCGTTCGGCAAAGCCATCGCGCACCATGTAGAGCATTGGGGCGATAACCAGGTCATAGCCATCCAGCGCGCAGTCGGCATTGATGACATCCACCGCCACCCCTGCCTCCCAGAATGGGCGGTAGTGCTCGGCTACCGTCTTCTCGTAGAAGAGGCCGGCATTGCGCGGCCCCTGGGCATTGTCCATGGCCCAACGGCTCTCCCAGTCGAAAATGATGGCCACTTTGGCCTCGACGCGGCTGCCAGCGACCTCTTGCAACTTGGCCAGGATCTCGCCTAGCGCCTGCACCTCGCGGCCCACCCGGGTATCGATGTGACCAACGTGATCGACCACGGCGCCGTGGAACTTCTCGACCGAACCACGACTCTTGCGCCACTGGAAGTACTGCACCGAGTCGGAGCCGTGGGCTACCGCCTGCAAGGAGGAGAGGATATGCATTCCCGGCTTCTTGAGCTTGCTGATGGGCTGCCAGTTGGTCAGGCTCGGGGTCGACTCCATCAGGAAGAAAGGTTTGCCTCCCTTGAGAGTGCGCATCAGGTCGTGATACATGGCGGTGTACGCCGCCAGGGTCGAGTCATCGCCACTGTTGTGCCAGAGGGGGTAGCTGTCCCAGGAGATGAAATCGATCTCCTTGGCCAACTGCCAGTAGTCATAGTCGTAGAAGTACTCCATGAAGTTGGTGGTAGCCGGCAGGCTCGGGTTGGCCGCCTTCAAGGGCTTGATCTCCTCGGCACAGAAATCGCTCACCTGGGCGGTATTGAAACGCTTCCAATCGAGGTTTAGGCCGTGGATCGAGCTCTCGCCGATGGGAGACGGGGATTCGATCTGTGACCAGTCGGTGTAGGTATGGCTCCAGAAGCTGCTCCACCAGGCGTGATTGAGCGCTTCTATGCTGCCATAACGAGCCTTGAGCCAGTCACGAAAGCGCTCCTGACATAGCTCGCAGTGGCACTCGCCGCCGTACTCGTTGGAGATGTGCCAGGCGATGACACCTGGATGATGGCCGTAGCGTTCAGCCAGGGCACCGTTGATAGCGCGCACCTTGTCACGATAGACAGGCGAACTCATACAGTGATTGTGACGGCCACCGTGCAGTGCCTTCACACGTTCCTTGCTGACCCGCAGCACCTCGGGATAACGCTGGGAAAGCCAAGCCGGGCGAGCACCACTTGGTGTGGCGAGGAAAACTGACACACCGTTTTCGTGCAAGCGATCGAGCACCGTATCGAGCCAGCCGAATTCATAGCGCCCCTCTTGTGGCTCCAGGGAAGACCAACTGAAGATGCCGACCGACATCACGTTGCAGCGGGTCTGCTTCATCATCTCGAGATCGCGCTCGAACACCTGGGGATCATCCAGCCACTGATCCGGGTTGTAATCAGCACCATGCAGCAGAGCGGGCACCCGTTCACTGAGCGGGGGAAACTTGAACATCACACATCTCCTAAAACGAGGGGGCGCCGGCCATGGCCGGTCGCCCTATCGGTTGAAACTGGGTCAGTTGAATACCTTGATCGAGGGGAGCACATGGCCGGAGCAGTCAAACAGCGCCTGGTTCTCCCGGGCATTGCCCTCTTTCCAGTCGTCGTTGTTGTACTTCATCCCAGCCTTGGTGGCCCAAGTGGCACCAGGGGTTGGCAGCCACGCTGGCTCCCAGTAGAAGACTCCCTTGCCACGCCCGTCCGGTACCGCCACCACGCTCTTGATCAGATCGCGCAGGAAGTCGGCCTGCCCCTGTACGCTGGCCGGGTAACCACCGTCGCTCGCCTCCTTGGCAGTGAAGTTGTTCTCGGCGTTGTCGCAGTTCTCCGTGGTGTAGCCGTAGGCGGCCTCGACCACGATCACATCCTTGCCATAGCGCTTACTGATGTCATCCATGTTGGCCTTGAGGGCACTGATGGGGCCGTTCCAGTAGGTGTAGAAGGAGAGTCCGATGATATCGAAGGGCACCTCGCGCTTGGCGACTTCATCAAACCACCAGACGAAGGTGTCGTTTTTGGTGCCCTCAGCCAGATGCAGCATCACCTTGATATCTTTGCCGTGCTCTTTCACAGCACGTACACCAGCCTTGAGCAGTGTGGCCAGGCGATCAAACTCCCCACCGTTTTGCCCCCAGCTCTTGCCCTCTGGCCATAACATGCCACCGTTGATCTCGTTGCCGACCTGCACCATGTCAGGCATCACACCGGCCTTTGCAAGGGCATCCATGCTTTCCTTGGTATGGGCGTAAACGGCATCCGCCAACTGCTCGACTGACATCGTACGCCACGCCTTGGGCTTGTTCTGGCGGCCCGGATCCGTCCAGAAATCGCTGTAGTGGAAATCGAGCAGGAACTTCATACCAAGGGCCTTGGCACGCTTGGCAAGCGCTATCGTTGCAGCCAGATCGTTGTTACCACCGCCGTAAGGCTTGCCGTCCGCATCCTTGGGGTCTACCCACAGTCGCAGGCGAATGTAGTTAAAGCCGTTCTCCTTGAGGATTGCCATGGCGTCCTGTTGCTTGCCACTGGCATCAAAGAACTTGCCACCAAATTTCTCTACTTCGGCCAACATGGAGACATCAGCCCCCTTGATGAACTCCTGCGGTACCACAACTGGTTGCACCACCACATTTTCGGCAGCCACGGCGGGGGCATGCATACCCAACATGCCGGTGGCGAGCAGCGCCGCCATCACCAGCGTCTTCTTGATTTTCATGTCGAACGTCCTGTTTAACGGATTAACCTTTGGTCCCACCTGCGGTAAGACCGGAAACGAAGTACTTCTGCAAGGAGAGGTACAAGATGGCCACCGGCACCGCGATGAGCACAGCTCCCGCCGCATAGGTGGTGTAGCTGGCCCCCATCTTCTGGGCGACCAGGTTGTAGAGACCAATGGGCAGGGTGAACTGATCCGGGGTGCGCAATATGGTGCTGGCCAGGATGAAGTCGCCAAGCGGGCCGGTGAAGGAGAACAGTGCAACCACCGCAATGATGGGCTTGGAGAGCGGCATGATGATCTCGATGAAGATGCGGAAGTTGCCCGCCCCGTCCATGCGCGCCGACTCGTCAAGATCCTTGGGGATGGCGTCCAGATAACCCTTCATCAGATAGGTGTTCATCGGGATCATGCCGCCCACATAGACCAGCACCAGCGCCAGGTGGCTGTTGACCAGACCCAGCATCTGGGCCAACACGAAGATGGCGATGAGGGCCGAGAACTGGGGCACCATCTGCAACAACAGGAACAACATCAGGCCATTTTGCCGCCCACGGAAACGAAAGCGCGAGAAGGCATAGGCAGTGAAGCTGACGCTGATGAGGGTCAACACCATGGTCAGGAAACTGATCTTCATCGAGTTCCAGTACCAGGCGGCGTAGTCGATGCGCCCGTCAAACAGCTCCTGGTAATGAATAAAGGAGAAGTTTTCCGGGATGATCGAAGTGTTGAGCAGGCTGCTGCCCGGATTGAGAGAGGCTCCAACCGTCCAGATCAGGGGATAGATGATGATCACCGCAACCATAGCCAGCAGCAAATAGCTTAGGGTCAGGCGGATGGCATTACTCTTTTTCAGACTGTGTTTGGCACTCATGGCTGGATCTCCTTACACCATGTCGTCTTGCTTGAACGAATTGGTCGCACGGAACTGCCACAGGGCAATGCCGACCACGAAGATGGAGAGCAGAATGGTGATGCTCGCTGCAATCGCATACTGGGATGACGACATGGTCAGCTTGTAGATCCAGGAGACCAGGATGTCGGTGCCGCCGGCATTGGAACCAGCCACCGCAGGTCCCCCGTTGTTGAACAGGTAAATGATGTTGAAGTTGTTGAAGTTGAAGGTGTACTGGGTGATGAGGATCGGAGCGATCGAATACAGCACCAGGGGCAGCGTAATGGTGGTCAGCTTGTGCCATGTGCTGGCACCGTCAATGGTGGCCGCCTCGTAGAGATCATCCGGGATAGCCTGCAACACCCCAGTGGTCATGGCGAAGACGAAGGGGAAGCCAAGCCAGGTCTGCATCAGGATGAGGGCCGTCTTGGTCCAGAAGGGATCTGTCATCCATGCCTTGGGGTCGATACCCAGAGAAGCCAGAATACCGTTGTTGATGACGCCAAAGGTCTCGTTGAACATGCCGGCGAACACCAGAATGGTGACAAAACCGGGCACTGCCCACGGCAGGATCAGGATGGTGCGGATGAGCGGCTTGAAGCGCAGATCCTTCTGATTGACCAGGATCGCCAGCAGCACCCCGACCGAGCATTGCAACGTGGTGGCGATCAGCGTCCAGATCACGGTCCACTGCAGCACGTCGAGCAAGGTCGAACGCCACAGATCGAGCTTGAAGATGTTGATGAAGTTCTTCATCCCCACCCAGTCCACCAGCTTGGCCGGCGGCGTGTGGTAGAGATCGTAGTTGGTGAAGGCGATGGAGAAACCAAAGATGATGGGGAACACCACCACGAACACCAGCAGGATGAAGCCCGGGGTGATCATCAGATACGGGAACCCTTCGCTCAGCAGCAACTGGTATTGCTTGCGCACACTGGTCAGCGCTACGCCACGATCCCGGCGATCGCCGTTAACATAGGCGTCGCGGACGCTCCAGTAGTAGATGGCGCAACCAAAGATGGCCACCAGTACGCTGATAACCCCCTTGGCCAGGAGGAAGACGGAGTTGTCCCGGGGCAACTCGGTGCCGAGGGTAAACAGCCCCCAGAACCCTTGAGATAGAAAATCATGGAATACGCCGAAGAAGCAGGCCATGACGGTGAAAAACAGGGTGCCCTTGACCCATTGCCGGTTATACCATTGACCGAGTCCCGGGATCAGCGAGAGCAGGGCGGCCACCTTGGCATGATGGGTTCTTGTACCGATCTGGGTAAGCGATCCGGAATCGACAACCACAATGTACCTCCTTTCCATTAAGAGCCCGGGCGGCCACGAATGCCGCCCGGCCCGAATTGGGCCTGCGCCCAACTTGTGTTATTGCTGCGCGTGGTTGACTTCGATCTGCATGTTGATGTTCTTGACTGCACCTTCCAGTGCCGCCTTCACATCCTGCTTGCCAGTCACGCCAAGCTGCAGTGCACTGTTGGCAGGGGTCCACACCTCTTGCATCTCGGGCACGCTCGGCATCGGAGTGGCGAAACCGGCCTGAATGGCCACGGCACGGGATTTCTCGTCATCTTTGATGAGCGGATCGTCAATCAGCGCCTTGAGCGGCGGGATCTCGCCGGTCTTCTCGAAGCGGACTTTGGCGTACTCAGGCTGGTTGATGAACTCGATGAACTGCTGCGCCAACTCTTTCTGCTTGGAATAGGTAGAGATGCTGTACCCTTTCACGCCGAGGAAGGAGCGCATATGCTCGCCATTGGGCAATGTCGGCAGCGGTGCGACACCGTAGTTCACCCCCGCATCCTTGTAGGGCTGGAACGACCAGGGTCCAGTAATGACGGCAGCAGCCTTCTTCTCGGTGAACAGGGAATCGATGGCGTTGGCACCGGTCTCACCCACGATACCGGCCGGGAAAAGTCCTTCACTGTAGAAACGCTTGAGGAAACTCACTGCATCGACCGAGCCCTGGTTGGCCAGGCCCACGTCCTTGACGTTGAGCGAACCATTGGGGTTCTGGCCGAAGATATAACCCCCCATGGCTGCGACTACACCGTAGGAGTAATAAATCTCGTCAAACTTAGCGAGCAGGCCGTATTTGTTCTCCCCGCGCAGGGTCTGTGAAGCCTTGATCAGCTCGTCAAAGCTCTCGGGAGCCTTGGGTAACAGGTCCTTGTTGTAAACCATGACGATGGTCTCCACCGCCTTGGGCAGGCCATAGAGCTTGCCTTCATAAGTCTGGGCATCCACCGCAGGTTTGGTGAAACCAGCCAGATAGTCGGCCCCCGGCTTGATCTCGCTGATCAGCCCCTGCACCACGGCAGTACCAACCTGATCATGCGGCAGTACCAGCACATCCGGACCGATACCGGCCGGGCCATCCAGGCGCAGCTTCTCGATCTGCTGGGCATAGGGAGTTTCGAGGATCTTCACCTTGACGTTGTGCTTGGCTTCGAACGCTTTGACAGCCTCCTCAATGCCGTTTGATTTCTTGATGTCTTCCCACACCAGAAGTTCACCGTCAGCGGCACGGGCTACCTGGCCCAACCCCATAACGCCCAAAGACAACAACATTGCAGCAGTCAATTTGTTGATTTTCATATGATTTCCTTGTCCCTAACTCAGGTAAAAGCAGGTCTTCTCAGACCACGTAGGCAAAGTGAGTGTTACGATTCCATCCAGTCGGTGTAACTTCTGAAGCTTGTTACCAATTCGGGTGTAAAACAAAGCACAACCACATTACACGCCGGACTGGTCTGGCCTCTATGACACAACCTCACTACCACCTAATGCAATGAAAAATAAATGGTTTAATCCCATACATCAGATCCGGAGCAATACGCTCTATCACTTGATTTTTGCTTTACACAGCTCTTCGAGTGCACTGGAACAGCAAAAAAGGTAACGATTACACCGAATGGCTCTACGGTAAGCGGTGCTTGCCCAGCCTGCCAGTAGCACGTACCAAGGCTGTGATCTCATGCACAAAAGAAACAGCATTTTGTGCAACCGCTTACACCTGACTGATATAGTCCTCCCAAAGCCACAGAGTGAAACGGTGTGAAACGCCTTCTCCCTCCCAGGGCAAAGAAGCCGCAGCAGGGGCATGACTGTCCCCAGCATTTGCAGCTAAGGCATTTATTATCAAGGAGTTAAAGCTCATGGCGAGTATCAGGCTGAACAATGTGATCAAGCGTTTTGGCAGCAATGTGACCCTACATAATGTGAATCTGGATGTAGAAGATGGTGAGTTCACCGTCTTTGTCGGTCCTTCCGGTTGTGGTAAATCCACTCTGCTGCGCATGATCGCCGGTCTGGAAGAGATTTCGGACGGCCACATTGCGATTGATGAGCAGGTGGTCAACGATGTAGCCCCGGCTCATCGCGGGGTGGCCATGGTGTTCCAGTCCTATGCCCTCTATCCCCACATGACGGTGGCCGAGAACATGGGCTATGGCCTGCGGGTCAATGGCGTGCCGAAAGAGGAGATAACCCACCAGGTCAGCATGGTGGCCAAGACGCTGCAGCTCTCCCACCTGCTCGATCGCAAGCCCAAGCAGCTCTCCGGCGGCCAGCGCCAGCGGGTAGCCATCGGCCGTGCCATCGTGCGCAACCCCAAGGTGTTCCTGTTTGACGAGCCACTCTCCAACCTCGATGCCGAGCTGCGTGTCGAGATGCGCCTGCACATCGCCAAGCTGCATCAGGAACTCAAGACCACCATGATCTACGTGACCCACGATCAGGTGGAGGCCATGACCCTGGCCGACAAGATAGTGGTGATGAACTATGGCAAGGTGGAACAGGTCGGCTCGCCGATGGAGCTCTACTACAAACCCTGCAACCGCTTCGTGGCCGGTTTTATCGGCTCACCCAAGATGAACTTCCTGCCGGCCCGCGTACTGGCCTGGAGCCCGGAGCAGATCCGGGTCAAGGTAGCCGGCCAGCAGGAGCTCACCCTGCCCATCCTCACCGAGCGACTCGAGCCGGGCAGCGAGATCTCCCTTGGCCTGCGTCCCGAGCATGTGGTGCCGGGCGCAGAGGGAATCCACCTCGCCTTTACCTGCGAGGTGGTGGAACGTCTTGGCAACAGCACCTACCTGTTCGGTCAGTGCTGCGGCACCGACGGCTTCAAGCTGCTGCTGGCAGGGGATGGGGAGTTTCATCCGTACCAGAAGATGGATGTCTTCTTTGCCCCGCAAAATTGCCTTGTGTTCAATGCCGAAGGGCTCAGGATCAGCCGCTGAACGCGGCTACTGCATGCCCCGATCCATTTTGCCCCCGCCAGTCGGGGGCTTTTTTTTATCCCCGGGCGCGGGACACAAAATGAGAGCGGGCTCGCAACCCTGGACAAATCCCGTACAAGGGTGCCGAGAAAGAGTGTAAAAGATTCACAAAATAATGAAAACGTTACACTAAAAATCAGAATCAGGTGCCCTCCCTTATCGCGGCCTTATCTTTTAACGAGGTAAAGCACTGATAAAATATGACTTATCACTTGTGTCATCAGGCTGGGTTGACTCAACACCATATGTAATCGATACCATGAACTTGCGCACTCGTCACCTTTCCATCATCCAGCGCCTGGCGCTGGGCTTTGCCGTCATCCTGTTGCTGCTGCTGCTCTCGGTGGCCCTCTCTCTCTACGCCGGCCAACGGCTGGCCGACCAGGTGGGGCTGCTCGCCAGCCATACCGCGCCGACCCTGGTGCAGAGCCGCGCCGTGACCCGCGATCTCTTCACCCTCGACCGACATCTGGGCAACGCATTGTTGCAGACCGGAGAGGAGGAGCTGGGCGCCGCCCGCGAGCAGATGCAGCAATGGCAGGCCCGTTTCGACCAGGATCTGGCCACCTTGGCTCGACAGATAGCGGGGGAGCCGCAACAGAGTGCGCGCGTCGAGAGCCTGCGCGAGCAACAGGCCGCCTACTGGCAACTGGCCCAGCAGTTGGTCGATGACTATGCCCACAACCGCCTCGAACAGAGCAAGCTGGCGGCCGACACCCGCCTTGGCGAAACGGCGCGCCAGCTTGCCAGCGCCCTCGATGTGCTGCTCGCCCCTCTGGGCAGCCACCCCGCCGTGCTGCTCAAGAGCCGCCTGCTGGCAAACCTGGAACAGCAGGTCAGCGCCACACAGGAGATCCTCAAGCAGCAGGATCCGGCCCCCGTTGCCGCACGTCTGGCTGCCAATGCACGCGCCAGCGAACAGGCCGCGGCACTGCGCCAGGAGCTGGCACGCCAGCTCGCCGGCCAGGAGGATGCCTTCGGCGTGCCCCTGAGCCTGGAACGCGGCACGGGTGCCAGGTTCGATACCCTCGCCACCCTGCTGGCCGGCCCCGAGAGCCTGCCGGCACGCCACCTGGCGCTGGTCGAACAGAGCATCATGTTGCGCAACCAGAGTGTGCAGGCCAGCCGCCTTATCGACAGCCTGCTAGGCGATCTGAGCGAGCTTGACGCCGCGATCGACGCTCAGCTTCGCCACAGCACCGCCGGCAGCGGCGCCATCCTGCTCTGGCTGCGCCTCGGGCTGTGCGCCGGCCTGTTGCTCTCCCTCGGTCTCGGCGCCCTGGTGCTGTGGCACCTGGTGCGCGCCATCCGCCAGCCACTGCACCACATCCTCACCACCCTCAAGGCCCTGAGTCAGGGAGACATGCGCCAACGCGTGCCGCTACTGCGCAACGACGAGTTCGGCCAGCTTGCGACCGGCATCAACGCCCTGGCCGACGAGATGAGCGGCATGCTCGGTCAGATAGTTCAGGCCGCCGATGCCCTCGGCCGCATGGCCGGCCAGAACCAGCACGCCCAGCATCACGCCCAACTTGCCATCGGCGAGCAGCGCAACGAAACCACAGGGGTCTGCAGCGCCATGGAAGAGATGGACTACTCGGTGCGCGAGGTCGCCGGCAGCATAGGCCAGACCGAGCAGACCCTCGGCAACATAGCCGCGGCGGCCCACGCCGCCAGCCTGCGTGGGGCGGCGACCGGTCAACGGCTGCAGCAACTGGCTGACGAGTTGGCGGAGTCGCGCCGCAGCGTGGAACAGGTGCAGACATTGAGCGTCAGCATCGGTGACATCCTCGCCCTGATCGAGCGCATCACGGAGCAGACCAATCTGCTGGCCCTCAACGCCGCCATCGAGGCGGCCCGCGCCGGCGAACAGGGGCGTGGCTTTGCCGTGGTGGCCGACGAGGTGCGTCAGTTGGCGCACCACACAGCAGACTCCACCACCCGCATCCAGGGGATCATCGACGATCTGCAGCAAAGCACCCGCGGTGCGGTCGCCACCATGCTGCGCTGCCACGACGCCATGGCCCAGAGTCGCACCGACAGCGACGCGGGTTGCGCCACCCTAGCCGAGCTATCCCAGGCGCTGCAGCAGGTGGCCGAGCAGAGCAGCCGTATCGCCAGCGCGACCCTGCAGCAGCAGCAGACCAGCGCCGAGATCGCCCGCAACATTACCAACATCGCCCGGATTGCCGACGACAACCAGGGCGCCCTGGCCAAGGTGGCACAGACCAGCGACCAGTTGCAGCAGCTATCGCAGCAGCAACTGTCGCTGACCCGCCGCTTCACCCTGCAGAGCGCCTGATCACACACCACAGAGAGGACCATCCATGTTCAAGAAGACACTGTTGCTGACTACCCTGATCGCCTGCCTCCAGCCCGCGCTGGCCAACGAGGAGGATCCCCTGGCCCGCCCGCTGTTCCTGCGCGGCGAGATGAACAACTGGGAGGCCCCGGCAGACCAGCAACTGGTTACCCAGCAAGGGGACTTGCTGTCGGTCCAGGTGGCCTTGCAGGCCAGTCACGGCGCCTACAAGTTCAAGATTGCCGATGAGAAGTGGAAGGCCGACACCACCTATGGCCAGTTCGACCCCGCCGCCAAGGTCGAGTCGGACAAGCCGGTGGTAGTCAAGGCCGGCTGGCAGTGGAGCGACATGAAGTTCACCCCGCCCAGCGACGGCCAGTATCGCATCACCCTGGATCGCCGCGATCCCCAACACATCCAGGTCACCGTCTCCCCCGCCGGGTGATCCCAGGGCCGCCGCAAGGCGGCCCCAGCCTCCGCCGGGATGGCGCCGCACGGCGACGCCATCCCGGCGCGGGACTGCCTCCCTGTCGCCACCCTACACACATCCAGACAGGAGATAACAACAATGAAGAGACATCTGCTTACCACCCTGCTGCTTGGCGGCGCCCTGCTGTTTCATGGCCAGGGAGAGGCCATGGTCAAGGGAGCTGACGTCAGCTGGCTGACCCAGATGGAGAAAGCCGGGTACAAGTTCTATAACGACGCCGGCCAGCAGCAAGATCTGTTCAAGACCCTGAAAGAGCACGGTATGAACACCATCCGGCTCAGGGTATGGGTCAATCCTGCCGATGGCTGGAACAACATCAGTGACGTCATCGCCAAGGCCAAGCGGGCCAAGGCGGCCGGTTTCGATCTGCTGATTGACTTCCACTACAGCGACAGCTGGGCTGATCCTGGCAAGCAAACCAAACCTGCAGCCTGGCAGAGCTACACCTTTGATCAGCTAATGTCGAACGTATGGTGGCACACCTACAATTCCCTCGTTGCCCTGAAAAACGCAGGAATTACCCCCAAGTGGGTGCAAGTAGGCAACGAGACCAACAATGGCATGCTCTGGGAAGAGGGGCGCGCCTCGGTCAACATGAAGAACTTTGCCTGGCTCATTAACAGCGGCTACGACGCTGTCAAGGCGGTCAACAGTAGTACCAAGGTGATCGTCCACTTGGCCAACTGTGAGAACAACACTCTCTATCGCTGGATGTTTGATGGTCTCAAGAACAACGGCGCCAAGTGGGATGTAATTGGTGCCTCCATCTACCCAACACAGAGCGGTAACGGTGACTGGTTTACCCTCAACAACCTCTGCTATGACAATCTATCCGATATGGTGAGTCGATATGACAAAGAGGTGATGATCGTGGAGGTTGGCATGCCTTGGGATGACCCGAAAAACAGCTATGACACCATCGCCGATCTACTCAACAAAATGAAGTGGATCCCTAACAACAAGGGCCTCGGCGTGCTTTATTGGGAACCGCAGAGTTACAAGAACTGGCAGGGTTACAGCCTGGGATTGATGGACAATGGTGGCAAACCCACCTACGCACTGGATGCTTTTCTGTTGCAGTAATTGATCCGTTAAAGCAAAGGCGCAGCCACAATGCTGCGCCTCTTTTTTTCAAAGGAGATCTCCCCTTTCAACATACTGCCTGATGGTTCTTCAGTGGCATGCTCACCTCCCCCCAACCCCATCATTTCACGCAGGTCCGGACTAATCATTTCGAGACGACATTAAAAAAGGAGCCCGGTTGGGCTCCCATGATATTGATGAATCGTTTTTTACCACCAGGCTTCGGCCTGAACACCAAAGTTCCAAGTGTGGTCATCTTCACCACCGTTGAAGGATTTGCCTTCGCCATCTTTCAAATAGCTGGCGAACACACGGATCTCCGGGCGAGCAAACAAGCTGGGTCCAGCTGACCAGGCTTGAGCCAAGGTATATTTCTGGCCACTCGATTTCTCTTCAGAACCGCTTGTCCAGGTCTTGGTAGTTTCATAAGTACCGGCTTCAACCAGCGTCTTCATGATGTCAGTCCACGCATAACCGGCCCGCGCGACGGCACTGAACAGTTCGGTGTTGTCATGCCATGCTTCAAGTTTCTCACCCTTACCGTAAGTGAAGACATGGTTCACACTGAAATTCTCACCCATGGGAATGTCACCCGTCAAAATTACACGGTATCCCTTGGCATCGTCGGTCAAATGCCAAACATCATACCACCCCCCCCCCTGGGAGATCATGTTCTGGGCCAACCCTTTGTCAGCATATTGCAGCACCAACTTCTCGTAGATGCGGCTATCGGCAAAATATTGACTCATCTCTGCCGTCAGCATGACACCATTCTTGGGATCATAGAGATTACCGACCTTCTTCTGTTCATCGGTCGGATTAGGCATCGCATAGCTGACGCCCGCTTCGGTCCAAGCCCCTTCCCAGGGAGCCCAGCCGGCATAGCGCAGGTCCAGGAAGTTGACGTTGAGGTCATTGTTGACAATCGAGTTATCGATATCGTTGCCATCGGACCGGATCCAGGCCAGTGAGAAGGCGCCTGGGCCGGCCTTGAGATTCTCAATACCGGCGCCAGCTCCCGAGATATTCCAGTACTTGGTATCGATGATGTGGAGATCATGACGCTGATAGAAGCGCTTGCCAGCCCAGACCACCGCATCGGGCGCGGCTGAGAGCAATCCCTTGGCCTTCACATTGAATTGGCGCAGGGCAAAGGTTGCATCGTCCTTACACTCTTTTTGATCGAAGTTACACACTGTGGTGGTACTTTCATAGTCATTAGAGCCATCGCTCTGCATGCTAAACATGCTGTCAACGTAGAAAGTCTTGCCATCCTTGTTGTAAACCTCCTGACCAATACCAATTTCGGTATAGGTATCGTTTTCGTTACCCAGGCGGCCGACAACGTTCTGTCGACCAGTTTGCATATCACCATCCTGGGACACACCTACGCCAGAGCGAAAATACCCTGTGAAATCAACAGCATTAGCATTTAATGCTGTCATTGACAGAGCGAGGGCAACGGAAGTCGTCAGTAGCTTCACTTTCATAGTTATTCCTTTATTCCACTGTTGCATTGTTATCCTGATAAACCGCTTACCAGTCCAAAGGGAAAGCGCTTTCACTATCCGAGAGGGATTATAAGAACAACATCGTAGTGAATGACATGACGAAACTCACACATTTGTAATAATTACACTAATAAATAAGACAACCTTCTGGCAGTCATTACATACCATGATGTAAATAATTGATTTTAAATAAATAAAACAAACCAGATGGGATGTTATCGATTACATGAGGAGTGAGCAGTAGTTCTCAAGCATGGTTGACGTTAAGGGTGATGAAAGTGATGTGCAGAACATGAAGCCTCTCTTGCGGAAGCATCTCCTGGGCACCAGGAGGCTATTTGTTTCGCCAGAGCGTCTAGTTCAGAGGTTTTGAAGAGGAGGACATTGAGGCATTAAAGAGGAAGATGAGACTTTAAAAAGGCAAGGCCCGAGCTGGTAACCTTGCCGTAATCGCTATAGGCCCACAAGCCCAGCACTTGGACTAATCAATGGTGCGAACCGAGTGACGGCGAACCAGTGTCGGGCTAAACATATGCGTCGTCTGGGGCAAAGGCCCCCCCTTTGCCAAAGCAATGGCCAGCTCTGCAGCCTGAGTGGCCATAGCAATGATGGGATAGCGCACCGTTGTCAGACGGGGGCGCAGGTAGCGAGATATCAAGACATCATCAAAACCCACCAAAGAGAGGTCTTGAGGTACATCAATCCCGTTATCACTAAGCACTGACAAGGCCCCCGCCGCCATTGAGTCGTTATAGCAAACGACGGCTGTCATCTGTTGCCCCCGACTCAGCAACTCCGTCATTGCTGCCTCCCCCCCCAGCTCATCCGGGCTGCCACGGGAGATCAGGCGCTCATCGACCGGGATATTGTGCTCTTGCAGCGCATCCAGATACCCCTGCAGGCGATCCTGCGAATCAGAGATTTGATGGTTGGAACACAGAAACCCTATCTTCTTGTGCCCTTCCTGGATCAGGTGACGCGTTGCCAGCCAGGAACCATAGCGATCATCCAGCGCAACACAACGGGACTCGAATCCAGGAACAATACGGTTGATAAGCACCATTCCAGGAACATAGCTCATCATCTGGATCAGCTCTTCATCTGGCAGCATTTTGGCATGAACCACCAGGCCAGAGCAGCGATGCCCTATCAACTGCTCTATTACATGCTTCTCTTTGGCTGCGTCGTGGTAGCCATTTCCTATAAGCAGAAAATTCCCCGTAGCTTGTGCCACTTGCTCGACAGCTTTAACCATGGTGCCAAAGAAGGGATCAGACACATCAGCAACGATCAATCCCAAGGTGTCATTGTTCTGATGGGCCAATGCTCTCGCGTTCGCGTTGGGATGGTAGTTGAGTTCATGCATCGCCTTGAAGACTGCGTCTCGTGACGCCTGACTCGCCTTTGGCGAGTGATTGATGACGCGTGAGACGGTGGCGACAGATACGCCTGACAGGAGTGCTACATCTTTGATGGTTGCCATGAATTAGCTTTTCCGGTGAACGGTATAAATAAAAACCAGTGCTGTACTGGGTCAAGATACTACCGACATTTCCAATACCTGACACGGCTTTCATATCAAAAGCGAGAGCATTCTATCAATACGAGCGTCTCGCTGTGTAATCCACTTACATACACCCTTATCCATCCTCATGCTCATCGCGGTAAAAAATGTGACAAAAATCACATCAAATGGAGATGCATCTTCCAGGACCTTGTTCACAAGCGCAGAATAAGGGAAAGCGATTACACTAAATAAAACCCAATAAAAACGAGCACCAAGGAGCGAATCATGTTGAAGATACTCGTGACAGGTGGAACTGGTTACATAGGTAGTCATACCTGCTTGCAGCTTATCGCTGCCGGGATGACCCCCATCTTGTTGGACAATCTGGTTAACAGCAAAGAGAGCGTCCTCGAACGTATCCACAGCCTCAGCGGACTGCGCCCCCAGCACTATCACGGTGATGTGCGGGATGCCGACCTGCTGGATCGTGTGTTTGCAGACCAGCAGATAGATGCCGTGATCCATTTCGCAGGCCTCAAGGCCGTAGGGGAATCGGTACAAAAGCCTCTCGAGTACTATGACAACAATGTCAGCGGCACCCTGGTGTTGCTGCAGGCAATGCGACGCGCCGGGGTCAAGACCCTGCTGTTCAGCTCATCTGCCACCGTCTATGGCGAGCCGGAGATCATGCCCATCACCGAGGAGTCGCCCACCTTTCACGCCACCAATCCTTATGGTCAAAGCAAGCTGATGGTGGAGCGCCTCATCAAGGACTTTGCACACTCAGCCCCCGACTGGTCATTGACCCTGTTGCGCTATTTCAATCCGGTGGGCGCCCATCCCAGCGGCCTGATGGGCGAGGATCCCCAGGGCATTCCCAATAACCTGATGCCCTATATTGCCCAGGTGGCAGTGGGCCGCCGTGCCAAACTCGCCATCTTTGGTGATGACTACCCGACACCAGATGGTACCGGTGTGCGGGATTACATTCATGTCATGGATCTAGCCGATGGCCACGTCGCAGCCTTGAAACATGCGCTTGGGCAAGCTGGCGTCCATGTGTACAACCTGGGCACTGGGCATGGCTACAGTGTCCTGGACATTCATGCCGCCTTCTCCAAGGCCTGTGGCCGCGAACTGCCTTATGAGATCGTGCCGCGCCGCGCCGGGGACATAGCACAGTGTTGGGCAGATCCAACACGGGCCTATAACGAGCTGGGGTGGAAGGCTTATCGCACGCTTGATGAGATGACGGCTGATACCTGGCGCTGGCAATCCCAAAATCCAAACGGTTACCCCCTTCCATGAATATACAGAACGAGACAGACCTTACTATGCAATTCGAACCGACCGACCACCCTCACCGTCGTTACAACCCATTGATCCAACAGTGGGTTCTCGTTTCTCCCCACAGGGCGAAACGCCCTTGGCAGGGCCAGCAGGATGAACCCGATCGTACCCAGCGCTCCCCTCATGATCCGGATTGTTTCCTCTGCGCCGGCAATACTCGCGTCACTGGTGACAAAAATCCGGATTATCCGTCGACCTTCGTTTTTACCAACGACTTTGCGGCACTGATGGTTGATACACCTATGGCCCCAACCAGCGAGGACCCCCTCTTCCAGCTAGAGAGTGCACGCGGCACCAGCAGGGTAATCTGCTTCTCACCGGATCACAGCAAGACCTTGCCCGAGTTGTCTATCCCCTCCCTCACTGCCGTGGTCAACACCTGGTGTGAACAAACTGCAGAGCTGGGGCGCGAATACCGCTGGATCCAAGTATTCGAAAACAAGGGCACCATGATGGGGTGCTCCAATCCCCATCCCCATGGGCAGATATGGGCCAACGACTTCTTGCCCAACGAAGCCGCGCGGGAAGATGACGCCCAACGGGAGTATTTTGCCAAACATGGTCGAGCCATGTTGCTCGATTATGCGAAACGCGAGCAGGCTGACGGCAGCCGCACCGTAGTGGAAACGGAACACTGGCTGGCAGTAGTGCCTTACTGGGCTGCCTGGCCCTTCGAAACCCTGTTGCTTCCCAAGTTTGCGGTAACACGTCTACCGACACTGACACCGCAGCAGCGTGCAGACCTCGCACTGGCGCTCAAAAAACTGACCAGCCGCTATGACAACCTGTTTCAGTGCTCCTTCCCCTATTCGATGGGATGGCATGGTGCGCCATTCAATGGCGAAGAGAATGATCACTGGCAGTTGCATGCCCACTTCTACCCGCCCCTGCTGCGCTCTGCGAGCGTACGCAAGTTTATGGTGGGCTATGAAATGCTGGCAGAAACACAACGTGACCTGACGGCAGAACAGGCGGCAGAACGCCTGCGTTCCGTCAGCGATATCCATTTTCGTGAACAGGTTTGAGGTTGAGACATGAGTATTGAATCGCCACACAGCGTGACTGAACATACCTTTTACACCCACTATGGTTATCGCCCGACCCTCGCCATTCAGGCACCTGGGCGTGTTAACCTCATTGGGGAGCACACGGACTATAACGATGGTTTCGTGCTACCCTGCGCCATCGATTATCAGACCGTGATCAGTGCTGCCCCCCGCCAAGACAGTCTGATCAGGGTTATCGCTGCCGACTATCACAACCAACTGGATGAATTTGACTTACGCCACCCCATAGAGGCACGCCCGGAATACCTGTGGGCCAACTATGTGCGAGGCGTCGTCAAATATTTGCTATTGCGAGGCTGTCAACTGACAGGGGCAGACCTGGTAATCAGTGGCAATGTACCTCAGGGAGCAGGCCTGAGCTCTTCCGCCTCTCTGGAAGTGGCAGTAGGACAGATCTTCAAAGAGATGAATCACCTCGACATCAGCCAAGCAGATATCGCCCTGAATGGACAACTGGCGGAAAACAGGTTCGTCGGTTGCAACTGCGGCATCATGGATCAGTTCATCTCTGCTCTGGGTCAGCAAGATCATGCTCTGCTGATCGATTGCCGCAGTCTGGATACCCGTCCTGTGAGCATGCCAGCCGACATTGATGTGGTCATCATCAACTCGAACGTACGCCGGGGCCTGGTGGATAGCGAATACAATACCCGCAGGGCACAGTGTGAAGAGGCCGCACGGCATTTTGGGGTCAAGGCACTGCGTGACCTGACGATGACCCAGTTCACCGAGCGAGCCAACGAACTGGATCCTATCGTCGCGAGCCGTGCACGCCACGTCATCTCCGAGAATGAACGAACGCTGGCAGCGGCCGATGCGCTTGCCAATGAAGACATGGTCATGATGGCCGAATTAATGGCGCTGTCCCATGCCTCGATGCGTGATGATTTTGCCATCACAGTGCCTGCTATCGACGCCTTGGTCGACATGATAAAAGAGATCATCGGCAGTCGTGGTGGTGTGAGGATGACTGGTGGCGGGTTTGGTGGCTGTGTTGTTGCACTGGTACCGCGCGCACTGACCAGAATCGTCTGTGAGCAAGTCAATACTCGCTATCCCCTGCTCAGTGGTTTGCAGCCCAGTATCTATATTTGCAAGCCTTCAGCTGGAGCTGGCTCTATCTGACCTTTATTACCATATCAATGTCATGATCAGCGAAATCAACGCACATAGAGCCACGCCTCACTGATCATGACATGTGTACCCTGTGCAATATCTCTCATCTTCACGCACCACTGCCGACCAGCTAGACATGGTCCGCGTACAACTGGTTCTACCTCATAGGCTATCGCTTTGGTAAACCGGCCGAGCAACGTTATCCACTTTCTCTATGGGTACTGCTGCTTCACCAACTGGTGAATCGCTCCCAGTTCC
>NZ_CDBK01000065.1:44878-108708 GCF_000819785.1 Aeromonas caviae | reverse complement strand
GCCGCCATCGCCCGGGCCAAGGCCAAGAAAGCCGCCCAGGCGCAAGGTGACGGGCCGGTGGTCGCAGGTGAGACATCCGTGAACACAACCGATAACGCCGTTGAGGCCCCTGCCGCCGCATCCGAGCCCGCCGCCGAGGTGGACCCCAAGAAGGCGGCCATTGCCGCCGCCATCGCCCGGGCCAAGGCCAAGAAAGCCGCCCAGGCGCAAGGTGATGGGCCTGTGGTCGCGGGTGAGACATCCGTGAACACAAGCGATACCGCCACCGCCGAGGCCCCTGCCGCCGCATCCGGGCCCGCCGCCGAGGTGGACCCCAAGAAGGCGGCCATCGCCGCCGCCATCGCCCGGGCCAAAGCCAAGAAGCTGGCGGCCGAGGCTGCCTCCTCCCCTTCGACCGACAAGAGCCACTGATCCATGTTCAATATCGCGAGTGCGCCCTTTGCCCACAACCGCAAACAGACCCAGACCCTGATGGTGCTGGTGATCCTGGCCTGCCTGCCCGGCTTCCTGGCGCAGACCTGGTTCTTCGGCTGGGGGACCCTGATCCAGATCCTGCTGGCGCTGGTCACGGCCCTGGGTTCGGAGGCCCTGGTCCTTCGCCTGCGCGGCCGCCCCGTCAAACCGGCCCTGCTGGATGGCAGCGCGGCGCTCACCGCCGTGCTCATCGGTCTCTCCCTGCCCCCCCTGCTGCCCTGGTGGATGCTGGTGCTGGGCACGGCGTTTGCCATCATCATCGCCAAGCATCTCTATGGCGGGCTCGGTCAGAACCTGTTCAATCCTGCCATGGTGGCCTATGTGCTGCTGCTGGTCTCCTTCCCGGTCCAGATGACCAGCTGGCTGCCCCCCTCCAGCATCGCCGCCTACGACATCGGCTTCGCCGATGCGGCCTCGGTGATCTTCACCGGCTTCAGCCTCGACGGCTACAGCATGCTGCAGCTCAAGCAGGGGGTGGATGGCCTGACCATGGCCACGCCGCTGGATACCTTAAAGACCGGGCTGACCCAGGGGCTGACCGCCACCGAAGTGATGACCCACAAGGTCTTCGAGGGCTGGGGTGGCATCGGCTGGAGCTGGGTCAACCTCGGCTACCTGCTGGGAGGCCTCTTCCTGCTCCAGCAGAAAGTGATCAACTGGCGCATTCCGACTGCCGTGCTGGGCGCATTGCTGCTCGCTGCCACCCTGGGCTATCTGGCCACCCCGGATGCCACCGCCACCCCCATGCTGCACCTGTTCAGCGGTGCCACCATGCTCGGGGCCTTCTTCATCGCCACCGATCCGGTGAGTGCCAGCACCACCGCAAAGGGGCGCCTCGTCTACGGTGTGCTCATCGGCGTGCTGGTCTATGTCATCCGCCGTTTTGGCGGCTATCCGGATGCCTTCGCCTTCGCCGTGTTGCTGGCCAACCTGTGCGTTCCCCTGATTGACAGTCTGACCCGCCCCAAGGTCTATGGAGCCCGTCGCAAATGAACCCACATCTGAATTGCCGCAGACGCGAGACAGGGAGCCTCCCATGTTGAAAAGCATGCGCAAGAATGGCCTGACCCTGGCCCTCTTTGCCCTCGGCTGCACCGCCATGGTGGTGCTGACCAACGAACTGACCCGGGATCGCATCGCCCACCAGCAAGAGCTGGAGAAGCTGCGCACCCTGCAGGCCCTGCTGCCCGAGGGGAGTTATGACAACGATCTGGTGGCCAGCTGCAAGCTGGTCAGCAGCCGGGAATACCTGGGCAGCAATGAGCCCATGCCCCTCTATACCGCCACCCTCAAGGGGGTGCACACCGGCTACGCGCTGGAAACCGTGGCCCCCGATGGTTACAGTGGAGCCATTCGCATGGTGGTCGGCACCGATGCAAAAGGGGCCGTCAGCGCGGTCAGGGTGCTGGCCCACAAGGAAACCCCGGGGCTTGGTGACAAGATAGAGCTGAAGAAATCCAGCTGGATCGACAGCTTCACCGGCAAGTCCCTCACGGCCGACAACGACGCCACCTGGGCGGTGAAGAAGGATGGCGGCGAATTCGACGCCTTCACCGGAGCCACCATCACCCCGCGGGCCGTGGTCAAGGCGGTGAAAAATTTGCTGAGGCTGCAACAGGAGCACCCCGAACTGCTGCACGATGCCCCCTCCTGCCATACCAACCCCTAACGCCGGAGCACACGCAATGGAACAAGTCGACGTGATTGACACGGCCAGCCAACCCGCCGGGGAAAGTGGCCGCCGCGAAGAGCTCAAGGAGCTGATGCTGCAGGGACTGTGGAAGAACAACCCCTCCCTGGTGCAGGTGCTGGGGCTCTGCCCCACCCTGGCAGTCTCCTCCACCTTCACCAACGCGCTGGGGCTCGGCCTTGCCACCATGGCGGTGCTGGTCAGCTCCAACCTCGCCGTCTCCCTGGTGCGCAACTGGGTGCCCAAGGATATTCGCATCCCGGTCTACGTGATGATCATCGCGGCGCTGGTGACCAGCGTGCAGTTGCTGATGAACGCCTACACCTACGGCCTCTATCAGGCGCTCGGCATCTTCATCGCCCTCATCGTCACCAACTGCGTCATCATCGGCCGGGCCGAGGCGTATGCCTCCAAGAACCCGCCGCTGCTGGCGGCCCTCGATGGCTTCATGATGGGGCTGGGCTTTACTCTGGTGCTGCTGGTGCTGGGTGGGCTGCGCGAGATCATTGGCATGGGCACCCTGTTTGACGGTGCCGAGCTGCTGCTGGGTGACTGGGCCAAGTCATTGCGCGTCGAGCTGTTCCACGCCGACGCCAGCCTGCTGCTGGCGATCCTGCCCCCCGGCGGCTTCATCGGCCTCGGTTTGATGATCGCCGGCAAAAACGCCATCAACGACTGGATGGGCCGCAAGCAGAGTGCCGAGAAGGCCCACTGCACCGTGCCTGCGGCGGGCGCCCGCACTACCCAGCTCTGAGACAAGAGAGAGCCATGAACAACCAGAAACGCAGGCTGATCCTGGAGCGGTTGCGCGATGACAACCCCCATCCCACCACAGAGCTCAACTTCACCACGCCCTTCGAGCTGCTCATCGCCGTGCTGCTTTCGGCCCAGGCCACCGATGTCAGCGTCAACAAGGCCACCGACAAGCTCTATCCGGTGGCCAACACCCCCCAGGCCATGCTGGATCTGGGGGTGGACGGGGTCAAGGAGTACATCAAGACCATTGGCCTCTTCAACACCAAGGCCGAGAACGTCATCAAGACCTGCGCCATTTTGCTGGAGCGCCACGGCGGCGAGGTGCCGGAGAATCGCGAGGCCCTCGAGGCCCTGCCCGGCGTCGGCCGCAAGACGGCCAACGTGGTGCTCAACACCGCCTTCGGCTGGCCCACCATCGCCGTCGACACCCATATCTTCCGGGTCTCCAACCGCACCGGCTTTGCCGTGGGCAAGAACGTCGATCAGGTGGAGGAGAAGCTGCTCAAGGTGGTCCCCGCCGAGTTCAAGCTGGACGTGCATCACTGGCTCATCCTGCACGGACGTTACACCTGTCTCGCCCGCAAGCCCCGCTGCGGCTCCTGCATCATCGAAGATTTGTGCGAATACAAAGAGAAGGTCTATCCCGAGAGTTGATCTGCAGGCCTCTGCGGATCCGGTCTCGGGCCATGGATTCAAGGCAGTACCAATCCACCAACCCGGAGAATTGAGCAATGAGAATTCTGCATACCATGTTGCGCGTCGGCGATCTGCAACGTTCCATCGACTTCTACACCCGAGTGCTGGGCATGACACTGCTGCGCAAGAGCGAGAACAGCGAATACAAGTACACCCTGGCCTTCGTCGGCTACGGCGACGAGAAGGATGAAGCCGTCATCGAGCTCACCTACAACTGGGGGGTGAGCGAGTACGAGCTCGGTTCCGCCTATGGCCACATCGCCCTGGAAGCGGACGACATCTATGCCACCTGCGAGGCACTGCGCGCCGCCGGCGCCAAGATCACCCGCGAGCCGGGCCCGGTGAAGGGCGGCACCACCGTCATCGCCTTCGTGGAAGACCCGGACGGTTACAAGATTGAGCTGATTGCCAAGAAAGACGCCGGTAACGGCCTGGGCGCCTGAGCCCACGCCGCCTGGCGGTGAGAAAAACAACGGGGCCCAGGGCCCCGTTTTCATTGGCTGCAACCACCGTCAGGCCAGGCGGAAGCGCCCCATGCTCTGGCGCAGACCCGCCGCCAGCTGGCTCAGCTCCAGACAGGCTTTGGCGGTGTGATCCGCGCCGGTCGCGACCTCGTTGGAGGAGTCGTTGATGCGCGCCACGTTGCGGCCCAGTTCATCGGAGACCGCATCCTGCTCGCCACAGGCACTGGCAATCTGGATCGCCATGTCGGCTATCTGGGCCACCGCCTCTTCAATCTGACGAATGCCCGCACTGGTGCGTTCACTCTGGCTCACGCACTGGCGGATCATCTCGCAACTCTGGCCGGTCACCGACTTCGCCCGGTTGGCACGAGCCTGCAGGGTCTCGATGATGGCGACGATTTCGCCGGTGGAGGCCTGGGTACGCCCCGCCAGGGTGCGCACCTCGTCGGCCACCACCGCAAAGCCGCGCCCCTGCTCACCGGCACGGGCCGCCTCGATGGCGGCATTGAGTGCCAGCAGGTTGGTCTGGTCGGCAATGCCGCGAATGACATCCACCACCAGGTTGATCTGGGCAGACTCTTTCTCCAGTTCACTCACCAGGTTACCCGCCTGCTCCATCTCACCGGCCACCCGGGTGATGGCATCCAGTGCCCCCTGCACATCCTGACTGCCGCGACGAGCCAGGGCATTGGCGGAGCTTGCCGACTCCGAGGCCACCTCGGTGTTGCCCGCCACATCCGCTACCGTCGCCTTCATCTGGGCCATGGCGGTGGCGACCTGGGCTATCTCCTGCTGCTGGCTCTGGATCCCCTGGGATGATTGCTCGGAGACCGCGCTCACCTCCTCGATGGCGGCCCCCAGCTGGGTCACGGCGGCGGCCACCTCCTCGATGAGCCCACGCAGGTTGTCCTGCATCTTGAGGGAGGCGCTGGCCAGCATCCCCAGTTCGTCCTGCCCGATGTGCTGGCGATCCAGCCGATGGGTCAGATCCCCCAGGGCGATGGCATTGGCCTGGGCCACCACGGCTTGCAGGGGCAGGCAGATCTGGCGGGTGAGGAACCAGGTCATGACCCCCATGAAGATCAGCAGGGTCGCGATGCTCACCACGGCAAAGGTCATCACCATGGTGACGCTGCCAAGCAGGCTGCCACGGTTCTCTTCCACAAAGCCAAGATTCACCTTCACCAGGGCACGCACCGCCAGCTCCAGCTCGGTGTAGAGCCCGTTCGAGCGAAACAGCGCCTCCCTGGCCTCATCCCTGCTGCCCTGGAACAACAGGGCATCCACCTGGTTGACGGCCCCCAGATATTGCAGCCACTGCTGCTTGACGCGGTTGAAAGCCTGGCGTTCATGCTCGGCCCCCACGGTTGCCTCGTAGGCATCCATGACCTGCTGCACCTTGCCCAGGCTCTCCTGGATGCGGGCGCGGCGAACCTGCCTGTCGACGGCATCTTCCACCATCAGCAGGGCAAACTGGGCACGGCGCACATAGGAGACGTCGTAGAGCAGGTTGTCCACCGAGAGCACGCTTGGCAGGGTGGAGTCGGTGAAGTTCAATACCCGATCCCGAATGTCCCGCAGTTCGGTGGCGAGAAACAAGCCGAAGACGGCGTTGATGACGGCAATGACCGCAAAGACGGCGGCAATCTTCTTGCCGATGGAGAGATGCTTGTAAGACATGTTGGCTGGTGATCCTCGACTGCAGTTGTGCAGTGACACAATGATCACATCCGTGTAAGCGGTGACCCGAGACTCCTGACGGGAAATGACGATGGGAGCAAAGAGAGGGGATCCCTTGCTTCTCGCTCGCCCCACGCCGGGCCTTGTGCCCGCCGCGAGGCTGCCAGCACAGGAGCGACCAGCTCGACGCAAAACTTGAGCCGATTG
This sequence comes from Aeromonas caviae, assembly GCF_000819785.1. Lineage (GTDB taxonomy): Bacteria > Pseudomonadota > Gammaproteobacteria > Enterobacterales > Aeromonadaceae > Aeromonas > Aeromonas caviae. The sequence goes on along the minus strand of NZ_CDBK01000065.1, from coordinate 102,741 downwards.
CCACAATCGGTCCGCCGTCATGGACAAAGCAGGGGCTAGGTTATGTAATGGCCGCTCGTCTCTCCCCATTCCTGTCTTCAGAGGCCCCATGGACAACGTATCGACCCTCTCCCCTTCCTGGTCTGTCCAACTGCGCGAGCAGATAGCGGATCGCCCCCTCATCGCCCTGGGGCTGCTGCTCGCCCTGGTCGCCGTGCTGCTGCTCCTGGTGCAGAGTCTCGTCATGCTGGCAGCAGGAGAGATCACGCCCGGGGTACGCTATGGCCTCATCGGCGGCGCTGCGGGTTTTGCCGCCACGGCGCTGGGCGCCCTGCCTGCCCTGTTCCTGCGCGCCGTTCCCCAACGGGTGGAAGATGCCATGCTGGGGTTCGCCGCCGGCATGATGCTGGCGGCGAGCGCCTTCTCCCTGCTGCTGCCGGGGCTCGAGGCCGCCGAGGGGATCACGGGTGACGGCTTCCTCGCCGCCGCCGTGGTGGTGGCCGGCATGACCCTCGGGGTGCTGCTGATGCTGGGACTGGATCAATTCACCCCTCACGAACACGACAAGACCGGCCCCTGTGGTCCCGGCCATGAGAGCTGCTCACGGGTCTGGCTGTTCGTCTTCGCCATCGCCCTGCACAACCTGCCCGAAGGCATGGCCATCGGGGTCAGCTTCTCCCAGGGAGACATGACGGTGGGACTGCCCCTCACGACCGCCATTGCCCTGCAGGACATTCCCGAAGGGCTGGCGGTGGCGCTGGCCATGTGCGCAGCCGGTTTTCGCCCGCCGGTGGCCGTGCTGGTCGCCATCGGCAGCGGCCTGCTGGAACCGCTCGGCGCCCTGCTCGGGGTCGGACTCGCCAGCGGCATGGCCATCGCCTACCCCATCGGCCTCGGGCTCGCGGCTGGTGCCATGCTGTTTGTTGTCTCCCACGAGGTGATCCCGGAAACCCATCGCAACGGCCACCAGACCCACGCCACCCTGGGCCTGATGGCAGGCTTCGCCCTGATGATGACACTGGATACAGCCCTGGGGTGAGACGCCGACGCCCCATGCAACCCGTGGTCTCCCACGAGGTGATCCCGGAAACCCATCGCAACGGCCACCAGACCCACGCCACCCTGGGGCTCATGGCGGGCTTCGCCCTGATGATGACCCTCGACACCGCACTCGGCTGATCACCCCCCTCAAGCCCCGTGCGCCCGGTGACGACAGCGCGAACCCCTTGAAATAAGAGGGGGAAATCGCCTAATGTTGAGCACCCGGCGCCCTTTGACTGGTTGATGTACGGCGCCTGAATCCCATCGGAAGCCTGCCCGGATGACCCCCAGGATAATCCTGCTGCTGTGTCTGCTTGTCCTCACCGCCAGGGCCATTGGCGCCACCGAGGTCTTTCATACGGCCGCGCAACAGGCGTCGTCCCCCAAGTACGTGACGCTCCCCGACGGGCATGTCGGCGGGATCTGCGTCGATCTCTTCCGGCTCATGGAAGCGAGGGAGCCTGCCCTTCGCATTGAGGGAGATCAGCGCTTCCTGCCGCTGCGACGGCTGGAAAAGAAGGTGCAGCACGGCCAGCTGGACTTCATCTGCGGCGTGGGAGAGAGCCCGGCCAGGCGGGATCACTTCATCGTCCTGACCCCCGCCATCTTCACGGTGCGCTACCACCTGGCGGTGCGCCGTGACGATCCCGTCGAGATACGCAGCTGGCAGGATGTCAGGGCCCTCGGCCAGGCGGGCATCATCCTCATCAACCATGGCAGCGGTGCCATCGCCCGGCTCCAGGACATCGGCGGCCTCATCATCGACAGCGGCGGGATCAGCAACCAGGCCAACTACGAGAAGTTGTTGATGAAGCGCGGCCGTTTCGTCTACTACCGCTCCCCGGGGTTTGAGTCCGACTTGCGCGAACAGGGGCTGGCCGACAAGATCCGCATCCTCCCCACCGTGATGGAAGAGACTCCCTTCTACATCCTGTTCCATCGCCACAGTGCCCCCGATCGCCTGACCCTGTTCGCCAACACCCTGCAACGGCTCGCAGACAGTGGTGAACTGGCCGCCCTGGCCAGACGCTACCCCTGACCCCCCATCCGCGCCATCGCAATGCTCGGCGCCACCGCCAAGTTTTGCTATCATCCACGCCAACTTTTTCGGCCCAGCGGCCATCGAGACGAGGTAGATGATGAAAGTAGGTATTATCGGCGCCATGGAGCAGGAAGTGGCCCTGCTGCGCAGCCAGCTGAGCGAGCCCACCACCCTGCAACTGGGCGGCTGCGAGTTCTATCAGGGCAAGCTGGCCGGTAAAGAGGTGATCCTGACCCGCTCCGGCATCGGCAAGGTCGCCGCCAGCGTCGCCACCAGCCTGCTGCTGGAGAAGTTTGCTCCCGATTGCGTCATCAACACCGGTTCCGCCGGCGGCTTCGCCCAGGATCTGCACATCGGTGACGTGGTCATCGCGAGCGAGATGCGCTTCCACGACGTGGACGTGACCGCCTTCGGTTACGAGATGGGCCAGATGGCCCAGCAGCCCGCCGCCTTCCCCTGCGACGAAAAACTCATCGCCCTGGCACAGACCTGCATTGCCGAGCAAGGCAAGCACCAGACCAAGGTCGGGCTCATCTGCACCGGCGATCAGTTCATGTGCAAGCCGGACGCCATCGCGAAAGCCCGTGCCGACTTCCCGCAGATGCTGGCGGTGGAGATGGAAGGGGCCGCCATCGGCCAGGTGTGCCACATGTTCAAGGTGCCCTATCTGGTGGTACGGGCCATGTCGGACATCGCCGGCAAGGAGCAGGTGGAATCCTTCGATGCCTTCATCGAGGTGGCGGGTCAACACTCCGCCGAAGTGATCATCGCGCTGCTCGGCAAGCTGTGATCGACGCCCCCTCCTGGGATGCTCTGATGACCGCCCTCGCCTCCACGACGGCGGCCATCATGGTGGGGGCCGCCCTGCTGGAGGCCCTGCTGCCCTGGCCCGCACGCTTTCGACCCGGCGCAGCCGTGCCTCTGCTCACCCGCCTCGGCCAGAAGGTCTATCGCCCCGACGGCACGCCACGCCAGCAGAGCCAGGCCGGGCTCCTTGCCCTGCTGGTGGTCTGGGTGCCCTGCGCTGCCGGTCTCTGGGCGGTGCGCAATCTCTCCCTATCCGAGCCCCTGTTCGACCTCCTGTTCCTGCTGCTGATGCTCGAATCCCGCCCCTTGCGGGAACTCGCCCAGGGGAGCCGCGCCCTGGCGACCCAGGAGACGCTGGTCGTGGCGAGGCTGCAGGTCGCCCCCTGGCTCAAGCGGGAGACCGGCAAGCTCTCGGTGATGGGGTTGAACAAGGCGGTGAGCGAGACCTGCGTGCTGCGCCTCGTGGGTCAGTGGGCCGCCCCCCTGCTGGGTTTTGCTCTGGCCGGGGTACAGGGTGCCCTGCTGGTGCGGCTCGCCCAGTTGACCCATCTGGCGTGGAACCCCAAGCAGAACGCGTTCGTCCACTTCGGCCGCCCGGCTGCGGCGCTCTATCAGGGTTTCTGCGCCCCCGCCATCCTGTTGCTGGCGCTCCCCCTGTGCCTGACCCAGGTGCGCGGGCTGAGCAACAGAGTGCGACCTGCGCTGCATTGGCCCCATCCCGCCATGGGGGTCCTGCTCGCGCTGCTGGCCCGAGCCACGGGCAGCCGACTCGGCGGCCCCCGCTACTATCAGGGCCAGCTGGTGCGCTTTCCGGTATTTGATGCAGGGAGCGAACCCGATGCCAACCTGCCCCTGCGCCTGCTGCAGCATCTGCAGCTGACCGGCTGGGGCTGGCTCGGGCTCTCGCTGCTCCTGACATGGATGGCGCTCAATCATGGCTGATCGCGTTTCCCTTCGTGCCCTGGGCCTGTTTGTCTGCCTGCTGGGCACCTCACTGTGCGCCATGGCCACCCCGCCGCAGCGCATCGTGAGCCTCACTCCCCATCTGACGGAACTGCTGTTCGATATCGGCGCCGGGGATCGCGTGGTCGCCACTGACGATGCCTCCGATTACCCCGCCGAGGTGGCCAACCTCCCCAGGGTGGCCAACTATCGCAGCATCAACCTCGAGGCGCTGCTGGCCCAGAAGCCGGATCTGGTAGTGGCCTGGCGCTCCGCCCAGGCCCGCATGCTGGGCCCGGTCGAGCGCCTCGGCATTCCCGTCTTCTACTCGGAGCCCACCGACTTTGCCTCCCTGGCTACCGAGATGCGCAGCCTGGGCCATCTGCTCGGGCTCACGCCCAGAGCCGACGAGCAAGCCCGCGCCTATCTGACCCGGCTCGACGCCCTGGCGGCGCGCTACGGCGAGCCCAAGCCCCTGTCTGTCTTCTATCAGCTCTGGTACCCGCCGCTCACCAGCGTCAATAATTCGACCTGGCCGGGGCAGGCCATCACCCTCTGCGGCGGACGCAACATCATGGCGAAGACGGGAGCAGCCTACCCCCAGGTCGGGCTGGAGCAGGTGATCAAGGCCAATCCCGGGCTTATCCTGGCTGGCGGCCGGGATCCTTCTGTGCTGGATCACTGGCGGCAGTGGCCCATGCTGGACGCCGTCAAACACCAGCGGCTCGCCCTCATCAACGCCGATGAACTACACCGCTTCACCCCCCGCGCCCTCAACGCGGTGGAGCAGATATGCGAGGCGATCGCCGGGACCAGCACGCCAACTCCTTGATGGCGCCTGCGTCACGGCGATGCTCTCTCCCATATCGCGGGTTGTGGCATAAAATATGCTTTTAAATCTAACAGACACTCACTTCATAACGGGACCATGACATGTTCAACGGCAAAACGATCCTGATCACCGGGGGAACCGGCTCCTTTGGCAAGAAGTTTATCGAGGCTGTCCTCTCCCTCTACACGCCAAGCCGGTTGATCGTCTACTCCCGTGATGAACTCAAGCAGTTCGAAATGCAGCAGCGTTTCAATCACCCCTGCATGCGCTATTTCATCGGTGACGTACGGGATGCCGAGCGCCTCGAGATGGCCATGCACGGCGTGGACTTCGTGGTGCATGCCGCCGCCCTCAAGCAGGTGCCTGCCGCCGAATACAACCCCATGGAGTGCATCAAGACCAACATCCATGGTGCGGAAAACGTCATCAAGGCGGCCCTCAACAACGGGGTCGAAAAGGTGATCGCCCTCTCCACCGACAAGGCGGCCAATCCGGTCAACCTGTATGGCGCCACCAAACTCTGCTCCGACAAGCTGTTCGTCGCCGCCAATAATATGGCGGGCAAGCACCCCACCATTTTCTCCGTGGTACGTTATGGCAACGTGGTCGGCTCCCGGGGCTCTGTGGTGCCCTTCTTCGATCGCCTGATCAAGGAAGGGGCCAGCAGCCTGCCCATTACCCATGCCGAGATGACCCGTTTCTGGCTCACCCTGCAACAGGGGGTCGAGTTCGTGCTGACCAACTTTGCCCGCATGAAAGGGGGGGAAGTGTTCGTTCCGAAGATCCCGTCGGTACGCATCACGGATCTCGCCAGCGCCATGGCGCCGGACTTGCCCCAGGAGATCATCGGCATCCGTCCGGGCGAGAAGTTGCACGAGGTGATGTGTCCGGCTGACGACTCCTACCACACCTATGAATTTGACGACTATTACGTCATCGCTCCCAGCATCACCTTCACCAGCCGAAACAATGACTTCGCCGTCAATGCCCTGGGTGACACCGCGGTGCGGGTCGAGCACGGCTTTGAATACAATTCCCTCAATAATCGCCACTTCCTGTCGATAGAGGAATTGAAAGTCATGAATCAGCAGGTGCTCGCCGAATGATCCCCTATGGACGCCAATCCATCACAGATGAAGATATCGAAGCCGTCGTCGCCGTGTTGAAGTCGGACTACCTCACCCAGGGTGAGGCGGTCCCCGCCTTCGAACAGGGATTGGCCGACTACTGCCAGGCTCCCCACGTGATCGCCTGCAGCAACGGCACCACGGCCCTGCACCTTGCCTGCGCCGCGCTGGCGCTGGGCGAACAGGATTGGGTCTGGGTCTCCGCCATCAGTTTCGTCGCCTCCGCCAACTGTGCCCGCTATTGCGGCGCCCAGGTGGATTTCGTCGACGTGGACTCCGCAACCGGCAACCTCTGCGTGACGGCGCTGCGCGAGAAGCTGCAACAGGTTCAGGGCAGCGCTCGTCAGCCGAAAGCCCTGGTCGCCGTGCATCTCGCGGGCCAGCCCTGCGATCTCGCCGAGATAGGCGCCCTGTGCCGAGAATATGGCGTGTCCCTCATCGAAGATGCCTGCCATGCCCTGGGAGCCCGTTATCAGGGAGAGCCCATCGGCAGTTGTGCCCACAGCGACATGACCGTCTTCAGCTTCCATCCGGTCAAGCCCATCACGACCGGGGAAGGGGGTGCCGTCACGACTCGCAGTGCCGAGCTGGCCGCGAGGCTTCGTCTCTATCGCAGCCATGGCATCACCCGGGATCCGGCGCAGTTGACCGTCGACACTCCGGGGGGCTGGTACTACGAGCAGCAGGTACTCGGCTTCAACTATCGCCTGACCGACATCCAGGCGGCGCTGGGAAGCAGCCAGCTCGCCCGCCTGCCGCAGTTCATTGACAGGCGCCGGTTGTTGGCTGCCCGCTACGACGAGCTACTGACCCGACTGCCGGTCGAGCCCTTACACCAGGGGCATGACAGACTCAGTGGCTACCACCTCTATGTGATCCGGGTGCAAGACCGGGATGAGGTGTTTGCCCGCCTGAGAGACGCCGGTATCGGCGTCAACGTGCACTACATGCCCATTCCGGCCCAACCCTATTACCGTGATCTCGGCCACGACCCCGCCAACTATCCCGGTGCCCAGGCCTATTATCGACAAGCCATCAGCCTCCCCCTGTTCCCCGGCCTCTCCCTGGCCGAGCAGGATCAGGTCGTTCAGACCCTGGAGTCGGTGCTATGCGCCTAGCACTAGGTACGGTCCAGTTCGGGCTCGATTACGGCATCAGCAACCGCGCAGGCGAAGTGCAGGATCAGGAGCTCGACGCCATTCTGGCCCTGGCCCGCAAGCTGGGGGTGAATACCCTGGACACGGCCCAGGCCTACGGCAAGGCCGAGGCGAGGCTCGGGATGTACAACACCGCCGACTTTCAGGTCATCACCAAGCTCTCACCCAATATCGATGCCGCGGATCTGACCCCCTCTTTGGAGGCCAGCCTGCAACGACTGGCTCGTCCCAGTGTCGATGGCTTGCTGCTGCACCGCAGCCAGGACGCCAGCCCGGCCCTGTTCGAGCGGTTGGCAGACCTTCAGCATCAGGGCAAGGTGGGCAAGGTGGGCGTCTCTGTCTACACCCCCGAGGAGCTGACGCGTTGGCTCGAGCAGGGTTATCCCCTGGAGCTGGTGCAGCTCCCCGCCAATCTGCTCGATCAGCGTTTTTTGCGCACAGGCTGGCTCGATCGGTTGCAGGCCATGGGGTGTGAAATCCATGTGCGCTCCCTCTTCCTGCAAGGCCTGTTATTGATGCCGCCAACCCTTCGTCCCCCTTATTTTGACGCCTTCAGCGAACCGCTCTCGCGACTGGATGGGTGGCAGCCCCACCTCTCCCTCCTCCACAAGGCGCTTGCCCTGATCCCGGCCCTGCCCCAGGTGAGCCGCTTCGTGGTCGGCGTCTGCCACGCACACGAGCTGGCAGCGATTGCATCTGCCTATGCCCATCTGCATCCTGCTCAGGACGCCGAACTCGCAACCCTCGCCTGCGACGAGCCGGCCCTCATCAACCCTGCCATGTGGAGAACATCATGATCCTCGGGATCCTGCAGGCCAGAGCCAACTCCAGCCGACTGCCTGGCAAGGTGCTCAAGCCTCTACTCGGCGAGCCCATGCTCGCCCGCCAGATAGAGCGGCTCAAACGTTCCGCCAGGCTGGATCAACTGGTGGTCGCCACCAGCGATCAGCGCGAGGATGAGGCCATCGCGGCGCTTTGCGCCGAGCTGGACGTGCCCTGTTTTCGCGGCCCCCTGGACGACGTGCTGCAACGCTTTCATCTGGCGGCGCAACCCTTTGGCCCCAGCCAGATTGTCAGGCTCACCGGCGACTGCCCCCTAGCGGATCCCGCCCTTATCGACGAGCTGATCGCGCTGCATCTGGCCGGCGGCTACGACTACAGCAGCAACTGCTGGGATCCCAGCTACCCTGATGGGCTGGACGCGGAGATCATGAGCGTCGCCACCCTGGCGCTGCTGGCCGAGTACGCCCACACCCCGACCCAGCGCGAGCACGTCACCTACTACATCCGCCAGCATGCGGATCAGTTCAAGATAGGGGCACTTAGCCGCACCCCCAGCCTAGCCCACCTGCGCTGGACGGTGGACGAGCCCGCCGACTTCGCCCTGGTTGAGCAGATATATCAGCGCCTCTACCCGTCAAACCCGGCCTTTGCCACCGACGACATTCTCGCCCTGCTGGCTCGTGAGCCGCAGTTGGCGACCCTGAACACTCAACATCAACGCAATGAGGGGCTGGCGCGATCGCTGGCCAAGGAGAACCACTCATGACCTCACGGTATCAGCATTCACTGACCCTCTCAGCCCGGGCCGAGCAGAGCATTCCCTTAGGGTCCCAGACCTTCTCCAAGAGCCGCCTCTGCTTCCCCTACGGCGCCGCCCCGCTCTTTATCGAGCGCGGCCAGGGTGCCAGAGTGTGGGACGTGGATGGCAACGAGTATCTCGACTTTGCCAGCGGCCTGCTGGCCATCAGCCTGGGTTACTGCGATCCGGAGGTGAACCAGGCCGTGCTGGAGCAGCTCAACCTGGGCTCCATCTTCTCCCTTCCCCATCGGCTGGAAACCGAGGTGGCGGAACAGCTGATCGAGCTGATTCCCTGCGCCGAGATGGTGCGCTTTGGCAAGAACGGCACCGATGCCACCTCCGCCTGCATCCGCCTCTCTCGCGCCGTCACAGGGCAAGAGCGGGTCGCGGTCTGCGGCTACCACGGCTGGCAGGACTGGTACATAGGCTCCACCACCCGCCACCTGGGGGTGCCCGAGTGCGTACGCGAGCTGACCCATCGCTTCGACTACAACGATCTGGCCTCCCTCAAGGCCCAGCTGGAAGCCCATCCCGGCGAGTTTGCCGCCGTGATCCTGGAGCCCATGAACGTCGCCTGGCCCGCCCCGGACTTTCTGCCCGGTCTGCGACAGCTGTGCGACGAGCACGGCGCCCTGCTCATCTTCGATGAGACCATCACAGGTTTTAGAAATCATTTAGGAGGCGCCCAGACCCTGTTCGGGGTGACCCCGGATCTGGCCGCCTTCGGCAAGGGGATGGCCAACGGCTTCCCCATCTCCGCCGTAGTGGGCCGCCGCCAGTACATGCGCCGCATGGAGGACATCTTCTTCTCCGGCACCTTCGGCGGCGATGCCATCGCCCTGGCGGCGGCCAACGCCGTGATCGGCAAGATGCGTCGGCTCGACGTGCCCACTCGCCTGGCCGAGCGGGGCCAGCAACTGCTCGATGGGCTCAACGCCCTGTTGCAAAAGCTGGATGCCCCAGGCTGGCTGCAAAGCGCCGGCCACCCCAGTTGGTGTTTCTTACTGACAGGTGATTCAACCAACCACACAAGCTGGCAGTTAAAGAGCTATTTAATGCAGGAGCTGTGCAAGCGTGGCATACTTAGCCTTGGCAGCCACAACCTGAACCTTGCCCATAGTGAAGAGGACATTCGAACCCTGCTGGCCGTCTATGCCGAAGTCCTGCCGGAGCTTATCCGTCTGGACGCGAGCAAGGCCATCCATCAGGCCCTGGATGGCGAGCCTATCCAGCCGGTATTCAAGGTGCGCTGAGTGCAACCAGATATGCCGCAGACTCAACGCACAGCATCGGATAGCATGAGGCTAGACGGCCAGCGGATTGTTTTTCGTACCGATGCATCGCTGGAGATCGGTTCAGGCCATGTAATGCGCTGTCTGACCCTAGCCGATGCATTGAGTGAGAAAGGGGCTGAGTGCTGGTTTATCTGCCGTGCGCATCCAGGACACCTGGCTGAGCTTATCCGTACCCGTGGGCACCACTGCCATCTGCTTGACACAGTCGCCGAGCCAGAACAAGGCTCTGCGGACATATCCTCACCTGCACATGCGAGCTGGCTTGGATGCAGCAGGATGCTGGATGCTGCACAAACCCATGTAATTCTGGCCGAGCTGTGTCCAGCATGGTTGATTGTCGACCACTACGCTCTCGACGCCCACTGGGAAAGCAGGCTCCGTAATTATGTCGGTCGAATCATGGTGATCGATGACCTTGCGGATCGTCCTCACGATTGCGATCTGCTGCTCGACCAGAATCTGGGCCGCCAGCTCGATGACTACCGAAAGCATGTCCCACCCGGTTGCCAACTCCTGATCGGCCCACGCTATGCATTGCTTCGCCCAGAATTTGCTGAATTACGAGAATACTCTCTAAAGCGGCGCCAGCGTCCGGTGTTAAAACAGGTTCTGATCACTATGGGGGGTGTCGACAAGCTTAATGTAACTAGCCAAGTGTTGAATGCATTACGCTGTGCCCCCTTGCCTGACGATTGTCGGATCCTTGTAGTAATGGGACCAAAGGCCCCATGGCTAACACAGATTGAAGATCTCGCTGCAACTCTACACTGGCCAACCGAAGTACTGGTTAATGCTAACAATATGGCGCAACTTATGGCGAGTAGTGACTTGGCGATCGGTGCTGCGGGTAGTACATCTTGGGAACGATGCTGTCTCGGTTTACCTACATTGATGATGATAATTGCAGACAACCAACAAGAAGCAGCACACAATTTAATGTCGGCTGGAGCGGCTGTGTGTATGCAAGAAAGAAATATGGAAAAAAACATTACACATTGGGTTAATGAATTTATTACAGCACCAGGAACTAGCACTGCAATGACAAGTTGTGCCAGTAGTATTACAGATGGTTTAGGAGTCTGGTTAGTTTCAGACAAAATAATATCTACTTAAATGGGAATTTTGCCATGGATTCTCTTGGTGTATTACGAAATGTTAGAGAAAATGAACTTGATATAATGCTCGCTTGGCGTAACGAGCAAAAAGTAAGAGGTAATATGTACACTCAGCATATTATATCGCGTGAAGAGCATTATTCTTGGTGGGAGAAAACTAAACTCCGTCAAGACCAAAGATATTATATGTATGAATACGAAGGGCAGCCATGTGGCATAACATCATTTAACAATATAGACTTGAGTAATAAAAATTCAGCCTGGGCATTTTACACATCACCTTCAGCACCGAGAGGATCTGGAGCTAAGATGGAGTTTCTGATGCTCGACCTAGCATTCATTACGCTTGGCTTACACAAACTATACTGTGAGGTATTAGAGTTTAATCGCCCTGTAATTACTTTACACCACAAGTTTGGCTTTGAAACTGAGGGGGTTTTTAAGGATCAGCGCTTTACTAATGGAGAGTTTATCAACGTTCATAGACTGGCTATTTTAAAAACCCAATGGGAATCCAATAGAACTGCTCAACTAGAAAGAATAACAGCATTCAGGAGCAGATAGCATATGAAACCAAGAATATTTATTAATGACGTTGGCATTGGTGTTGATTTTCCTCCATATGTGATAGCAGAAATGTCTGCTAACCATAATGGCAATCTAAATAATGCATTCCGCTTAATTACAGAGGCTAAGCATGCTGGTGCTAGCGCTATAAAATTACAGACTTATACAGCAGACACCATTACTCTTAACAGCAATTCCCCAGAATTTCAAATCCATGAAGGGCTTTGGCGCGGTAAGAGTCTTTATCAACTTTACCAAGAGGCTCAGCTACCTTGGGAATGGCATGCTCCCTTATTTCAGCATGCCCGTAAAATCGGTATTACAATTTTCAGCTCTCCTTTTGACACCACCGCGGTAGATCTCCTAGAAGAGCTCAATGCGCCTGCCTACAAGATTGCCTCTTTTGAAGCAATTGACCTACCATTGATCCGCTATGTCGCAAGCACAGGCAAACCCATGATCATATCGACGGGCATGGCAAACGCGGAAGAAATTGAAAATGCGATTGAGGCGGCGAGAACTGGTGGCTGCAAAGAATTAGCCATACTTCACTGTGTCAGTGGTTATCCTGCTCCGGCTGAAGATTACAACTTGCGCACCTTGCTAGATATGCAGCAGCGCTTCGGATTAGTGACTGGGTTATCCGATCATACGCTCGACAATACAACAGCTATTGCCAGTGTTGCCTTGGGAGCATCGGTCATTGAGAAACATTTTACTCTGGATCGCAATGGCGGTGGTCCTGACGATAGTTTTTCGCTGGAGCCGACAGAATTAAAGCAACTATGTATTAGTGCCAGAACAGCATGGTCTGCACTGGGTCAAGTGGATTACAGCCGAAAATCCAGCGAAGTGGGAAATGTAAAATTTCGGCGCTCTCTCTATTTTGTCAAAGACCTGCAGGTGGGAGAAACCATCACGGCAGATGCGGTGCGCAGTGTACGTCCTGGCTTTGGATTGGCGCCCAAATATCTTCCTGATGTGATAGGAAAAACTGTTACTCAACCTATATTGGCAAACACGCCGGTAAACAACGACGTTTTTAAATAATGGAAGGGCATATGCATCAGAAGAAGGTCTTCATGGACCACGAAGGGAATGAGTGGTATAAGCGCAACAAGGCCGCCATCCTCGATAAATCTCTGGCAAATGATCCCATCTTCAAGGCGCTGGAATATCTGGGCAGCAGACCTGCCAGGATCCTGGAGATAGGCTGTGCCAACGGCTGGCGGCTGGCGCAGCTGGCCGAGCACTACGGTGCCCGATGCTATGGGGTGGACCCTTCGGCCAGCGCCATTGAAGACGGGAGCACACGCTATCCCGGGTTGCACCTTGCAGTCGGAACGGCCGACAGTCTGCCCGATATAGAACCTGTCGATCTCATCATCTTCGGCTTCTGCCTCTATCTGTGCGATCCCCAAGACTTGTTCAAGATTGCCGCTGGCAGCGATGCGCTACTGGCCGATCGGGGCCTGATGACCATACTGGATTTCAACCCGCCGGCAGGACATTATCGCAACGACTATCAACATCATGCCCATTTATTCAGCTACAAGATGAACTATGGGGAGCTGTTTGGTTGGCATCCGGGTTACCACCGTCTGTTTGAACATGTACAGCATCACGACGGTAGCGCAGAAATGGAACCGGATGCCTTAATCTCCGTGCAAATCTTGCGAAAGGATGCAAGGTTGCTCGCAGCGCAGAACCCCTATCCAAAAAGATAAAAAATACCGACCCTGGGTCGGTATTTTTCTTCGTGCAAGGCTCATGGCTTGTATAACCCCTTCCGGGGAAGATTCACACCTTGCTACCCGCTTTTTTTCTGAACAATGCCATCACTTCGTTATCTATCATGTCCACACTGTCGAGCGCTCTTGGATACATCGCCTTCACCTTCCCGAGAAACTCCAGCCACAACGCGATGGCGGGCTTCATCAGTTGCAGGGTTTTCTCTTCACCTTCGAACGAATAGAGAATGGAGCTCAACAGCGTAAACACATAGTTCATTGAGCCGACCATGGTCTGGGTAATATGCTGCTGCCGTGTGGCGGCAATCTGGGCGAGGTAACCAAAGTTGCGCAACATCAACTGGTTCACTTCGTTGCGCGACGTGAACGGGTGTTGCCATTCCTCCATCATCTTGTCGATAAAGATATTGAAGAACTCGACATCGAGCAGAGAAGAAAAGTCTTCTTTGGACAGTGGAATAGGGGCGCACAACGATGCGATTTCTCCCAGCAACGCCGTCTTGTCAACGCGCTGGGAGAAGCTGATTTCAACGCTGGGCAAGGCTCTGGTATGGGTTATTTTGGCGCCATCGCTACAGTTGAAACACTGTACATCGGGATTGGCCGCCAGTGCTTGCTCCATGACATGGCGGGAGGTATCAAACATGGCGTTGCTGATGACCATACCGCCAAAATTCCCTTCTCGCCGCCATTGGCTGTCGCCATACATCATCTCACCCAGGGTTCCGGCACTCTCTTCATTGTTGTAGTAAGAGCTGAGCCGGGAATGGTGATGCCCCTTGTGCTTGTACCCATTGTCCAGACCGAAGAGATAAAGATGCTTGAAGCCAAGGTGGATGGGAGCACTGACACCGATGTTGCCGACCAAGGGGTTCACCCCTCCCAGGGCCGCACAAGGTTGTAAACCGGGGAAATAATTTCGATAAAGCACGACGCCAGGTTCACTGAGTTTGAATGCGAGTGCCGAGGTATTGAACAGCGTCGCGCAGTCAGGATGAATGACATCGGTACTCAGGAACAGCACATCGCGCAGATATTCAGGATCATCCAGGTTCACCAGGAAATCATAAACGACCTTGGTTCTTTCCGTCTCGACGTGAATATCCGGTTTGATGCCCACTTTGTGCAAGGCAGAAATGGCGCTGCCACACGAAATGATGATGGCTTTGTCTTTGTTCTGTTCTATGACAGCAATGGCATCATCCAGAGACGGACCATTGGCGACGATGAAAACAGGGGTTCGTTGATACTGGGGCGAGACCCGTCGATCTTTTTGCAGGAACGGGACTCCGCGCTCGATGTTGTTGATGGTGTGAGACAGGGCGATCAGATTGTCGTCAAAGAACCCCCACCCCATCACCAGCAAGAAATATTCTTGCTGCACCTTTTCGATCAGCTTTTTGATCTTCTCATTCTGATAGCCCCACATGATGAATGCATTGGCAATCAGGAAGGAGCCACGGCTGTGAATGGCAGAGGCGAAATCCTTGACGATGCTCTCTTCATCCTGTCCCAGCAGGATCTGCATCCCCAGGTTCTCCTGATGCAGGTAATCGAGCAAAGGTGCCCAGTCGAAGCAGTACAAGGAGGCGTAAAAGAGATCCAGATCCGGCTCGAAGAGGAACAGAGTGCCGATCTTGCACCTTTCATAGAGATAGCCAAGGTGGTACCCGAGACCGACGCCAAACACCAGGGCACTGGGGACCTCATTGGGTACATGTTCAAGCTGGGTCTCCGTCTCAGAAATATCGTCAAGGTAAGCATTCAGCTTGTTGAGATACTCGACATGCATAAAGCCAAGGGGATTTGCCTCCTGGCTGAAGGAGAACTTGGACAGGCCCCCTTTCTCCATGAACTCGGTGACCAGGGTCTCACAGATGAGGTAGGGTTCGTTGCCGTAGACGGCAACTCCATCATCTAGCCACTCAAGATTGGGTTGACCATTCTCGTTGCAGAAGAACCTGAACGGGCGAGCGGGTTGATAGCGCTCATAGGTATCGGCGATATGGGGAATATATCGACGGAATGCCGCCATATTCTGTTCAAATCTCAGCGGCAACGCCACTGCCATGGCGGCTTCCTGTTCCGCCTGCTGCTGGAGTCGCAGTGCATCCTGCTCAGCTTGCATCAGGGCGGAATCGACATTGAGCGACATCAGAACTCCTTGCTGTTCACACGATAGGCCTGACCGGCCTTGCTGGCTCTTCCGAACAGGGTCAACTGTTCGAAAATGGCATGATGATGAGTGGCGGCCAGGTTTTTCATGGCCTCTTCCTGAACGGACAATCTGACGGCCAGAGCGGCTACCGCCTGTTGCTCTGCCGCTTCGCCGCTGGCCAGCGTGACCAGCTTATCGATCAAGACAAGCCTGTCATCCATGCATTGCAAGGCATCATCATATTGCTGCTGCCGCAACAGCATCTCCATGAGGCGGGCATTCTCGTCCAGTGCCTCTTCGAGCACGGTAAGCCTGGAGCTCACAGCTCACCCAACTGCTGTCTCATCTGATAACCTTGGTGTTTTTCGGATTCAGGCAGTTGATCCCAGCCTGACTTGATGGTCAGCATCAGAGTCATCACTTCATCAAGAGGCGCCGTATCCCGGTTCAGACTGGCATCCCATACCCGTTCATCCATATAGGCGTAAAGCCCATACAGATCCTCCGCCATGCGCCCCTGGCTCATGTCCAGCGCATCCTGCAACCCGTGAAGCAATCCTTGTGCCTTGGAGACGGCAGTGGCTTTGGCCTCCATGTCATTGCGCTCAATGGCTCCCTTGGCTTGAGCCAGTCGCTCCAGGCAGCCCTGCATCATCAACTGGATGACACGGTGAGGGTCTGCAGTGGCCAGATCGGCCGCCAAATTACCCGCTGTATATGCTTTGATATTGCGCTTGTACATAATTCAACACTCTCGATCTATCAAGACTTCTGATAACTCGTCTGCAATGTTGCCAATGCAGAAGCAGAACTGTTCATCTTGACCAACAAGGCATCCAGACTGCCGTACTGGGCGCGCAATGCCGCTTCATACTTCGTCAACTGGGCATTGGCCGTCGACGTTTTTTGGGTCAGCGCACGCAAATCCGAATTCAGGACATCTTCTCGTTGCGCAAGCATGCCGCCGCTCTTGGTATATTCTTTCAGGCCGGAATTCAAGGTAGATGCCAGCCCCTTCTCTCCCCCAAACAGGGCCACCACCTGATCGAAGTTCTTGTCGACAGCTTCCCCGAACTTCGTCTTGTCGAGGGACAGTTTTCCCTTGTTGTCCATCTTGATGCCAATCTCAAAGACGGTGGAATAAGTACCGCTGTTCTGAGAAGGGCTGACCAGCAGGTTGCTCATGAAAGACTCGATCGCTCGGGTGGTGGAATCACCGGCCAGGGCACCGCCATCGTCCTGCTTCACACCACCCACGAAGGTGTTGCGTTTGCCCAGGGAATTCATCTTGTCTTGCAGAGTGTTGTAACCATCCACGAACTGCTGGACAAGCTCCTGAATGGAGGTCTTATCGGTCGTGATATCGACCTTGTTTGCCTTGAGATCCCCCGCACTGTCTTTATCCGACACGCGAAGTACCGTCACCTTGAGATCCTGAATGGAATCATCAAAGGTGTTGGTATCACTCTTGAGGACGTTGCCATCCACGTTAATCTCGGCACTGCTGGCTGCACGGGTCTGGCTCATCACACCGCCACCGGCTTCGAAGACCCCTAGCTCGGCGTTATCGCCGGTGATGGTCAAATCCTTGCCGTCTCCCGAGATACCGGAGTCGATCACCAGCTTGGCCTTGCCATCAGCCGTGTTTACGATGTTGACACTCAGGCCGAAGTTATCGCCATTACTGTTGATGCTTTTACGGATATCTTGCAGGGTGTCCCCAGCCTTCACATCAACCTTGAACGTCTTGTCACCCGCTTTGAAGGTCAGTTGCCCATCCTGAGTCGCCAGAGGGGTGGTCGAACTGTCGAAGATCCCCTCCTGGCGGCTCGTTTCCGCCAACTTATTGACGATGATGTTGTATTGACCGTTGGAAGCACCAGACTTGCTCTCCACCTTCAAAATGGGGTCATCTTTGCTCTGGGTGATGTTGATGGCACGTTTGTTGAACGCACCTGGCGCACTCAGTTTATCAAGAATGTCGGTAAAGGCAGAGATGGAGGATTTCAGCTGACCGATACCGGACAAGGAGATCTGGGTACTGTTTTGCTTGGTAATGATCGGCTGTTGCAATTGAGCTTTTTTCGCTGCAACACTCGCCGAGATCACACTTTCAAGATCGAGTCCAGACCCCGCCCCTGCTGAAGTAATTGCCATCACATCCTCCTGTCTATCGACTTAAAATATCAGGTTACACCTGGCCATCGAACAACAGCCCGGAGAGACTTGGCAGGGTGTTCCCTGCCTGCTCCATGGCCTGCAACCTCTTGTTCATCAAGAGCATTTCTTCACTCGGGATCTGTCGGATAACCTGTTTGGTATCCACATCAATGACCTTGATGACCGGCTGCTCCAGCTCGGGAACCAGACTGAAGTTGATTGTCCATCCCTTCATCTTGCTCAAGTTGTCCAAGCGTTCCTGCAATTCTTGGGCCTGTTTTTCTATATAGGCCTTGTCAATGCTCGGCTTGACTGCCTTGATGTGTGTCGGTGGCTCCTGCGATGCCTTGGCTGCCGACTCGACGCCTTTCTGTTCGGCCACATCATGTCCACCCGCAACGGATGAAGAAGCAGGCATGGCGGCCTGAGGGCCGCCATGTTGAGTTAGCGTCGAAGAAACAGAAGGCATGGCTATCGATTCATTGCCCATCTGCTGCTCCTCATATCAATGATGTTGACGTTACGGCCCGCTTAACCCAGCAGTTGCAGTGCAGACTGCGGACGCTGGTTGGCCTGGGCCAGGATGCTGGAAGCCGCCTGTTGCAGGATGTTCTGCTTGGTCATGTTGGCGGTTTCTGTCGCAAAGTCTGCATCGCGGATACGGGAACGTGCTGCGCTCACGTTTTCCGAGATATTGGCCTGGTTACGAATGGTGGAGTCCAGACGGTTCTGCACCGCCCCCAGCTCTGCACGCTTGCTGTCCACTACTCCCAACATGGCATCAGCAGCAGCCAGAACCTGTTGAGCACCATTCTGAGTGCTAATGCTGATAGAGCTACCGGCAGCAAAGATGGCGGTAACGTTGATGGCTGTACCAATGACAGTACCTACATCCACCGTCGTGTTGGCTGCAGCCGCAATGCCGGAGATGCTGAAACCGTCAGCCTGGGAGAGGCTGAAACCGATGGTTTGGTTGGCATCCGCACCGACCTGGAAGCTGCCGCTGTAGTTGCCATCCAGCAATTTGGTACCGGCAAAGGTGGTGTCTTTGGAGATACGGTTGATCTCCGCCCCCAGCTGATCCACTTCCTTCTGCAGAGCTTCACGATCTTTGGCGGAGTTGGAGCCGTTGGCAGATTGTTGCGCCAGGGTACGCATGCGTTGCAGCATACCTGTCACTTCGTCCATGGCCCCTTCAGCGGTCTGCGCCAGAGAGATGCCATCGTTGGCGTTGCGGTTGCCCTGGTCCAGGCCGTTTACCTGGGAGGTCAGACGGTTGGAGATCTGCAGACCCGCCGCATCATCCTTGGCGCTGTTGATGCGCAGGCCGGAGGCCAGACGGGTGTAAGAGGTATCCAACGACTTGGTGGTGTTCATCAAGTTACGCTGGGCGTTCAGTGATGAAGTGTTGGTGTTGATAAACATGGCCATAAAAGATTTCTCCTGATGAACAAGAAACTGCGGGTCCTGCTTGCATCAAGCGAGTCAGAATCCCACCGTTCAGATGGACAGATTGAACGGTCTGTCTCATCTGGCGGGCCCTCTGTTTGAACGGACGTCGAACCCGCAGTCGCGCAAATGTTGGATTTCCGAACACCCTTCAATTTGCTTCATCATCTGTAACGGCAGCCCTGCCGGAAGCTTTAGGAAAATACTTGCCGCTTTTGGCGACCCAGGTGGCAAAGTACCTCCTCCCTTGATGCAGAAATAGCCGGAGAGAATATTGCCGTGGTGAGTCTGGCAATCAGACAACCATGAACGGAGTGGAAAGATAACGTCACATTTGATGCTGCGGGTTAGTCGTGGCTGGTTGTGAGTCATCATGAGGCAAGACGGACCGGGACTATCGCGAGGTATCGGTCCAGGAGAATATCATCGTGCAGACTACCTTACCGATGATCATCACTTGAGCTGTGGCAAACGCCACAACTGCCTATCGCAAGCAGAAAGACAGGGGCTAAATAAAAAAGGAAGCATAAAATGCTTCCTTTTTAGACCTAGGTGGCATGGACAGTCGCCCTGTCAAGGGTCATCAGCCCAGAAGCGACAGAGCAGACTGCGGGCGCTGGTTGGCCTGAGCCAGGATGCTGGAAGCCGCCTGTTGCAGGATGTTCTGCTTGGTCATGTTGGCGGTTTCGGTGGCGAAGTCTGCATCACGGATACGGGAGCGAGCGGCAGAGACGTTTTCCGAGATATTGGACTGGTTGCGAATGGTCGAATCCAGCCGGTTCTGCACCGCACCCAGCTCGGCACGCTTGCTGTCCACGATACCCAACATGGAATCGACGGCGGCCAGTACGTTTTGCGCATTAGTCTGAGTACTGATACTGATGCCACCCGCACTACCACTCAAGAAGATGGTGCTCACGGCAAGAGTGCCACCGCTCGCTGCCGTCACAGTAGTGTTCGCTGCAGCAGAAATACCGGAAATGCTAAAACCCCCAGCTTGAGAAAGGCTGAAGCTGATGGTCTGGTTGGCATCCGCCCCTACCTGGAAGCTGCCATTGTAGTTTCCATCCAGCAGCTTGGTGCCAGCGAAGGTGGTATCGGTGGAGATGCGGTTGATCTCGGAGCCCAGCTGATCCACTTCCTTCTGCAGAGCTTCGCGATCCTTGGCGGAGTTGGAGCCGTTGGCAGATTGTTGTGCCAGAGTACGCATGCGTTGCAACATGCCTGTCACTTCGTCCATGGCCCCTTCAGCGGTCTGCGCCAGAGAGATGCCATCGTTGGCGTTGCGGTTGCCCTGGTCCAGGCCGTTTACCTGGGAGGTCAGACGGTTGGAGATCTGCAGACCCGCCGCATCATCCTTGGCGCTGTTGATGCGCAGGCCGGAGGCCAGACGGGTGTAAGAGGTATCCAACGACTTGGTGGTGTTCATCAAGTTACGCTGGGCGTTCAGTGATGAAGTGTTGGTGTTGATAAACATGGCCATAAAAGGTCTCTCCTGATGAACAAGGAACTGCGGGCCCTGTGTGTTGTGTCATACACAATCAGGTTCCCACCGTTCAGATGGACAGATTGAACGGTCTGTCTCATCTGGCGGGTCAGCTGTTTGAACGGACATCGGACCCGCAGTTGCGCAAATGTTGGTTTTCCGAACACCCCTCGATTTGCTTCATCTTCTGTAACGGCCTGCCTCTCAGAACCTTTAAAACAATTTATGCATACCAGGTCACTAAAGTGAGAAAGCGGAGCCTTGGTAGCCCATCGGCCACTTCATTTCCCCCTCCCTTGCTCCTCTCCCGCCTTTTTCATATCTGATGCCATAAATTGGCATGGGTTGTGCAGTGTTTTCTGTGTCGCCATTTTTTCGGCGCCCATAAAAAAGGCCGACAATGTCGGCCAAAGAAGAGCTTACGCTCAGGAGAACAACCTCGAGGGTGACAGAGTGAACGATCTGCGCAACACTCGAGGGGTATACCAATAAGAGAACTTCTCTTTCGATAGAACAAGGCGTAAATCCGAACACCCCATTGTTCCATCTTGTTTACCAGGGCGGCCTGAACAACCGCCCTTTTCTTTTTCTCGGCATCAGGACCTTAGTTCTGCAGCAGGGAGAGTGCAGACTGGGGACGCTGGTTGGCCTGGGCCAGGATGCTGGAAGCCGCCTGTTGCAGGATATTCTGCTTGGTCATGTTGGCGGTCTCGGTCGCAAAGTCTGCATCGCGGATACGGGAGCGAGCGGCAGAGACGTTTTCCGAGATATTAGCCTGGTTGCGAATGGTGGAGTCCAGACGGTTTTGCACCGCACCCAGTTCGGCACGCTTGCTGTCGACCACGGTCAGCATGGAATCAACCGCAGCCAGCACGTTTTGGGCGTTGGTCTGGGTACTGATGCTGATACCGCCAGCTGCAGCTCCGTTAGTGAAAATGGCATCGACCGCAAGGGTACCACCACTTGCTGCCGTTACCGTGGTGTTCGCTGCCGCTGCGATTCCAGAGATACTGAAACCGTTGGCCTGGCTCAGGCTGAAGCTGATGGTCTGGTTGGCATCAGCACCTACTTGGAAAGTACCGCTAAATGAACCATCAAGCAGCTTGGTCCCTGCGAAGGTGGTTGCAGTGGAGATACGGTTGATCTCGGCCCCCAGCTGATCCACTTCTTTTTGCAGGGCTTCACGATCCTTGGCGGAGTTGGAACCGTTGGCGGATTGTTGAGCCAGGGTACGCATGCGTTGCAGCATACCGGTCACTTCATCCATCGCCCCTTCAGCAGTCTGAGCAAGGGAGATGCCGTCGTTGGCGTTGCGGTTGCCCTGGTCCAGACCGTTGATCTGGGAGGTCAGACGGTTGGAGATCTGCAGACCTGCCGCATCGTCCTTGGCGCTGTTGATGCGCAGGCCAGAGGCCAGACGGGTGTAGGAGGTATCCAGGGATTTGGTGCTGTTCATCATGTTACGCTGAGCGTTGAGCGATGAAACGTTGGTATTGATATACAGACTCATGATTTTTCTCCTAAGCTATTAAAAGTTAACTTTAATTCACTCAGGCTTTATTGTGTTTTGTGCCTGATATGTTTAGTTAACGGCGCCTTTTCACAAGACTTTAATTTCTTTTTTCTGCCTTTCTGGCAGTAATCGCCGCCTAACCTATATATCGGCCTCTATTCCCTTCCCTTGAGAAAAAAATCGGGATTTTTTGTCACCTGACAGCCCGCCCCCCGAGCCATAGTGCCCACAGCCCGCATCAGACAAGGCGGGAGCGTGATATTCACCCAGCCTTCAGAAACCGGCGCTGGCTCCCACTTTTGCACGCCAGCATTGCTCATCCTCACACCTTGCCCCTAAAATCGCCGCCCCATCATCTATTGGACGTGAGTTGTTCTCCATGCAGACACTGGTTGAGCAGATTGTTTACATCAGCGACATGTTTGGTACTGCGGTATTCGCGTTTTCGGGCGTACTGGTGGCCGGCCGTCTCAGGATGGACGGTTTCGGTGTCATGGTGCTGGCGGCGGTCACCGCCATCGGGGGCGGCACCATCCGCGACATGATCCTGGGAGCAACCCCGGTCTTCTGGGTGCGCGACCCCCTCTATATCTGGGTGGTCATTGCCACGGCGCTCATCGGCATGTGGATGGTCAAACTGCCCCGTCGCATGCCCTGGTACGTGCTGCCGGTGGCGGACGCCTTCGGGTTGGCGCTCTTTACCGTGATCGGGGCACAAAAAGCCCTCAACTTTGGTACATCTGGGCTTATCGCCGTATTGATGGGCACCATGACAGGGGTCGCTGGGGGCATGATAAGGGACGTGCTGGCCCGGGAAGTGCCCATGGTGCTGCAAAAGGAGATCTACGCCACCGCCTGCATTCTGGGCGGCATCCTCTATACCCTGTCGCTGGAGGTCGGGGTAGACAGAGTCAGCGCCATGCTCATCAGCATGCTCGGGGTGTTTGGTCTGCGGGTGGCGGCCATCTACTGGCACCTCTCCCTGCCCACCTTCTCGCTGCAGCGCAACTGAGAAGCCTCAGAGTGGGCGAGATCCCATCCCGGCAGGGACAAGATTGAACCAAGCCGGCTTTTCTGTTGTCATACAGGGGTCGTTTCAAGCCGGAAAACCTCATGCAAAAACTTGGGCTCATTACCACACTTGTTCTGATGATGGTGGCAGCGGCTCATGCGGGGGCACAGGCCCTGTTCGGGCGTCTGGCATCCACCCCGGTGCAGCAGTTCAACCAGCAGATCCGTCAGGCGAGCAGCAGTCAGCAAGGCTGGGTCAACGACTATCGCGAAGTGGCTCGCCGCTTCGTCGGCCATAAAGATGTACCCACCCGTATCCATGCTCAACAGCTGGACAACGATCTGGTGCTCTCGGTGGCCCTTGATGGCCAGCGTAGCGACATGCTCTACATCCTGACCCTGTTTCGCAGCAACAACCTGTGGCAGATGCGTCAGGCCGAGATGGGCTGGCGCTGTCAGGGTCAGGAAACCTTCACCCCGGTCCCCTGCCCCTGAGCGTCTACCTTCATCCGAGTGAAATAAAAAATCCGGCGCCTTGGCCGGATTTTTTATACGCGTCTTGCCGTCACATCACGGACGGTAGACCTTGACGTTGGCAAAGCCCTTCTCTTTCAGGTAAAGCGCCTGCAGTTTGCTCATCACGCCACGATCGCAATAGAGCAGGTAGGTCTTCTCTTTCGGCAGGTCACCAAAGGCGGTAGCCAGCTTGAAGAAGGGGATATGCATGATCTCGCGCCCTTCCACCACCAGCGGCTTGTCGTCATGCTCTTCCATGGAGCGAATGTCCAGGATCACCTCGTCGTCACCGCTCTCGGCGGTGGTCTCCACCTCCTGCACCTCGGCGGCGGTCTCTTCACCGATGCGACGAATGTCGAGGTAACGGGCCTCGGCCACCACCTTGTCCAGAATGGCAAAGTCGAAGTTCTCCTCTTCCGCCTCGATGCGGGAGAGCTCGGCCTTCACGGTCGGCTTCTTGGAAATCACGCCGCAATACTCCGGCATGGTCTCCGCGAACTCCAGGGTACCGATGCGGCGGGCTTCGCTGATGATGTCCGGCTTGTCCCAGGTGATGAGCGGGCGCAGGATCACCTTGTCGGTCACCCGGTCGATGACGTTCAGGTTGGTGAGGGTCTGGCTGGAAACCTGGCCCACGCACTCGCCGGTCACCAGGGCCGGGATCTGGAACTCGTCGGCCACCTTGGCAGCGGCACGCATCATCATCCGCTTGAGCACCACCCCCATCTGGCCGTTGTCGATCTTCTCGAGGATCTCGGCCACCACGGGCTCGAAGTCCACCGCGGTGAAGCGCACCCGGTGGGAGGAGCCGAAACGGTTCCACAGGTGATAGGCCACCTGCTTGACGCCGATCTCGTGAGCCGCCCCACCCAGATTGAAGAAGCAGTAGTGCACCCGGCAGCCGCGCTTGATGAACTGGAAGGAGGCTACACCCGAGTCAAACCCGCCGGAGAGCAAGCTCAGCACATCTTCCTGGGTGGCGATGGGCATGCCGCTCAGCCCCTGGTGGATGGCGCTGACGATGAAAAGCTCCTCGCCATCGATCTCGAGGTTGATCTTCACATCCGGGTTCTTGAGGCGCACACCGTTGCTCACGCAGTGCTGGTTCAGACCGCCGCCCACGTAACGTTCAATCTCCAGCGAGGAGAATTCGTGTTTGCCGTGGCGCTTGGCACGCACGCAGAAGGTCTTGCCCTCGAGCTGATCACCCCAGACGGCTTTCACCTGCTCGAAGATGTCGTGCAGGTCGGTAAACTTGCTGGCCTGCACCTCGAGGAAGGCCTGAATGCCGGGAATGCAGGCCAGGGCTTCGATGGCCTGCTCGCGGAACTGGTCATTACGGGAGCTCACGATCAGCTTGTCCCAATCCATCCGCACCCGGGCATCGTCGTCGAAGCGGCGCAGGACATTGCGGATATTGCCCTGCAGGATCTTGATAAAGCGCTGGCGAACCGACTTGCTCTTGATGGTGATTTCAGGGAACAGCTTGATAATGAACTTCATGGTAATGACTCGGGTGGCCTTGATTTAAGGGCGCGAATTATATCAGAACTTTGTGACCAGCGCCTACTGCATGAGCGGCCGCTCACATTCCCCCACGCAAAGTTTGCCGCATCCGGGCAATCATGCGTATATTCCCACCCCTGCATCCTGGCAACACAGCATCCATGAAAACCCATATCTACTACCCCGGCATGGAGGTACGCGACGAGCTCTGGCTCAAGTTTGCCCTGCTCTATCTGGAGCGGCTCGCCTTCGTCTTCACCGTTAGTGAGAAGAGCGGTCTCACCGCCCTGCTGGAGACCCTGCGCCAGCAAACCGACCTGCTGGCCGAGCCGCCACAACCCGCCTTCTTCGCCCATATCACGCCCCAGGTGGAGAGCCAGATTGCCGGCCTGGTCGCCCCCGATTTTGTCCGCCACAAGGTGTTTGGCAACAGGGAGCTCATCGCCCGCTGGCGTTCAGCCCCCAACCACGACTGCTTCTGCCCGGTTCAGGCGGGACTGGAGCGGCTGCACGGGTTTTGTCTGACCCACGGCTTTGCGACGCAGGATGAAGGGGGGATCAGAATGGCGCGCCGCTTTGCCAACCTGCTCTCCATGCGCCTCGCCCGTGAGTGGGCACTCGCCAATGACGGGGCGCTTATTACCGATCACGACTATCTCGACCGCCTGCTTCACCTGCTCGAATCCCGCTACCACAATCGCGGCGGTCAGGATTGCTTCCACCTCGAGATCCCGCTGCAAGTGCCCACTCACCTGGCCGACATCCCGTTTGCAGAGCTCATTGCCCTGCGGGGGCGAAGCGGCTTTCGTCAGCAGCTCGCCGAGTTCCATCAGGCCCTCGATGCCCTGCTCGCCATGCTGGGCAGCGGCTACGCCGAACCCGCCGTGTTGACCCGCTTCGAGCAGGCCCAGCAGGGGTTCACACCCTTGCTGGGACCCGAGACCGTCACCCTGCCGCTCACCACCCTCGTCAGTACTGGCTTACCG
The DNA here is from genome assembly GCF_000819785.1 of Aeromonas caviae. Classification (GTDB taxonomy): domain Bacteria; phylum Pseudomonadota; class Gammaproteobacteria; order Enterobacterales; family Aeromonadaceae; genus Aeromonas; species Aeromonas caviae. Next base: position 76,719 of record NZ_CDBK01000065.1, on the reverse strand, counting down.
GCCATGGCGATGATCCACCACCTCAAGGGGAGTCACCCACAGAGCGACCTGGTGTTTCATCCCATCAAGAAGAGCCACTTCCACCAGCGCAAGAGCCGGCATTTCTTCACCCGGCTGGGGCAGGTCAAGCCCTGACTCCCCGCCTCTGCCGGGGAATCGACAATCAACTGACGGCATCGGGACCATCACCGATGCCGTCAATATTCTGGCGCTCACCACGCCCTCAGGAGGGGTTTTCCAGCCGAAACTCGATGCGATCGCTGTTTCCCGCCTCATCCACCACCACCAGCTGATAGCGGCCCGCCTTGCTCACTACTTGATCCCCGTCCCAGCGCAGCCGCTGCCCGTTGAGAAACCAGGCCGGCTTGCCGACACCGCCCAGCACCCTGGGCTGCAACCGATAGCGCTGACTGCGGATAAGGTTGCCCTCCCCCAGTGCCAGGATGCGGATGGGGGCCTGCTGCTCGGCGCTCTGTCCCTCCCCCGCGCAGCCCCTGGCAAGCAGCGCCTGACGCCGCTCGCCCGGTGAGCGCCATGGCTCCAGCGACAGCGGCCAGAGCGCTCTAAAAGCGGATTGTGCCGCATCGTGGCAGCGGGTCAGCGTCGGCTTGCCGTCGACAGTGAGCGCAACCTGGCGCAGCGGCGAGGGCCAATCCATGGGATCCGGCAAGGTGGGAGGGTCGCGCCCTTCCAGCAGCCAGGCGCTCTGATGCTGCAAACAGGCCTCAGGCAGGGTCGCGCTCCACTTGCGCCCCAAGGGCCAGCAGATCTCCGCTTCACTCACCGTGTTGGGTTGTGCTGGCAGGGGGCTGTTGTCCGAGAGCCGCGAATAGACAGAAAGCAGCAGTGGCACTGCCGCACTCTGTCCATAAAAGCCGGGCATGGGGGTGCCATCGGGGCGCCCCAGCCAGACGCCGATGGTCCAGCGACCGGAGACCCCCATGGCCCAGCTGTCGCGATAGCCATAGCTGGTGCCGGTCTTCCAGGCCAGTCGGTTGACCCGGCCGGTCGCCTCACTGGCAAAAGGTTGATCTGCCCGTCCCTGGGCACTCAAAATTTGCCAGATGATCCAGGCGGCCCCCGGGCTCAGCAAGGGGCGCGACACCGCCTGCTGCCCCGCCAGCCAGACCGGCATCGCCACCTGCCCCTGCCGGGTCAGTGCGCTGTAGAGCGCCACCAACTGCTCAAGCCGAATGCCCGCCGCCCCGAGCGCAATGGCCGGATTGGGTTTGTCGGAAAGCGCCAGCCGCACCCCGGCGTTGTCGAGCCGGCTGACCAGCTTGTCCGGCCCGAGCGCCTCCAGCACCTGCACCGCCGGCACGTTGAGGGATTGCTGCAGTGCTTGGGCCAGCGTCACCGGCCCCTGAAAGGCACCGGAGAAGTTGGCGGGGCGATAGTCCGAGCCCAGCCTTGGCGCATCGGAGAGCAGAGAGGCCGAGTGCACCAGCCCCTCGTCCATCGCCAGACCGTAGATGAAGGGCTTCAGCGTAGAGCCGGGAGAGCGGATCGCCTGCACCATGTCCAGATAACCGTGGCGGCGCAAATTGCCATACTCGGCGCTGCCCACATAGGCGCGCACCGCCATGGTTTTGTTGTCGACCAGGAGCAACGCCGCTGAGGTCTGCTCGGGGAAGCGACGGATATAGCTCGCCACCCGCCCCTCCAGCCAGCGCTGCAGATCCCCGTCGATGGTGGTGCGCACCAGCGCCCCGGCCTGATGGTCGGCGGCGAGGCGGGCAAAGAGCGGCGCCTCCATCGGCGTGAAGTGACCGCGGGCCAGCACAGGCTCGATGCGTCCCTCCAGCCAAACCTGTTCTGGCCAGACCCCCTGCGCCACCAGCCGCTGCATCACCTTGTCGCGGGCGGTGCGGGCCCGCTCGGGATGCCGGTCCGGCCGGTTGCGGCTGGGGGCCTGGGGCAGCACCGCCAACAGCGCCGCCTCGGCATGGGTCAGCTTGGCGGCGCTCTTGCCGAGATAGGCAAAACTTGCGGCCTGCACCCCCTCCAGATTGCCGCCAAACGGCGCCCGGTTGAGGTAGACGGTGAGCAGGGTGCGCTTGTCGTAGTGCCACTCCAGCTGCAGCGCACGGGCCATCTGGCGCAACTTGCCGGGCACGCTCCTGTGGTAGGGCTCGATGAGGCGCGCCACCTGCATAGTGAGGGTCGAGCCGCCCGACACGGCGCGCCCGTAACGCAGCCACTGACCGATGCCGCGCACCATGGCCACCGGATTGACCCCGGGATGGCGCCAGAAATGGCGATCCTCGTAGCCGAGCAGCGCCTCGATATAGCGGGGGGAAACCTGCTCCAGGGTCACGGGGTAACGCCACACGCCGCTGGTATCGGCAAAGGCGCGCAGCGGTCGCCCCTTCATGTCGAGCACCACCCGCGCATAGGCCGGGTCGAGTGGCGGCGGCGGGAAGAGTCGATCCAGCGCCAGCAATGACAAAAGCAGTGCCACAACCCCCAGCACCGAAAAGCGCAGCCAGCGTTGCAGGCCACCAAACCAGTGCCAGCCAGCGCGGCCAGTGCGACCCAGGCTCAGCCAGCCACGCTGCCAGAAAGTGAGCGGGCGAACCCGCTCAAGGGAGGGTTTGTTACTCAGAGATACGCACCTCGTGGATATCCTCACCCGCAGCCCGCAGCTCGGGTCGGTACATATCCTCCACCTGGGTCGGCGGCACCTGATAGCGGCCCGGCGTCACCGCCCGCATCAGGTAGACCAGCTGCTGGTTGCTCCCGGCGCTCAGATCCAGCGCCGCCGTATAGCGGTCATCGCGAAACTCCTGATGCTTGAGGTAGTCGTTCCACTCGCTCTGCCACGCCGGTTTCCCCTCGATGGAGAGCTCTTCGAGCTTGATGCTGTTGCCAAGGGCCGGGTTCTCCAGCTCAAAGCCAGCGGGCACCATCTCCACCAGCAGGGCATCGGGCACCGCCGATTCGCTGCTGACATTGAGCCGCACCACCACCAGATCGCCCACCTTCACCTTGGTCGGGTCAAAACGCTGACCGTCGCTGTTGAACCAGCTGCGGGTCACGCTCATTCCCATGCTGATCCGTGCTGGCGCCTGCTCGGGATAACCGACCAGGGTGCGCTGCACATAGAGGGAGCCCTTGCCCTCGTTGGTGACGGCGCTCGCCGCCAGCGCCTCGGGGGTGCCCTGCTGCAGCGGAGCCGAACCGCTCAGGGATCCACTGCCAAGAGAGGAAGCCACCTTGGCCTGCCAGTCGACGGCCGGATCGAAGCGGGCGAGTCGCAGCAGGGCGAGCCGCTCCTGAGTGCTGAGCCACTGACGATGGGCCAGGGCATCGGCCACCTTGGCACTGAGGGCCGGCCAGATCTCCGCAGCCAGCTTGTGTTGGCGCAGCAGGGAGAGCTCAAGGGCTTCATCGCGCAGCGGCGAGCCGTAATCCCCCAAGTAGTCGTCACCGCGCTCGGTCCCTAGCGCCCGGCTGAGGGCCTTGGCGGCGTTCTGCTCATCCCCCATGGCCGAGAGGGCCAGCGAGAGGTGCAAGAGCGGCAAACCTGAGCGGGCGTGATCGGCCTGCTGCTCCCAGATAAGGCGCAGGGTAGCGAGCGGCGCCTTGCCCACCCGGGCCAGCACATAGGCGCTGTAAGCCTGATAGGCCAACCGGCTGTGCTCGGGGGCACTGCTCCAGCGCTCACCATACTGACTGTCGGTGAGATAGTTTTGCATCCGGTTCAGAGCCTGATTGAGCATTGCCTCCGGCACGGCATCGCCCGCCTCCTTGCGCGCCAGCAGGTAGTCGGCGGCATAGGCGGTGAGCCACTGCTCCTCGTCGGAGCGACCATCCCAGAGGCCAAAGCCGCCGCTGGGCAGTTGCAACCGCTGCAACCGTTGCAGCAGGGCGCGCTGCACATCCGCCTCACTCGCCGCTTTCTTGCCCTGTGCGGGTCTGCGCCAGGCGGCCCGCTCATCCGCCGTGGTCAGCAAGTAAGGCCAGGCACGGGACAGGGTCTGCTCCAGACAGGCATAGGGGTAGTCAGCCAGCGCCTGCCACTGGGCTGCCGGATCCCAGGGCGGAGTGCCGGAGAGGCTGAGCAGCCCCTGCAGGTTGGCGCGATCCAGCCCGGCCAGCTCACTTTGCGCAAAGCTCATCTGCTGGCCGGGGGCCAGCATCTGGTAGCGCTGGCGAGTCTCGGCCGGCCAGGGGGAGCGCAGCGGCAAAGTCCAGTCGCGGCTGATGGCAAAATCCTTGCCGCTGGCCGCCAACTGCAGGCGTGCCACACCGCTCGCCCCGGTCACGGTGAGCGGCAGGGTCAGCCACTGCTCTTCGCCATTTTTAAGGGAAAGAGTGCCGGGCAGCTCGCCGTTTGCCTTGAGCCCGCCGTTGAGGGTCCAGGCAAGGGAGAGGGTCTGATCCTCGCCGCTCATGTTGCGCAGCTGCACCAGCGCCCGGGTCTCATCCCCTCTGGCGCCAAAGCGCGGCCAGCCGATCTCTGCCACCAGCGGCGCCACCACCTTGACGGCGCGCTCGGCCTCACCGACCTGCTGTTCGTTCCAGGCCAGCGCCATCAGCGCCAGCTCGCCGTTGAAGTTGGGCAGATCGAGCGGGATCACCGCCTTGCCCTGCTCGTCAAAACTCACCTCGCCGCTCCAGAGCGCAGCTATCTCGACCCGGCTCTCCAGCGCGCCGCCCTTTTTCAGCGGCGCCCGGTCACCCCCGTAGTTGAGGCGAGCCAGCTTGCCATCTTGCGGCGGGATCACCTGGCCGTAGTTGTCGAACAAATCCTGGGCGTAGCGCTTGCGACCAAAGAAGATCTCGAACGGGTCGAGGGGTTGATAATCGCTGATATTGAGCACACCCCGATCCACCGCCGCCAGCACCACCCGCCCCTGACTGTTGGGGGTAGAGGTGGCGGTCACCTCCAGCCGGGTAAGCGGCACCGCTTTGTCCGGCGCGCTCAGGGTAAGCGGCAGACGGCGCGCTTCCCGATCCAGGGTGAGCGGCACCAGACCGACCGAGCGCAGGCTTTGCACACTCTTTTGGCTCACCGGCTTTGAGTCACTGTCTGGCGCGGCAATCTGGGCCGAGATATGCAGATCATGGCGCTGCCACTCGGGACTGACCGGGATCTCGAACTCGCCGCGGGCATCCTTGGCATCGCCGCCGGCGCCCTTGAGCTCGATGCGCTGCCACCAGCGCAGGCCGTCGCCATCTTCCACCATCAGCAACCCCTTGCCGGGGCGCGGGGCCACCAGGGTCACTTTGGCCTTGTCACCCGCCTGATAGGCGCGCTTGTCGAGGGTGATGGCGATCTTGTCAGGCCGTGCCTGCTCCCCACCGCCGCCCCAGGCGTAGCTGCCGATCTCTACCCGCAGGCTCGATTGATGGCCCTGACTGTTCTCCACCTCCAATCGATACCAGCCCGCCGCCAGTTGCAGCGTGAGCGGGGTCGGCCCCTTGCCATCCAGCTGCAGGGTCTGCTCCTGCTCCAGATAGGGCTGGCTGTTGAACTCGTACTTCCACCCCTCCCCATCGGCGTAGTGCCAGTAGTAGTCGCGGTACTCGTTGATGAGGCGCACCTTCACCGCCCCCGCCACCGGCTGGCCTTGCTCATCGAGGTTGAGGATTTGGAAGGGGAGCGGCTTGCCCCCTTCCACCCGCTCCGCCACAAAATCGGCCTTGAGCGCCGGCCACTGGCTGCCCGCGGGCCAGCCATACTGGGTGCGGCTGCGATTGACGGCGCGGCCACCGGGTTCGGAGAGCGACACCCTATAGGCCACCTCCAGCGGCCCGAGACCGCGCACCCCGTCGAGCTCATCAGCTAACGAAAACGTCCCCTGCCCCTGCGCATCCAGGGTGAGATTCAGCGGCTCGAGATCCCTGGACTGCTCGGCGAGCAGCACGTTACCCAGCGTGAACTCCTGCCACTGGGTAAAGGGCATGGTGGCGCGGCTTAACTTCACCTCCGCCTTCGCCTTGGTGGCACTGGCCGGAGCACCGTAGAGATAGTCCCCTTGCAGCGGCAGGGTGAGAGCGGCGTCCAGATCCATGACTTCCCCATCCTGCCCCTTGCCAAGCTGCAGTTTCAGCCGCTCCGGCAGAAACTCCTCCACCAGGAAAGGCCACTCGAAGCGGCTACCGGCGGCAGTCTTGAGGTTGATGGTCCAGCGCCCGAGCGGCGCATCCTCCGGCAGACGCAGACCGTAGTGGGCCGCGCCAAGGTTGTCCGGCAGCAGGCGCTTTTGTTCGAGCAGTTGGCCGTCCGGCTGTTTCACCTCCAGCTCCACCGCCATGCCCGGCAGCAGCTGGCCATCCTGCCCCTTGAGCAGGATCTCGCTGTCGAGCCGCTCGCCGGGGCGATAGAGATCGCGCCCGCTAAAGAGATAAAGCTGTTGGGCCTGCCAGGGCTGGGTGCCGAGATCGAAGGTGGAGAGATCGAGGGCCGCGCCATCGAGGCGCAGCACCGCCAGATGCTTGCCCTGCTCGGCCAGCAGCAGGCGAGCCCCCTGCACCTGATCGAAGCGGCGATGACCTTGGGGGTCGGTGGTTTGCACCTGCAGCCGGTTGCCCTTCTGGTCGAGCAGGGAGAGCTGCACATCCTTGAGGGGGTCGGCGCTGGCCAGGGAGCTCACGAACACCTCCAGCTCATCGCGGTAACGGCGGGCACTGAGCCCCATGTCGCTCACCGCAAAGTAGGTGGTCTCCTTGCGCCAGTCGTAGTTGCCAAGGGGCGACATCACCGCAAAGTAGACGCCGGCCTGGGCCAGCTGCGGCTCCTTCACATTGATGAGGCGGGTCTCGCGCCGGTTGGCATCGAGCTCCAGCGCATAGCGGCCGCTGAACACCCGCTTGGCCCGCTTGGTGATCTGCTCAAGCTCCCAGTTGCCCATGCCGGCACCGGGGCGATACTCGGCCAGGAAACGGGGCAGATACTCCGCATCGACCCGGAAGAAGTCGATATTGACCTCATCCACGTTGACCGCGCTGATGGGCAGGCGCAGCTCGTCGCGCAGCGGCAACACCATGCCGCTCGCGGTAAACGATGCCCCTGCCTCCAGCGGCCGGGTCTTGAGGGTCCAGCGCTGGGGGGATGGGCCCAGCCCCGCCTTGAGGCTCACCTCGTAGCGTTTGTCGGGTTGCACGTTCGGGAAATAGAGGGTGCGGCCATCGTCGGCGAGGATCCACTCCCCCTGCACCTGCTTGCCCCCTTCACTCACAGAAAGCCAGCTCTGCCAGTTTGCCTTGGGCGCCAATGGGCCGGAGAAGACCAGCGCCAGCGCCGGGGCATCCCGATACTGGCGGGCATTGGCCTGCACCACGGAGGCGGGCGCCCCCGCCTCCTGCCGGGCCATCGGGTCAGTCGTCGGCTCCTGGCTGACAGGCTTGTCGGGGCCGCAACCAGCCAGCAGCAGCGCCGCCAGCCAGGCCACACGGGGAAGACGAGTCACGGGGCAGGAGAGAGAGAGGTGCATGGTGTTCATCCCGGGTTGGATCGCCGCAGCGCAGGAGCCAATAGAATAAAGCGTCACTCCCGGGAACACCAACTGCCATATCGGGCGGCATCGGCCAACAGAGATGGGCGCATCGCCTCGAACGGGAGCGCGACGCTCCGTGAACCGCGAGGTTTATTCGAGGCCCCGTATGCGATCTCCTGTTCCATGAAAGAGGGTTGTCGTGATTTTCTGAACCCAGGCTAAACCGGGCACCACTGTTCACTTGTGCGTGATCGGGCCATTCATTATTCTCGGCCCTGCTCAACGCAGGCCTTCCAATCAACGACATATCAAGCAGATAAATATTTTTTAAGCCTTGAACACCTGTGCCATACATAACGTGCAGGTGCGTTCGATGTATGCCTCAACCATTGAAAACAAACTTATTAATTGTCCATCGACCAGAATGCCGACCTTGAGTTCACACAGGGTCAGCGGGGTCATGCATCCATCCCTCTCTGGAGTCATATCAGCATGGAAAATAACGATCTGTCCCTCGTCGAAAAAAGATTGGTTGCCCGATTCCTGGACATGTTCATCAAATTTGGCCTTATTCTGGCGCTAGGCTCGTTCTGCTTCACCGTGTTCTCCCCCTTCATGAACATGATGCTGTGGGCCCTGATCCTGGCGGTCACCCTTTACCCCCTCCATCAGCGCTTTGCCGCCAGACTCGGGGGAAAACAGGGTCAGTCGTCCACCCTGCTGGTCCTGCTGGGCATCCTGCTCATCGTGGCCCCCACCGTGGCCATGCTCGGCTCCCTGGGTGACAGCGTCAGCGCCCTGATAGACAAGGTGAACAACAACACTCTGGTGATTCCGGCGCCTTCCGCCGACATCGCCAGCATCCCGCTGATCGGTGCCAAGCTGCACGCCTTATGGACCAAGGCATCCGTGGATCTGCCGAGCCTCCTTATCAGCTACAAGCCGCAGCTCGGCGACATGGCCAAGCAGACTGTCACCATGCTCGCCAGCATGGGGGGCGGCCTGCTGGGCTTCGTCGCCTCTTTCATCGTGGCTGGCATCATCATGGCCTGGGGGGCGCCGGGTGCCATCAGCGCCGAGCGCATCGCCATGCGCATCACCGATGAGCGCAAGGGCCTCGCCCTGACCAAGCTGTGCACCAGCACCATCCGGGCCGTGGCCATGGGGGTCATCGGGGTCGCCTTCATCCAGGCCCTGCTGGCTGGCGTCATCATGTCCCTCGCCGGGATCCCGGCGGTCGGCATCTTCTTCGTCCTGGCGCTGATCCTGGGTATCGCCCAGGTCCCCGTCATCCTGGTCACGGGACCGGCCATTGCCTTCATGTGGATGGCGGGGGATCACGGCACCCTGCTCAACGTCATCTACTCAGTGCTGCTGGTCGTGGCCGGCATGGCCGACAACGTGCTCAAACCGCTGCTGCTGGGGCGTGGCGTCGATGCGCCCATGCCGGTAGTGCTGCTGGGGGCCCTCGGCGGCATGGCCACCAATGGCATCCTCGGCATGTTCATCGGTGCCACCCTGCTCTCCATCGGCTATCGCATCTTCATGGCCTGGGTCAACGACGGTCTGGCCAACGCGGAAAAATAACCCCATGGCCGACGCACTTTCTCTCCTTCGCCCCCTGTTTGCAGGGGGCACCTGCCTGCTGCTCGGTGCCTGTACTCTGCTCGGGCCCGATTATCAGGCCCCCGGTGTCGAGGAGATGGCCAACTGGCACAGCGCCAGCGAGGGTCAGCAGGCGGTGACGGTGACCGACTACCGACAATGGTGGGACAACTTGCACGATCCCGTGCTGAGCGCCCTGGTGGAGGAGGCCTTCCTCAAGAATCCGGACGTGCGGATCGCCGGCCTGCGGATCCTCGAGGCCCAGGCCCAGCTTGGCATCGCCGAGAGCCTGCTCGGCCCCCAGGCGACGGTGGGAACGGCAGAATTCCTCCAGGCAGGTCAGACCCGGGGCGGCCACAGCAGCGCGGGCAGCAGCTACGGCGCCGGCTTCAACCTCGGCTGGGAACTCGACTTCTGGGGCAAGTTCCAGCGCGGAGTCGAGGCGGCGGATGCCAGCTATTTCGCGACCCTGGCCCAGTATGACGACATCCAGGTGTTGATGGCCGCCCAGGTGGCCCAGCTCTATGTGAGCATCCGTACCCTGGAGGCCAGGCTCCAGATCGCCCGGGAGAATGCCCGCATCCAGCGGCGCAGCCTGGAGATCACCGAGCGACTGTTCAAGAGCGGCAACAACGCCGAGCTGGACGTGCAGCAAGCCAGGACCCAGTACCTGGGCACCCTGTCCGGCATTCCCCAGCTCGAGACCAGCCTGCGCCAAAGCCAGAACGCCCTCTCCACCCTGCTCGCCCGCGCCCCGGGGCCCCTGCCCGAGATGACCACCAACACCGGCAAGATCCCCCTGGGAGAGCTGGCCCTGGTCACCGAGATGCCCGCGGATCTGCTGCGCCGCCGTCCTGACGTGCGGGTGGCGGAGCGTCAGCTGGCCGCCCAGTCGGCCCTCATCGGGGTGGCCGAGAGCGAGCTCTACCCCTCCATCACCCTGCTCGGCACCCTGGGGGTCAACGCCACCAATGGCGAGAGCGGCACCTTCTCCTGGGCCGTCGGTCCTTCGCTGAGCTGGAACCTGCTGGATCAGGGACGGCTCGGCAACCAGATCCTGGTGCAGGACGCCCGCTTCCAGCAGCTGCACGAACGCTATCGCGACAGCGTGTTCAAGGCGGCCCGCGAGGTGGATGACGCGGCGGTGGCCTATGCCAACGGCCAGGAGGAGATCGCCCTGCTGACCCAGACCGGCGAGGCCGCCCGTCGCTCCCTCGAGATAGCCAACACCCAGTATCGCGAGGGGATGGCGGACTTCCAGCGGGTGCTCGACTCCCAGCGCGCCCTGTTCAACCAGCAGGAGCGCCTGGTCAACAGCCGTGGTGCGCGGATGCGCGACCTCATCACCCTCTACAAGGCACTGGGTGGCGGTTGGGAACAGGGGCGCGAACGTCCCCTGGTGACCCCCAAGGTGGAGGCTCAACTGCGCACGCGCGCCGACTGGGCCCCCCTGCTCGACGCAGCCCACTCCCCCATGACACAGAAGGCAAACTCCCATGACTGACACAGCCTCTCCCGGTCAGGCCAGCCGCCGCGCCACCCTCGGGCTGCTGGCCGCGATCCTCCTCCTGCTCAGCTGGTATCTGCTGGCGGACAGGCTGACCCCCTACAGCTCCCAGGCCCGGGTGCAGGCCTTCGTGGTCCCCGTCGCCGCCGAGGTGGCAGGCCAGATCAAGCGGGTCTATGTCCACGACAATCAGGACGTGGAGGCCGGCGCCCCCCTGTTCGAGATCGATCCCGAGCCCTATGACATCGCCCTGGCCAAGGCCAGATCCGACTACCAGACGGTGCTGAGCGGCGTCAAGGCCAACACCGAAGGGGTCAAGGCGGCCGAGGCCTCCCTGATGGCCATGCGCGCTGCCTACGACAACGCCGCCAAGGATGCGGAGCGCCAGGAGCGGCTCTATCGGGAAGATCCGGGGGCCATCTCGGTGCGTCGCCTGGAGGTGGCCCAGGCCAGCCGCGAGACGGCCAAGAGCCAGGTGGCGGCAGCCGAAGCCGACGTTCGCCGCGCCATCGAGGCCGCCGGGGCGAGCGGCGATGACAACTCCCAGCTGCTCAGTGCCCGCTCGGCAGTGCACAAGGCCGAGCTGGATCGCCAGAACACCCGCGTGGTGGCGCCGGGTCGGGGGCTCATCACCGACCTCAGCACGGATGCAGGCCAGTTTATCGGGGCCGGCGCACCGGCCATGACCCTGATCGCCATCCACGACGTCTGGGTGTCGGCGGATCTGACGGAGAACAACCTCGGCAACATTCGGCCGGGAGACAGGGTCACCATCCTGCTCGACAGCCTGCCCGGACAGCTGTTCAAGGGGAAAGTCCGCAGCGTCGGCTACGGGGTGGGCGACGGCAAGAGCCAGCCCGCCGGCGCCCTGCCCACGGTGGACAACAACCGCGACTGGCTGCGCCAGGCCCAGCGTTTCCCGGTCAAGGTAGCCTTCCAGAATGATGACTTTCCGCCGGTCGAGGCGCTGCGGGTCGGCGGCCAGGCCGATGTGCTGGTCTACACCGGCGAGAGCGGGGTGATGCACTTCCTGGGAGCGCTCTATATCCGGCTGATGAGCCTCTTCTCCTTCCTCTATTGAGGCGCCAGATGCATAACGCCGACAGGGCTGTACTGCGCATTGGCACTGGCATCGGGCTCGCGACGGGGATCTGTTACGGCCTGGCGCTGCCCATGCCCCACCTCGGGGTCATCATGGCCTGGGTGGTGCTGTGCCGACCCGGCGAGCCGCTCAGCCTTGGCAAAGGGTTGCTGGGTGGCGCTCTGCTGCTGGCCGTGATGGTCGGCGGCGTGCTGCTGGTGCCCCTGCTGACCCATTATGCCCTGGCGGCCGTGCTGCTCGTCGCCCTGCTGCTCTACCTGCTGATGCAGCAGGCGATGGCCGGCAAGGGGGCCGCCGCCATGCTGCTCATCATGGCCATCACGGTGATCCCGGTGGCCGGTCTCATCGAGCAGTCCCTTGCCATTGCCCTTGCCCAGATGATGGGACTGGGGATCCTGATAGGCACCCTGGTCAACCGCCTGGCCCACGCGCTCTTCCCTCCCCTGCCGGTGGCCGGGGCGGCGGCAAGGCCCGTGCCATTGCCCCCCGAACACCCCGAGCGGCTGGCGCTGCGCGCCGTCGCCATGGTGCTGCCGGTGTGGCTGATGGCCCTCGGCAATCCGGCGTTCTACATTCCGGCGGTGATGAAGACGGTGACCCTGGCCCAGCAGAGTACCTCCCTCAACGCCAGACAGGCGGGCCAGGAGCTGGTGCTCTCGACCCTGATGGGCGCCCTGCTGGCGTTCGCACTCTGGCTCGGGCTCAGCCTCTGGCCCTCGCTCCTGATGCTGGTACTGATGCTGGCCCTGATGAGCCTCTGGCTGGCGCGGCGCCTGGTGCGGCTGGTGGTGGGGCGTTTCCCGCCATCCTTCTGGAGCAACACCTGGATCACGGCGCTCATCCTGTTTGGCCCGGCCATCGAGGACAGCGCCACCGGCAAGGATGTGTGGTTGGCGGCCGCCATGCGTTGCGGCCTCTATCTGGTGGTGGCCGGCTATGGCTGGCTCTGTATCTTGCTGCTCGAACAGTGGTGGCCTGTCGGCCGCCCACTGGCAGAAGCCAAGCTAGGAGATTGATATGTTAACGATTTTTTTGGTCGGCATCCCGGTGATCCTGGTCAACATGCTGCTGCAATCCCTGGTATCCGTCTGGTGCATCCGCTTCTACGTCAAGCGATTCAATCGACGCGAGGGGGCCCTGGCCGGCATGCTGGCTTTGTTTGGCATCATCACCCTGGTGATGCTGGGCAACCTGGCCCAGATCGGCGTCTGGGGCGGGCTCTTCCTGTGGCTCGGGGAGTTCGATACCCTGCAGGAGGCCGTCTATCACTCCGGGGTCAACTTCGCCACTCTGGGCTATGGCGACATCGTCATGAGCCCGCAGTGGAAGCTGCTCGGCCCCCTGGAGGCAGTCAACGGTGCCCTGATGATAGGCCTCTCCGGCGCCTCCATGCTCGCGGTCTTGCAGCACCACATTCGCAAGCAGTTCGATGACGTGACCCCCTGACAGCGAGGGGCCACCTGCGGCAAACCCCTGCGGCAACAAAACGGGCCACTCTTTGGAGTGGCCCGTTTGCATACAGAGTGATCAATCGGGCCATGTCAGCCTGGAGGATCTACTCGGCGATCACCGTCTGCCAGGTCTTGAAACCGCCAGAGAGGTTCTTGACCCGAAAACCGTGCTGGCTCAGCAGGCGGCAGGCCACGTGACCCCGCAGCCCCACCTGGCAGCTGATGAGCAGCTCTTTATCCTTGGGCAGCTCATGGAGGCGGCTGCGCAGCTCGTCCAGAGGAATGTGCATCGCCCCCGGAATGCGCCCCAGCTTGTCGAGTTCGGGGCCGTTTCGCACATCCACCACCTGCTGATGGGGGTGGCGAGCCTGCACCTCGGCTGCGTGGCAGAGCAGGGTGTCCCCCTTCAGATGGTTGCTCGCAACGAACCCGGCCATGTTGATCACATCCTTGGCCGAGCCAAAGGGCGGCGCATAGGTGAGCTCCAGATCCTGCAGATCAAACACGGTGAGACCGGCACGCTGGGCCACCGCCAGCACGTCGATGCGCTTGTCGATGCCATCCTTGCCGATGGCCTGGGCGCCGTAAATCTTGCCATCGGGGGCAAACAGCAGCTTGAGGCTGACCGGGTGGGCGCCGGGATAATAGCCGGCGTGGCTGCCCGGGTGGACATAGACCTTCTCGAACGGCAGCCCCAGCTGCACCAGCCGCTTCTCGTTCAGCCCCGTGCTCGCCACCGCCAGATCGAACAGCTTGCAGATGGCGGTCCCTTGCGTCTTCTTGTAGGTTTCGCTTCGCCCCAGCATGTTGTCGGCGGCAATGCGCCCCTGGCGGTTGGCGGGGCCCGCCAGCGGGATCAGCACGGACTCGCCGGTGACGAAGTCGGTCTCCTCCACCGCGTCCCCCACAGCGAAGATGCAGGGATCCGAGGTGCGCATGCCCCCATCCACCTTGATGCCGCCCCGCGGTCCCAGCACCAGCCCCGCCTTGGCGGCGAGCAGAGTCTCGGGCTTGACGCCGATGGCGAGGATCAGAAGGCCAGTGTCGAGATGAGAGCCGTCGCTCAGGGTCAGGCGCAGTCCACCCCGCTGGGCGGTCGCCACGGCGGCGGTCTTCTCGGCAGGCACCTCCAGGCTTTCGATGGCAGCGAGGCCGGTACGCAGGCGAAGATCGACCCCCTCCTCCCGGATGCGGGCGTGGAGCAGGTTGGCCATCTCCTTGTCCACCGGCGCCATCACCTGATCGGAGAGCTCAAGCAGGGTGACATCCAGCTTGCGCTGGTGCAGCGCCTCCATCATCTCCAGCCCGATGAAACCGCCCCCCACCACGGTGACGTGGCGGGGCTTGTCGTGCGCCAGCGCCGCCAGGATGCGATCCATGTCGGGAATGCTCCGCAGGGTGTGTACCCCCGGGCTGTCGATGCCGGGGAAGGGAGGCCGGATGGGGGCGGCGCCCGGGCTCAGCAGCAGCACGTCGTAGGCTTCGCGCCGCTCTTCGCCGGTGAGCAGGTTGCGCACCAGCAGGCTCTTGCCGGCCCTGTCTATCTCGATGACGTCGTGAAACACCCGCACATCCACGTTGAAACGGCGCTTGAAGCTTTGCGGTGTCTGCAGCAGCAGGGCATCCCGATCCGGGATATCCCCCCCGATGTGATAAGGCAGACCGCAGTTGGCGAAGCTCACGAACTCGCCCCGCTCGAACATCACGATCTCCGCCTCTTCGCTCAAACGGCGGGCACGGGCGGCGGCGGACGCTCCCCCGGCCACACCACCCGCAATCAGGATCCGTTTCATCTGCAAGACTCCACTCAACAGGAAATGACCAATAAATTAGGCTTATCTAATTTAGAATTCAATGAAATTTTGTTTGCCACGGATTTGCAGTATTCTTGCCCTCCGACAATTGCTCAACAGGATAGTGTCAGTTCATGTCGTCTACCGCGCTCAGCCATCTTCCGACCGCCAGCCAGGCGCCCCTGTTTTTCCGCCTGGATACCCGTAGTCAACGGCTGGTCGCCCTGACCGATGTGATGCAGACGCCGCTCCACTGGCTCGACGAGCCTCGTAGTGCCTGGCCGGCCCAATTGCCGGACGCCCTGCGCCAGCCCATCGAGCAGCGGCTGGCCAGCGGCAAGGGGGGCAAGCTGGTGCTGCGCTTTGACGCCCTCCTCTGGCACATTTCCCTCTCCCACGAGCAGGACGCCTTCTGGCTCATCTGCCTGCAGACCCAGTCCCAGGAGAGCGCCGCCAGCCTGTCCCTGCAACTGCCGCGCCTGAGCCAGATGGCCAGCCAGCAGCAGTATGACGCCATGCTGGAGAGCCTCAAGGAGTGCCTGGGGGCCGATCGCCTGATCCTCTGGCACTACCAGGCCCATGGCGCTCTGGGCGGCGAGCAGCTGACCCCGGTGTTCACCCTGGGGGTGGACGCGCTCGGTGCCATTCGCGGAGACAGCCGTTACATCCGGGCCCTGCGCGCCCGGGGCGCCCTGAGCTTCTCGGAGGCAGCCCACCAGCCCATGTTGAGCCAGCACTACTATCTGGCCGATGCCAATGTCTGCTCCCGCCTGGACGGCGCCTTACTGGAACAGGAGAAGCTCATCGGCGTGCTCAGCCTGGAGTATGCCGAGAGCACCCTCATCAGCGATGACACCCTGCAACTGGTGCGTCATTGCGCCCGCTTGCTCGGCCACTGGCAGCCGGACTCCGTGACGACCGACACCCCGGACCTCGCGCCTCCCCCGGGGCTTGCCAACCTGACCGGCAACGATTACTGCCGCGCCCTGCTGCGCTGGGCCATGGGCCTGAGCGGTGCCCACATGGGCTGGATCGGCGAGTTTCAGCCTCGCGGTCAGGATCTCTGGCTCATTCCCCGCTGCGTGGTGGAGGGGGAGACCTTCGCCGTCGTCAAACCCATGCCCATGGACATCGGCCCGGGCCGGGAGATCTTCCAGCACGGGCAGAGTCTCTACGTGGAAGATCTGGCCCTGCGCTATCCCCAGTCGAGCCAGCTGCTGGCTCTCGACGCCAAGGCCTATGTCGGCATCCCCTTCCCGGGGCCAAACGGTCTCCCCCTGGGGCAGCTCACCCTGCTGCTCGCCACCCCTCTGGCCGATCCCGCGTCCCTGCTGGACGTCCTCTACGAACAGCGCGAGCGGGCCGCCAGCGAGTTGCAGCGCCTGGCCAATGACGATGCCCTGCGCCTGGCCGAAGTGGCCTTCAACACCCACGACGGCCTGCTGGTGATGGATCACGGGGGCATCATCCTCAAGGTCAATGCCTCCTTCAGCCGCATCACCGGCTTTGCCAGCGAGGAGATGCTGGGCCTGCACATCGATGCCCTGAGGCCCACCTACTATGGCGACACCCTCAAGGAGGAGGTGATCGCGGCTGTCAACCGGCAGGGATACTGGCTCGGGGAGGAACAATGCCTGCACAGGGAGGGACACCTCTTCCCGGTGCGGCTCATGGTGAGCGGGGTCAAGGACGAGGAGGAGGAGATCAGCCACTTCGTCTGCAGCTTCCACGACATCACCCAGGAGAAGGAGACCGCCCGCCACATCGAGCGCCTCGCCTACTACGACGACCTGTGCGATCTCTACAACAGGCGCAGCCTGACCGACATCATGCAGCGCACCCTGCAGACCCCGAGCGGCCAGTGGGGGGCCCTGCTGCTGCTGGATCTGGACAACTTCAAATCCATCAACGACTCCCTCGGTCACGCCTGCGGCGATCTGCTGCTCCAGGCCGTGGTGGTGCGACTCAAGTCCCTGCCCCAGGAGAACCTGGTGCTCGCCCGCACCTCGGGTGACGAGTTTGCCCTGCTCTTCACGGCACTGGGCCAGGGCTATATCACCGCCAAGATCCTGGCGGAGCACTTTGCCCGGGAGCTGATGGGGATCTTCCGCGCCCCCTTCGACATCGGCGATCACAAGCTGCACTGCAGCGCCTCCGTGGGGATCAGCCTGTTCAGCGATGACGACAAGGATCACCTTGTCCTGATGCAGCAGGCCGATACCGCCGTTCACATGGCCAAGCGCGCGGGCCAGGGCAACCATATCTTCTTCAGTGAAGCCATGGCGGAAAAAGAGAAGAGCAAGCTTTCTCTCAACAACCAGCTACGCGATGCCCTGCGCAACAACGAGCTGGTGCTGCACTACCAGCCCCAATACCGGGTCGACAACGGCACGCTCTCGGGCATAGAGGCGCTGCTGCGCTGGCAGAAGGCAGACGGCACCATGGTGCCACCCGGGGAGTTCATCCCCATCGCCGAGGAGACCACCCTGATCCAGGAGATAGGCTACTGGGTGATGAAGACCGCCTGCGCCCAGTACAGCTTCTGGCTCAACAACGGTCTCGCCATCCCCCATCTGTCGGTCAACGTCAGCGCCCGCCAGTTCCACACCGCCGGTTTCGTGCAGCAGGTGGAGTACATTCTGCGGGACACCGGGGTGCCCCCGTCGCGCCTGCTGCTGGAGATCACCGAGTCCGTGGTGCTGGAAAACCGGCTGGAGAGCATCGCCAGGATCCGCCAACTCAAGGCCCTCGGCCTGCTCATCTCCATCGACGACTTCGGCACGGGCTACTCGTCCCTGGCCTATCTGCGGGATCTGCCCGCCGACGAGGTGAAGCTCGACAGAAGCTTCATCCAGACCCTGGTCCACAGCGAACAGGACAAGGCCATCGTCAAGGCCATCCTGGATCTCGCCCGGGTGTTTCGTTTCACCGTCACCGCCGAAGGGGTGGAGGAAGAGGAGCAGCTCGCCGTGCTCAAAGCCCTGGGATGCCAGCATTATCAAGGCTTCCTCACCAGCCGGCCGCTCCCCGTCAAGGCACTGGAGAGCCTGCTGGGTGCCACCCCTGCGGGCTAAACTGGTAGGATTTATAGGGCTTTCTGTCATAAAATAACGACCGCTCGAACCTTGTCCGCACCATTGGAGTCGTCTATGTCAGTCATTAACCGGATCCCCGCCGTTGAATCCAAGGGACCTGCCACCCCCGGCACGCAGCGGATCCCGACCGTTGAAGCCAGCGACACCGGCACTACCGACATCATTGGCCGGATCCATTCCGTCGAGACCTGCGGGACCGTCGACGGCCCCGGCATCCGCTTCATCGTGTTCATGCAGGGCTGCCTGATGCGCTGCAAGTATTGTCACAACCGGGACACCTGGGACACCCAGGGCGGCCGCGAGGTCACCGTGCCCGAGCTGATGAAGGATCTCACCAGCTATCGCCACTTCATGAATGCCTCCGGCGGTGGCGTGACCGCCTCCGGCGGCGAGGCCATGCTGCAGCAGGAGTTCATCGCCGAACTGTTCACCGCCTGTAAGGCCCAGGGGATCCACACCTGCCTCGACACCAACGGTTTCGTGCGTCACTACGACGAGCTGCTCGACCGGGTGCTGGACAACACCGATCTGGTGCTGCTCGACATCAAGCAGATCAACGACGAGAAGCACATTCCCCTCACCCACGTCAGCAACAAATACACCCTGGAGTTCGCCCGCTACCTGGCCTCCCGCGGTCAGACCATGTGGATCCGCTACGTGGTGGTGCCCACCTGGTCCGACGATGACGAGAGCGCAGAAGGACTCGGCCAGTTCATCGCCGAGCTGGGGGACTGCGTCGAGAAGGTGGAGCTGCTGCCCTACCACGAACTTGGCAAGCACAAGTGGGACGTGCTGGGAGATACCTATGATCTGGTCGGCATCAAGCCCCCCAGCAAGGAGACCATGGACAGGGTCCAGGGCATCCTTGGCAAGTATCACTCCAACGTGAAGTATTGAGACAGGAGGCCGCCCGGCAGAGGGCGGCCTCTTTTCATTGCGCCGGCGTTCGCCACGGCGCCATCACCGACAGCCGCATCCGGGGGAACCGCTCATGAGTGAAGGACAAGTTGCCGCCCTCCTGCTCTGGCTGGTGCTGCTCGCCTTCAGTCTGAACGCCTCCCTGCTGCGCACTCTTGGCGCCCACCCGCTCTATCAGCATCTTTGCCTCGGCGGCGCCATCGTGCTGGTACCGCTGTGGACCTTGCGGGCCGGGTTGCACGAGGGGCTCGAGATCCACTTTCTCGGCCTCACCAGCCTGACCCTGTTGCTGGGCTGGCGCCTCGCCCTGCTTGCCCCCTGCCTCACCCTGCTGGTCCTCGCTTACTTCGGGGTCATCCCCCTGGCCGACATCGGCTGGCAGGCCCTCATCGGCGTCGCCCTGCCGGTGGCCACCAGCTGGCTGCTGTTTCTGGGGAGCTGGGCCTGGCTGCCTCGCCACCTCTTCGTCTATCTGTTCGTGGCGGCATTTCTCGGGGGGGCGCTGAGCATTTCGGCCAAGGTGATCGCCAGCGCCCTGCTGATGGGGGTGAGCGGCACCTACTCCTGGCACACCATCAGCGCCGACTACCTCTCCATCTGGCCGCTGCTGCTCTTCCCCGAGGCGCTCCTCAACGGCATGACCATGACCCTGCTCGCCGTCTATCGCCCCCACTGGGTCAACACCTTCTTCGACAGGGAGTACCTGGGGCGCTGAACCTGCCCGTGGTCCATAAAAAAGCCCGCAGTTGCGGGCTTTTTCTCTGCGGGCAGTCAGACGCTGCGCGGGCGCAGGTGGGCATGCCAGCGGGCTTCCCACTTCTTGAACAACCAGACGATGACGAAGGTGAGCAGCATGTAGAGCAGACCTGCGGTCAGGAACGCCTCGAACGGGCTGTAGTAGCGGGAGTTGATGATCCGCGCCGCCCCCGTCAGATCGACGATGGTGATGATGCCCGCCACCGCCGACCCCTGCAGCATGAAGATCACCTCGTTGCTGTAGGCCGGCAGCGCACGGCGAAACGAGTTGGGCAGGATGATGCAGGTGAGGGTCTGCCAGCGGGTCATGCCGAAGGCGCTTGCCGCTTCTATCTGCCCCTTGGGCATGTTCATCACGGCGCCACGCACTATCTCGGCGGTGTAGGCGCCGGTGTTGAGAGTGAACGCCAGCAGGGCACAGAACCAGGCTTCCGAGAAGAGGGACCAGGCCGCACTGTTCTTGAGCCACTCCCACTGGGCGGCACCGTAGTAGATGATGAAGAGCTGCACCAGAAGCGGGGTGCCACGGAAGAAGTAGATATAGGCCCAGATTGGCCCCTTTATCAACCAGTTGCGGCTGTTGCGCAGTATGCCCATGGGCACCGCCAGCATGAGCCCCAGCATGAGCGAGGCGGCCACCAGCCAGATGGTGGTATAGAGCCCCTCCCAGTAGGTGGGCCACTCCTTGAGAATGATCGAGAAATCCATGGCTTACCTCGTCTTGATGGCGTAGTGACGCTCGGCCCACTTGAGCGCCGAGGTAGAGACTGCGGTGAAGACCAGGAAGATCAGCGCCACCGCCATGTAGAAGGTGAAAGGCTGCTGGGTCGAGCCCGCCGCGAGCGACGCCTTTCGCACCATGTCATCGAGCCCGATGATGGAGACCAGGGCCGTGGTTTTCAGCAGCACCAGCCAGTTGTTGCCAAACCCGGGCAGGGCGTGGCGCATCATCTGGGGAAAGAGGATCCGCACAAAGACCTGGCTTGCCCGCATGCCGAAGGCACGGGCCGCCTCGAGCTCCCCCTTGTCCACCGCCAGGATGGCGCCGCGGAAGGTCTCGGTCATGTAGGCGCCGAAGATGAAGCCGATGGTGGCGACCCCGGCCGCAAACGGGCTGATGTCGATGTAATCGGGCAGCAGGGAGACCCACTCCTGGTTCGGGTTGCTCGCCAGCAGGTGGTTGTTGTAGGCCTCGTTGACCCAGGTGCAGATCCCGTTGATGAGCACCTGGCCGCCGAAGAAGAGCAGCATCATCAGCACCAGATCCGGGATGCCGCGAATGACGGTGGTGTAGGCCGCCGCGATGCCGCGTGCCCACTTGTAGGGAGAGAGCTTGGCCAGGGCCCCCAGCATGCCGAGCACCAGGGCCAGCAGCAGGGAGGCGAGCGCCACCTCCAGGGTGATCCAGGCCCCCTCCAGCAGAGAGGTTTCGTATCCTTTCAAATCAAACATATGCAATGCAGCTCCATCGCAATCGGGCCCGTCACTCCCAGCGGAAGGCAACGGGCCCGATGACTACTGACGGGATCAACCTGTCGTTGTTCGCCTGACGTCGGCTTACTCGCCGTACACGTCGAAGTCGAAGTACTTGTCGTTGATTTCCTTGTACTTGCCATTGGCACGCAGGGCCAGGATGGCGGCATTGAATTTCTCTTTCAGATCCTTGTCAGCCTTGCGCACCGCGATGCCGGCACCCTCGCCAAACCACTTGGGATCGGTCAGTTTCGGGCCGATGAACTCGAAGGCATCGCCCCCTTCCTTCTTCAGCAGGCCGTCGCTGATGGCGGCGGAGTCGGCCATCACGTAGTCGACACGGCCGGATTTTAGATCGAGGTAGGCTTCATCCGCTGTGCCGTAGCGCTTGATGGTGGCATTGGGGAAGTTGTCGGTGATGTAGGTATCCATGGAGGTGGCACGCTGCACGGCGATGGTCTTGCCGTCCATGAAGGCCTTGTCGAGCTGGATCTCGGTCCCTTTCTTGGCGGCGAAGCGCGCCGGGATGTGCTGGTACTTCTGGGTGAAGTCCACCTTCTTCTTGCGCTCTTCGGTGATGTCCATGGTGGCGATGATGGCGTCATACTTGCGCGACAGCAGCGCCGGAATGATGCCGTCCCAGTCCTGCTTGATCAGGGTGCACTTCACTTTCATCTCGTCGCACAGGGCGTTGGCGATGTCGATGTCGAAGCCTTTCACCTCGCCGCTCGGCTCGGTCCAGGAGAAGGGGGGATAGGCCCCTTCCACCCCGATCCGGACCTCTTTCCACTCCTTGGCCATCAGGCTACCGGAACACAGGGCCGTCATCACGGCAGTCGCCAGCATCAGCTTGTTCATGTATCTCTCCTTGATAAACACGTCGATCGTTGAAAGTACGGATGGTTGAAATTGAATCCCGTCCATCAATAGATGGACGAGATGAATTGCTTGAATCGCTCCGACTTGGGATGGGCGAAGATCTCCTTGGGATTGCCCTCCTCCTCCACGCGCCCCTGGTGCAGGAACATCACCTTGTTCGACACGTCGCGGGCAAAGGACATCTCGTGGGTCACCACCATCATGGTACGCCCCTCTTCCGCCAGCTCGCGCATCAGGCCAAGGACCTCCCCCACCAGTTCAGGGTCGAGGGCCGAGGTAGGCTCGTCAAACAACATCACCTCGGGCTCCACCGCCAGCGCCCGGGCGATGGCGGCCCGCTGCTGCTGACCGCCGGAGAGGTGACCGGGATAATAGTCGCGACGCTCCCACAGCCCCACCCGGTTGAGCAGGTGCTCCGCCTTGGCGATGGCCTCGGCACGGGGCACCTTGAGTACCTGGATGGGCACTTCGATGATGTTCTGCATGATGGTCATGTGGGACCAGAGATTGAAGCTTTGAAACACCATGGCCAACCGGCTGCGGATACGCTCCACCTGGCGCATGTCTTCCGGCAGGCGTTCGCCGGAACGGCTGGTTTTCATCCGGATCAGCTCCCCATGGAGGGAGACACTGCCCGATGAGGGGGTTTCAAGCAGATTGATACAGCGTAGAAAGGTCGACTTCCCCGAACCCGAGGAGCCGATGAGGGAGATCACATCCCCCTTGTGGGCCGTCATATCGATGCCCTTGAGCACTTCGTGGGTGCCAAAATACTTGTGCAGATCACGAACTTCCAGTGCGGCAACGTCGCTCATCCATTACAACCTTGTCTGTCCCTAGACGCCGCTTCGGCGTGACTCCACCATCGTCCATTTAACAAAACGTTAACCGATGGCAACCTTCAGCGAAAATATCATTGAGGTAGTGAAAAAACAATACAGAACCGAGGTATTTGGTGTTTTATCTGTATTTTTATTGGCCTATTGAGTATTTTTCAGCACTTTGTCTGCATAAAATCCATTTTTTGTCGCACCTCCTCTACCGCTCTTTTATACCCGCAGCGCACTGGTAGCAAGCATATTTCACCATATCCGCCAGATGTCATCCAAAAGGACTTTATTCACCCGGGCAGATTCCCCTTCTCTCGTCATTTCATGGGGATGAAATTGATTTCTCAGGTGATGTGGCCCTCTTTCCCCGTTTGCGTACAGAGCCGACTGTCATCAAAAAACACAACAATATGATAAAAAAGTCCCGTATGGGCCATGCTGATGCACAGATCCGTGACACAGGTGCAACAAGTCGTGATAAGGTGCCGTTTTTCCACGTTTTGTGATCGAGGCCCCGATGTTGCTCAATGTGTTGCTGATCCTGCTGCCGCTCGTGATCGGCTATCTGGTTCCCCTCTCTTCCGCCCGTCTGATCAAACTGGTCAACCAGTCCCTGGGCAAGATGGTCTACCTCATCCTGTTCCTGATGGGGCTGGGGCTGGCCTATGTGGAGAACCTGGGCAGCAACCTGGCAGTGATCTTCAAGGTGGCAGGGGTGATGCTCGCAGCCATTACCCTGTGCAACCTGCTGGCCCTGTGGTGGCTGGACAAGCGCAGCCCCCCCACCCACGAGGCCAGTGACGGCAAGATGCCGAGCAAGCTGCACCTGTTGTGGGAATCCCTCCAGCTCTGTTTCGTGGTGCTGGGGGGCGTCTTGCTGGGGCTGGTGGTGGACCTGCGCGCCCTGCCCATCGACAAGTTGAGCGAGTGGGCCCTGATGCTGCTGCTCTTGCTCATCGGCATCCAGATGCGCAACTCCGGCATGCGCCTGCGCCAGATCCTGCTCAATCCCTGGGGCATGAAGATCGCGCTCACCGTCATCCTCAGCAGCTGGCTCGGCAGCCTGCTGGCCGCCCAGCTGCTCGGCATGCCCTTTGCCCATGGCCTCGCGATGAGCTCCAGTTTTGGCTGGTATTCGCTCTCCGGCATTCTGGTAGCGGACAAGCTGGGCCCGGTGCTGGGCTCCGCCGCCTTCATCAACGATCTGGGGCGCGAGCTTATCGCCATCCTCATCATCCCGGTGCTGATGCGCCGCCACCCCAGCGCCGCCATCGGCTACGGCGGCGCCACGGCGCTGGACTTCACCCTGCCTGTCATCCAGAAATCCGGCGGCATCCAGGTGGTGCCGGTGGCCATCGTCTCCGGCTTTATCCTGAGCCTGCTCGGCCCCATTCTGATCCTGGGGTTCCTGGCCATCTGAACCCCATGGCACGACAAAGCCCGGCACTGCTGCCGGGCTTTTTGTTGATGAACTGAGCGGGCTGGATGACAGACGCCGGTATTCAGGTGCGCCACCGGCCCCCACTCATCACCCGCTCGATGGCGAACGTATCAGGATCGATCAGCAGCAGATCCGCATCCTGCCCCACCCCCAGGGTCCCCTTGCTCGCAAGCCCCAGCGCCCTGGCCGGATTGGCCGTCACTACCGCCAGTGCCGTCTCCAGTGCCACCCCCTTGCCGCAGGCCGCCACCACCTCCTGCCACAGGCTCCCTATCTGGCCGCAGCGCAGCTCGATGAGTCGCCCCTCGCCGTCAAAGCGCGGCAGACTGGCGTTGGCGTCCGAGCTGAAGCTGATGCGATCCACGGGCACGCCGGCCGCCAGCAACGCCACCAGGGCGTCGGCCGCGAGCCGCTCCCCGTCATCCAGCAGATCCGGAAAGCTCGACGTGGTGAGGTCGACCCAGCCGCCTGCCCGACCCCACTCGATGGCCTCGGCAAAGAGCCAGGGATTGCGGTTGCAGTGGGTGGGGTAGAGCTGGCGAAGCGGGATGTCGGTGCCGTCCCGCAACGCCCGCAGGGGCGCCAGCGCCCCGCGGCCATCCCCCAGGTGAAAGAAGCTGACGCCACTTTTGCCCGACAACAGCCCGGCCACCCGCGCCTCGCTCGCCAGCCGCGCCAGCTCGTCGTGGGTGGGGGCGCTGGACCTGTGATCGCTGATGGCCACCTCCCCTACCCCCAGCACCTCGGGGATCAGCATGATGTCCGACTCCACCGTGCCGGTGAGGGTCTTGACCGGCAGGTGGTAGGAGCCGGTGTACATGAAGGCGCTCACCCCGGCGGCGCGAAACTCGCGCACCTTCCCCAGCACCTGGGCCGGGCTGCGGGTCAGGCTGTCGGTGCCGAGCGCCGCCACGAGCGTGGTAACCCCCGCCGCAAGGGCCTCCCTTGCCGAGAGCTCCGGCGTGCGAAAGCCGAAGCCTCCCTCGCCGCCGCCTCCCGTGATATGGGCGAGCGGGTCAACCAGTCCGGGCACCAGATAGCGGCCGCCAGCGTCCACCCGCGTCAGTGGCCAGTCGGCCGGAACCGTCAGTCCCTTGCCCATCCAGGCGATGCGACCATCCGCCACCAGCAGATCCTGCTGGCCAAGCGGGGCCGGACTATGGATCTGCGCACCCTCGATCAGGGTCAACATGGGGTCTCTCCTTGCTGCATGAAAAAGGAGGGAGCAGGCTCCCTCCGACTGTTACCCATCAACCGCCATAGATATCGTACTTGAAGTACTTCCGGTTGATCTCCTGATACTTACCGCTGGCGCGCAGGGCCTTGATGGCGTCGTTCAGCTTGGCCCTGAGATCCGGATCCCCCTTGCGCACCGCGATCCCCATGCCGTCGCCAAACCATTGACGGTCGGTCAGGGCCGGCCCCACATAGTCGTACTTGTCGCCCCCTTCCTTGCCAAGCAACCCCTGTTCGATGGCCGAGGCGTCGGCCAGCAGGGCCAGCACCCGTCCCGCCTTCAGGTCGAGGTAGGCTTCATCGGCACTGCCGTAACGCACTATGGTGACGCTGGAGCCGAAGTTGTCGGTCAGGTACTTGTCGTGGGTGGTGGCCCGCTGCACGCCGATGCGCTTGCCCGCCATCCCTTCCGGCGTCAGCGTCAGTTCGGTGCCCCTGGCCGCCACGAAGCGGTTGGGAATGTGGGCATATTTCTCGGTGAAGTCGACCTTCTTGCGCCGCTCGTCGGTGATCGACATGGCGGCGATGATGGCGTCGTACTTGCGCGACAGCAAGGCCGGGATCATGCCGTCCCAATCCTGGGCCACCAGTTCGCACCTGACGGCCATCTGCTGGCACAGGGCGTTGGCAAGATCGATGTCAAATCCCTTGATCTCTCCGGACGCATCGGTCCATGAGAAGGGTGGATAGGCCCCCTCCACCCCAAAGCGTACCGTCTTCCACTCCTTGGCGGTGACGGGGGTGGCGAGCAGACAGGCAGCAACAAGGGCTGACAGGGTCAGTGTGGTCTTCATCGTGAGTACTCCATTACATAAAAAGCGCACAGGCGCGGTCAAGGCATCGCAGGCAGAGGCAAGCGATGGCCAACAAACGGCAAATTGCAGATGAGCGGGATTACGCCGCCATGGGCGTCAATGAACTGCTCCGGGGCCTCGACCTATTCGTCGAACCACTCGGAGAGATAGAAAGGCTTGAAATAGAAGGCCAGAAAAAAGCCTCTGGCTTTGCGCATCATGGTGATTTGTCGCGTCCTGTGACAAAGATGGCAAGCACCTTACCACGCCTCAAATTTGCCCGGCAAGGGGACTTGGGGATGAAACATCCTGCCCATGGTCAATCCGGCCACGATTCGTTAGGCTCGGATCACCCGTTCACGCCCAGGCACGCGAGCCCCATCCCATGAATTTTCTCGCCCACCTCCATCTGGCGGCCCATACCGGCAGCTCCCTCACCGGCAACCTGCTGGGGGACTTCATCAAGGGCCCGCTGCCGACGGGTCTGGCTGACCACTTCGACGAGGGGATCTGGCTGCACCGCAAGATAGACGCCTTCACCGATGCCCACCCGGCCCATCGGGCCGCCGTGGCGAGCTTCGCCCCCCCCTGGCGCCGCTTCGGCGGCATTGTGGTGGACATGCTCTACGATCACTGGCTCAGCCAGCACTGGCAGAGGTTCAGCGCAGCCCCCCTGCCCCACTTTCTGGCGCAGAGCTATGGTCAACTTCTCCTGGATCATCACAGCCTGCCACAGGGCCTGCCGATGGCCCTGCGGCGCATGGCCGAGCAGGACTGGCTGGCCTCCTACCAGTACCGGGAAGGGGTGGGGGCGGCCCTCAACGGCATCGGTCGTCGGCTGCGCCGCCCCGTGCCGCTCGGGGAGGCGCTCCACGCCCTGGATCAGGCTCGCTGGACCGAGGCCGAGCACGCCTTCCTGCACTTCTACCCGGAGCTGATGCGCTTTTGCGAGGCGCAGATCGCCGCCCACCGCACTGCCACCTCATCCCCGCCATAAAAAAACGCCCCGAGCGGGGCGTTGTCATCGGGGGAACGCTCAGGCCTTGGGGCTGGCCGGCAGGAAGCGAAACGCCTTGGCCGGGACGAATTTCTCCGCCGTCTCCCCCGCATAGAGCTGCTGCTCGGTCAGGGGCAACTTGCGCACCGGGGCCCCCGCGGCGAGATCCAGCTTGTCCATGCTCACCCAGAAGGTGTTGGGCAGATGGGTCAGCTCGAAGAAATAGCGGCGATGCTGCTGATCCGCCACGCTGCGCCACAGGGTAGTGGAGATGTTGGGCTGATCCGGGGTGCTGATCCCCATGGGTACCGAGACGTTGCGCATCACGCTCATCACCCCGGCCACCGCCTCGTTGGCCTGGTCGGTCTTTGGCAGGGTCTTGATGTAGAAGGAGGCGCGGGCAAAACGATCCGCCGAGCGGTTGGTGCCGGGCAGCATGGTGAGACCGCCAATCTCCTCCCAGTAGTCGTTGAGAGCCAGTTGCTTGTCGAAGGTCGGCGAGTTGGTCATCACCTGATAGCTGCGGTCGTGGTAGATCTGCAGCTTGCCCCCCACGTACTGGAAGATGGCGGAATCGCCGCTCGCATCGGAGAGGGAGAGGTGCAGCTGGCCCGGCTTGCCATCCGGGGTCAGGGTGGTCACCACATAGAACTCATCTCTGGAGAGGGCCTCGACCGCCTCGGCCACGGTGGCGAAGTTGTCCAGCGCGTACTGGGCCCAGAGCGAGATGGAGAGAGTCTTGCGCGGATCCTTGTCGCTCGGGGTCACATACTCGGACTCGGTCAGATAGAGGAGGTTGGCCACCAGCCCCTTCTCGTTCATGCCGTCGGCAGTGCCCGCATCGAAGCCTGCCGCCACCACGGAGCCGTAGCGCGACGTCCACGTCATGGAGTGCGCGCCGGCCTCCCCTTCCCGCGCGATGCCACGGGGCAGCGCCCAGAGATTGGTCGGCACGGCGCTGCGCCAGTCCATGGTACGACCGGTCACCACCAGCGCTCCCTCCCCCTGATAGACGGCGCGGGTACAGGCATCGGCGAGGGAGCTGACGGAGAGGGAGACGGTCAGGGCCAGCAGGGTCTTGTGCAACAGGGGGGAACGCAGGATTGTCATATGGATCACTCGAGTCTGGTGAAAACACAAGCATACCTCTTTTTGCATAACAGGGGCTGACTGAGGCTGGCAAGCCAGGTGGCAGATCTGTCAACAGAGGCGCTTCCCTGCCAATCAGCGATCAATATTCATAAATTAATCAAAGAGATAAGCAAGCCACTTCGGGGCGATACCGCCAGATGCCATTCGCTGGCTTGCGTCGGTTTCAGACACATACCCTGCCCGCCAGCAGGCGGACAGGGAGGGGCTCAGCCTTCCTTCTTGCGGATACTCAGCCCCAGCTCGCGGCCGCGCAGGCGGGCGTAATAGATGGTGCCCACAAACGCCAGGGTGGTGAGCACCAGCTCCACCACCGCCAGCCACCGCTCCCCCTCATCCGTGGTGATCAGGGTCAGAGCGTGCAGGAAGTAGGGCATCAGCACGAAATTGCCCCAGGCGTGGGTGTAGGGATTGCCCTGCACTATGCCCTTGAGGGGGAAGAGCAGCGGCACCGTCCAGATCACCGGCAACAGCCAGGGGGCGAGATACGGGTGGGGCGAGAGCCAGAGGTGCCAGAGCAGCACCCAGGCCAGCAGGCCGAAAAAACCGGCCAGGGTCAGCAGGCGAGCGAAGCGGGTGGTCACTTGAGGATCTCCAGCACCTGCTCGGGCGGACGACCGATGCGGGCCTGCCCGTTCTTGATGACGATGGGGCGCTCGATGAGCTTGGGGTGCTGGTGCATGGCACGAATGAGGTCATCGCCGCTCACCTCGCCGAGCCCCAGCTCCTTGTAGAGATCTTCCTTGGTGCGCATCAGCTGTCGGGGATCCGTGAAGCCAAGCTGACTCAGGAGGGTGCGGATCTGTGCCTCGCTCGGGGCCTGCTCCAGATAGAGCACCACCTCGGGGGCGACCCCGTGCTGTTCCAGCAAGGCCAGGGTTTCACGGCTCTTGGAGCAGCGCGGATTGTGGTAGATTTGGGTCTCGCTCATGATAACTCCCTGATTAATCGCAAGATGGGACAAGAAATGGCGCTATTGTAGGGGAAACGGATGGTCAGGGTAAGCGGGAAGGCTATGGAAATGAAACGGATCTGTTGGCTGATTGTGGCAACCCTGCTGGGGGCCTGCAGCCCGGCACCCGACTTCACCGACGGCGCGGGAAAGAAGGTCAGCCTCGCGGATCTCGGTGGCAAACCGCTGCTGGTCAACTACTTCGCTCCCTGGTGCGCCCCCTGCCTGCGGGAGATGCCCCTGCTGGCAACATTGCACCAGGAAGGGCGGATCCGGGTGATCGCCATCAACTATGACCCCGCCTCCCCCGCCGAACTGACCGAGCTGGCAAGGCGCCACGCCATCAGGGTTCCCCTGATGATCCCGGATGACGACGCCCGCCTCCCGTTCCCAAGGCCCGGGGCGCTGCCCACCAGCTATCTGCTCGATGCCAGGGGCACGCTGCTGGAGACCCTGGTGGGGGAGCTGGACGAACAGAAGCTCGCCGAGATAAAACGCCGCCTGGTGAGCGCCCCATAGCAGAGCCATCCATCACATTCATTTCTTCATCATCAAGATGCGTTGAAACCGATGAAAGGCCCTATTTTAGCCTGCAAAACAAGGCGGGGTGCCCCCAAAGGAGCACCCCGCCTGCCATCAACCCGCTCCGGACTCAGCCCTTGAGGCTGTCCAGATCCTTCTTGGCCCGCTCCAGCTGGGTGATGCGCGCCTCGATGCGGGCCAGGGTCAGCTTGTCGCTGGTGGTGCCCCGCGCCACGATCAGTTCGTCGATGGCCGCCTGGTAGTCCCCGCGCAGGGAGAGGGTCTCAGCCCGCGCCATGTGCAGGTCCGTCATTCTGCCCGCCTTGCGGTAGGCGTCCGACAGCAGGCTCCAGGCCAGGCTGTTCTCGTCGTGCTCCCGGGCATAAGGGTCCAGGATGGCGATGGACTTCTTGTAGTTGCCCCCCTCCAGATAGGCGTTGCCGAGGTTCACCACCACCACCTCGTTGTCCGGCATCCGGGTGCGGAAGCGCTCCAGTCTGGCGATGGCCTGGGCGCTGCGCCCCTTGGCGAGATCGATGTCGGTCAGGGCATCCACCACGAAGAGATCCTCCGGGTGACGGGTCGCCAGCTCCTGCATCAGGGTGTCGGCCTCGTCGGTGCGCTTGAGCTGCAACAGGGCCAGCGCCTTGCCATAGATGGCGGCATCCTTGAGGGGGTAATCCCCCTTCTGCAGGCGGCTGTCGAAGTAGGTGAGCAGCGCCTGGGGCGTCTCGGTGCCATAGCGCACCTGGATGCGCACCTTGGCCAGCCAGAAGTCCAGGCTCGGCGGCAGGGCGCGCGCGCCATAGCTCCCTGCCCTGGCTCGGGCTTCGCTGATCCGGGTCTCCGGCAGGGGGTGAGTCAGCAGCATCTCCGGCGGCTTGCTGGCATAGCGGTACTCCGCCGCCAGCTTCTGGAAGAAGTTGGCCATGCCCATGGGATCGAACCCGGCGTCATACAGCGTCTTCATGCCGATGCGATCCGCCTCGTATTCGTTGTCCCGGGTGTAGTTGATGGCCGACTGCATCGACAAACCAAGCGTGGTCTGCAAGGCCGCGATGCCGGCGGTGGGGTTGATCACCGCGAGTGCAATGGAGCCCACCAGGCCGGCCAGGGTCATGGCGGAGCTGCTCGCCTGCGCCTCCATGTAACGGGCGATGTGACGCTGGGTCACGTGGGTGATTTCGTGGGCCAGTACCGAGGCCAGCTCGCTCTCGCTCTCGGCGTAGAGGAAGAGGCCGGTGTGCACCTTGACCCGGCCACCGAGGAAGGCCGCCGCGTTGATACTGGGATCATTGATGAGGAAGAAGGTGAACGGGAAGCGCACCCCGTCGGCATTGGTCAGCAGCCGCTGGCCCAGATCGTCGATGTATTCGTTGAGCACGGGGTCATCGATGATGGGCAGGCCCGCCCGGGCAAAACGCATGAAGGCGTTGCCGTAGCGCACCTCCTGCTCGATGGGCAGTGCGGCGACCCCGGCGGTACCGATGTCGGGCAACTGGTTGCTCCCCTGGGCGTGGAAGGTCGCCCCCATCAGGGTGACCAACAGGGGAAGCGATGCTATCAGGGGGGAAAAACGTGCCACGTTATCTCTATCTCCAATCAGACCCCAGCGGGCATCGGCAGAATACCCTTGCCATTCAAGGCCCACAAGCGTTGTTTCATCCTCTCATCACGGCCATAATGACCGCCACGCACGCGATGGAGTTCTCATGGAACAGCTCGACCTGACCCCCTGGCGTTGTCCCGAGCCCCTCATCCGGCTCAAGCTCTGGTTGCGCCAGGCCCGGCCCGGTCAATCCGTGTGCATCCAGCTCGGTGATGCAGGCTCCCGGCAGGACATTCCCGCCTATCTGCGCCGTCAGGGTCACCATGTCCAGACCCGGGAAGAGTCAG
>NZ_CDBK01000065.1:0-44614 GCF_000819785.1 Aeromonas caviae | reverse complement strand
GCCCGCCTCTCCCTGCTGCTCGTCGTTGCCCGTCCCCCCCGGGACGCCCTGCTCGCCCCCGAGCCCATGCCACCCACCCCGTGAGCCGCCATTCAAGGAAGCCTCGATGTTAGATGTATTGAAGCGCTGGTATCAGACCCGTTTTTCCGACCCCGATGCCGTCACCCTCTTCCTGCTGCTGGTCTTCTGCTTTGCCGTGCTCTGGCTGTTTGGGGATCTGCTGGCACCGCTGCTGGTGGCCCTGGTGATGGCCTATCTGCTGGAGTGGCCGGTGAGTCGCCTGCAACGGGGCGGCCTTTCTCGCACCGTCGCCACCAGCCTGGTCCTGCTGCTGTTCATCACGGTGACGACCCTGATGCTGCTGGGCCTCATCCCGACGCTGGTGAGCCAGGGGGTCAACCTGGCCAAGGAGGCGCCCGCCATGCTGGCCCATGCCCAGGACTATGTCCGCACCCTGCCGGAAAAATACCCCGAGATCATCGACGTCAGCCTGGTGGAGACCATCATCGACAACATTCGCCAGCGCATCCTGACCGGCGGTGAACAACTGGTGAGTGCCTCTTTGAGCTCCCTCATCAACGTGGTGGCCATCCTCATCTACGCCATCCTGGTGCCCCTGATGGTCTTCTTCATGCTCAAGGACAAACAGGTGCTGATGGGGGGCCTGCGCCGCTTCCTGCCCCGCAACCGCACCCTGGTGAACCGGGTCTGGGTGGAGATGAACGACCAGATCATCAACTACATCCGCGGCAAGGTGATCGAGATCGTCATCGTCGGCATCGCCACCTATGTGCCCTTCGCCCTGATGGGATTGCGCTACTCCGCCCTGCTGGCGGTCGCGGTGGGCTTCTCCGTGCTCATCCCCTATATCGGCGCCGCCGCCGTGACCGTGCCGGTGGCCATGGTGGCCCTGTTCCAGTGGGGGCTGACCCCCGACTTCGCCTGGCTGATGGTGGCCTATTTCGTGATCCAGGCCCTCGACGGCAACCTGCTGGTCCCCCTGCTCTTCTCCGAGGCGGTCAACCTGCACCCGGTGGCCATCATCATCGCCGTGCTGGTGTTTGGCGGTCTGTGGGGCTTTTGGGGTGTCTTCTTCGCCATTCCCCTCGCCACCCTGGTCAAGGCGGTGCTCAACGCCTGGCCCAAGCGGGAAGATCTCCCCCGCCCCGCCCCCTGACCCTGGCAAGGGGCGAGGCCGGGTCTCGCCCCTTTCAGATACCGGCCACCAGCTGCACTTCCGTGACGCTGGCTCATGCTTGCCTTATCGGGTTTAATTGAAAACCGACATCCGTTTGACTTGCTACGCCGGTCTGATTCGTTCCCACGCCCACCCACCGACAAGGATCTGTCATGCCCCCACTCCCTGCCCTGCGCCATGCCTCTCTGGGTGCCTTTCTGGCACTGCTGTTCTGTTCTCCCGTCCGGGCAGACCTCGACATCGGGGCCCTCAGCGCCTTCTCCAGCGACAGCCCTGACAGCCCCATTCCCAAGGGGCTGGTGCTGGGCGGGGCCGTCATCGGCGGTCAGGCCCGTTACCAGCACCAGGACGACACCCTGATGCCCATCCCGGGGGCCCTCTATTTTGGTGACAACCTGATGTATCTGGGGGATCGGGCCCGCTACTACCTGAGCCGCAATGGCAACCTCTCGACCTATGCCTTCGGCCGGATGCGCTTTGGCAACCTGGACCCGGACGACGATCCCTTCCTCCATGGCATGGAGAAGCGCAAGGGGCAGTTCGAAGCGGGGTTCGGGGCCGATCTCATCACTCCCTACGCCCTCTGGAGCGTGCGGGCCACCACGGATGTGACCGGCACCAGCAACGGTCAGGAGCTGATGCTGTGGGCCAACTTCCCCATCATCCGCGGTCCCCTGCTGCTGATGCCGGGAGCCGGCGTCATGCTGCGCAGCCACAACCTCGCCAACTACTACTTCGGCGGTGTCTCGCAAGACGAAGCGAGGGCGGACAGGCCGGCGTGGAACACGGGCACCACCCTCTCCCCCATGGTCTCCCTCATCGGCAGCTATCGCTTCAGTGCCAACTGGATTGGCGGCTTTGGCATCAACTACGAACGCTACGACGACGACATCGCGGACAGCCCCATCGTCCAGCATCAGGGAGAACTCTATGCAGGCTTCGGGGTGGGCTACATCTGGTAGCCCCATCCGGACTGGGCAACAAAAAAGGAGCCCATGGCTCCTTTTTTACGGCTATCCGGCGCAGTGCCACCCTGCCACTTCGGCGAGAAATTCGGCGAGCGCCCGGTTGATGAACGCGGGGTTCTCCAGGGTCGAGATGTGACCAGCCCCCGGGATCTCCTTGAACGGGCACCCCAGCACCTCGGCCATCAGATACCCCTCCAGCACAGGGCGAGCCTTGTCCTCACACCCCGTCATCACCAGTGCGGGCAGCCTCATCTCTTCGATCCAGTCGATGCGATCCTCCCGGGTCACGAAGCTGCGGCCCACCGCCACCAGGCTCGCCACCTTGTCGGCGGGCCATTGGGCCAGCCGTGTCTTGAAACCGGCCATCAGGGCCGCGTCCGGTTGATGGGCGAAGAAGAGCGGTGCCACCTGATCGGCGATGGGCGCAGGCACGGCGCCGACCTGTTCGATCATCGCCAGCATGCCGAGATAGCGCTCGCAGGTGATCTGGGGTTCAAGGCCGACGAAGCTGTCCATCAGCACCACTCCCTTGAGGCGAGCAGGCGCCATGCGCGCCAGCTCCACGCCCCACATGCCACCGATGGAGAGCCCCACCAGCACGCACTCGTCGATGCCGAGGGCATCGAGCAGCGCCAGGTGATCCCGGGCCAGGGTCGCCAGGGTGCAGGGCCCCTCGGGCAGCACATCGGAATCCCCGTGACCCCAAAGCTCGGGCACGATGCAGCGATACTGCCCCTTGAGGGCCTCGATTTGCGGTGCCCACATGGCACTGTCCCACAGGTAGCTGTGGCCAAAGAGCAGTGCCG
Source organism: Aeromonas caviae (assembly GCF_000819785.1). Taxonomy (GTDB): domain Bacteria; phylum Pseudomonadota; class Gammaproteobacteria; order Enterobacterales; family Aeromonadaceae; genus Aeromonas; species Aeromonas caviae. The sequence goes on along the minus strand of NZ_CDBK01000065.1, from coordinate 41,642 downwards.
GACCCTGCCCCTCGTCCAGATAGGCCATGCGGCGGCCCGCTATCTCCATAAACTGCTTCATGTTTTCTCCTGTTGCCAGCGGCGATGAAACTGGCTTTCCTGTTTTTCTGTTGCCAGCGGCTGATGAGGCGGCAGTGTAACACGCCACCCTTGGCAGGGGGGCCCGCCTGGTGCAAGCTGGAGAGACTCACAACGAGGAGTCACCAAGGAGAGGATGATGGCCAAGGAAAAGAGCAAGAAACGCCCCCGTCTGGACAAGAAGACCTACGAACATCACCTCGCCCACCTGCAGGAGGAGCTGGTCAAGTTGCAGGAGTGGGTCAAGCAGGAGGGGCTCAAAGTGGTGGTGCTGTTCGAGGGGCGCGACGCCGCGGGCAAGGGGGGCGTCATCAAGGCGATCACCGAGCCCCTCAACCCCCGGGTCTGCCGGGTCACCGCCCTGCCCGCCCCCTCGGATCGGGAGCGCACCCAGTGGTACTTCCAGCGCTACGTGGCGCACCTGCCCTCGGCGGGCGAGATGGTGCTGTTTGACCGCTCCTGGTACAACCGGGCCGGGGTCGAACGGGTGATGGGCTTTTGCAGCGACGACGAGTATCGCGAATTCCTGCGCGCCTGCCCCGAATTCGAGCGGATGTTGATCCGCTCCGGCATCACCCTCATCAAATACTGGTTCTCGGTCAGCGACGAAGAGCAGGAGAAACGCTTCAAGGAGCGCATCAACACCCCCATCAAGCGCTGGAAATTCAGCCCCATGGATCTGCAATCCCGCTCCCGCTGGGTCGAGTATTCCCGCGCCAAGGATGACATGTTCACCTACACGGATACCGAGGATTGCCCCTGGTTCGTGGTGGACGCCGACGACAAGCGCCGCGCCCGCCTCAACTGCATCTCCCACCTCCTTGGCAAGGTGCCCTACGAGGCGATCCACTACGAGCCCATCACCCTGCCTCCCATCAAGACCGAAGGCTATGAGCGCCCGCCGCTCACCAGCCAGCACTTCGTGCCGGACGTCACCGCCGCCCTCGAGTCAGACAAGCACGGGCAGTGACGGGCCCCGGCCAGCCGCACCCGCTGGCCGGAACCCGGGCTTCGGATGACAGGCAATAAAAAGCCGGTCTTGCGACCGGCAAAAGGCATTGAACGTATAGAAAGGAAAACCTGGCACTCTCGCCCTCTCAGGCGCGGATATATTTGGCCGTGCGCGGGAACGCCTGCTCTTTGGCATCGAACAGGTAGCAGGCTTCGGCCGGGATGCCGACGCTGTACTCCTGGCCGGTGGCCACGTCGATGTCGGAGCTCGCCTTGACGGTGAAGTCGTGACCATCCACGTCCATGTAGACGAAGGACTCGGCCCCCAGGTGTTCGGCTACCTGCACCACGCCGCTCACGCGGCTGTCGGCATGGGCATGACCCAGCGGCACCAGGTGCTCGGGGCGAATGCCCAGCTCCACCTTGTCGCCCACCGCGCCGCGACGGGCATCCACCCGGGCACGCACGGTATCGCCGGAGGTGAGCTTGACCAAGCACTCCTGCTCGCCGATCTCCACCAGCTCGCCCGCCAGGAAGTTCATCTTGGGGGAGCCGATGAAGCCCGCCACGAACTTGTTGTCCGGGTTGTGGTAGAGCTCGAGGGGGGTGCCGAACTGCTCCAGGTTGGTGGCCGCCTCGCCCTTGAGCGGGCTCAGCACCACGATGCGGTTGGCCAGCGTCATGGCCTCCACCTGGTCGTGGGTCACGTAGATGATGGTGGAGTTGAGCTCCTTGTGCAGCTTGGCGATCTCGATGCGCATCTTGACCCGCAGGGCGGCGTCGAGGTTCGACAGCGGTTCGTCAAACAGGAACACCTGCGGCTGCTGCACTATGCTGCGGCCGATGGCCACCCGCTGACGCTGACCGCCAGAAAGGGCCTTGGGCTTTCTGTCCAGCAGCGGCTCGAGACCCAGGATCTCGGCGGCGCGCATCACCCGCTTGTGGATGTTCTCCTTGTCCATCTTCTTGAGCTTGAGGCCAAAAGCCATGTTCTCGTAGATGTTCATGTGCGGGTAGAGGGCGTAGGACTGGAACACCATGCCCACGTTGCGCTCCACCGGCGGCACGTCGTTCATGTAGCGCCCGCCGATGGTCAGCTCGCCGCTGGTGATGTCTTCCAGACCCGCGATCATCCGAAGCAGGGTGGACTTGCCGCAGCCGGACGGGCCGACGAAGACGATGAACTCCCCTTCCTTGATGTCGAGGTTGATGCTGCGCAGGGTGTCCTTGTGGACAGCCGGGTCGTAATTTTTGCGAACGTTGTTGAGTACTACTTCAGCCATGTCGAGCTCCGCTCTTGAATCTTTGCAAATCGTGATGACGGGGGGAGCCAGCTCCCCCGGCCATGAACCGTTAACCTTTCACGCCGCCTGCGGTCAGACCGCCCACCAGCCAGCGCTGGGCGAGCAGGAAGACGACCGTGATGGGGAAGCCTGACAGCACGGCGGCTGCGGCGAAGTCACCCCACAGGTAGTTCTGCGGATAGAGGTACTGCTGGGCCCCGACCGCCAGGGTCAGATTGTTCACATCCTGCAACAGGATGGAGGCCATGGGCACCTCGGTGATGGAGCCGATGAAGGCCAGGATGAACACCACCGCCAGGATGGGCACCGACAGGGGCAGCAGGATCAGGCGGAACGCCTGCCACGGAGTAGCGCCATCGATGGCCGCCGCCTCCTCCAGGGAAGAGTCGATGGTCTCGAAGTAGCCCTTGATGGTCCAGACGTGCAGGGCGATGCCCCCCATGTAGGCCAGGATCAGGCCGCCGTGGGTGTTGAGACCCAGCCAAGGGATGTAGTCACCGATCTTGTTGAAGAGCGCGTAGATGGCCACCAGTGCCAGCACCGCCGGGAACATTTGGAAGATCAGCATGCCCTGCAGGATGGTGGACTTGCCACGGAACCGCAGACGGGCGAAGGCGTAGGCACAGGTGGTGGAGAGCACCACTATCATCAGGGCGGTAATACCCGCCACCTTGATGGAGTTCCACAGCCAGGTCAGCACCGGGAACGGCGGCGGCGTGATGCTGCCATCGGCGTTGGTGATGGACATGCCGAGCGCCAGCTTCCAGTGATCCAGGGTCGGATTGGTGGGGATGATCTCCCCCACCGAGAAGTTGCCGTTACGGAACGAGATGGCGATGACCATGATCAGCGGGAAGATGATCAGTGCCAGGAAGCCCCACATCACCAGGTGGGTTGCCCACACCCGGTATTTGACTGATTTGGGTTGTACGATTGCCATGTTGAAGCCTCCTTACAGTTGCTTGTCGGCTTTGGACAATTTCAGGTTGAGCAAGGCCAGCGCACCCACGATGAGGAAGATGGCGGTGGCGATGGCACTGGCCAGACCGTAGTCCTGACCACCCGAGCCCTGGAACGCGATCCGGTAGGTGTAGCTCACCAGCAAGTCGGTGGTCCCGGCCGGCGTGGTGGCCCCGATGATGTCCGGCGCCCCGTTCGTCAACAACTGGATAAGTACGAAGTTGTTGAAGTTGAAGGCAAAGGATGCAATCAACAGCGGTGTCAGCGGCTTCATCAAGAGCGGTACGGTGATCTTGAAGAAGTTCTGTACCGGCCCCGCCCCGTCCATGGCAGACGCCTCGTAGAGATCTTCCGGAATGGCCTTGAGCAGGCCCATGCAGAGGATCATCATGTAGGGGTAACCGAGCCAGGTGTTGACGATGAGGATCATCACCTTGGCCAGGAAGGGATTGGTGTACCAGTCCGGCTTGATGCCGAAGGCCGCTTCCAGGAACAGGTTGATTTCACCGAAGTTCTGGTTGAACAAGCCCTTGAACACCAGGATGGAGATGAACGCCGGTATCGCATAGGGCAGGATCAGCATGACCCGGTAGAAACCACGCCCCCTGAGCTGCTCCCACTGCACCAGACACGCCAGCACCATGCCGATCGCCAGGGTGAACGCCACCGAACAGGCGGAGAAGATCACGGTCCAGACGAAGATCTGCATGAAGGGACTCTGGATACCCGGGTCCGTCATGATGCGCATGAAGTTTTTCCAACCCACGCTCACCACGAAACCGGGGGCAACGCCCTTGCCGACGAAGTGACCTTCCGCATCGATGTACTGGTAGAAGCCGGTGTCACCGTTGGGCAGCATCAGCTCGCCGCTCTGGTTGTCACGCAGCAGGTTGCTGTCCTTGATCATGACGCCCGACTTGAGCACGGCGCCGTCGACCAGCTGGGTATAGAGCTGTTTCTGGGCGGCGAACTTGCGCAGGCTGCTCAGGGTCAGATGGATATTGCCTTCGGGCAGTACCACATCCAGGGCACTCAGGTGGGTGCGGTGATCAACGATGGCACGAATGGGTGCCGCCTCGCCGACCGTGGCCCCGTCCAGAGGCTGCAACTGAACAACCTGGGGCTCGTCACGGACCCGTCCTTCACGGACGGCCAGGGTACGCGCCTTGTTGTTCAGCAAGGTAAGGGGTTGACTGATAAAGGATTGGTCGTCCTGTTTCAGCAGCAGCTGAAACTGATTGTTCTCACCACCCAGGAGGGTGAAATCGAATTCACCGCCGGTCACCTTGTAGGTTTTTTTCAGATGGTAATCCCGTGCCTGCTCAAGGGAGAGCAAGTTGGATCCCGAATAGTTGGTGAAGGCGATGCCGATCGTGTAGGCAAGAGGGAAGATGATAAAAACAACCATGCCTGCCACACCGGGGAAAATATAACGGTGGGCATAGGTCTTCTTGTTAATGAAGACATAGAGACCGACGGATACGACCACCAGATCGAGCAGGGCAAATACCCACTCGCCGCTGGCATACATCATCACGGCCGCATAACCATTAAGCACTGCGATCAGTGCCGCCATGGTCCATTTCAGCCAGACGTACTTGTCTTTCTTCGGACCGGCATAGGATTCGATAGAAGGTACTACTTCCATGCCAATTAACCTTTATTGCGCCAAGAGAGATTGAGAGAGTGGGAGGCCCGAAGGCCTCCCGGGTAGTGCATGCTTACTGGACGATACGCTTGGCAGCGGTATCCAGGGCTTCGTCAACACCCTGACGGCCAGAGGTGACGTTCTTGAGGGCGGTTTCGAAGGAGGACCAGAAACGGCTCATCTCGGGCACGGACGGCATCGGTTCGCCGTTCTGGGCGTTCAGCATGGTGGCCTTGATGTTGGGGTCGGCTTCCAGGGTCTTCTGGAAGGACTTCAGGGCCACGGCACCCAGCGGCTTGTCGGCGTTCATCGGCGCCAGACCGGCATCGGTCAGCAGGTAGTTCTCGAGGAACTCGATGGCCAGATCCTTGTTCGGGCTGGCGGCGTTGATGGTGGCACCCAGTACGCCAACGAAGGCCTTGGCCGGCTTGCCTTTCAGGGTCGGCAGCTGGGCTACGCCATACTTGATGCCGCTCTTGTCCAGGTTGCTCCAGGCCCAGGGACCGTTGATCATCATGGCCACTTCGCCCTTGTTGAACTTGGCGTCCATCACACCGTAGTCGATGCCCTTCTCCAGGTGACCGGATTTGATCATCTCGGAGATGTAACCGACGCCGGCCTTGGCACCTGCGTTGTTCACGCCGGTGTCTTTGACGTCATAGCCGGTGGCGGTCTTCTTGAAGGCATAACCACCGTTGGCAGCCACCAGGGGGTAGCTGAAGTAGGGGGTGTCATAGGCCCACATGATGGCGCGCTTGCCATTTTTCTTCAGGTCTTCGTCGATCTTGGCGATCTCTTCGAAGGTCTTCGGCGGGTTGGGCAACAGATCCTTGTTGTAAATCAGGCTGACGGCTTCTACCGCGACCGGGTAGCCATAGGTCTTGCCATCGACGGTCATGGCATCCCAGGCGAATTGCTCGAACTTGGCCTTGGTGGCGGCATTCGGGGTCACGGGAACCAGCAGACCGGACTTGACCCACTCACCGTAACGGTCGTGAGCCCAGAAGAAGATGTCCGGGCCGTTGCCGGTGGCGGCGGCTTGCTGGAATTTGACTTCAACCTGATCCGGGTGGGCGACTGTGACCTTGATGCCGGTTTCGGCTTCAAACTTCTTGCCGACTTCGGCCAGGCCGTTGTAGCCCTTGTCACCGTTGATCCAGATGGTCAGCTGACCTTCATCAATGGCAGCAGTGGCAGAGCAGGCCACGCCCAGGGTAGCCAGACCGATCAGGGATGACAGCAATTTCTTTTTCATGAGCCTTTCCTTGTATTAGTTCCGCGCTGTAAGAGCATTGTGTGCAGATGAATATTATCCCAAGCAGTCAATGCCTCACATGACACGCCTCGCATTTTTGAAATGCAATTACGTATTTTCTTCCAGAAAGTTATGAAAACATTTTCTTATTTCAGCGACTTAGGAAGGGATATCCCCATATTTTTGCCAAGATATGGAAATTAAATTACAGAAAGGAAATTAATTTACGTCATTGAAAGGGATTTCACCCCACTGAAAACCCTTTCATTCCCGATATTTTGTTCAATGTGTTAACAAAAGTACTGAGGTGGTTTCCATCTACATCACCCCCTTAAATAAAAAGGCACCGGAGCGGACTCCGGTGCCTTTTTGCAAGAAATGACGGCTGGATCACATTACGACTGGCGCAGCAATTGATCCTTGAGATTGGGCGGGACTCCCCTGATGGTCAGGGTGTCGGTCTGGGGATCGTAAAAGACCCGGTTGTTGAGCAACTTCTGCTCGAAGCTCAGGGTCAGGCCGCCACCGGAGCCCACAAACTTGGTCAAGCCCCGCAGGGTGGAACGGTCCGCCGGGAAGCGCTCCTCCAGCTCGTACTCCTGACCGATGAAGCTGTAAAAATCGAGGTCCCCATCACCGGGCAATTCCGCCGACAGCTCCTTGATCTCGATCTCCTCGCCGGCGCTGGCCTGCTCGGTGCAATATTTGAAGACCTGCTTCTTGTAGTCATTGCGTTCGGCCGGTTCGAGTTGGCGGCTGTCGCAGTAATCGTCCACCGCCTGCAGCAACCCCTTGTTCTGGATCTTGGCATCCATGCCCTCGCGGGCCCCCAGCAGATCCATGAAGAAATCCCCCAGCTTGCGACCGACCCGGCCCTTGCTGAAGGTGATATAACGACGCGAATCCCCCTGGGTTTTCCACTCGGTGAGATCGATGCGGGCCACCAGATTGAGTTTGCCGATATCCAGGTACTGGATGTGGCGCAGCTCCAGCGCCTCGCTCACGGTGACGCTCTCCTTGCCTTCCAGCAGGGCGATCATCAGGTAATCCACCCCCACATAGTTGTACTTGGCAATCAGCAACACCCCCTGCTCGTCCAGGGCATGCTCCACCAGCTGCTTGACCAGCATCTGGGTCAGGTTGACGGAAAAGGGGACGAACTCGGTCTGCTCCGCCAGCAGCTGCTCCAGGGCGATGCGAAAGGCGGGGGAAGGCTGCTTGGGGGCGTCTTCCCCCTCCGCCAGCTCGGCGACGGCGGCCTCGGGATCGGCGAAGAAGCCAAAGCCCTTTCCCCCCTTGCCGTTGTAGATGCGATGCAGCTCCGCCATCAGCCCTTGTACCGCCTCGTCGGCAGGCAGGGTCTGGCTGCGGGTATCGGCGTGGGGCTGGCCATCGTTGCCCGCCCGCAGGGAGTGAAGAATGATCTTGTCGATATCGAGACTCATGTCACAAAGCCATAGTGTTAGCCGAAAGGGTGAAGTATTATAAGGCGCTTTGAACCGAGGTGAACCCAAGATTATGCCCATCGTATCAAAGTACAATAACGAGCAGTTTGACGCCCTGATGAACGACCTGATCACCGCCCTGGAGAAACACAAGGCACCGGTGGATCTCAGTCTGATGGTCCTTGGCAACCTGACCACCAACATCATCAACGGCATGGCCCCGGCCCAGCGCCAGGCGATCACCGAGAAGTTCATCCAGGCACTCACCGCCTCGGTGGGCCATCGCCACGATGCGCACTGAGTTTCTTCGCATTCTTTGATGTTTTTCAAGCAGATGGATCATTATGGTCGAAACCGGCAACCCCTATCGCGATAATGTCTCTCGCCTGATCACCTGGGGGCATTGGTTCTCCTTCTTCAACATCATCCTGGCCATGCTGATCTCGACCCGTTACCTGGGCGCCATCAGCTGGCCGTCGACCACGCTCGGCGTGACCTATCTCGTCATCAGCTGGATAGGTCATTTCTCGTTCCTGAGCTTCGTCACCTATCTGCTGACCATCTTCCCCTTGAGCTTCATCCTGCCCAGGGAGAAGCCGCTGCGCTTCATTTCATCCATCATCGCCACCCTGGCGCTGGTGCTGCTGCTTATCGACACCCAGGTGTTCCAGCTGTTCAAGTTCCACTTGAATGGCCAGGTGTGGCAACTGCTGCTGGATCAGGCGCAGACCGAAGAGGGCTCTATCTGGAGCATCATCTTCGTGGCGGTGCCCGCCATCTTCCTGCTGCAACTGCTGCTGTCGGCCTATGTGTGGCGCAAGATCAACAAGCGCAAACGCCGCCAGTACGGCAATCAGGTGGGGCTAGCCCTGCTGGTCTGCTTCATCCTGACCCATCTGGTCAACAGCTGGGCGGATGCGACCCTGTATCAACCCATCACCATGCAGCGCGCCAACTTCCCCCTCTCCTACCCCATGACCGCCAGGAGCTTCCTGGCCAAGCATGGCTGGCTCGACCTCGAGCAGTATGAGAAGAAGGCCGAAGATCAGGGAAGCGCTGAGCACCGTCTGCTCTATCCCTTGCGCCCCCTCAGCGTGAGCGCACCCAGCGATCACAAGAACCTGCTGGTGGTGGTGGTCGACTCCCTGCGAGCCGACATGCTCAACAACATCAACATGCCCAATCTGCAACGCTACGCGGACAACCACTTCAATTTCCGCCAGCACATGAGTGGTGGCAATGATGAAGCCATGGGGATGTTCAGCCTCTTCTACGGGCTGCCCGGCCACTATTACGGGGACATCCGGGCCGACAAGCGCCCCCCCGTGCTGTTCGACGAGATGCTGCGTCAGGACTACCAGTTCGGCCTGTTCGGTGCACTGGAAGATGCCAAGCAGTATCGCCAGAGTCTGCTTGCAGGTCTGCGCAAACAGGTCTTCGTCTCCCGCCAGACCGATGACCGCAGGCTCATCGACGACTGGCAGCAGTGGCTTGGCACGCGCACCGCGGACAGACCCTGGTTCTCTCTGGTCTATCTCTCTAGCCCGGGGGATTATCAGGTGCCTGCCAGCATCAAGGGCCCCTTCCAGCCCGAGTTGACCCGCTTCAACCCGGCCACTGCCTATCGGCCCGAGAACCTGCAGAAGCTGGAGAACCGCTACAAGAACGCGGTCTTCTATACCGATCAACTGCTGGAGCAGATGCTGACCCAACTGCAATTGCAGGGGCTTGATGATCAGACCATCGTCGTGATCACCTCCAACCACGGTCAGGAGTTCAACGAGACCCAGAGCAACAGCTGGGGCTATGGCAGCAATTACTCGACCTATCAGGTGCAGGTCCCCCTGGTGCTGGCCTGGCCTGGTGCCGAACCTGCGCCCCAGGCGCAGGCGAGCAGCCACCTGGATCTGGTACCGACCCTGATGAAGAACATGCTGGGTGTACGCAACCCCTATCGTGACTACAGCACGGGGCGCAACCTGTTCGAAGCCAGTACACGCACCTGGCTGCTGGCGGGGGATCAGAATGACTTCGCCATCTATCAGGGCAACACCATCACCCAGTTCAACAAGCAGGGGGACTTCGAGCTGCTGGACCGCGACACCTATCGCCCCATCAAGCACGGCACCCCGGACATGGGCACCCTGATCCAGGTGATGAACGAGCTCAATCGCTTCTATCGCGCCCCCTGATCAGCGCCAGCCCACCTCCTTGAGCCCGCCCCTATGGCGGGCTTTTTCTTGCCCGCACCACACCCGTCCTCCCGTTTCCCATGGCGTCATTCGCAAACGTATGCCACCACCTTACTGATTTATCTCTCAAAAAAGTTCAATTCGATCAATATCATAAAAACAAAATGATAATGATTGTCATTTATTGATCTGCTTGACTCCCTCTGCAATAATCCACGCCCTTCAGGCTTAAATAATAATTATTCTCAAATATGAAAATTCGACTTCTTCACTACTGGCCCATGCTGCTGTCCGGTACGGCGCTGGCTGCCAGCGATCCCGCCGGGGTCGACACAACGGACATGCCCCCCGAACTCAAGGGGCGGGAAACCATCGTGGTCAAGGGACAGCGCATCGAGCAGAAGCTCTCCGACGTGTCCGGTTCCATCACCGTCATCACGGAGGAGGATCTGGATCGCCAGGTTGCCACCGAGCTCACCGATGTGTTCAAGAACGAACCCGGCGTCTCGGTGACCGGCTCCGCCGGCCGCCCCCAGAACATCATCATCCGCGGCATGGGCGGCAACCGGGTGCTCATCATCAAGGACGGGGTGCGGGTCAGCGACGGTTTTGGCGCCGACGACCTCAACGACAAGGTGGGCCGCTTCAGCTTCGATCTCGACGACGTCAAACAGATAGAGGTGGCCAAGGGAGCCGGTTCCTCCCTCCATGGCTCCGATGCCATCGGCGGCACCATCGTCATCAGCACCAAGCAGCCGGAAGATTACCTTCAGGGCCAGGATGCCTATCTCAGCAGCAAGGTGCTGCACGATGGCAGCAGTGACAAGCAGAAGCTGAGCGCCACCGGCGCCGCCCGGATACGGGATACCGAACACCTGCTGCGCCTCTCCGGCTGGCAGGGACATGAGACCGCCAACTACGACGAGAGCCGCATCCCGGCGGATCTGGATGGCCTCAGCGCCTCCACCAGCTCTCGCATCCAGCTGAACGAACATCATCTGCTGCGCCTCGAACTCGACTACTTCGAGGACAACGCCGAGCGGGATCAGGGGCCGCGCGAAGTGCCCCAGCCCGATGGCAAGTGGCAGGTGCGCCAGTACCACGAGCAGGGCAGCCAACGCACCCAGGGGGGCAAGCTGGCCTGGGAGGCGAGCAACCTCGACACAATACTGGCCGACAGCCTCACCTGGAGTGCCTACGGCAATCACTCGAAAAACACCGCCAACAAGCGCAGCCTGCTGCAAAACGATCTGCTGAGCGGTTATCCGCGCTATCGCAGCGAACGGGAACTCGCCACCTTCACCGAAGACAGGATCGGTACCGAGCTGGATGTGCGCCGGGATCTCGCCACCGGCCATCTCGCCCATCAGCTCAGTTACGGCATCGAGCTCGAGCGCACCACCCACGAGCGGCCGGTGGAGAAGCTGAGTCTGGAGGCCGGCATTCCCCAACCCGGCCAGTCCGCCCCCTTCAGCCGCGCCCGTACCGACAGGGCCGGAGTCTGGCTCGGCGACGTGGCCAGCCTGGGCCAGTGGCAGTTCACCCCCACCCTGCGCATGGATCACCAGTGGCTCACGCCGCTGGACGGCAGCCACGACAGCAACCACAGCTGGCACCTCTCCCCGAGCCTGGCCACCAGCTACCGCTTCAACGACCAGTGGCGCAGCTGGCTCAGCTATGCCAACGGGTTCCGGGCGCCTTCCTACGACAAGGTGTACGGCAACATCCCCCACTACTTCGCTCTGCCGCCCTTCGAGATCATCGCCAACACAGGGCTCAAGGAGGAGACCAGCCACAGCATCGAGTGGGGGCTGAGTGGCGAGGGGGACAACTGGAGCATCAAGCCAGCGCTCTTCTACAACCGCTACTACAACTTCATCGACTGGCGCGAGGTGGGGCTGCGCCTGAGCGATGGCGTCATCCTGCGCCAATATCGCAACGTCGCCAAGGCCGAAACCTGGGGGGCCGAACTCGCCGCCAGCTACTGGCTGACCCAGGAGTGGGAGCTCGCCACCAAGCTCGGCTGGGTCGATGGCGAGGACAACAAAGGTGAAGCGCTGCGCACCCTGACGCCCCTCGAGGGCAACACCCGTCTGAGCTATCAGGCCAATGAGTGGAGTCTGGGCATTCAGGCGGACTATGCCGCCGCCATGAACCGGGTGCCCACCTGCGGCAACAGCCTGACCGGCCGCCAGGGGGACTGCCTCGAAAGTGCCGGCTGGCTCAGTTTCGCCCTGACGGCCGACTGGCTGGTCACCGACGCCCTCAAGGTCAACCTCAAGCTCGACAACCTGTTCGACACCCGCTACACCCGCTATCAGGATGTGGCCGGGCTGGAAGCCGGGACCGATGCTTCCCTCTTCACCCAGAGCGGCCGCACCCTGAGTGCCAGCCTGCGCTACACCTTCGTGGGGATCTGATGCACAGCCTATTGATCCTGGCCAGCCTGCTGGCCACGCCGGTCCCCGCCTCTCCCCTGCCTGAGGCAACCCTGGAGGCCGCGCCCCTCATCCCCGAGCGCCCGCAACTGATGAAGGGGGAGATAACCCGTCTCGATCCCTATGGTGGCTGGCGTGACGACAGCCGCCAGGATCCCGCCCTCCTGACGCTGCTGCGCGAGCAGAACCGCTGGACCGAGCAGCAGCTCGCCGACCAGACGCCACTGGTACAGCGCCTGCAGACGGAGTGGCAGGGCCGGGAGCGGGGCGAACCCGTGCCGGACGACTGGCTGAGCCAGGCTGGCAGCCAGTGGCGCATGGAGGCGGACGGCAGCCTGTGGCAACGCAGCGACGCCAATGCCGCCCCCCGAAAGCGGCTGGCTCCCCGCCAACCTGCCGAGGGGTATTACGAGCTCGCCGCCTGGGCCCTGCACCCGGGCGGGCAACTGCTTGCCCTGGCCGAAGACCGCAGGGGAGATCGGGACTACCGCATCACCCTGCTGGATCTGGCGAGTGGCGAGACACTGGCCTCTTTGCCTCACCGCGCCGGCGATCTGCTCTGGAGTCTGGATGGCAAGACCCTCTACACCCTCGCCAACGAGCACCAGACCCTGCGCCCCTGGCAACTGCTGGCCTGGCAGGATGGCAAGGAGACCCTGGTGTATGAGGAGCGCGATCCCGCCTGGCTGCTCGGCCTCTATCGCACCACGGATCGCCGCCACCTGGTGCTGCAAAGCAACAACCACGACAGCTCGGAGCAATACCTGCTGGACGCGGGTCGGGCCGACCTGCTCAAGGGGCGCGAGCGCGGCCTCGAATACTACCTGGATACCCTGGGGGACAGGGTGCTGATCAAGAGCAACCGGGACGGCGCCCTCGGCCTCTATCAGGTGGCCGACTTGAGCCTGGTGGCGAAGGGAGAGTGGCAACGGCTCTGGTCCGGCGAGGGCCGGGAACTCGAGAAGTGGCGCCTCTTTGCCCGGCACACCGTGCTGCAATACCGCAAGGAAGGGGATGACTGGCTCGATGTGCTGGACGCCAAGGGTGCGTTGACCCACAGCCTGCCGCTCACCGATGGCGCAGGCACGGCCTGGATCCAGGGCAGCCAGGAACCGGCCAGCGACAAGGTGCTCATTCGCCGTCAGGGTATGGCCGAGCCACCTCACCAGCGCTGGCTGGATCTCGCCTCCGGCGCCTGGGAGGGGACACCCGAGAGCAGGGACACTTCTCCCTATCAGAGCGAGCGGCGCTGGATCGCGGGCAAGGACGGGGTCAAGGTGCCTGTCTCCCTGGTCTGGCGCAAGGGCATTACCCACCCCAGGGCACTGCTGCTCTACGGCTATGGGGCTTACGGCACCCCCATGCGTCCCTACTACCAGCCCCGGGTGCTGAGCCTGCTGGATCGCGGCTTCGTCTACGCCATCGCCCATGTGCGCGGGGGCGGTCTGCTCGGCGAATCCTGGTACCGGGAGGGTCGTGGCCGTGACAAACAGCACAGCGTGGATGATTTTCTCGCCGTGGCCGATGCCCTGGCCCAGGATCCCGCCATCGATCCCGCCCGGCTGTTTGCCATGGGTGGCAGCGCCGGCGGCCTGCTGGTGGCTGCGGCACTCAACCAGGCGCCCACCCGATTCGCCGGGGCCGTGCTGCAAGTTCCCTTCGTCGACCTGCTGGGCACCATGCAGGATCCCGAGCTGCCCCTCACCCGGCAGGAGTACGCCGAGTGGGGCAATCCGGCCATCCCGGGTGACTATGCCGCGATGCGCCGCCTGAGCCCCTACGACAACCTGCACAAGGTCCCTTATCCCCCCGTCTATGTGACGGGCGGCCTGCACGACAGTCAGGTGCCCTACTGGGAACCCCTCAAGTGGATAGCCCGCCTGCGCTCCCATAGCACGGGAACAGGCCCCTATCTGCTGCGCACCGAACTCGACGGCGGCCATCTGGGCGCCCCCCGAACGGCGGCGCTGCGTGCGGCGCAGGAGTTTGCCTTCCTGCTCACCCTGGCGGGCGTCAATCACTGACCCCTTGCCCTCTTTTTCTGGAGTGAACCATGAAACCCTCTTCTCTGGCCCTCTGGCTGGCGGCAACCCTGATCTCATCACCGCTGCTGGCGGCCGATCTGCAGTTTGTCGATGAACCCCCCCTCACCACGACGCCGAAGCGCTGGCTCGAGCAGCGCCTCGGTGTGCTCCTCGCCCCCGATTACGACAGGGCCAGCCTGCTCGGCCACCATTACAGCTTTCGCCAGCTGGTGAACGGCCTGCCGGTGGCCACCACCCAGGCCGCCGTCAGTGTCGACGGGGACGGACGCCCCTGGCGCCTCTATCACAACCTGCGCCCCTTGCAGAGCACAGCGCCCGGCTGCGATGCCAGCGGCACCCTGGATCCCCTGCTCGCCACCCTGCGCACCGACGGCAACCAGATAGAGACGCTGGGGCCGGTCGAAGCCTGGTACTGGCGAGACGGCGATACCCTGGTGCCTGCCCTGCGCCAGCGGGTGCGCGAGCACAAGGCTGGCAATGCCAAGGCCAGCCAGGTGCAGCTGTTTGCCCGTTGCGACGGGGAGCAGGAGCTTGGCCGTCTCGGGGATCAGGCAACTACCCACCCTCTGCATGTCGCCGACGCAGGCGATATGCAGGTTCAGGCACGGGTGTTCGACCCCGATCCCCGCACCCGCCTGCAGGACGCCAGCCTGGTCTGGCACGATGAGCTGGTGCTGGCAGAGGCCGCCTACCAGGATCCGGTTCCCCTGCCGGTGAGCCTGCAAGCCGGGCAGTATCGCCTGAGCGGCCCCCATGCCAGGGTGGTGGATGTCATGGCCCCCGAATCGGCCCCCTACAGCAGCAGTGACGTGCAGGGTTTTCGCCTGACCCGGGACGATCGCGGCTTTGCGGACATCAACGCCTACTACCATCTGGATCTCGCCCAGCGCCACCTCAAGGCGCTCGGCTTCACCGAGCTCATCCCCGGGGCGCTCGACATCGACACGGACGCGGGCTATCAGGACAACTCCCTCTACGATCCGTTCGAACGCAGGCTGGAGCTGGGTCGCAGCGGCGTGCCCGATGCCGAGGATCCCATGGTCATCTGGCACGAGTTCGGCCACGGGGTACAGCACCACATCCTGCCAGATCTCGGGGAAGAGGGTGACTGGGGAGCCATCGGCGAGGGCTTTGGCGACTACCTGGCCGCCAGTCATCGCCAGCGCAGCGAAGCCGGTCGCCAATTCGAACCCGCCATGGTGTTCAACTGGGATGCCCGCTTCACCGACCGCACCCCGCGCCAGCTCGACGATCTGCGCGCCCGCTACCATCCGGACTACCGCTACCCCGCCCACCGCACCATCAACGGCAGCAACGGGGATCAGCTCTGGGGCACCCCGCTGTTCCAGGCCCTGCTGACGGCGGTGGCCGAGCACGGTGAGGCGGCCAGGGACGAGTTTGATCGCGTCATCATCGAATCCCACTTCGGCCTGGGGCCGGCCATTCGCATGCCGCAACTGGCCCGGATCACCGTGGATACTGCCGCCCGTCTCTACCCGACGCGAGCCTATGCCCGTCTGCTGGAGCAGGCATTTCGCCAGCACGGGCTGCTGCAAGCTCCCGTCAATATCGCCCTCGCCGAGGGGAGCGCCATCCCGCTGGGGCAGCGCCAGTCGGTGCAGCTGACCCTCAGCAACCCGGGCAAGGGGGAGGTGACCCTCAACGAGCTGGCCCTCACCCTGCCAACCGGGTTGCAGGCCGATCCTGACAACTGGCAACCAGCGACCCTGGCCGCCGGTGCCAGCATGACCACCACCCTGCGCCTGCTGGCCCAGAGCCCGCTCGCCTGCGGCGACGAGGCGAGCCTCTCGGTGAATCTCGCCATGAGCAGTACCAGCCCCACCGAGCGCCAGTGGCAGCAATCCCTGACCCTGCCCATCGGCACCCCCGTCATCAGCCGGGCCAGTGGTCGGTCTCAGCGACTGAACGATGCCCAGAGCGAGGAGGTGCGCGGCCTGAGCGAAACCAGCCTGCTGCTGGAGAAGAGCGATGCCCGTGTGAGCGACAGGCTGCAACTGAGCCTGGATCTGCAGCATGAGGCGCTGGATGAGCTGGAGATCTGGCTCAGCTCCCCCGCCGGCACCCGGGTCCAGATCTGGGACAAAGGTTACAGCCCCCTGCCGAGCCTGAAAGGGGTCTTCCCCACCGAGTTGCAGTCCCTGCAACCCTTCAGCGCCTTCGAAGGAGAACCCCTGGCCGGTCGCTGGACCCTGGAGGTGGTGGACAGCAAACCGGGCAATCAGGGTCTCCTGAACGGGTGGAGCATCAGTCAGCGTACCGGCGCCCAGTGCGGCAACACCGTGCCCGTGCCGGATGACGGCATCATCCGCTTCGATACCTCGGACAGCAGTGGCGGGGGGGCCTTCCCCCTGCTCTGGCTGCTGCCGCTGGCCCTGTGGCGCCGTCTGCGTCGCCTCTGACTCTCCCTATATAAAGAAGAGAGGGGCCAAGGCCCCTCCAAGGACACACCATGACCATGAGAATGACCCCGATCGTCTGCCTGCTGGCCCCCCTGCTCAGCGCCTGTGGCGGCGGTTCGGACGAGGCTCCCCTGACCGCGCCGGACTACCGCCTGACGGTCAGCCTGCCCGCTGCGGGCACCCTGTGCATCAACCTGAACCAGAACGACGGCTGCGAAGCCAATGAGCCCGCCGTCAGCGGCGAGGCCGGTGCCCACACTCTGACCCGGCGCCACCCTGATCTGCTCACCACTCCCCTGCTGTTCATTCCGGCGGATCCCGCCGCCCTGCCCCTGGCCCACCCGGCGGCGCGCCAGGACAACCAGCACCTCACCCCCAGCCCCCTCAGCACCCTGCTGCAGACGCGTATCTCGGACGGGCTGCCACCGGCTCAGGCCCTGACGGACGTGCTGTTCGCCCTGGCGCCCCTTCACCCCGGCCCAGATCTGGCGGCACTGGCGCAGCTGGGCGACTTCAACCGCGCCCTCGCCGAGCTGGCCCTCGCCACCTTTGATGACGAGGCCACCCTGCCCACCTTTGCCGCCAGCGAACGCCGCCAGCAGATCTGGCAAGGCCTTGTCACCCTGCTGCCCGAGCTCGCCCGGCACTTTGCCGCCAGCCCCGAGCTACTGAGCCAGCAGGCCAGACTCGCCGCCGTGCTGATGCAGCAGCAACCCCGGGCGTTGGTGACCGCCAGCGGCGTCACCACCTACACGGACGGGGTGGATTATCTGCTCGACCAGGAGCCTGCGGATCACCCGGGCCAGGAGGCGAGCCTGGGCCAGGCGCCCCTTCGCTATCGCAAGCTGGACGGCAAGGGGCAACCCCTGGCGGACAATGCCGACGAGTGGGAGTGCGTGGAGGATCTCAATACCGGCCTCGTCTGGGAGAAGAAGCTGGCGGATCCGGACAGTCCGAGGGATCTGCACCGCACCTTCGCCTGGGAGTTCGACAACTATCACCCGACCCAGGAGGAGCGGGATTACGCCTGCCCCGAAGGGGAGGCCATCTGCACCACGGAGCAGTACCGTCAGTGGCTCAATGCACAGCAACTGTGCGGCATCACCCACTGGCGCCTGCCCCACGCCCGTGAGCTGATGAGTTTGCAGCACTACGGCTCCCTCGCCCGCCAGGATGGCCAGCTCGTCACCCTGGATGTGCGCTACTTCCCCGATGTCGGCACCGGACTCAATGGCTTCGATGGCTATTACTGGAGCCAGACCCTGACCCCGTCCCGCCGGCTGGAGAGCGCGCCTCTGAGCGCCATCGCCCACATCTTCCTCGGCGAGGACGCCGGTGCCGACTATCCCACCCCAGTTCAAAACAGCAATGACGCCAACGGTCTGCAACTGCGCCTGGTGGCCGAGGTAACCCGATGAACAAGTATCTTCTGACCCTGCTGCTCACCCTGTGCAGCCCCCTGGCACTGGCCATCGCCATCTGCGACGACGCCCTGCCCCGTACCAGCCCCACCGCCCGTTTCCAGGATCACGGCAACGGCACCGTCACTGACAGGGGCACCGGTCTGACCTGGATGCGCTGCCAGCTCGGCCAGACCTGGCGCAACCAGAGCTGCGAGGGGGAACCCACCCACCTCTACTGGCAACAGGCACTGCAGACGGCGGAACGGATCCGTTCCGAACCGAGCCATGCCCTGTATGGCTTTGGTGGTCATCACGACTGGCGCCTGCCCACCATCAAGGAGCTCGCCAGCATTCTGGAGTCCGCCTGTTACAAACCGGCATTGAACGAAACCATCTTCCCCCGCGCCATGGCCGGGGATGGCAAGGAGGTGAACGACGGCTATGTCTATCTCTGGTCCTCCACCCCGGTGCCGGCCCTTCAGGGCGTCGCCTACCTGGACATCACCAGCGGCTCCGTCGCCCAGCGCGCCCCCCGCTCTTGGGCGAAACAGGTTCTGCTGGTGAGGTGACAGCCTGGCCATGGGGGCCACCCGGCCCCCTGTTTGACACGAGGCAAGAAGCGCCAGAGTGACCCTGGCCGTCAAAAAAGCATCAAATTGCGTCATGTGATGCCTGTTCAGGGCGGTTTTGCACGCCGCAGCGCTGGCATGAAACCGGCAGAGCGGTTAGTCTAGCGGCGTTGAACCAATCCCAAGAGGTACAGATGAAAACCGTGTTGCGTTTTAGCCTGCTGGGCGCCTTGTTATTGGGTGGCCATGCCTTCGCCGCCGAACCGAAAAAATTTGATATCAGCATGTTCCCCGCCGCCGAAGTGAACCAGGAACGTGTCGTGATCCGTCTGCCGGAAGTCGAGAACGAAGCCGACATGATGGTCGAGCTGCAAGTCGGCAAGAAGATGCTGGTCGACTGCAACCTGCCCCGCTTCGCGGGCAATCTGGAACAGCACAGCGTCAAGGGCTGGGGTTACAACTACCTGACCCTGGGCCAGGTCACCGGCCCCGTCAGCACCCTGATGGCCTGCCCGGACGGCCAGAAGAAGGAGAGTTTCGTCCAGATCTACGGTCAGGGCTTCTTCGTGAACTACAACTCCAAGCTGCCCTTCGTCATCTATGTGCCCCAGGAGTACGAGGTGCGCTATCGTCTGTGGCGTGCCGACAACCTGGCACAGCCAGCCATGATTGAGTGAGTGCCGCGCACTCGGGTTCAGCTCAGTCATGATGATAAAAAGGCGCCATACGGCGCCTTATTTTTAGCTTCCAAGCCCGTTTTTGAGCGGTTTTTCCTGTACAAAATCTGACATAACTCCACTATTTTTCAGGCTTTTTTGTGCAGCGCACCGCAAAATGCCCCCGCGGGATGCGACAAACCCTGTTCGATAAAAGATATTTATTAACATAGTAAGAAAATTGATTTTGCACTCTGCGACGGCCTGATGATACTTGCCCGCAAAGGTCAAACTAACCAGAACAAGAGCATTATGAGCTTCGAATCAGACAAGCGTTTCAACGACTTCAAACATTTTCCCCGTGGCCTGCGTCGCAGTGGCGAATTCACCGTGGCCGAAGCGGACAGTCTGGAAAAATATGGCACCGTGATGCTGGCGCTCTATCAGGGCAACCTGGCCCCGCGCGATGACGTAGAAAGTGCCTTTATCGAACAGGTCAAATCCGGCGCAGCCGGCAACAACCCCCACGCCAAGGTGTGGTTCAAATACCTGAAGGTGATTGGTCCCAAGCGCGTGCACCGTCTGTGCACCGTCGCAGGCGGCGCCAATGAAGATGCGGGTGGCAGCTTTGAAGGCGGCGGTGGCGGCAGCGACGAGTCCCTCGATTAATGGATACCGAGCTGCTTCGGACCTTCATCGAGGTCAGCAAGACCCGGCACTTTGGCCGGGCGGCTGAAAATCTCTACCTGACCCAGTCGGCGGTGAGCTTCCGGATCCGCCAGCTCGAGCAGCAACTCGGGGTCAGCCTATTTGCCCGTCATCGCAACAACATCCGCCTGACTGCCTCCGGTGAGCGTCTGCTGCCCTACGCAGACGCCATTCTGCATACTTTGGGGCGCGCCAAGCAGGACGTGGCCCTCTCCCCCGGTTTCAGCCAGCAGCTTGCCATCGGCGCCCCCGCCGTCTTCTGGGAGCTCGACTTCAACGACTGGCTCAACCATGTCTATGCCCTGGCCCCCGGCCTCGCGGTGCGCCTCGAAACGGCCTCCCGCGAGCACCTCTGTCGCCAGTTGCTGGAGCGCTCCCTCGATCTGGCCCTGCTCTCCGAGCCGACCAAGATCGACGAGATTGCCCTGCACCCCATCGGCGAGCTGGTGTTCGAACTGGTGAGCCGGGAGCCAGCCGCAAACGCCGACAGCCTGATGCAGATGCCCCACATTCATCTCGACTGGGGCACCAGCTTCGAACCGCCATCGAGCCGATTGCAGAGCCTGCAGAAGACCCCAGTTCTGCATTCGAGCTCCGCCAGCATGGCCCTGCAATTCGTACTGGCCAACGGCGGCGCCGCCTACCTGCCAAGGCGCATGGTGAGCCCCTTCCTGGAGCAGGGGCAGCTTCATCTGGTGGAAGGGGGCCAATCCCTGAGCCGCCCGCTCTACCTCGCCTATCTGGAGAAATCCGACCGCCGGGAGCTGATCGATCAGCTGCTGACCCTGCCGCTGGGCTGGCATGACGCCGACTTGCGTCAACCGCCTGCCGAATGAAACAGGGCGATTTCACGCCCAGACCTGTGTTTTCATCTACCCTGGTTATCGGTGCAGCACAAACAACATGAAAAAGGGGCCATCAGGCCCCTTTTATATGGATGTCTTTGTGTATCAGCCGTGATGGCGACGGTCGTTGGCCTGCGCCAGCAGGGTGCGGCTCTCGCGCAGGAACTCCTCCGCCCGCTCGCCGAAGAAGCCGGAGACCTGGCTGAAGGCCTCGATGAAGCCCTCCCTGTCGCCCCGCTCCAGCAGGCCCAGCGCCTCGCCGAAGTTCTGGTAGTAGCGGCGGATCATCGCGAGGTTCTGCGGCGACGACAGTATGATGTCGGCGTAGAGATGGGGATCCTGGGCGAACAGCCGTCCCACCATGGCCAGCTCCAGCCGGTAGATGGGGGAGCTCAACGCCAGCAGACGATCGATGTTGGCCTGCTCGCGGGAGAGATGCCAGCCGTAGGCGAAGGTAGCGAAGTGGCGCAGCGCCTGAATGAAGGTCATCGCCTCGTCGTGGGCCCTGGCCTCCACCTGCTGTAAACGCGCCCCCCAGATGGTCATCTGCTCCAGCAGCCACTGGCTGGCGGCGGGTTCGCGTCCCTGACAGCAGACGATCACCTGCTTGGCGAGGCTCGCCACGTCCGGTCCGAACATGGGGTGCAGCCCCAGCACCGGCCCCTGGTGGACCGCCAGCATATGGGCAAGCGGTTCACTCTTCACGCTGGTCACGTCCACCAGCAGGCAGTCCGCCGGCAGGTTGCCGAGCCGGTCGATCACCTGGCAGGTGACGTCGATGGGCACCGCTACCATCACCAGCCCGGCCCCGTGCAGGATCTCGTCGGCGCGTGGCCAATCGGCCTGACCCAGGGTTTCGACCCGGTAGCCCGAGAGGCTGAACAGGTTGCCGAACAGGCGGCCAAGCTGCCCCTGGCCACCGATGATCACCACCTTGCCGAGCTCAGGCTTCATACACTTGAAGTGGTGCTCCTTGTCGCTGGCGGACTCCAGAATATAGGACTCGCGCATCACCCGGCGCAGCACATCCTCGATAAGGTCCCCCGGCACCCCCAGTGCCTCGGCCTCGGCGCGGCGGCGGGCCAGCATGCTCGCCTCCCGATCCGGCGCGTAGATGGGCAAGCCGTGCCGGCTTTTCACTTCCCCCACTTCCCCCACCAGGGCGAGACGGGCAGCCAGCAGATCAATCAGCTGCTTGTCCACCGCATCTATCTTGTCCCTGAGGGCATTCAACTCTTCCGCCATGTCCAGTCCCTGCTGGCGCCGCCCGCAGCGACGCCCTGTCATTCAAGAGGCAACAAGGTATCACTGCGTGGGCCGTGATACCTCGATGGTTCAATCAGTTACAACAAGATACCACGGCTTATGCCGATGTTCTGGCCAAAAGTGGTGCCGCCAGCTGGCTGTGGCAGCGGGCCAGCAGCGCATCCGTGGTCTCCCAGTCGATGCAGGCATCGGTGATGGAGACGCCGTAGCGCATCTCGCACTTGGGCTGCTCGCTGGACTGATTCCCTTCGAACAGGTTGGATTCAAGCATCACCCCGATGATGGAGCGGTTGCCCTCCTGGATCTGGTGAATGACGTTGTCGGCCACCTTGGGCTGCAGCCGGTGATCCTTGCTGGAGTTGCCGTGGCTACAATCCACTACCAGGCCGGGCAGCAGGCCCGCCTTCTCCAGCGCCTCTTCCGCCAGCGACACATTGACCGAGTCGTAGTTCGGGTGCTTGCCGCCGCGCAGGATCACGTGACCATCCGGGTTGCCCTGGGTCTGCAGCAGCGCGACTTGGCCCTGCTGGTTGATCCCCATGAAGGCATGGGGGCTGGAGGCCGCCTGCAGCGCATTGATGGCGGTGCCCAGGTTGCCGTCGGTGCCGTTCTTGAAGCCGACCGGCATGGAGAGGCCAGAGGCCATCTCCCTGTGGGTCTGGGATTCGGTGGTGCGGGCACCGATGGCCGACCAGGAGAAGAGCTCCGCCAGGTATTGCGGGCTGATGGGGTCGAGCGCCTCGGTCGCCAGCGGCAACTCCAGCTCGGCCAGCCAGCAGAGCAGCTCGCGGGCGCGGTGCAGACCCAGCTCCACGTCGAAGGTGCCGTCCAGGTTCGGATCGTTGATAAAGCCCTTCCAGCCGACCGTGGTGCGCGGCTTCTCAAAGTAGACCCGCATGACAATGTAGAGAGAGTCCTGATAGGCGTCATGCAGCGCTTTGAGTCTGGTTGCGTACTCTTTGGCGGCGTCCATGTCGTGGATGGAGCAGGGACCACAGATCACCAGCAAGCGGTGATCGCGACGGTGGATGATGTCGGCGATGGTATTGCGGGCCCCTTGCACGAATGCCAGCGCGCGATCGGAGATGGGCAGTTTCTCCTTGAGCTGGGCAGGCGTGATCATCACTTGTTCGGACTGGATATGGATGTTGTTCAGGGGATCTCTTTGCATCTTCTCATTCTCTCTACTGTTTCAAGCCAAGGGCACCAACTGTTAATTTTTGTTTACACAAGTCAGCACTTTGTTACGCAACCGCCCCCACCTTACCAAGGAAAAACAAACAATCAAGTGAAACTAGCGTCTTTGCACGCTGACAGATGGATAAATGACCAAGAATGCAGGGTGAGACAACTCAAAAGTAGCGACTCGCGAGGCCGGATCAGCCTCATGTCGTAAACATTAGATTACACTCACCCATTTCAATATCATCTCTCTGCCCCCTCTCATGGCCCCTTATCCCGGCGACGACACCGGGCACAAAAAAGCGGGGCACCTGGCCCCGCTTGCATTCCCGTGTTGCTCTTCTTTTATTATTTGCCGTGAGCCTTGATAGCCTCGACCGCCTTGTCGGGGAAGTCGCTGAATACCCCATCCACATCGGCTTGGTAGAGGAAGATGTTGAGCAGGTCGGTGAAGTCTTTCGCATAGGCCGGGATCTGCCCCTCATCCTGACGGAAGGTATAAGGATGCACCTTGAGACCGGCCGCGTGGGCCTCTTTCACCATGCCGGTGAAGACCGGCTTGCCAGGAGTGCCCGGCTCGGTCACCACCATGGGTTTCCAGGGACCGATTCCCTCGGCATAGGTGGCGATGGTCTTCATGGCCCCCGGCTTGAACATCCAGTCGTAGTCATAGGGGGTCGCCTTGCCCTTGGCGTCGTAGACCATGGTCTCGTTCCAGTCGGTCTCGGCCATCAGCTGCACCAGCTTGAGATCCATGCCCATGGCGGGCATCAGCTCGCCGTTGATGCGCTTGAGCTCGTTGGCATCGAAGCACTGCAGATAGACCTTGTCGCTCTTGCTGGTGTAGCCGTACTCCTTGAGCACCTTGAGCACCGCCCTGGAGATGTCCTTGCCCTCGTGGCGGAACAGCCAGGGAGCCTTGATTTCCGGGTAGATGCCGATGTGCTTGCCGGTGCTCTTGTTGAGCCCCTGGATCATCTCGATCTCTTCCTGGAAGGTATGGATCCTGAAGCTCGACTTCCACAGCGGGAAACGGGCCGGATAGACCGGCACCTGCTTGCCGTCCACCAGCTGGAACGGCTCGGTCATGCGCAGGGAGCGCACCTCGTCCAGGGTGAAATCCACCACATAGTAGCGTCCGTCCGGGCGGGCCCGGCCGGGGAAGCGCTCGGCCACGTCCGTGATGCCATCAAGGAAGTGATCGTGCATCACCACCAGCTGGTCATCCTTGGTCATCACCAGGTCCTGCTCCAGATAGTCGGCGCCCATGCCATAGGCCAGGGCCTTGGATTCCAGGGTGTGTTCCGGCAGGTAACCGGAGGCACCCCGGTGGGCGATCACGATTTTGCCTTCGTCGGCCGCCAGTGCGGGCAGCGCCAGGGCGGCCCCGAGGCCAAGGGCTATCAGGGTACGGTGAGGTTGCTTCATCAAGAGGTCTCGTTGTTATGGTGTGTAGGATGCAGGTAATTGTTATAGCAGGGGTTTATTGCAGTTTGACGGCGGGCGGCAAAGGCCGCCCGCCATGGGTCATCAGCAGGCTTCGGGCAGGGCGTGGTGGTGCTCGAGCAGCCAGGCACCGAGCTGCTGCTGTTCGGATTCCGACAGGCGCAGCCCCAGCTTGCTGCGGCGCCACAGGATGTCCTCCAGGGAGTGGGCCCATTCGCGCGCGATGAGATAGCGCACTTCGGATTCATACAGCCCGGCGCCAAAGTGCTGGCCGCGCTCCTCCTTCAGCCAGAGGCGGGCATGAGCGCCATAGGCTTCGGCGATGCGCAGGGCGCTGCGATCGTCGAGCCAGTCGAATTCCAGCGCAAAGGCACGCGCCAGTTCACGCACCGAGCAGTCGAACTCGCCACCGGGCAGCCGGCAGGAGGCGGTCCAGTCCTCTCCCATCTGGCTGAACCAGGGCTTGAGCTTGTTGCAGGCGGCCTGGGCCAGCTTGCGATAGGTGGTGAGCTTGCCGCCAAACACCGACAACAGCGGCGCGCTCGCCCTGTCATCCCCCGTCATGAAGTCCGACAGGCAGACGATCCCCTGCCCCGCCAGCGCCAGCTGACGCAAGGTTTCCCCGCTGCTGGCCCGCAGGGTCGGGGTGATGGCGAATCGGTCCCCCTGCTCCTCGCTCAATAGGGGCCAATGATTGAGGTGATCGGGGTGCAAAAAACCGAGCAGCTCATGGCCCGCCAGCAAGTCAGCCGGCTGGCGCGGGGTACCGCGTGCCTTCAGATAGTCGGGGGAGGCCAGCAGCCGCAGCCGCGAGCGGCCAAGGGGCAGGGCCCGCAGGGAGGAGTCCGTCAGCTCGCCGATGCGAATGGCCATGTCCACCCGCCGCTCCATCAGGTTGATGAAGCCCTCGGAGCTGTGCAGTTGCAGCTCGATGGCGGGGTAGCGGCGGCGAAACTCACCGATGATGGGCACCAATCTATGCAGGATGAAGGGGGTGGCGGCGTCCACCCGCAATATGCCCTCCGGCTGCTCCCGGCGCATCAGCAGCAACCCTTCCGCCTCGCTCATCTCGGTCAGGATCTTCACCGCCCGCTGATAGAACCAGCTCCCCTCCTCGGTCAGGCTGACCCGGCGGGTGGTGCGGTTGAGGAGCACGGTGGCGAGCTTCTCTTCGAGGCGCTTGATGCCGCGGCTCACCACGGAATTGTCCATGCCGAGATTCTCCGCCGCCTGGCGAAAGCTGCCCGCCTCCACCACCGCCACAAACAGGGTCAATTCATCGGAATGGGTCTTCATTGTTGTCATCCTGGCAAGAGTAATGGGTCTTTATAGGTGCAATGGCCGGGAGTTGGCAAGACAGGCGTCGCTTCGTATCGTGACGCACCACCTGTTTTATCTGCGCCCTTGCCAGTACAATGCCGCCAACCGGCACCGTATGGCGCCACACCATGACAGGGACGATGATATGACATTCGACAACAGGCTGGCCGCCGCCCATCGGGAGCTGGCCAAGAAGGGCGTGCAAACGCTCAACTACAACCCGCCGATCATCTGGCTGCTGCGAAAGGCGGGGTTCACCATCAGGCCGCCCCACTACGAACGCTTTATGATCAACGTTCTTGCCCTGGGACTCCCCATCGGCGCTATCTGGGGGGTGTTGATGTGGTGCCTCGGCTGGCAGGATGAGGTGAGCCCGGGGTTTGCCCTGCGCCAGAGCCTGCTGTTTGGCATCGGGCTCGGTCTGCTGATGGGGACCTGGTTCTGGTTTCGGCGCAAGCAGCTCAAGCTGACCCCCTGGGACGCCTTGCCCCACTCCACGAGCCCCACGCAAAAGCGCTGGCAACCGAAATAACCACCGATATCGACAAGGAGCGCCTTATGACCAGGGCCCATGAAAAACTGAACTATGTGGAGTTTGCGGCCAGGGATCTTGCCGCCACCAAGGCCTTCTTCACCGCCGCCTTTGGCTGGCAGTTTGCCGACTACGGCCCCGATTATTGCGCCTTCGAGGGAGAAGGGCTGGATGGCGGCTTCTACCGCGCCGAACTGTGCAGCCAGAGTGCTCAGGGCGGGGCGCTCCTGGTGTTCTACAGCGCCGATATCGAGGCGACCCAGAGCAAGGTAGCCGGCGCAGGGGGCACCATAGTGCGCCCCCTGTTCGATTTTCCCGGTGGCCGCCGTTTCCACTTTGTGGAACCCAGCGGCAACGAGTTTGCGGTCTGGTCCGAACCGGCGGCCTGATGGCGAGGGGGGGCGAGAAACAATTCAGCCCCACCCCCATATACCAAGCCAGCCGTTGTCCCTAGTTGTATCAACAACAAAAAGCCTGAGTGAACATATTTTTGTGATCTTTGCGCTGCCAATTAGAGGACCAAATAGATTATCATCGCCATTCGATGCCAACTCCATGATTGGTAACCTCTATCAACGGATTGTGGCCTATATATTTAAAAATTTAAGTGGAGCAGGTAGATGGCTGGGGAAAGATCTAAAACCATTGGTGAGGTTGGAGAGAAAATTGCAGATAAATTTTTCAGTAGAATAGGTTGGAACTCTCCACAAAAAGGCATGTATTACACCTGTTACAACCCAAATGCACATGCGCTTCCTGAAGCAAAAGGAGGTGAGAAAAAACAACATGGCATTGATTTCCAATACTCCTACAAGTCATCTCTTGAATCTAATACACTCAATAATTTAATTATATCAATCAAACATATAAAAGATTCAAAGTATCCTCAGTCAGCCACAGAAAAGTTTAAAGGGTATATCAGGGACTTAGTACATACTACTGAATGCTTTCAACGTTCTGCTGAACGAAGAGATATTAACTCGGCTTTTAAAGGATGCACTCAAATAAATGACATTCCCGTTTTGTTTTTCATTTCAAGTTTAGATGATGATGATACAGACTTCGTTACTCGACTACAAAGCAGCAGATTCATTTCAGAGCATGATGTAAAACAACTTTATGTGATAGATAATAAGAAAGTAACTTTTATACTTAAAACAATAGACTTTATAGAATATACATACCAAGATTGGGAGTGGTACTTTTATCACCCTCTCACTGGATTGAATTTAAATGATAACACTATAGTATTGCATAGCAATAAACTTCAGGTTGAATATTTGACCAGCCCTATAATCCCATTTTTATTGAAGAAAAAAGTTGGCGAGCATGATACATTCAAATTTATAGTTTCAACTATAAATGGGTTCTCAGAGGACAACTTTTCAAAACTAATAACATATTGTAGAGATAACACATTAGATCATGTTAGTGACTTTGAGGTATTAACCCCTGATTACTTCTCAGATGACCATGATGCTATAAAAAGAAAAGTCCTTAGCTCTTTTGAGACTTCAATAAACATTTCCATTAAGAATTATTTGCCAACTTTTAGGAGTCTTGCTAATGAGTGATGCTTTCTTTATTCCAACTGGTGATTATTTACGTCAGTTTATTGGAAACTCAATGATTAAAGCTCCTGATATACAAGCCATCCTAAAATCGAGGGGAACCTTCAGTTCATCAACTGATAAAGTTGTTCTAGGGCCACTTCTTGTTAAGACTGGCATATCTCCTGAAGAGTTTGAGTTGCTAAAAGAAGCCATCCAATCGAAAGAAGACAACCCTAAGATAAGAACACGGAATTTAAAATGGAATAGTGATGAAACATTACTTAACGCTCTTCCTTTCGACTTTGATTTTTCAAATCTAATTAATGATCCTTTCGGTGTTATATCTATCGACAATGTACCTTCATTTTCCGCCGCAGGAGATGGAAAAGATCCCAACCATATAATCGCCGAGGTTACGCTAAAAAGAACTGATAAGACTAAAAATTTCGGCGATGATGTTTCCTTTCACAACGGCTCCATTGAATTAAAATTAACAAATGATAATGTTGATTTAAGACTTACAATGAAGCATACATCAAAAGAAACTGCTAATGTGCTGAACAAAATATCCACGAGAGTACATAAGCATCTATCTGAACACAATTATATTATTGACCAACCTTTACAACAAATCTTGTTTGGCGATTTTACAAATGAAGCAAGAATTGGTTTCTTGCTGGAACTGGCTAGAACGAATGAAATGTACTTGTATTATAAGGACATGAAAAAAGTAACGTTCTCACCTGATGATGACCTAAAAGATAGCCGCCCACAAGAAATGGAGTGGTTTGAAGAAAAAGTGAAAAATTTGATGTTTAAAGGACAAGGCTTAGATACAAGTCTTTTCTTCATAAAGGAAGAATTAAAAAGCCATATAAAGCTATATAGCGTTACATCAAGTTATGAGCTTAATGATGATGAGCACCAAGGGACTTGCACTGTAACTATTTGCTTTCCAGAGCAGGAAGAAAACAGCGAATTAATGATGGAGGTCGACAATATCAACATACAAAGAAAGATGCCCGCAGAACAAAAATCAAAAATTAAACTTGATATACTTAAGTTTTTAGAGTCACACAAATTAAAATTACATGAAAAATATAAGGGTTAATGGACTTTATTGAATGTATAGCTCTAGATTTGTACATATGGATTGTACAAATCTAGCTATCACCTGACACCGCCCTTTGTCGGTGGCATTTATGTGCCCCATTGCTGCTCTTATCTCAATAGTGTTTTGCTACTGCTGCCCTGTTTCCCCCAGTCTGTGGCGGGCATACTGACCGCCGATATTGCAAGGAGGTTCAGATGCCATCCCCCCTGATTGTGATTGCCCAGCTTGACGCCAAACCCGAATTCGCCGCCCAGTTTCGCGCCGCCCTCGAGCCGCTGATCGCCGCTACCCTGCAAGAGCCGGGGTGCCTTCGCTACCAGTTGCACCAGAGCCTGGAGAGCCCCCACAGCTGGATACTGTACGAGGAGTGGGAGAGTGAAGCCGCCCTGCTCGCCCACCAGCAGCAGCCCCACTACATCGCCTTTGCCAGCCTCGCCTCCCCCTGGTTTGCCAACCGGGTCGTGAGCCGCTACCGGCGCGCCTGACTGCCTCCGCCCTCGGCGCAGGCAAAGCCCATCATTTGAGCGTAGAAACACTAACCTGAGGAATTTGATGATGAAGATGCCCAACCTGGGTCTTGGAACCTTCCGCCTGAAAGATCAGCCCCTTCGCGACTCCCTGCTCCAGGGGCTGGAACTTGGCTACCGCCATATCGACACCGCCCAGATCTATGACAACGAGGCCGACGTCGGCCAATTGATGAGCGAAAGCGGTGTTCCCCGCCAGGATATCTACCTGACCACCAAGGTGTGGACCAGCGAGTTCGGTCCGGGCAAGGTGATCCCGAGCCTGGAAGTGAGCCTGGAGAAACTGCGCACCGACTATCTGGATCTGGCGCTCATTCACTGGCCCTCCCCCCAGGATGAGGTGCCGATGGCGGTCTATCTGGAGCAGTTGGCCGAGGCCAAAGCCCGGGGCCTGACCCGGGAGATCGGGGTCTCCAACTTCACCGTGGCCCAGCTTAAACAGGCCATCGAGATTTTGGGGCCGGGCGCCATCGCCCACCAGCAGGTGGAGATCCACCCCCTGCTGCAAAACCGCAAGGTGGTGGAGTTCTGCAAAGCCCACGGTATCGCCATCACCGCCTACATGCCGCTTGCCTATGGCAAGGTGCTCGCCGAGCCGCTGCTGATGGAGATCGGCCAGCGCCACGGCGTCTCGGCGGCCCAGGTGTCGCTGGCCTGGCTGCTGGCCCAGGGCATGACGGTGATCCCGAGCTCTACCAAACGGGAGAATCTGGCCGCCA
The DNA here is from genome assembly GCF_000819785.1 of Aeromonas caviae. Classification (GTDB taxonomy): domain Bacteria; phylum Pseudomonadota; class Gammaproteobacteria; order Enterobacterales; family Aeromonadaceae; genus Aeromonas; species Aeromonas caviae. Next base: position 11,066 of record NZ_CDBK01000065.1, on the reverse strand, counting down.
ACCTGGCTGCGCTGAAGGTGCAACTCAGTCGCGATGAGATGGCCGCCATCGCCACCCTGGATCGGGGCGAGCGCTGCGCCAACCCGGATTTTGCGCCGAATTGGGATTAAACCATGGCCTCTCGATTCGGCGGTGGATAGCGGCGACCCTCACGAACAGACTGCAACCACGGGCTATCCCCTCTCCCTATGGGAGAGGGAGAGGGTGAGGGCAGGCTCTTCTATTCAGGTCATCAGGCCTTAAACCAGATAGCCCCCTCATCCCCAGCCCTTCTCCCGCAAGGGGAGAAGGGAGCAAAGAAAACCTGACACCGTCGACGAGAACACCAGCGGGAGGCCCAGTGCCTCCCGCTTTTTTTGTCCCCAATACCGCGCGTCACCGCCGCCCGAGTCCTCCTCCAACACCTTCCCTCAATCCTTTACCTCTTACCTCATTTCTCTTTCCTCTTTTCTCTCTGTCCCGGCTCGCTCTGCACGGGTTGCCGCCGTGCGCGTTGTCTCTGCACCCACCTCGCGCGCTACAGCCGCTCTTGCCGCAGTTGCCTCGACCACTCCCACTACCCCATTTCACGGTCACATTGCTGCTGATTTGGCAAAAGTAATTTGACGTTGCCGTCATTTTTACCAACAAACACCCTCGGCATACTGGCGCCATTCTCCCGTCGGGAGTCCCAATCCAAGGAGTTGTTATGCCACTGGCGTTATTTGCCCTCACCTTAAGTGCCTTTGCCATAGGCACCACCGAATTCGTGATCGTGGGGCTCATCCCCACCATCGCCGAGCAGCTCAATGTCTCGCTCCCCTCGGCGGGCCTGCTGGTCAGCCTCTATGCCCTTGGGGTGGCCATCGGCGCCCCCGTGCTCACGGCGCTCACCGGCAAGCTGCCGCGCAAGTGGCTGCTGGTGGGGCTGATGGCCCTCTTCACCGTCGGCAACCTGCTGGCCTGGCAGGCCCCCGGGTACGAGAGCCTGATTGTGGCCCGCATTCTCACCGGGCTGGCCCACGGGGTCTTCTTCTCGGTAGGCAGCACCATCGCCACGGGTCTCGTGGCCAAAGAGAAGGCGGCCAGCGCCATCGCCATCATGTTCAGCGGCCTCACGGTCGCCCTGGTGACCGGCGTCCCGCTTGGCACCTGGATTGGTCAGGTCTTTGGCTGGCGCGAAACCTTCCTGGTGGTGAGCCTGCTCGGCCTCGTCGCCATGGTGGGCAGCATGCTGCTGGTACCGGGGAACCTGCCGAAGGGGGCCGCCTCCAGCGTTCGCGAGCAGCTCTCGGTGCTCACCAGAAAGCCCTTGCTGCTGGTCTACGCCAAGACGGCGCTCGGTTACGGCGGTGCCTTCACGGCATTTACCTTCCTCGCCCCCATCCTGCAACAGGTGAGCGGCTTTGGCGCCAGTGCGGTGAGCCTGATCCTGCTGGTGTACGGGGTATCGGTGGCGGTCGGCAATATCTGGGGCGGCAAGCTCGCCGACCGGATGGGCCCATTGCCCGCTCTCAAGCTGCTGTTCGCCGGGCTCGCCGTGGTGCTGCTGGTGCTCACCTTCACCGCGCCGCACCCGGTGCTGGCGGTACTGACCGTGCTGGTGTGGGGCGCCTTCGCCTTTGGCAACGTGCCGGGTCTGCAGGTACTGGTGGTGAAACAGGCCGAGCGCCACACCCCCAATGCCGTGGATGTGGCCTCCGGCCTCAACATCGCCGCCTTCAACGTCGGCATTGCGCTGGGCTCCGTGGTCGGCGGTTTCGTGGTGGAGCACCTCGGCCTGATGCACACCCCCTGGATTGGCGCCCTCATCGTGCTGCTGGCCTACGGCCTCACCCATGTCAGCGAAGCGGGCGAGCGCCGCGCCGCCCTTTCCTGACCCCCGGGCAAGCAAAAGGCCGACACCCTGTGTCGGCCTTTTTTCATGGGCAAGATGCGAGGCTCAGGGCTCCTTGAGATCCTCATCGGCAGCCCAGCGCGCCTCCAGCCAGAGCAGGTTGACCAGCCCGCAGAGCAGGGCGAACCCCAGCCCCAGCAACCAGGTGAAATACCACATATCGCGTTGATCCTTGTGTTGAAGCGGATTAGTAGAGGCTGTGGCCGTGCTGGCGCACCTGTTCGGCGCTGACCCTGCCGCGCACCACCCGATATACCCAGAGGGTGTAGCCGATGTTGACCGGCATCAGTACCCCGACGATCCCCAGCATGATAAGCAGGGTGCGCTCGCTGGAGGTGCTGTCCCACAGGGTCAGGCTGCTGGCCGGATCCAGGGACGAGGGCAGCACGAAGGGGAAGAGCGCGATGGCCACGGTCAGCATCATGGCGGCGCAGGCACCGCCGCTGGCAACGAGCGCCAGCCCGGACTTGCCGAGGCGGCTTGCCAGCGCGCACACCAGGGGCAGCAGGAGCCCGAGCACAGGCACGGCCCAGAGCACCGGATGGGCGACAAAGTTGCCAAGCCAGCCTGCCGGCACCGCCACCACCTCTTTCATCAGCGGAGTGAGGGCGCCGTTGAGATCGCCGATGGCCGTGATGCGATACCCCGCCATCTCCCCAAGCCAGACGCCGCCAAGGGCAAAGAGGGCGCTCGCCAGGGGGCCGAGCCAGAGGGCGAGGCGGGCGCTGCGCGCCGCTATGGCCCCCTGGGTTTTGCACTGCAGGAAGCTGGCACCGTGCAGCAAGAGCAGCGCCAGCGCCGTTCCCATGGCGGTCAACAGCAGCGGCCAGTGGAACGCAAAGGCGCCATAGTGGATGCGAAGGGCCGCATCGAAGCGAAACGGCAGCCCTTGCAGCACCAGGCCAAGGGTGGCACCAAACACCAGGGTCGGCAGCAGACCGCCCACCACCAGGGCGCGGTCCCACCAGCGGCGCCAGACCGGGTCCGGCAGCTTGCTGCGATAGTCAAAGCCCACCGGGCGCAAAAAGAGGCCGAACAGCAGGAACATGAAGGGCACGTAAAGCGCCGAGAAGGCGGCGGCATAGACCAGGGGCCAGGCGGCAAACAGGGTGCCAGCACCGGCGATGAGCCACACCTGGTTGCCCTCCCACACCGGCCCCACGCTGTTGAGCAGCACCCGCCGCTCGTCATCCGTCTTGCCGACCACGGGCAACAGCATGCCGACCCCGAGATCGAAGCCATCCATCACCACGAAGCCGACCAGCAGGAAGAGCACCAGCCCCCACCAGATCACTTTCAGGGTTTCGTAATCCATCAGGCAGGACTCCCGTTTTGCAACACTTCACCTTGATAACGACCCGTCTGCAGGCTGGCAGGCCCTTTGCGGATCACATGACGCAACAAGAACAACTCCACCACCAGCAGGCTGCTGTAGATGAAGAAGATGGCGATGAGGCTGAACCAGAGCTGCCCCGGTTGCAGCAGGGAGACGGAGGCCGACACCGGCAGCACGTCGCTGATGGTCCAGGGCTGGCGACCGAACTCCGCCACGAACCAGCCCGCCTCAATGGCAATCCAGGGCAGCGGAATAGACCAGAGCAGGGCCCTGAGCAGCCGCGGGGATTGCACCAGCCTGCCCCGGCACAGCTGCAGGAAGGCGGCGGCAAAGAGCGCCAGCAGCGCCACGCCGATGCCCACCATCAGGCGAAAGCTCCAGAACAGCGGCGCCACCTGGGGGATGGAGTCCTCCACCGCCTTGGCGATGGCCCCCTCGTCCGCCTTGCCAATCTCCTTGGCATAGGGGGTGAGCAAGAGGCCGTAGCCCAGATCGCCGCGGTGGCGCTCGAAGGTGGCGCGGGCCGCCTGGTTGCTGCCATCTGCCCGCATCGCTTCGAGCGCCTCGTGGGCCAGCATGCCGCTGCGAATGCGCGCCTCGTGCTGCGCTTTCAGATCTTTGAGGCCCGTCACCTGCTCATCCAGGGAGCGGGTGGCGATGATGCCCATCAGATAGGGTATCTTGATGGCCGCGTGGGTGGTCTCGGCACGCTGATCCGGCAGGCCGAACAGGGTGAAAGAAGCCGGGGCGGGCTCCGTCTCCCACTCCGCCTCGATGGCGGCGAGCTTGACCTTCTGCACCTCCCCCGAGCGATAACCCGACTCGTCCCCGAGCACGATGACAGAGAGGATGGCCGCGAGGCCAAAACCCGAGGCGATGGCAAAGGATCGCAGGGCGAAGCGCACCTCCATGCCGCGCAGCAGATACCAGCTGCTCACCCCCATCACGAACAGTGAGGCCGCCACATAGCCCGCCGCCACCGTGTGGACGAACTTGACCTGGGCCACCGGGTTGAAGATGACCGCGGCCACATCCACCAGCTCCATGCGCATGGTCATGGGGTTGAACTCGGCGCCGACCGGGTTTTGCATCCAGCCGTTGGCGATGAGGATCCAGAGGGCGGAGAGGTTGGAGCCGAGCGCCACCAGCATGGTCACCAGCAGATGCTGACCGCGGGAGAGCTTGTCCCAGCCGAAGAAGAAGAGGCCCACCAATGTGGACTCGAGGAAGAAGGCCATCAGCCCCTCCACCGCCAGCGGCGTGCCGAAGATATCGCCGACATAGTGGGAGTAATAGGCCCAGTTGGTCCCGAACTGGAACTCCAGGGTGATCCCGGTGGTCACCCCCATCACGAAGTTGATGCCAAACAGCTTGCCCCAGAAGCGGGTTATGTCCTTGTAGATCACCTTGCCGGTCATCACGTAGGCCGACTCGGCGATCACCAGGATCCAGGACAGCCCCAGGGTGAGGGGCACAAACAGAAAGTGGAACATCGCCGTCGCCCCGAACTGTATTCGGGAGAGGCTGACCACATCATCCAGGCTTATCATGCATGACTCTCTATGTTGCATTTAACGGACAGGTTTTCGCCCGCCAAGTACACCATGGTCCATGACACCTATAACAGATGCAGTTATAGTGAAAAACACCTATAACAGTTTGGGCCCACCATGTCCCGCTACGGCCAGTTGGCAGACCAGCTGCAACAGCAGATCACGAGCGGCCTCTGGCAGCCGGGGGAGCGCATCCCCTCCATCCGCCAGAGCTGCAAGACCCACGGCCTCAGCCCCATGACGGTGCTCCAGGCCTATCAGCTGCTCGAAAGCCGGGGCCTCATCCTGGCGCGGCCCCAGTCCGGCTACTACGTCAAGGCCGCGAGCACGGCCCGGCGGGAGAGCCAGCCCCAGCAGGCCCGCTACAGCGGCTCGGTGGACATCAACGATCTGGTGTTCGAGGTGCTGCAGGCGAGCAAGTCACGGGAGCTGGTGCCCCTTGGCATGGCGGTGGCGGACCCGACCCTCTTCCCCCACCCCCAACTCGGTCGAGCCCTCGGCAGTTGCATGCGCCGCCTCGATCCCTTCAGCACGGTGGCAGATCTGCCCCCCGGCAACGAGGCACTGCGCCGCGCCATCGCCCGGCGCTACGCCGGCGAGGGGATGGCGGTGGATCCCCAGCAGATCATCATCACCACGGGGGCCATGGAGGCGCTTTCCCTCAGTCTTCAGGTGCTGACCGAGCCCGGCGACTGGGTGGTGGTGGAGTCCCCCACCTTCTACGGCGCCCTGCAGGCCATCGAGCGGCTCAAGCTCAAGGTGGTGGAAATCCCGGTGATCCCCGGGGTGGGCATCGATCTCGCCCTGCTGGAGGAGGCCCTCGCCCAGCGCCCCGTCAAGGCGTGCTGGCTGATGGGCAATGTGCAGCACCCCCTCGGCCACACCATGCCCGATGAGCACAAACAGGCGCTGATGGGGCTGCTCAACCGCAACCTGGTCCCCCTGGTGGAGGATGACGTCTATGCGGAACTCTATGTCGGGCGTGAGCGGCCAAGGCCCATCACCCATTGGGATGCGCGGGGAGAGAGCCTGCTGTGCGGCTCCTGGACCAAGTGTCTGGCGCCGGGCTTTCGGGTCGGCTGGGTGGTGGCGAAGCGCCACGCCGAGCGCATCCAGCGGCTGCAACTGATGTCGACGCTCTCGACCAATGTGCCCAGTCAGCTGGCGCTGGCCGACATGTTGCGCCAGGGCGGGGTGGACGCCCACTTTCGCCGCCTGCGCCACACCCTGGCCCAGCGCCAGCAGCAGATGCGGGCAGCCCTGATGCGCCTCTTCCCCGAGGCGCGTATCTCCAACCCCGATGGTGGCTACTTTCTCTGGCTCGAATTTGACGCCCGCCTCGATGGCCGGGCGCTCTATGCCAGCGCCATCGAGCAGGGGGTCTCCATCGCCCCCGGGGCCCTCTTCTCCAGCCAGGGCCAGCACAACCACTGCCTGCGCCTCAACAGCTCCCATCCCTGGAGCCCGCAGCTGGACGCGGCCCTCACCCGGCTGGCGGGCCTCATCGCCCGGCAACGGGAAACCTGGCAGAGCCCCCCTGACGCCTCACACGACAAGGGCCCGTAACGGGCCCTTTTGCAAGCGAGTGCGCCTTATCTGGCCATGGTCTGTGACTGGGCCTTGAAGCCCAGTCGCTCGTAGAGGGCCCTGGCCCGCTCGTTGAAAGCCATCACCTCCAGGCGCAACTGGCTTGCGCCCCGCGCCTTGCCCCACTGGTCCCCGTGGGCGATCAGCGCCCGGCCGATGCCCCGGGAGCGCAGCCTCTCATCCACCACCACGGTCGTGATGCGGCAGACGGGCAGCTTGCTGAGAAAGGGGACGCTCTCGTTGAGGTCGATGCGGGCGATGAGAAAGCCCGCCACCTCCCCCGCCACCAGCGCCACGCAGAAAAGACGCGCCTCGTCGGCTATGGCGCCGAGCAAGAAGGCCCTGTCCTCCGGGGACGGGGGGCAGAACACCTCGGGCACCTGCTCGAAGTGGAGCTGACCTATCTGCCGGTTCAGGGCCAGAATGGCGTCGATATCCTGTTCAGTTGCCTTGCGAATGTCCACCTGATGCTCCTTGCAGTGAGGGTCGCCAGCGAGGAAAGAGGCTCGGCGGTCACCCTTTGGAACCCGCATCTTATCGGCTCGTCACGGCAATCAACAGCCCCCGGCAACGACAAGGCCCCATGACGGGGCCTTGTGGACAATCCTGATGGCAATGCGGGCTCAGCCCGGCGCCCCCAGCTGGGCCACCTGGCGCTCTATGCTCCCCTTGAGGTTGTCATCCAGCTTCAAGGCGCGCGCCAGCTCGTCCAGATAGCCGCGCTCCATGAAGTGATCCACCTCGATGGTGAGCAGGGAGGCGAGGTAGACCTCGGTCGCCAGCTCCATGTCGGTCACTTCTCGCGCCAGGACATGGGGGTCGAGGGGGCGGGAGAGCTCGGCGTCAATCCAGCGGGCCGCATCCCGCTCCCCCTGTTCGGTCAGGTACTCCTGGATCTTCTGGCGCTCGGCGGCATCGATGTGGCCGTCGGCCCGGGCCGCCGCCACCATGGCACGCACCAGCAGATTGGCGCGGGCATCCAGGGCCTTGCCCTCCAGGGTGTCCAGGGGCTGGGTCGGCTGGGCCGGGGTGGACTGCTGGGTCTGCCAGTCCTGATAGAGCTTGTAGGCCAGCCCCCCGAGAGCCGCCGCGCCCCCCACCGCCGCCACCTTGGTGCCATATTTGCGCATCTTCTTGTTGCCAAGCAGCAGCGCCATGGCCCCGGCGGCCAATCCCCCCTGGGCCATGCCCTTCATCTGGGCCTTGCGCGTGTCACCACCGTCGTTGAGCCAGCCCTTGCCAGCTCCCATCAATTGCTCCAGCATCTGTTTCATGGGGCCTCCTCCCTCGCGTGATGAGTCATGCTGGGCCGCCTGCGCTGAACTCAAGGTGAATGACGGCGCAGGCAAGAGGAGGCGCTGGTTGGATCAGTGTCGGCCCCGCCCACTGTTATTGTCCCCGGGGGACAGCCAAGGAGTCCCCCTTGCCTCGACATAAGGAAGTACCATGAGCGCCCGTGAACTGACCCTGCAATTTCTCGCCGAACCCGCCGACGTCAACTTTGGCGGCAAAGTCCATGGCGGCATGGTGATGAAGTGGATTGACCAGGCCGGCTACGCCTGCGCCGCCGGCTGGTGTGGCGGCTATGCCGTCACCGTCTATGTGGGGGGCATCCGCTTCTTGCGCCCCATCCAGATAGGCCAGCTGGTGGAGGTGCACGCCAAGGTGATCCACACCGGCACCACCAGCATGCACCTGGCGGTGGATGTCTACAGCCGCCATCCCACCGACCCGGAGCGGCGCAAGACCACCCACTGCATCATCATCTTCGTGGCCATGGACGAGCATGGCAAACCCACTCCGGTGCCCCAGTGGCAGCCGGTGAGCGAGAGCGATCTGCAGTTGCAGCAGTACGCCAAAAAGCTGATGGCCCTGCGCGAGGAGCTGGACAAGGAGATGCGCCAGCACATGTGACCCGTCCCGCCCCGGGCAGCCGGGGCGTGTCTTCGCGCCGCCGGGCGCTATAATGGCGACCACCCTTGCCCTTGAGAACCCAAGATGTCCCTGGAAAATGCCCCCCCCGAGGTCCAGCTCGCGGTGGATCTGATTGAACTGCTGGAAACCAACCACATCGCCCCCGCGCTGGCCCTGGCGGCACTCGCCATCGTTCGCCGGGATTATGAGCGCAAGCTCGAGGAAGGTCGGGAGGCCTGAGCGCCCCCGCAGGAGGCACCATGTCAGCCCCCATTCGCATCGAACAAGGCCGCGCCATGCTCCTCGGGGGGCTGCGCCGTCACCACCCCTTCGAGCAGGGGGACTTCGCCGGCCAGTGGCGCGACCTCAGCGCCCTGCTTCCCCTGCCGGGGCAACTCGGTGAGCACGCCTATGGCGTCATCTGCGCCGCCACCGACACCCACTGCGAATACCTCTGCGGGGTGGAGGTCGCCGCCCTGGAGGTGCTGCCTCCCGGGCTTGGCCGCATGCGCATCGCCCCCCAGACCTACGCCATCTTCTTGCATCAGGGGCATGTCGCGACCCTGCCGCACACCTGGCGCCAAGCCCTGGCGTGGCTCGCGCAATCGGACTATCAATCTGCCCAGCAGCCGGATTTCGAGCGCTACGGCGCCCGCTTTGACGCCGCCACCGGCAGTGGCGAAGTGGAAATCTGGCTCGCCGTGGTGCCGAAACAGGCCCTGGCCTGACCCCTGGCCGCCCGGGCTACCTCGGCCCCATCACCTCGTCACAGAGCGCGATCAGCGCCTCCCCCAGCCGGGCGAGGGGCTCGCTCGTGCCCGGCCCCTGGTGCAGGGCCAGCTCCACCGAGCGCACCGCAGGCCAGTGAGCCAGCACCACCTGATCCGGTTGCAGCAGGCGCGCCGGCAGCAGACTGACCCCGATCCCCGCGCTCACCGCCCCTTGCAGGCTGGCGAGACTGCCGCTCACGTAGGCGATGCGCCAGGGGATCCCCTCGGCATCCAGGGCGTCGGTCATCTGGCGCCGGTAGAGCCCCTCGCTTGGAAACACCACCAGAGGCAGGGGGTCGCGCCCGGCGGCGGGCCACTCCCGGCTGTCAACCCAGGCCAGGGGCTCGCGCCAGCGGGCGATGGGCTCTCCCTGGCCGCGCCCCTGCTTGATGAGGGCCAGATCCAGCTCTCCCCCTTCGAACGCCTGCCACAGGGCATGGCTGAGATCGCTTTGCACCTCCAGCCGCACCTGCGGGTGCGCGCGGGCGAAGGCGGCCAGCACCGGGGTCATGGCCCCCGCGGCAAAATCCTCCGGCACCCCGAGGCGCAGTGGGTGGCTCGCCTCGCTCACCCGCTCCCCCGCCCGGGCCAGCAGCCCCAGGATGCGGCGCGCCAGCCCGAGCAGGGTCTCCCCCTGGGCCGTGGTCACCACCTGGCGACCGGATCGGTCGAGCAGGGTGCAACCCAGCTGCTGCTCCAGGCGGCGCATCTGCTGGCTCAGGGTGGACTGGGTGAGGTGGATACGCTCGGCGGCGCGGGTAAAGCTGCCGGTTTCGACGATGGCGACGAAGCTCTGCAGCAATTGGGGGTCCAGCAGGGGGCGCTCCATGGGCAATCTCCATTTATAAAACCACTGGAAGTCATTTTATCATTTAATTTCCAAATGATGCGGCGACCCTCTAGGCTGCTGTCCTCCCCCTTTTTGCCAGGATATGACCATGCCACCCCCTTCCCAGTCCGGTGCCCGCCTCCTCAACTCCCTCACCGCCGTCTCGGCCCCCAGCCATCAGGAGTGGCTGGAGCAGGCCCTGCACCTGGCCCTGACCCATCGCCAGCAAGGGGGGCGCCCCTTCGCCGCCCTGCTGGTGAAGGAGAACCGGCTGGTGGCGAGCGCCGTCAACCGCATGCTGGAGGCGGGGGACCCCACCCGCCACGCGGAGCTGGAAGCGCTGCGGGAAGGGAGTCGCCAGGGGCCGCTGGCCGGGGCCATCGTCTATGCCAGCGGGCACCCCTGTCCCATGTGCCTGTCGGCCCTGGTGATGAACGGCATCCAGGCGGTCTACTACGCCTTTGACAACGACGATGCCGCCCCCTTCGGCTTTGACAGCCGCGCGGCCTACGCGGCGCTGCGACTGCCGCTGAGTCCGCCGCCCCTGCCCCTCATCAAGCTGGCGAGCCCCATCGCGGCCGAAACCCTCTACGGTCCCCTGCCCCATGCATAAGCGCCTTCTCCCCCCGGGCAGCGGCGCCTTGCTGGTGCTGGTGATCCTCATCGCCCTCAACCTGCGCCCCTTCCTCACCGCCATCGGCCCCCTGGCCCCTCGCATCGACGCAAGGCTGGCCCTCGGGGTAGATACCCTGGCCTGGGTCACCCTGCTGCCCCTCTGGCTTATCGGGGTCGGCGTGCTGCTCACCCCGGCGCTCCTGGGTCGCACGGGCCCGCGCCCCCTGCTCGGGACGGCCCTGCTGTTGCTCGCCCTTGGCAGCGCCCTGCGCGTCGATCTGGCGAGCGGCACCCTGCTCATCGCCAGCGCCGCCCTGTGCGGGCTGGGCTCGGCCCTGGTGCAGGGGGTGCTGCCCGGCCTTATCAAGGAGGGGTTCGCCCAAAAGGTGCCTCTGGTGATGGGGATCTTCTCCGCCTGCATGATGGGGGGCGGGGCGCTCGGGGCCGTGCTCACCCCGCGCCTTGCCGAGTATCTGGACTGGTCTCGGGCGCTGGCGCTCTGGGGCCTGCCGGTGCTGCTGGCCCTCGGCTGGCTGGCCTGGCGGGTGCCCCTGCCTGCCCCGGCCAGCACGCCCGCCCCCACCGG
>NZ_CDBK01000064.1 GCF_000819785.1 Aeromonas caviae | reverse complement strand
GGGCCGGCAAGGGGGGCAGGCGGTTGCCATCCCCCCCTTCCATCACCAGGGTGAGGGTGCGGATCACCGGCTCACCCACCCTGGCCTGCGCCGGGCTGAACTGCTGGCGCAACACCAGGCTGCTCGCCACCGGCTCCAGGGGGGCCTTGTCCACCTTGATGAAGAGGGTCGCCGCCCTGGCGGACAGCAGATCCCCCGCGTTGCCCGGCGCGGTCGCACCGGCCGCATCCTGGTGCGGCAACCGCCCCTGAAAGCGGGGGGATTCGATGGGATGGAGCCCGGGCCCTTTGGCCTGCAGCAGCCATTTTCGCGTGAGACGCCCGGGCAGGCCGGGGCTGGCGGGAGAGTCCCAGCGGTCCTCGCCAAGGCGGCGAATGGTAAAGGCCGGGGTGATGGGCTCGCCGAGGTTGGGGGCCTCAAGGTTGGCAGGCAGCCAGAGGGTCAGCTCATAGATGAAGGGCTGGCCGGGGTAGAGATTCCCCTCATGGAGCACCCGGGCCTGCAGCTCGACCGGAGAGAATACCGGGTCTTGTGTAGGCATCAGGGTGCCGTCCAGGGAACGTGTCGGTACCGCCAGGGAGGGGGTGAGATCGGCGCCAAGGGGCAGGGAGGGCACCTGGCGCGGGCTGGTATCGAGCAGGTGCAGGGGGATCTGCCAGCGGGTCAGGCTGCGGCTCTGGGCACTGACCCGCTGGATACTGACCCGCCCGACCGCAAACTGGCGCAGCAGCGGTTGCAGGTTGAGATCCTCATCGCGGTACATCCCGTCGGCCTCGATGATGAGCAGCCAGTCGCGCTCGCTCGCCCCCGGCAACAGCTCGGCCTCGGCAGGAGCGGCCTGCACCCGCATGGCGCACAGGGCGAGCAGCAGCCAGCAGCCGATCCGGGGGGAGAGCAAGCGCTGCACGAGGATCACCAGGGCTCCTCCACCTTGATCAGGGGGCGGCGCAGGGCCTCCTTGCGAAGGCGCTGCTCCAGCAGCAGCACGGGGGG
>NZ_CDBK01000063.1 GCF_000819785.1 Aeromonas caviae | reverse complement strand
GGCGGCCGGCCGCCAGATCGGGGTCATCTCCCACGTGCAGACCCTGGTGGAGCGGATCGGTGTGCAGGTGCGGGTGGAGGCCCTCGGTGGCGGTGAAAGCCGGGTGGTGTTGCCCGGCTGACGACGTGTCGCCCATGACCCTCCATGAGCAAAAAGGCCCCTGTCACAGGGGCCTTTTTGTTGGTGTGCAACCCGTTGCTGGTTATTTGCGCTCGGGCAGCATATTGGTCAGGGTGTTGTCCTTGAGCACATGGTGGTGGTAGATGGCTGCCGCTGCGTGCAGGGCAATCAGAGCATAGCCAATGTTGGCCAGCGTCTCGTGCAACTCCTTGATGGTGCCCTTCAGGCCGTCATCGGGGGCGATGAGGGCGGGGAGCGCCAGGCCGAAGAAGGGAATGGGCTTGCCCCCTGCGCTCAACAGCAGCCAGCCCAGCAGCGGGGTGAGGATCAGGAAGCCATAGAGCGCCAGATGGGCGAGCTTGGCCAGCGTGAGCATCAGGGGGGAGAGCTCGGGCACGATACGCGGTGAAGGGCTACCCACGCGCACCAGCAGGCGCACGACCACCAGCGCCAGGATCAGCAGACCCACCATGAAGTGAAACTCCTTCATCAGGTCGCGTCCGGCCGACCCTTTGGGGAAGATGTCCCTGAACTCCATCAGCGCATAGACGGCGATCATCAGCAGCAGGGTCAACCAGTGCAGCCCTATGCTCAGGCTGCCATAACGTTGTTCGGTATTTCTCAGCATCGTTGTCTCCTCGCCACTTAAGCGGCTTATCTCTTTTCATCCCGTCTCGTATCGAGCCAAAGGACCCGCAGGTATCCCTCTTGAGGGTACTCGGCTTGCTTATGCCCGTGTTGATCTCGATAACATTTCTGCCTGTTTGCCATCATGCTGACCTGTGCGGGAGCCCATGGAGTATCGGGAGATGGAAGGGGCAAAAAAAAACCGAAGCACCAGGCTTCGGTTTTTGGCGGTCGCTGGCGTCAAGCCAGGGCGCATTATTTCTTGATGCGGATCACCGGGGTCTCGCCCACGGTCACGGCGCCAGTCATCTTCACCAGCTCTTTGATCTCGTCCATGTTGGAGATGACCACAGGTGTCAGGGTAGACTTGGCTTTGGCTTCCAGAACGGCCAGATCGAACTCGATGATGGTGTCACCGCGCTTGACCTGTTGACCTTCCTGAGCGATACGGGTGAAACCTTCACCCTTCAGCTCGACGGTGTCGATACCGAAGTGAACGAACAGCTCGATACCAGAGTCGGACTCCAGAGAGAACGCGTGGTTGGTCTCGAAGATTTTGCCGATGGTGCCGTCGCACGGAGCAACCATCTTGTTGCCGGCCGGCTTGATGGCGATGCCGTCGCCGACGATCTTCTCGGC
>NZ_CDBK01000062.1 GCF_000819785.1 Aeromonas caviae | reverse complement strand
GGCTATGTCCCAATTACGTGTTGCATGGGGCGCCCCAGCGCCTCATGCAAGCAACGTGGTACATTCACTTCCCGCCCGTAGCGCTCCAACATCCTTCGCCAACCCAGATAATTTCTCAGATAGTGGGTCGCTACCCCATGGAACCGCTCCATCCACTCTTTCAATCGACGGTGATATCCGTTTACATGCTGGATGTGGTACGCGCCAACCACACGCTCGCCTTGGCGATTGCGCACGACCTGATGGGTCACTCCCTGCGCTTTGCTGAAACTGGCATACACCCCGGCGCCGTCGCTACACAACACCGCATCTGACGAGACAAGGGGTGTCAAAACAGCTATCACCGTCTCGGCATTCATTTTCTCCAACTGAAAATCCGCATGGTGACCAGCCCGGTCCTGAACCACCATCACCGGGATGTAATCCGGCCCTGTACCTCGGGTACGGCCTTTGCCCCCACGGTGGCGGGCCGGGCGGGGCAAACCACGTTGCCCTTTAAACGACTCCAAGAAGAAGGTCTCATCAACCTCGACGATACCCCCTTCCCGTGCCGCCTGGTGACTCGCCATGGCTTTCAGGAAGCGGTGACGCCACAAGAAGGCGGTGTTTTTACAGACTCCGCAGCGGACGGCAGCCTGTCGGACGGTCAGACCGTCGATGAGGGCCTGGGCGTAGTCTTCCCAGCATTGTGCCTTGCGAAGTCGAGCCAGAGGCGTCTTGGTGAGAACGGAACTGGTGCGCAGACACTGCTTGCAGCGATAACGACGCAGCCCTCGACTCCAACCCCAGGGAGCCAACTGCGTAGCCTCGGCCTGACAGTGAGGGCAACATCGACAAGCGGGGAGTTGAGCGGCCAGCGAGGTGATTGGGTGAGGGGTAGTGAGTTCATGTTGCGCGAGGCGACGCTGGCGCATGGTGAGCTGTGGAAAGAGAGACAGTAGATGTTGAAAGGCTTGGGTATCCATGATGGAGGCCCTCAGGGTGATGACCTACTTCAAGGTTAGCCTTTCAACATGTAATTGGGACAGCGCC
>NZ_CDBK01000061.1 GCF_000819785.1 Aeromonas caviae | reverse complement strand
GCAGGGGGGCCAGGGCATCCTGCAGGGTGATGGCGTGGGGATCCAGCCCGTTTTCCGCCAGATTGGCCAGGGTGGCCCGCTCGCTGATGTGGGAGTCGGTCACGCAGACGGGGGCGTGGGCATGCAGATAGCCGGCCAGGGCGCCGAAGCCGTCGTTCATGATGATGACGGGGCCGTCAGGTGCCTGCTGCGATTCGGCAAGGTGGCTTATCAGGTACTCGTCCGCCGCATCCCAGGCCTGCAGGGGATCCTGGCTCTGCCGCGGGTAACGATACAGGGTCAGGCGGCAGTGGGCCGTGTCGAGCAGGGTTTGCATAGGCAAGAGTCCAACGTGTGATTGATGAATGGCGACCGTCTGCCCCGTGTTGCCAGGCAGCGGTGAAAGTGGCGCTATTCTAGCGGCGGCGGAGAAATTCACCAGTCCGGTACGGCGAGAGCGAGCTGATCCTTCGTACCTGATGCATCGGGCGCACAACCCTGGCTACAATGGCCGGATATTCAACGAGGAGTCCTTACCGTGAGCATGCAACAACAGATAGAGGCCAAGCTGGCCGCCGCGCTCTCCCCGAGCCACCTGGAAGTGATCAATGAAAGCTACATGCACAGGGTGGCACCGGGCTCCGAAAGCCACTTCAAGGTAGTCGTGGTGAGCCAGGCGTTTGAGGGACAGCGTTTGCTGGGGCGCCATCGTCAGGTGAACGGGGTGCTGGCCGACGAGTTGGTGGGAGCCATTCATGCATTGGCGCTGCATACCTATACCGAATCCGAGTGGCAGGCCCGGGAGCAGGCGCCAAAGACGCCGGGTTGCGTCAGCAAATCCCCCTTTGCGTGAGCCGTTGTACCTTCTGATGGCGCCTTCCTCGGGCCATTAACAGCGCTATCACGAATGGTGTGCCGCCAGGGATGAGGGGTGTAGCATTATTTTTTCTAATCCTTTTCCTTGCGCCTGGAAAATACCTCTATATGGTTAGTTTTGCGAAAAGTCCTTTAAAACCACGGTTTGCAAGGACGTGCGCGAAATATTCAGTGAAGGTTAATTTTGTGATAGGGCGGGGATTTTCCCCATTTGGCGTGGCGGCTAACTCGCCTAAGGTGGTAAACTCAGGCGCTTTTGAATGATCCTGTATGTTGCTGATTTGTTTATTTCTTCGACAGCTTTCCGCGATGTTGACGGGCTCATTCAACAACTCGTCGTGATGTATTTCTCGGCGCTAACCAACCTGTCTTCCCTTAACGGTAGTGCAAGTGAGTATGATTACAATTAAAAGAGGACTGGACATCCCCGTGCTGGGTGCTCCGGAGCAAGTAATCTACGATGGCCCGGCCATCACCCGTGTTGCTACACTCGGCGAAGAGTTCGTGGGGATGCGTCCTACTATGTTTGTCAAAGTAGGTGATCGCGTCATTAAAGGTCAGGAGCTCTTCGAAGATAAGAAGAATCCCGGCGTTAAATTCACGGCCCCTGCCACCGGTGTGGTTTCTGAGATCAACCGTGGTGCCAAGCGTGTTCTCCAGTCCGTCGTCATCGACATCAATGGGTCCGACGAGCAGGTGACCTTTGAGCATTTTGCCTCCGCCGAGCTGGCACAGCTCGAGCGCAGCAAGGTGCAGGAGATCCTGGTCGCATCAGGCCAATGGACCGCGCTGCGTACCCGCCCGTTCAGCAAGGTGCCGGCCGTGGGTTCCACCCCGCGCGCCATCTTCGTGACCGCCATGGACACCAACCCGCTGGCCGCCAGTGCGGAGCTGATCATCAAGGAACAGGCCCAGGCCTTCCTCGACGGTCTGGCCGTGCTGACCCGCCTGACCGATGGTACCGTCCACGTCTGCAAGGGCGAAGCCAGCCTGCCGCACTCCTCCCTGGCCCAGGTCAAGGAAGCCGTGTTCGTCGGTCCGCATCCCGCCGGTCTGCCGGGCACCCACATCCACTTCCTGGATCCGGTCGGTGCCAACAAGGTGCAGTGGCACATCAACTATCAGGACGTGATCGCTTACGGCAAGCTGTTCACCACCGGCCAGATCTTCACCGACAAGGTGATCTCCCTGGCTGGCCCGAACGTCATCAAGCCGCGTCTGCTGCGTACCCGTCTGGGTGCCAGCCTCAGCCAGCTGACCAACAACGAGCTGCGTGCGGACGAAAACCGCATCATCTCCGGTTCCCTGCTGAGCGGTGCCAAGGCCGAAGGGGTCCATGACTACCTGGGTCGCTTCCACAACCAGGTGAGCGTGCTGGGCGAAGGCCGTGAGAAAGAGTTCATGGGCTGGGTCAAACCCAGTGCCAACAAGTTCTCCATCACCCGTACCACCCTCTCTCACCTGATGAAGGGCAAACTCATCAACTTCACTACCACCACCAACGGTAGTGATCGCTCCATGGTGCCTATCGGCAACTATGAGCGCGTGATGCCGCTCGACATCCTGCCGACCCTGCTGCTGCGGGATCTGATCTCCGGTGACACCGACAGCGCGCAGGCGCTCGGCTGCCTGGAGCTGGATGAGGAAGATTTGGCGCTCTGTACCTTCGTCTGCCCCGGCAAGACAGAGTACGGCCCCGTCTTGCGTGAGTGCCTGACCAAGATCGAACTGGAAGGTTAAGCGATGAGTTTCAAGCAACTTCTTGAAAATATGGAACATCACTTCGAGCCGGGTGGCAAGTACGCCAAGTACTATGCCCTGTTCGAAGCGGCGTACACCCTGTTTTATACCCCGGGTTCCGTGACCCGCAATGCCGCCCACGTCCGTGATGCGATCGATCTGAAGCGCATGATGATCATGGTGTGGCTGGCTGTGTTCCCGGCCATGTTCTGGGGCATGTACAACGTCGGCAACCAGTCCATCGCCGCCATCGCCCACATGGGCAGCGCGGCCGGTGCCGATTCCTGGCAATACGCCCTGGCCACCCTGTTCGGTGCCTCGCTGGATCCGGCCGTCGCCGGCATCGGCAGCAAGATGCTGATCGGTGCGGCGCACTTCTTCCCGATCTACATCACCGTCTTCATCGTCGGTGGTTTCTGGGAAGTGTTGTTCGCCATGGTGCGCAAGCACGAGATCAACGAAGGCTTCTTCGTGACCTCCATCCTGTTCGCCCTGATCGTGCCGCCCGAGCTGCCCCTGTGGCAAGCTGCCCTGGGTATCACCTTCGGTGTGGTGCTGGCCAAGGAAGTGTTCGGTGGTACCGGCAAAAACTTCCTGAACCCGGCGCTGGCGGGTCGTGCCTTCCTGTTCTTCGCCTACCCGGGTCAAATCTCTGGTGATGCGGTCTGGGTTGCCGTTGACGGCTTCTCCGGCGCAACCGCACTGAGCCAGTGGGCCCAGGGCGGTCAGATGGCGCTGATCAACGGTGCCACCGGTGAAGCCATCAGCTGGATGGACGCCTTCCTTGGCAACCTGCCCGGTTCCATCGGTGAAGTTTCCACCCTGATGATCCTCATCGGCGCGGCCATGATCGTCTACATGCGTATCGCCTCCTGGCGCATCATCGCCGGCGTCATGGTCGGCATGGTCGCGACCTCCCTGCTGTTCAACGTCATCGGTTCCGATACCAACCCCATGTTCAGCATGCCGTGGCACTGGCACCTGGTGCTGGGTGGCTTCGCGTTCGGCATGGCCTTCATGGCGACCGACCCCGTTTCCGCTGCCTTTACCAACAAGGGCAAGTGGTGGTATGGCGCCCTGATCGGCGTGATGGTGGTGCTGATCCGGGTAGTGAACCCCGCATTCCCGGAAGGCATGATGCTGGCCATTCTGTTCGCCAACCTGTTTGCCCCCTTGTTTGACCATTTCGTGGCGCAGGCGAACATCAAGCGGAGGATCGCACGTGGCGTTTAATAAAGACTCTACTACCGGCACCCTCGCCGTAGTGACCGGTCTGTGTCTGGTCTGCTCCATCGTGGTCTCCGTGGCTGCCGTGGGTCTGCGTCCGGCCCAGCTGGAAAACAAGGCACTGGACAAGCAAAGCAACATCCTGTCCGTCGCCGGCGTCGACATCAGCGCCGTGGCCAAGCGTGATCTGGCCCAGCTCTATGGCGACAAGATTGAAGCGCGTCTGGTGGATCTGACCAGCGGTGAGTTCGTTGACGGCGACGCCGACAACTTCGACACCAAAGTCGCCGCCAAGGATCCGGCCAAGAGCATCCGTCTGGCCCCGGCCGACGACAAGGCCGGCCTGCGTCAGATCTCCAAGCTGGTTCCCGTGTTCTTCGCGAAAGATGCCGAAGGCAAGGTCGACAACATCATCCTGCCGATCTACGGCCAGGGTCTGTGGTCCACCATGTATGCCTTCGTAGCGGTCGCGGCCGACGGTCAGACCATCAAGGGCATCACCTACTATGACCACGGTGAAACCCCGGGTCTGGGTGGCGAGATCGAGAACCCGGCCTGGCGCGAGCTGTTCGTCGGCAAGAAGCTGTTCGACCAGAACGGTCAGCCTGCGCTGCGGGTGATCAAGGGCCATGCTCCGGCTGGTTCCGAGCATGAAATCGACGGCCTGTCTGGTGCAACCCTGACCGGTAATGGTGTACAGCACACCTTCGACTTCTGGATGGGCCCCAAGGGCTTCGGTCCCTTCCTGGCCAAGGTACGTGCAGGAGAAATCAACAATGGCTGACAAGAGCGAAATGAAAAAGTTGCTGTTGACGCCTGTGCTCGGCAACAACCCCATCGCACTGCAGGTGCTGGGTGTCTGTTCCGCGCTGGCCGTTACCAGCCAGATGAAGACGGCGTTCGTGATGACGCTGGCCGTTACCGCGGTCACCGCCTTCTCCAACCTGTTCATCTCTCTGATCCGCAACCAGATCCCTAACAGCGTGCGGATCATCGCCCAGATGGCGGTGATTGCCTCGCTGGTTATCGTGGTTGACCAGGTGCTCAAGGCGTATGCCTATGACATCTCCAAGCAACTGTCGGTGTTCGTCGGTCTCATCATCACCAACTGTATCGTGATGGGTCGTGCCGAAGCCTACGCCATGAAGAGTGCCCCGCTGCCCTCCTTCCTGGACGGTATCGGCAACGGTCTGGGTTATGGCGCCGTGCTGCTGACCGTGGCCACCGTGCGCGAGATCCTGGGTTCCGGCACCTGGTTCGGCATCGAGCTGCTGCCGCTGGTGAACAATGGTGGCTGGTATGTGCCCAACGGCCTGCTGCTGCTGCCGCCGAGTGCGTTCTTCATCATTGGTCTGATCATCTGGGGCGTGCGCACCAAGGATCCCAAGCAGGTGGAGGCGAAGGATTAAGGTATGGAACACTATATCAGTCTGTTGATTCGCTCGATCTTCATCGAGAACCTGGCGCTCTCCTTCTTCCTGGGGATGTGTACCTTCCTGGCGGTGTCCAAGAAGGTCAAGACCGCCATGGGTCTGGGGATTGCCGTTATCGTGGTTCAGACCGTGGCCGTCCCGGCCAACAACCTGATCTACAACTACGTGCTCAAAGACGGTGCCCTGGTATCCGGTCTGGATCTGAGCTTCCTGAGCTTCATCACCTTCATCGGGGTGATCGCGGCCCTGGTGCAGATCCTGGAGATGGCCCTGGACAAGTACTTCCCGGCCCTCTACAACGCCCTCGGTATCTTCCTGCCGCTCATCACCGTGAACTGCGCCATCTTCGGCGGCGTCTCCTTCATGGTGCAGCGTGACTACAACTTCGTTGAGTCCGTGGTCTATGGCGTGGGTTCGGGTGCAGGCTGGATGCTGGCCATCGTCGCGATGGCAGGGATCCGCGAGAAGATGAAATATTCCGATGTTCCGGAAGGCCTGCGTGGCCTTGGCATCACCTTCATCACCGCGGGTCTGATGGCGCTGGGCTTCATGTCCTTCTCTGGTATTTCCCTGTAATCGGAAAGGAAATATAGATGGAAATTATTCTGGGTGTGGTCATGTTCACCGTGATCCTGCTGGCCTTGGTGGCAGTCATTCTGTTCGCCAAGTCCAAGCTGGTGACCGCCGGTGACGTGACAATCAGCATCAACGGCGACCCGGCCAAGGCTGTGACCAGCCCGGCGGGTGGCAAGCTGCTTGGCGTGCTCGCCGGCAGTGGTATCTTCGTCTCCTCCGCCTGTGGCGGCGGTGGCTCCTGTGGTCAGTGCAAGGTGCGTGTGAAATCTGGCGGCGGCGACATCCTGCCGACCGAGCTGGATCACATCAGCAAGGGCGAAGCCCGTCATGGCGAGCGTCTGGCCTGTCAGGTCACCGTCCGTTCCGACATGGACATCGAGCTGCCGGAAGAGATCTTCGGCGTGAAGAAGTGGGACTGTACCGTCATCTCCAATGACAACAAGGCCACCTTCATCAAGGAGCTCAAGCTGCAGATCCCCGATGGCGAGAGCGTGCCGTTCCGCGCCGGTGGTTATATCCAGATCGAAGCCCCTGCCCACCACGTGCAGTACAAGAACTTCGATATTCCCGAGGAGTATCGTGGCGACTGGGATCGCTTCAAGATCTTCGAGCTGGAGTCCAAGGTCAACGAGCCGATCATCCGTGCCTACTCCATGGCGAACTATCCGGAAGAGTTCGGCATCATCATGCTGAACGTGCGGATCGCAACTCCGCCGCCCAGCAACTGGACTGCCCCTCCCGGCCAGATGTCTTCCTACATCTTCAGCCTGAAGGCTGGTGACAAGGTGACCATCTCCGGTCCGTTCGGCGAGTTCTTCGCCAAGGACACCGACGCCGAAATGGTGTTCGTCGGTGGTGGTGCGGGTATGGCGCCGATGCGCTCCCACATCTTCGACCAGCTGCGCCGTCTGAAGACCAAGCGCAAGATGAGCTTCTGGTACGGTGCCCGTTCCAAGCGCGAGATGTTCTATGTCGAAGACTTCGACATGCTGCAGGCCGAGAACGACAACTTCCAGTGGCACGTCGCCCTGTCCGATCCGCAACCGGAAGACAACTGGGATGGCTACACTGGCTTCATCCACAACGTGTTGTTCGAGAACTACCTCAAGAACCACGAGGCGCCTGAGGATTGCGAGTTCTACATGTGCGGGCCTCCCGTGATGAACGCCGCCGTCATCAACATGCTGAAAAACCTCGGTGTTGAAGACGAAAACATCCTGCTGGATGACTTCGGTGGTTAATCCATGCACAGCGTTGTAAAGACCTGGCTAGCCTTCGGGCTAGCCTTTTTCTTGACTGGGTGCGGTCAGGAAACGGTCCAATCGAAGCCGGAGATCCACATCACCGGCAGCACCATGGGTACCTACTACTCCATCAAGGTGGCAGATAGCGCCGTTCAGGATGCCGCCAGGCTGCAAGCCGAGGTCGACGTCTTGCTGGAGCGGGTCAACGATCAGATGTCGACCTATCGCCCGGATTCCGAGCTGTCACGCTTCAACCAGCACAAGAGCAATACCCCTGTGGTGGTTTCCCGCGATACCGCGCGGGTGGTGACCGAGGCCATTCACATTGGCCGCGAGAGCCGCGGGGCGCTGGACGTCACCGTCGGTCCTCTGGTCAATCTGTGGGGCTTTGGGCCGGATGCCAGACCGACCAAGGTGCCGTCCGACGAGCTGATCGCCCAGACCCGGCAGAAGACGGGCCTTGGCAATCTGCATGTGATAACCTCTGCCGATGCCGATACTCTGCAAAAGGACATCCCGGACCTCTACGTGGATCTCTCCGCCATTGCCAAGGGGTTTGGCGTGGACAAGGTGGCCGAGTACCTGGAGTCCCAGGGGGCGCGCAACTATCTGGTGGAGATCGGCGGCGAGCTGCGCATCAACGGTGTCAACGGCAAGGGGCATCCCTGGCGTGTCGCCATCGAGAAGCCGACCGTCAATGCCGGTTCCGTACAAGAGGTGATCCTGCCCGGTGACAACGGGGTGGCCACCTCGGGCGAGTACCGCAACTATTACGAGCTGGACGGCAAGCGCTTCTCCCACACCATGGATCCGCTGACGGGCAAGCCCATCCAGCACCGCCTGGTGTCGGTGACCGTCATCCACCCTTCCTGCATGACTGCAGACGGGTTGGCGACCGTGTTCATGGTCATGGGGCCGGAGAAGAGCCTGGCCTATGCCAAGGAACGGGGGCTGGCCATCTTCACCATCACCAAGACGGATGACGGGTTCGAAGAGGCCTATTCGGATGCCTTCAAACCATATCTGGTCAAGAAGTAAGGGGTAACTACATGCAGATCTTTCTGATCACCTTCGGGGTGTTTCTGATGGTCGTGGTGGCCATGGCCATCGGCTACATCTTCCAGCGCAAGTCCATCTCCGGCTCCTGTGGCGGCCTGGGTTCCATCGGGATCGAGAAGGAGTGCGACTGCCCCGAGCCTTGCGACAACCGCAAGAAGAAGATGGCCAAGGAAGAGGCCCGTCGCAAGATGCTGGTGGACAACCGCATCATCTAACGGCGGATATCGCTCTGAAGGCAGCCTTGCAACGAAACGAGCCGACCCCTGGGTCGGCTCGTTTTTTATGTGGCATGGGGTCAGTAGTCATATTGGCTGCATGCCTTTGCCTTGAACTCTTTCTTTCGCTTTGCCAGCTCTTCCCTGGTGCCCAGTTCATCTCCCTGCCTGATGGCGGTTTCCAGTATCTCGATGCGCTTGTACAGCCAGCTGCATTCGGCTGTCGGGTGATCCTTGGCCATGGTCGCTAGCGGCAACAGCAGCAGGCAGAGCCCCGCCCGGATGATGCTCATGCTTCTCCTCCTTGAGTCTCGTGTGGATGTGGCCTTGAGAGTCTATGCCGCCGCGCCCGCGCGCAGACTGGCAGAAATGACAGGCTTGGGGTAGCATGATTCAATCTACTGGTTATCTATACAGTTGTGTCGTCGGCAGGCCGTGCCCCTGGTGGCCACGCGACCGGCACCGACACAGCAACAGACACGGCCATGCGCAAGATCATTCACATCGACATGGACTGCTTCTTCGCCGCGGTGGAGATGCGGGACAACCCGGCCCTCAGGGAGGTCCCGCTCGCCATCGGTGGCGCCGCCGACCGACGCGGAGTCATCTCCACCTGCAACTACGTGGCGCGCCGCTTCGGGGTGCGCTCCGCCATGCCGAGCGCCCTGGCCAGAAAGCTCTGTCCGCCATTGGTGCTGATCCCCGGGCGGATGGCCGTCTACAAAGAAACTTCGCGTCAGTTGCGCGCCATCTTCCTGCGCTACACCGAGCAGGTGGAGCCGCTCTCCCTCGATGAAGCCTATCTCGACGTGACCCAGAGTCCCCGCTGCGGTGGCAGCGCCACCCTGATGGCGGCGGAGATCCGCGCCGCCATCAGCGCCGAGCTTGGACTGACTGCCTCGGCCGGTGTGGCGCCGAACAAGTTTCTGGCCAAGCTCGCCTCGGAGCAGCGCAAGCCTGACGGCCTGTTCGTCATCCGCCCCCAGGAGGTGGACGAGTTCGTGCGCCAGCTCCCCCTTGGCAAGCTGCCCGGCATCGGCCGCAAGACGGCAGAGCGGCTGGAGTCCCTCGGGCTGTATTCGTGCGAAGATGCCCGCCAGCTCGGCAACGAGGAGCTGATCGCCCGTTTCGGCAAGCTCGGGGAGATGCTGGCCAGCCGCATCTGGGGGCATGATGATCAGCCGGTGCAGGCCAGGCGGGTGCGCAAGAGCATCGGTGTGGAGACGACGCTCGCCAGCGACGTGCTGGACGAGGACGCCTGCTGGCAGGTGCTCAGCCGGCTCATTCCCGAGCTGGAGCAGCGTTTTGCCAAGGCCTGCCCTGCGGAGATGCTGATGGGGCAGGGGATCAAGTTGAAGTTTGCCGATTTTCACCAGACCACCGTCTACCGCAAGGGGAGTTATCAGGCGGCCCGTTTCCACGATCTGCTGCACGAGGGACTGCAACGGGCTCAAGGAAAGCCCATTCGCCTGCTCGGTCTGGTCGTTGGTTTGCCCGGAGCGGGTGAAATCAATCAATTAAGCCTGGATCTCTGCTGATTTAGTTAAGTTTTTGTATCCAAAACCGATACAGTGTTCACATCTGTAGACGTTAGGAAATAGTGGCATGAGTTCTCTTTCTGTTCAGGGACGGATCACCCTGATCGCCGGTTGCTGTCTGCTGGCCAGTGCCGTCGCGCTGGTGGCTTCTTCTCTTTTCAACGCGGCCCGCATGCAGGAGCAGGTGCTCACCTCCACCACCCTGGAGGGGCAGCACGCGGCAGAAAACTGGATGCAGGCTATGGGGGCGACCCAGGCAGCCCGGGTGACCAGCTACCTCGATGAGGCTTACTTCAGGGCTACCCTGCTTGCCGAGGGCATCTTGTTCCAGCGCAAGAACGCGGCCGACAACTTCGTTCACTCCGAGGCGCTGCGCAATGCCGTCAACCAGCAGTTGCAGGATGCGGCGGAGTCGTCAGCGAACCTGCTCGGTGTCTATGCGGTATTCGAACCCAACCAGCTCGACGGGGAGGATGACAACTATCAGGGGTCGACGGCGCTCGGCGCCAACGACAAGGGGCGTTTTTCCAGCTATTGGGCCAGGGTCGACGGCAAGGTCAACCTGGAGGTGATGGACGAGGCGATGCTGGCCAACGACAAGCCCTCCGGACACGGCGGCCTTGAGAACGACTGGTACAGTTGCAGCATCCGCAGCAAGGCGCTCTGTCTGCTCGAACCCTATGTGGACGAGGTGGGGACCCAGCAGGTGTTGATGACCTCGGTGACCGTGCCGTTGCTGGACCAGGGCTCCCTGCTTGGCATGGTGGGGGTCGACATCTCCCTGGGGACCCTGCAGAGTCTGGTGGAAGAGATGGGCCGGACCCTCTACAAGGGGCAGGGCAAGGTGCTTCTGCTCAGCAGTGAAGGGCGGGTGGCCGGCGTAGAAGGGTTCCCGGTCGCCCTTGGCAATCTGCTGGAGCAGCAAGGGCTGGCGCAGGATCTCAAGGGGTGGCTGACCAAGGGAGATGTGGTGACGCGCTGGAGCCCGGATGGCGCACTGTTGCAGACCTTCGTGCCGGTCAGCATGCGCGGTACGGATCGCAAGTGGGGCATCTATATCGAGCTGCCCCGCGCCGTGGTGCTCGCCTCGGCCCTGCAACTGCAAGGGGAGCTTGAGGATCAGGCCCAGCGCAGCGTGGCCACCCAGCTCACCATAGGTGGCGGGATTTCGGCGCTCGCCCTGCTCTGCATCTGGCTGATGGCCCAGCGCATCGTGGCGCCCATCCGCGCCGTGGTGGCACGCCTCAAGGACATCGCCAGCGGGGAGGGGGATCTCACCCAGCGCATCGATCTGCGCAGGGATGACGAGATAGGCGAGCTGGCCAAGTGGTTCAACAACTTCCTGGACAAGCTGCAATCCACCATCAGCCAAGTGATCGACACCGTTGCGGGCACTCGGGCCAGTGCGGCCCTGGCTGCGCAAGGGGCAGCCCGTACCAGCGCCGGCATGCAGTCCCAGTATCAGGAGGTGGATCTGGTGGCGACCGCGTTTGAAGAGTTGAGCGCTACCGCCCTGCAGGTCGCTGGCAATGCCAATGCGGCGGTGGCGGCGGCCGATGAGGCCGACACGGCGGCCCAGGAGGGCAAGTCCGTGGTGGCGCAGACCCAGGAGGCCATGTCCAGACTGATGACGGTGATAAGCGATGCCAAACCAGTGGTGGAGCACCTCTCTGCCAACAGCGACAACATCAACGACATCCTGGTGGTGATCCAGGGGATTGCCGAGCAGACCAACCTGCTGGCCTTGAACGCGGCCATCGAGGCGGCCCGAGCCGGTGAGCAGGGGCGCGGTTTTGCGGTGGTCGCCGACGAGGTGCGCAACCTGGCGGGACGAACCCAGAACGCCATCGTCGAGATCCAGAACCTCATCGGCCAGTTGCAGTCGGGGACGGAGGCGGTGGTGAAAGCGATCCTGACCGGTCATCACCAGGCGGATCTGACCCTCACCAAGGTGGAGCAGTCGGTCAGCGTGCTGGAGCAGATCATCCAGGCGGTCGGCACCATCCACCAGATGAACGAGCAGATCGCGAGGGCCGCGCAGGAGCAGAGCGGAGTGGCGGACGAGATCAATCGCAACGTCAGCAACATTCGCGATGTGAGCCATACCATTCGGGCGGAAGCGGCGACCTCCGCCGACAACGGGCGCGAGCTGTCGCAACTGGCGGACAAGCAGCAGCAACTGGTGGGCCAGTTCCGGGTGTAGGGGAGGATAAGAAAAAAGGCGCCATCCAACCGGAGGCGCCAAACACATTCAGATGACAGACTGGGTTAAATCGACCTGATTTAGCCCTTCTTCCCGCAGAGGAAGAAACACAACACCACAATCACTGTCGACTCACTCACAAAAACCACATGTAAACCAACATGGAAGAGAAGGTGTGAGCCATATGACAACGAATTGCGTGGCGAATTATGTTTATTCACTGGTCGACCCGCAACCGACAATTTATAATGCGCCCCATTAGAAAAATTCATCGTCGGCCGATTCCATGTCTCGTCGTTTACCTCCGCTCAATGCACTGAAAGCGTTTGAAGCCGCGGCTCGTCACTTGAGCTTTACCCGCGCAGCAGAAGAGCTGTTCGTGACCCAGGCAGCCATCAGCCACCAGATCAAGGCGCTGGAGGAGTATCTCGGCATCAAGCTGTTTCGCCGCAAGAATCGCTCCCTGCTACTGACCGAGGAGGGGCAGAGCTACTTCCTCGACATCAAGGACATCTTCGCCTCCATCTCCGAGGCGACCGACAAGCTGCTGGCCCGCAGCGCCAAGGGGGCGCTCACCGTCTCCCTGCAGCCGAGCTTCGCCATCCAGTGGCTGGTGCCCCGCCTGGTCAAGTTCAGCGAACGCCACCCGGACATCGATGTGCGGATCAAGGCGGTGGACATGGACGAGGGGTCGCTGACCGACGACGTGGACGTGGCCATCTACTACGGCCGCGGCAACTGGCCGGGTCTTCGTTCGGACAAGCTGCACACCGAGTACCTGATCCCGGTCTGCTCGCCCCTGTTGCTGACCGGCCCCAAGCCCCTGCGCACCCCGGACGATCTGACCCGCCATACCCTGCTGCACGACACCTCCCGGCGCGACTGGAAGGCCTGGTTCCGCCAGCTCGACATCGATGCCCCCAATGTCAATCAGGGGCCCATCTTCAGCCACTCCACCATGGTGATCCAGGCGGCGATCCACGGTCAGGGGGTGGCGCTCGGCCACAGCGTGCTGGCCCAGCCGGAGATCGAGGCGGGTCGTCTCATCTGCCCGTTCGAGCAGGTGCTGGTGAGCAAGAACGCTTTCTATCTGGTGTGTCAGGAGCAGCAGTCCGATCAGGGCAAGATAGTGGCCTTCCGTGACTGGATGCTGGAACTGGTGGAGCAGGAAGAGGCCCGCAGGCGTGCCCGCCTTGCCGATGCCTGAGGAGTTGACCTGGTGACTGACCTGACAAGAGAGGGGGCGAGTGACGCCCCCGTTCGCATTCTGCTGGCCCACGGCGCGGGGGCGGGCATGGAGCACAGCTTCCTGGCCGAGTTGTCGCGACTGCTGGCGGGGCCGGAGATCGAGGTGGTGCGCTTCAACTTCCCCTACATGACCAAACGGGCTCAGGACGGCAAACGCAGGCCGCCGGACAGACAACCCGTGCTGCTGGCTCACTGGCGCGAGATGGTGCGCCAGTTTGCCCATCCCCGGCTGTTTCTGGCGGGCAAGTCCATGGGGGGAAGGATGGCGGCCGAGCTGTTTTGCGAGGGGGGCGACGAGATGGATGCTGCAGGATTGATCGTTCTCGGGTATCCTTTCCACCCCCCGGCCAAGCCCGACGCATGGCGGGGCGAGGTGCTCAAGCAGATCACGACGCCCACGCTGCTGCTGCAGGGGGAGCGCGATACCTTCGGTTCCCGCGCCGAGCTGGCCGATTTCCCCTTCTCACCCGCCGTATCGGTCCACTGGCTGACCGACGGGGATCATGGTTTCAAACCGAGAAAGGCGAGCGGCATGAGCGAGCAGGAGAACCTGCGCCTGGCCGCGGAGCGGATCAAGGGTTTTATCGCGGCGGTGGGGCGCTCCTGACCATCTCGAGCGGGTCGAGAGAAGAAGCGTGCAAGGAGAGAAGATGCAGATCCAACGACATTGGCTGGTGCTGGCGGGTTTCTTCGGCCTGACGGCCACCATGCTCGGGGCCTACGGCGCTCACGGGCTGGCGGCGACCGGCATCGCCCCTTCGTTGCTGGCGGCGTTCAACACCGCCGTGCAATACCAGTTTTTCCACGCCCTGGCCCTGCTGGTGCTGGGGTTGTGCGGCGTGCGCGGCAAGGTGATCACCTTCGCGGGCGCCGTCTTTGTGCTGGGGATCCTGGGATTCTCCGGCAGTATTTACGCCATGGTGCTGCTTGGCAGCAAGGGGCTGGGGCTCATCACCCCGGCCGGTGGCCTCTGTTTTATGTTGGGATGGGCGGCTCTGATGTGGGCCGGCTGTCGTCTTGGAGGAAAGAATGAATAATCTGCTGCTTTATTGCCGCCCGGGTTTTGAGAAAGAGGCGGCGGCAGAGATCACCGAGCGTGCCGGCAACATGCAGTGCTACGGCTTTGCCCGGGTCAAGGACGACAGCGGCTATGTGATCTTCGAGTTGTATGACGAGGAGCAGGCCGATCTGCTGGCGCGCAAGTTGCCGTTCCGCGAGCTCATCTTCATTCGCCAGATGCTGGTGGTGACTCACGAGCTGAAAGATCTGGAAATAAGCGATCGGGTCTCTCCCATCCTGGAGGCGGCGAGCGGTTACGCCATCTGCGGTGATCTTCGGGTGGAGACGGCCGATACCAACGAGGCGAAGGAGCTCTCCGCCTTCTGCCGCAAGTTCACCGTGCCGCTTCGCCAGGCGCTGCGCAGCAACGAGATCCTGACCAAGAAGGAGACCCCGAACCGTCCCGTGTTCCACGCCTTCTTCCTGGCCAATGACCACCTGATGCTGGGGTACTCCTACTCCTTCAACAACTCTGCCTTCCACATGGGGATCCCGCGCCTGCGATTCCCGGCCGATGCCCCGAGCCGCTCCAGCCTCAAGCTGGAAGAGGCGTTCTACGTCTTCGTGCCGAAGGAAGAGTGGGACTTGCGCCTGTGCTCCGGCCTGAAGGCCGTGGATCTTGGCGCCTGCCCGGGTGGCTGGACCTATCAGCTGGTGCGTCGCGGCATGATGGTGACGGCGGTGGACAACGGCATGATGGCCCAATCCCTGATGGACACAGGTCAGGTGAAGCATATCCGTGACGATGGTTTCGTGTGGCGGCCGAGCAAGAAGAATACCTACTGGCTGGTGTGCGACATGGTGGACAAGCCGGCGCGAGTGACCCACATGGTGGCCGACTGGTTCAGGGAGAACGACTGTCAGGAAGCCATGTTCAACCTCAAGCTGCCGATGAAGAAGCGCTACGCCGAGGCGGTGCACAACATCGAGGTGCTGCGCGGACTGCTGGCCGAGATCGACGGCGGTTTCATCATTCAGGCCAAACAGCTCTATCACGATCGCGAAGAGATCACGGTGCACGTCTACAACAAGTTCTGGGTCTCCAAGCTGGCACCCAAGTCCTGAAGCAGCATCGGGAACAGGGCATGAAAAAACCGGACGGCGACGTCCGGTTTTTTTGTGTCTGGGTCATCAGAAGCGGTAGTCCAGACGCATCATGGACTCGTCGTCGGTGATCTTCAGCTCAATTTGTAGGGGAATGGTCTTGTCACTGGGGTTGAACTGCATCTTGACGCCATCCCCGCGAAGCTTGACCGAGGTGTTGATGCCGCCAGCGTTGAACTTGATCCTGGGCTTTTGCTTTTCGAAGGAGAGGCTGACGCTCTTCTCTGCCGTGAGGTTCAGCTTCTGATAGGGGGTGACCTGCCGATTGCCGTTGCTGTCGGTGGTGATATCCACCCCCAGAGAGAGCGGCTTGGGCTGTTTGAGCAGATCGTTGGTATCCAGAGTGGATTGCCAGGTCTGCTTGGCTGGCGCCTCGTGCTGGGGAGGCGGCGTCAACCAGGCATTGTCGACTGGCCTGTCTAATGCCGTGGCACTGCTGCTGACGATCAGCAAGATGAAAGTAGCACGCATGGTGGATCTCCTTATCCCTCATATCAACATAGTATTCATCTGGCGAGGGAGGTAGGGAGGCGTTGGCATAAAACAAAGGGAGCCGAAGCTCCCTTTTAAAATCATATGGTTGGATTCTATTTATAGACGGTCGATGATGGCCTGAGTGAATTCGCTGGTGGACGCTGTGCCCCCCAGGTCACGGGTCACCCGATCACCGGACTCGATGGTCGCCCGCACGGCCTCGCGAATGCGCTCCGCCTTGCCCTGCATGCCGAGATATTCCAGCATCTGGATGGAGGCGAGGATCACCGAGGTGGGGTTGGCGATGTTCTTGCCGGCGATGTCCGGCGCAGAGCCGTGCACCGCTTCGAAGATGGCGGCCCCTTCACCGATGTTGGCGCCCGGCGCCATGCCCAGCCCCCCCACCAGACCGGCACAGAGATCCGAGAGAATGTCGCCGAACAGGTTGGTGGTGACCATCACATCGAAGCGCTCCGGGTACATCACCAGGTTCATGCAGGCGGCGTCGACGATCATCTCCTCGTTCTGGATGTCCGGGTAGCGGGCCGCGACCTGACGGGCCACTTCCAGGAACAGGCCGGAGGTGGACTTGAGGATGTTGGCCTTGTGGATGATGGTGACCTTCTTGCGTCCTTCCTGGCGCGCCAGCTCGAAGGCGAAGGTGACGATGCGCTCGGCCCCTTCCCGGGTGATGATGCTCATCGCCTCGGCGCTCTGGTTGTCATCGCTGCGCTTCTGGCCGGCACCGGAGTACATGCCTTCGGTGTTCTCGCGCACCGTGATGATGTCGATGTTGTCGTAACGGCTCTTGGCGCCCTTGAAGGAGAGGACGGGGCGCACGTTGGCGTAGAGATTGAACTTCTTGCGCAGGGAGACGTTGATGGAGGTGAAGCCGCCGCCGACCGGAGTGGTGAGCGGGCCTTTCAGGCTGACCTTGTTCTTCTCGATCAGGTCGAGGGTGGCCTGGGGCAGCAGCTCGCCATGTTTTTCCAGGGCTACCAGACCGGCGTCTGCGTATTCGTAGTCGAAGTCACAACCCGCGTGGGTCAGGATCTGGATGGCGGATTCGATGATGCTGGGGCCGATGCCGTCGCCCGGGATGACGGTAATCTTTCTTTTTGACATGAGGCGTATCCACTTCTAGGGAACAGAGGGGGAGGATTCGTCGGCTTTATACCATTTTTGCACCACATCCTCCATGTTTCTTTACATTTTACCCATTTATGTCAACAGGTACGGCCTGTCTTGGGAAATGGTGTGCTGGGGATCACGCCCCGGCATCAGGGACGGGAGGGTAGCGGATCTCCCGCAGGTTGAACCCGAGCGGGATATCGTGCTGCAGCCGGACCAGGCGTTGGGCCAGCAGGGCCTCTTCCCGGTGCTGGCGCAGCTTGAGCAGGGGTCTGGTGGCCTCCTCCCGCTCACAGGCCTCCAGCATGGCAGCCAGGTCCCCGTATTGCTGCAGCAACTGGGTGGCGGTCTTGGGGCCGATGCCGGGCACCCCCTTGATGTTGGAGCCGCCGATACCGGTCAGGGCCCAGAAGTCCACGAGCTGGGTCGGTGTAACGCCGTACTGCTGCTGGACGAAGGCGGCATCCAGCCAGCGTTTGTTGAAGTAATCCCGCACCCGGATCTGCGGGCAGATGAGCTGGCAGAACCCCTTGTCGGTGGAGATGATGGTGGCGCTGGCGCCGTGCTGGGCAATGCCGCTTGCCAGGGTGGCGATGAGATCGTCCGCCTCGTCGGTCTGGGAGAGCAGGGCATCCACACCGCACTCCCAGAAGGCGTCCTGCAGGTCGGCAAGCCCTTCTCTCAGCTCATCCGGCATGGGGGTGCGGCCCTCCTTGTAGGGGGGATAGAGCGTCTTGCGCCAGCTGTGGACCTCACCGTCAAAGACCGCGATGGCGTGGGTCGGCTCGCTGGCCGCCAGGAGCTTCTTGCAGGTGTTGATGAGGTTGGCACGGGTGGCGAGCAGGGCCTGAGCCGGGGTCAGTCCCTGCTGGCTCTGCACCGCGTGCAGTCGGCGGATGAGGTTGAGGGCATCGATGATGAGCAGGTGTGGCATGGGGCACTCCGGGCGTCGGGGGAGGCCATTGTAACAATGGTGGCGTCTCCTGCTAACCCCGTAGAAGACCAGTCAATGAAAGAGGGGCCCATGGGCCCCTCCGGTGCGGTGCATTGTGATGTCCCGACTATTTGACTATCTCGTAGCAGGGAACGTACTGGCTGCCCGGCAGCTTCATGCGCTGCTGCTTGACGAAGCTTTCCAGCAACCTGTCCATCAGGTGCATCAGCTCCTTGTCGCCGTGCAGCTTGAAGGGACCCTTCTTCTCGATGGCCCTGATGCCCCCTTCCTTGACGTTGCCTGCGACGATGCCTGAGAAGGCGCGGCGCAGGTTGGCTGCCAGCAGCTGGGGCGGCTGGTTGCGATGCAGATCCAGGCTGGCCATGCTGGCGTGATCCGGCTCGAACGGCAGCTGGAACTCGGGCTCGATCCGCAGGGACCAGTTGAAGGAGTAGGCATCTCCCACCGACTTGCGGTATTCGCGGATCTTCGGCATCGCCTCCTTCATCACGCGGGCCACCTCGGGCGCATCGCCGATGATGATCCGGTAAAGACTGGTGGCGGCTTCCCCCAGGGTTGCCTTGACGAAGTCGTCGATGGCGCGGAAGTAGTCGGCGCTCTCTTTCGGGCCGGTCAGCACGATGGGGATGGGTTGGCGATCGTTGGCCGGGTGCATCATGATGCCGAGCAGGTAGAGCAGCTCCTCGGCAGTTCCGACCCCGCCCGGGAAGATGATGATGCCGTGACCCAGACGCACGAAGGCTTCCAGCCGCTTCTCGATGTCCGGCAGGATCACCAGCTCGTTGACGATGGGGTTCGGCGGTTCGGCGGCGATGATGGAAGGCTCGGTGAGACCGATGTAACGGCCGTTGCGCACCCGCTGCTTGGCGTGGCCGACGGCGGCCCCCTTCATGGGGCCCTCCATGGCACCCGGACCGCAACCGGTACAGATGTTGAGCTCGCGCAGACCCAGCTCGCTACCCACCGCCCGGGTGTACTGGTATTCCACCTCGTTGATGGAGTGGCCGCCCCAGCAGACCACCAGGTTGGGATCGGCGCCGGGCAGGATCGCCTTGGCGTTGCGCAGGATGGCGAACACCACGTTGGAGATATGGGTGGAGCTGGTCAGGTTGACCAGACGATTGGACTCGAGCTGGGTCGACACATAGAGAATGTCCCGCAGCACGGAGAACAGGTGCTCCTGGATGCCGCGGATGATCTCGCCGTCGACGAAGGCGTGCTCGGGGGCGTTGAACAGCTCGAGCTTGACCCCGCGCTCGCGCCGGATCACGTGAATATCGAAGGATTTGAAACGTTCCAGTATCTCTTTGGAACTGTCGGTATGGCTGCCGGAGTTGAGGACCGCCAGCGAGCAGTTGCGAAACAGTTGATAGATATCGCTGGAGGCCGTCTGCTTGAGGCGATCCACCTCGAGCTGGGACAGCAGGTCCATGCTGCCCACGGGATTGATGTGTGTAATCATAATTTCCCCTTTCACTCGCTTGTTATCGTTGTGCTTTCCCTGGGGAGAAAACGGGATGCTTTGGCATCCCTCGGGTTCGATAGTAGAGGCAAGGGGGTGGGCAGGGGAATAGGGGGACTGTGCGTTTGCCGCTTTTTTAGCCGCCCCTCAAAGCGGATTCAGGCGAGATTGACCTGATCCCGGCCGGAGTGCTTGGAACTGTAGAGCGCCTTGTCGGCACGCTCGAACGCATCCGTGGTATGGTCGCCGGTCCGAAACAGGGTGGCACCGATGGAGATGGTGATCTCGACCCTGGCATCGCGAAAGCGGAACGGGATGCTCTTGATGGTCTGACGCAGGTTCTCCAGCGGCTTCTGGTACTTGTCCGGATTGATGTTTGGCAGCAGGACCACGAACTCCTCACCGCCAAAGCGGGCGATGAAGTCGGTGTCGCGCAAGGCGTTCTGCAGGGCCTTGGCAACTACCTTCAATGCCTTGTCGCCGGCCATGTGGCCGTAGTTGTCATTGATGTGCTTGAAGTGGTCGATGTCGATGATGGCCAGGCACAGGGGGGTGCCATAGCGTAGCCAGCGTTTGTATTCGAGCTCGAGCCGCTCGTCCAGGGCCGCCCGGTTGTGTACCTGGGTCAGGCTGTCGAGGAAGAGCTTGTGTTTCTGGATGGTGAGCCGCTTCTTGTACTCGGCGGTCTCGTCCTTCATCAACCTGAGCTTGGCTTCCATGTTGGAGAGGTGGGTGAGCAGGTGGCGCTCGCGGTTGGCCATCTCCTCCCGCTCCTGCTGCAGCCGGCGGATGGTGTCCAGATGCCCAGAAATGGCGCCCCTGAGTATTTGTGGCGAGTCATGGGCTGCCATGGCGCGATCGATGGCGGCGAGTTCCCGCTCCAGCGCCTGTCCGCTGAGATGGGCGGCATTTTGCAGCGCCCGCCCTTCATCCAGGGATTCGGTAAAGCTGTAATGGACCGAGGAGAGACTCTCGTTCAGGGTGCTGAGAAACGCCTGGGAGGCTTTGCGCTCTTCCCGGGTACCCTCGATGATGAGTTCGATGATCTGCAGGCAGACTTCGGCCAGCAGGGCAGGGGTGATGCCCCCGAGCAACTGGCGGCGGATGTCTGCGAGGCTCTCGCCCACGGCGCCGGCAAAGTCGAGCTCGGTGATGAGACGCTGCAACTCGTCTGAAATCTGGGCATGTGCCTTGACGTCAAAGGAGTCGGTAGGGGCCGGGCTGGAGAGCTCGGTGGGGATCTCCGCCGAAGGGGGGATCAGCGGCTTGCGCGGCAGCAGCTGGATCTTGATCGCCTGCTGGTAGAACTCCAGCAGCCGGATCACCTTCTTCTGGTGATCGCCGATGCCGTAACTCTCCGGGCTGGCGAGAAACTCCTTGAGGGCGCGGCGGGTATCTTCCGGAAACCCTTTGATGGTTTTGAGCTGTTTGCTGCCGAGATCAATGGCTGCCCGGGTCAGGCTGATGGACTCTTCCATGGTGTGGCTGTGCTGCTGCAACAGCTTCTCGATGGCGTTCAGATCGGCATCGATGGAGGTAAGAGGAGGGTTGCCTTCAAGTTTCTGCTTGAGCTTGGCGAGCCGGTTGTCGAGCTCGCGATCGTGGCCGCGACAGGCTTGCATCAACTTGCCGATGAACTGGATACTGCGGGTGCGTTCGGCATCGGAGAAGCTTGCCATGCCGTCAAGCTC
Organism: Aeromonas caviae; assembly: GCF_000819785.1. Classification (GTDB taxonomy): domain Bacteria; phylum Pseudomonadota; class Gammaproteobacteria; order Enterobacterales; family Aeromonadaceae; genus Aeromonas; species Aeromonas caviae. The sequence goes on along the minus strand of NZ_CDBK01000061.1, from coordinate 5,037 downwards.
CTGCTGTTTCTGCTGGAGGGATTCCCTGAGTCTTGCCAGTTGTCCTGTTACGGCAGCCATATCATTCATTCTTCAGGTCGCCCTGTTGTCATTATCGTTTTTGTTTCGTCCAGCAACAGAAAGCCAATCAAAGACCCCGTTGAGTACCTTTTTGTCACGGATTGTCCGCAACCTTCGTCCGTGAAAGCGCAAGCCAGTTAACCCATTGCTTTTCATGAGAAGAATTTACTTTTACCAGTCCCTTGTCAATTGCCATCAAGCAGCATTGCCACACATCTCCGTTAAAAAATGCGGCCTGCTGGCAATCGATGGCGGCCAGCTCAAGCCAGACGCTCTGCTGGTATTTTTCGCTGAGCTGAATGGCTCCCGAGAGGGCCAGGTAGCAGAGATCGAACAGGCCGTGGTGATCGAGGGCCATGGCCGCCTTGGGCAGGAAGGGATGACTGACGATGCCGAGGCTGATGCGCCTGTCCAGCGGGTGCTCGCAGGGGAAGGCTGCCAGGGTGTCGAGCAGGGTCTGGGCCAGCTGATGTAACTGGGCCACGTGACGCTGGGGCACCACATAGAGCAGGTGGCCTTCGCGCAGGTCGTAGATGCGGCCATCCTGCGGGGTCAGTTCGTTGACGTAGCGGCCGAAGGCCTGCTCTATCTCGCGGCTGACCTGATAGCCGTGTTGCTCCAGGCTGTTGATCAGGAAGGGAACCCGGAACAGCAGGTAGTGCAGCTTGTCGTCAAATTCGCTGGTGGGGCGTTCGCTCAGGTACCAGCGCTCGGATTTTTGCTGGCGCTTGGCCATCTCCCGCGGCCAGCGGCTCATCAGTCGCTGCCAGTTGGCCAGGCCGCTGCGCGGCTCTACCAGCAGGGCCTCTCCCAGCTGTTTGGCATGAAGGCGCGCGACCCGCAGTTTCAGCCAGAGGGTGAAGAACAGATAGATGAAGAGTGCCAGCAGCAGCCCGGTGCTGACGCTGGTCCAGAGGTATCGCTCCTGCTGGTGCTGGCTGACGTCGAGTTGCTGTTCCAGCTCCTTGACCTGTTGCACCCGCTCCACCTGGGCGTAGTTATCGCGCACCGCCTCCTGCTCCAGCGCCAGCTGTTGCTGGCGAACCAGTTCGCTGCGCTGGTGGTAATTCTTGTAGCTCTCCAGGGCCTGCTGGAGGTAACCCTTCTGCTCATAGGCGACGGAGAGCAGGCGGAAGATCTCGAATTGGCGCCGGATGTCCCCAATCCGGTTGGCCAGGGTGAGAGCGTTCTCCAACTGCAGGATGGCGATGCCCGCCTCCTGCTGCTTGAGGTGCAGCTCTCCCAGCAACAGCAGGGTGTCGATGAGCGACTCCTTGTCATCCCCCAGCTCATGGGACTGGCGTGCGGCGTTCAGGTAGTTTCGCGCCAGGTTGAGGTTGCCGGTCTGCAGGTAGGTCTTGCCTATCTCGAACTTGAGGTGGGCGATGCGGGTGCGGTGGCTGCTCTCATCCAGCAGGTCGAGGGCATTGAAGAAATAGACCAGCGCCATGTTCATCTCGCCCTGATCCCGGTTGAGGCGGGCGAGCACGATCAGGGCGTCGCTCAGCATGGAAGGATTGCCGAGAGCATGAAAATAGTTGGCCGCCTCGCTGGCGTATTGCAGCGCTTTTTGTGGCTCCTGCTCTTCCTGATAGAGGCTGACCATCTGGTTCGAGAGCAGGCCGAGGAAGAGGGGATCCTGCAGGGGCTTGGCTTGCTGTTGTGCTTCGATGTACTCCCCCAGTGCAAGCTGGGGCTGACCCAGAGCCTGATAGAGATCCCCGCCCACGGCGCTGGTCCAGGCCCTGGCCAGAGGCTGTTTGGCGTGATCCGCCCATTTGCGGGTCTCGGCCAGCTGCTGTTTGGCGAGATCGAATTGCCGCTCCTCTATGCTGGCGTTGACGCGCAGCAAGCGGCTGTAGACCTGCAACTGGCTCTCCTTGAGGTCGGGATTGGCCAGCAGTTTGTCGAGTTTGTCGAGCAGGGGGGCCGCGGCGCCATGGGTATGCTGTTGCAGGTTGCGGCTTCTAACCAGCAGATAGAGCCCATGTGCCTGCAGCTCGAACTGCTGCTCTTTCTCGGCCATGGCGATGCCCTGCTCAAAGGACTCCTGTGCCGGTGCGAACTGCCCTAGCTGCTGCAGACACTCCCCCTTGAGCAGATAGGCGCCCGTGGTCTGGGTGGCGGTACCGTAGTTCAGCATCGGCTCGCGATAGCCGTACTCCTGACGGTTGCTGATGATCTGCTTGGGATTGTTGGCCGTGCGTTCGAGGAAGGAGGTGGCAATCTGAGCACATCTGGCGGGATCGGTCAGCACCAGGGTCTGGGCCTGCTGCAGGTCGATGGACAACTGCTCCTTGGCCAGATCCAGATCAGGAGCCGACAGGGAGGACATCATCATTGCCAGAAAAAACAGTTGATTCATTGGATTAAGAACGGCACGGAGGTGCAGGCATGTTATCCAAGCCCACCCCCGCCCGTCCAGAGTTTACTGAGGTGATGCACAGCCGGCCGCAGCCCGCAGGATGGCGGCGCCGGTGATTACTGGCGAATGAGGCGCAGGTTCGCCGGAACCGGCTCCCAGTCGCTGCGGAAGGGGTTGATGTCCAGGCCGCCGCGGCGGGTGTAACGGGCATGGACGGTCAGTTTTTCCGGGGCGCAGAAGTGCTTGAGATCGGTAAAGATGCGCTCGATGCACTGCTCGTGGAACTCGTTGTGCTGGCGGAACGAGATGAGGTAGCGCAACAGCTTCTCCCGGTCGAGACGCGGGCCGCGATAGTGGATCACCACGGATCCCCAGTCCGGCTGGCTGGTCACCAGGCAGTTGGACTTGAGCAGGTGGCTGTGCAGGGTCTCCTCCACGATCTCGCGACCGGCGGCCCCTTGCAGCAGGGTTTCGTCAAACTCGTAGCCATCCACCTCGATATCCAGGTTGTCGATGCACTCACCGGGCAGCTGGGCTATCTGGTGGGGGGCCTGGTCGAGGGTGAAGAGGGTGACGCTCACCGGGGCACCAGCGCAGCCACTCAGGTCCTGAACCAGCAGCGCCTGCACTGCCTCCAGGGAGTCGCAGCGGGTCTGGTTGAAGGAGTTCAGGTAAAGCTTGAACGACTTGGACTCGATGAGATTCGGGCTGGTGGCCGGCACAAAGACCTCCCCGATGGCAACCACGGGCTTGCCTTTGGCATTGAGCCAGGAGAGTTCATACAGGGTCCAGACGTCGCACCCCTGGAAGGGCAGTTCACCTCTCAGGCCAAGATCGTCGCGGTTCAGGCTGCGTGGCACGGGCTGCAGCAGACTCGGGGTGTACTGGCTGATGTAGGCGGACTGCTGCCCCAGGCTCAGGCCTTGCAGCGCACTGGCGCCGGCGTATCTCTCTTGTTTGCTCATGCTGGTTTGCTCACGCTTGTCTGATAAGGGGTTTGATGGTGCAATGGCCCGATTTTTCGATCAGGTACTTGCGGCCATCAGAGGCCGCTATTGTGGGGAATATCGATGTCGGATCAAGTCCTGTCTGCCCTGGAGCAGTTCTTTTTACGCTGGCAGCGCGATGGCGAAGGAAGGCGGGGGCTGCCCCTGTGTGACTGGGAGGCCGACTGGCGCTCTCCTTGCGAGCTGGATGAACCCAGGGAGGGTCGGGTCGCCTGGCGTCCGTTCCAGCGGGAGCAGGCAGCCGACTTCACGGCCATGGCGAACGCCCTGGAGCTGACCCTGCATCCCAGCGCCATCGCCCTGTTTGGCCACTGGTTCAGCCGCCCTCTGCCCTGCTCTTTCAAGGGGCTGCGCATCGAACTCATCCTGCCGTGGAACGACGCCGATCTGGATCTGCTCAAGGAGAACCTCATCGGCCACCTGCTGATGCTGCGCAAGTTGAAGCGAGCCCCTTCACTCTTCATTGCCACGACCCGCAACGAGATGACGCTGGTGTCCCTCGATAACGAGAGCGGCCAGGTGTGGCTGGAGTGGCTGGACTCCGGACGGCGCCTGACGCTTTCCCCCTCGTTGCCGGCCTTTCTGGCGCGACTGGAAACCTTGCCCCAGTGATGCCCCAAAAGAGAGGGCCTTGCCACCTGGCAAGGCCCTCTCTTTTTATTGCGCCATTGTGCGCGGTGGGCACCTACTCCTTGAAGTCCCAGGAGAGGTTGGACACCAGCCTGCAAGGCTCGCACCTGAAGTCGAAGATCTCGTGCAGGGGGGCGGCCAGCGCCCATGGACCACCACAGCCAGGGCAGGGGCGAGCCCGCTCTTCGGCGGCGCTCAGGCCGCCTACCCGGTAGAGATAGTAATAGGTGGGGATGCCGCTCAGGAGCTCCAGCCGTCTGGCGAGATCGCTGCCCCGGCGATGAAGGCGGCTGCCCACCTCGCCGATTTCGTGCAGGGCGGCGTGTTCGGCGATGGAGCCGTTCATCTGCAACTGATCGCAGGCTTCCCAATCTTCCTGCCACTTGATGATCTGCTTGTGGTCACCGTTGGCGACGGCGGGCAGCCGATAGAGCGGGATGGGAGCAAAGTGATCGCCACAGCGCAGGGGAGAGCAACTGTGCAGGAAGCTGGTGTAGAGCAGCATCCAGCTGGGACGCTCCCCCTGCTCTGCGCACGGGTCCGTGCTGTCCGAGAGCAGATCCGCCCCTTGCAGGTGAAGTTTGGGGGCGAGCAGGCCCGCCTGGTGCAGACCTTGCTCGGCAAGGGCGACCAGCTCGCTCTGGTTGTCAGGGTGCAGGCTGTCCTGCTCCGGGCAGACCACCCGACTGACGAAATAGCCTTCGTGCATGCTGGTGGGAAACTCCCGCCCCAGGATCTGACCCTGATAGCGCAGCATGTCGAGGTAGTGGACGATGGCCCGCTCTGCCTCCCTGAGGGACGTATTGCGGTAGCACTCAAAGGTGAGTTCGAGGATATACATGGCGATGGGTCAATCCGGCTTCTGGTTGAGCAGCAGGTCGGTGAGGCGATCGACCTTCTGCTCCAGCCGGGCGAGCTGTTCGCTCAGTTGCTGAAGAGTGACGCTTTCCGTGGCCAAGGGGGACGCCTCGGGGG
>NZ_CDBK01000060.1 GCF_000819785.1 Aeromonas caviae | reverse complement strand
ACAACACCCAAGAAGTGTTCTAAGGCTTGTAGCAAATACGAACGAATTACTTACATCAGCTTTTTCAGATTGAAGATTTTGCCTGGCGGCAATAGCGCAGTGGAACCACCTGACCCCATGCCGAACTCAGAAGTGAAACGCTGTAGCGCCGATGGTAGTGTGGCATTCGCCATGCGAGAGTAGGACACTGCCAGGCACCCAATACAAGAAACCCCGCTCACTCGAGCGGGGTTTTTTATTGCCTGAAATTCAGCCCTCACTGGAGTGCAAGCGGGCACTATGGTGCTGTTCGTCGTTCACTTGTTGCCTGTACCGGAAAAAGTTGCGCCTGCTCTGGCCGCATTGAACCCACATATTGGCTCTCTCCGTTCTCATCATTTTTAGCGTAATAACCCAGTCGGAGCCGTTCTGTCTAAACCCGCCGCCCGCGCTGTGATTGGGGTTGTATCTGAATCATAACTCGGTAGAGTAAGGGGCATTCCGGGTTTGCCCGTGCCATGGTTTCGGTTTCTTTTTCTGGTATGGGACTCTCCGCCTGTTTTCATTCACCTTCACTCAGTGGTACCGATATGGAACAAGTAAACAAGTCAACTTTCAACGATGTGCTGGAATATGTGCGTATGTCCCGTCGTCAGAACAAGCTCAAGCGTGAAATCGCGGACAACGAGAAAAAGATCCGTGACAACCAGAAGCGGGTACTGTTGCTCGACAACCTGAGTGACTATATCAAGCCCGGCATGAGCATTGACGAGGTTCAGGCCATCATCGCCAACATGCGGACCGATTATGAAGAGCGCGTAGATGACCATATCATCAAAAATGCCGAGCTTTCCAAGGAGCGCAAGGAGCTGAGTACCAAGCTGAAGAGTATGAGCACCAGCAAATAATACCGCCCCGTTCTCGTCAACACCGGCCTCTGGCCGGTGTTTCATTTTCATGCCGCAGCTCGGATCTCTTGCCGCATTGCAACAATCGGCTCCCATTTTCACAATCGCCCTGTTAACATCGCTGCAAAGCGGTCAATAGATTTCAAGCCCTTGACTTGAAACGACTAAGCTTGATTGAAAGACAATAAATTGCGCAACCATGGTGGGGCTGATATGGGCGCATCAAAACAGACGGATTCAAATAAAGTGGCATCTCAGGATTCATCCGTACCTAATGCGGACGGGCAACAACAGCGTAAACGCCGACCCTGGTGGCGCTGGTTGTTCTGTTTTATCTTCTTGCTTTGTCTGGCTGCCGTGATCGCCCTGGTGGGTTATGAAATGAAGACCTCCCGACTGCAGTCACAGGAGATCTCCCGCTATGCGGCCACCCTGACCTATCAGATCGAACCCGGCCCCAGCAAGCAGATTGCCTTCCCCGACGACGGCCCGTTCGACAAGCGACTCGGTTATGTGCTGATGCCCATGATCCAGGAACGTCTCGTTCAGCGTGGCTACCAGGTGAGCGAACAGGTCCGTTTTTCCGATGCGCTCTACAACTACGCCGGCCACGGTTTCTTCGTGCCTTATACCGAGAAGGTCCAGGCAGGATTGACACTCTATGACTGCCGTGCAGAACCTTTCTACCAGTACAAGTATCCGACTCATTACTATCCGGATTTCAATGCCATACCGCCCCTGGTCATCCAGTCTCTGCTGTTTATCGAGAACCGTGAACTCCTGAGCAACAAGGAACCGCTGGCCAACCCGGCCGTAGACTGGCCGCGCTTTGCCAAGGCGGCGCTGTCTCAGGTGGGCAAGGCGCTGGATATGCAGGATCAATCTGCTGGCGGTAGCACCCTGGCGACCCAGGTGGAGAAGTATCGTCATTCTCCCGATGGACTGACCGTTTCGCCGACCGAGAAGATCCGCCAGATGGTCTCGGCCAGCGTTCGTGCCTATCGGCTGGGGCCCGAGACCCTGGAGGCCCGCAAGCTGGTTGCCTGGGCCTACCTCAACTCGGTCCCGCTCTCTGCGGCGCCCGGTTATGGCGAGGTGCACGGTCTCGGTGATGGCCTCTGGGTCTGGTTTGGCGCCAATGTCGATGAGGTGAATCGACTGCTGGATCCCGCTCGCAACCAGGATTCTACCCTGGCCGAGCAGGGCCTTGCCTTGCGCCAGGTTGTCTCCCTGATGATCGCCCACCGCCGTCCTTCCTATTACCTGGCGCAGGGCAGAGAAGCACTGTCGACACTGACAGACAGCTATCTACGACTCTTCGTGCAGGAGGGAATGATCACGCCCCCCCTGATGGAGTCGGCTCTCAAGGCCAAGCTGGTCTTCCGCGATTTCCTGCTGGCACCTGCCATCACCAGGGTCAACAACAACAAGGGACTGCAGGTGGCTCGCACTCGTCTCAGTCGTCAGCTCGGGGTGCAGCTTTATGATCTGGACCGCATGGATCTGACGGCCAACACCACCCTCAATATGCCGCTGCAGAACGAGGTGTCACGGTATCTGCAGCAACTGGCAGACCCTGCATTCGCAGCCCAGGTGGGCCTGTTTGGTGAGCGCCTGCTCTCGCCGGAGAAGACGGGGGATGTGAAGTACAGCTTTACCCTGTTCGAGAAGACGCCGGAAGGGGTCAAGGTGAGGGTGCAGACCGACAACACGGACCAGCCGTTCGACATCAATGAGGGCAGCAAGCTTGAACTGGGATCCACCGCCAAGTTGCGGGTGCTGACGACCTATCTCGAGATTGTCACCGAGTTGCATGACAGCTACGGCAATATGCCGGTGGAGAGCCTGCGAAAGATCGAAGTGTCCGATCAGGACAACATCAGCCGCTGGGCCATCGCCTATCTGATGAGTGCCAAGGACAGAAGCCTGCCGGTGATGCTGGAGGCCGCACTGGACCGCAAGTATTCCGCAAGTCCCTATGAAGGCTTCTTTACCGGCGGTGGCATGCACACCTTCAACAACTTCCGCAAGGAAGACAACGGTCGCATCCCGCCCATTCGCGATGCGCTGCGGGAATCCATCAACCTGCCCTTCGTGCGCTTGATGCGGGACATCGTCCGCTACAGCCTCTACAAGGAGGGAAATCGTGCCCAGTTGTTGAAAGATGACAGGGATCCTCGCCGTACCGAGTATCTCGCCAAGTTTGCCGACAAGGAGGGGCAGACCTATCTGCTGAGGTTCTGGCGCAAATATCGCGGCAAGAGTGCAGAAGAGCAGCTCGATACCTTCCTCGATGGTCTCAAACCCAGCGCGGTGCGTCTCGCCGCGGTGCATCGCTATCTGATGCCGGAAGCCTCCCGGGCCGACTTTGCCGCTTTCCTGGCCAAGCGCCTGCCGCGGGAGAAATTGACCGAGAAGCGCATAGAGCAGCTCTATACCAATTACGGCCCCGGCAAATATTCTCTGCCGGATCAAGGTTATATCGCACGGGTGCATCCACTCGAGCTGTGGTTGCTTGCCTATCTCAAGGAGTTTGACAAGGCCACCTTTACCGAGGCGGTAACCGCCAGCCGTGACGAGCGTCAGGAGGTCTACAGCTGGCTGTTCAAGACCCGTCATCGTAGTGCCCGGGATAGCCGGATCCGCACCATGCTGGAGGTTGAGGCCTTCCTCGACATCCATCAGCGCTGGGCTCGCCTGGGTTACCCCTTCGATCACCTGGTTCCGTCCCTGGCGACTGCACTGGGCAGCTCGGGCGATCGTCCTGCTGCATTGGCCGAGCTGATGGGGATCATCCAGAACGGCGGCATTCGTGCACCGACCCTGCGCATCGAGCACCTCTCCTTTGCCAAGGGGACCCCCTTCGCCACCGTCTTTGAGCCGGCGAACACCCAGGGGGAACGGGTGATGTCTGCCGAGGTGGCCAATGCCTTGCGCAATGCACTTTCCAAGGTGGTGGAAGGGGGGACGGCGCGGCGCATCGCCGGGGCCTTCGCCTTGCAGGATGGTACTGTCCTGGCCCTGGGGGGCAAGACGGGGACCGGGGACAACCGGATCGAGACGGTCGGTCGCTACGGCAATGTGACCAGTTCACTGGCTCGCAACCGGACTGCGACTTTCGTCTTCTACATCGGGGATGATCACTTCGGCACGCTGACGGCCTATGTACCCGGCAGCCAGTCCGACAAGTTCCGCTTCACGTCGGCGCTGCCTGTACAGGTGCTCAAGGGGATGGCCCCCCTGTTGGTCCCCTATCTGCAACCCGCTACTCACACCCAGTGCATGGCGGGCAGCTGAGCGGACATCGCATGAAAAAACGGGGCCATTTCGGCCCCGTTTGATTGTGTACTGCACGCCGCCATGAGGTGGACGTGAGTCATCACTTACAACAGATCTTCAATTTCACCGCGCAGGTACTGGTACATCTCGCGATAGGCTACCGGCGGCTTGTTCAGCTCCCGCTCCTTGTTGGCGGTGCGGATCAGCTGACGCAGCTTCTGGCGATCCAGCTCGTGGAACTGGGACATCAGCTCGTTGAGGGCGCTGTCGCCTTCGGTGATCAGCCGCTCGCGCCACTGTTCGAGGCGGTGCAGGCGGGCGTTCACGGTGGAGTGACGCATCTTGATGATGGAGAGGGCCTCTTCGATGGGGGCCACATCGCGGCTACGCATCAGACGGCCGATGAACTGGAGATGGCGACGGAAGGACTCATCCTTCTTCGGCTTGAGCTTGCGACCCAGCTCGACCGCTTCGGCGAGCTCTTCATCCAGGGGGATCTTCTCCAGCTCGCTGTGACTCAGGGAGACGATCTCTTCCCCCATCTTCTGCAAGGCCTCGGCATCACGCTTGAGCTGGCTCTTGCTGGGGCCCCAGTCTTCCCACTCGTTGTCGTCTTGATATTGACTCATCGGTCTCTGTATTCCTGTCATTCACGTTTGGCGGATATGTTACCAGCTTCTCCCGCTGGGCGCAGGGGTCTGATATGCTTAGCCCCTTTCCTTCCCTTCATACAGATGTGAGTTATGGACCAGCAAGATCAAATCCGCCAGGATCAATCCCATCTCGAGGCCGTGGTCGCCGAGGCCCTTGAGATAGCGAAAGGGCTGGGCGCCGGGCTTGCCGAAGTCTCCATCAGCAAACAGACCGGCCTCTCGGTGAACACCCGGGGCTGCGAGCTGGAAAGCATCGAATTCAACAAGGATGGCGCACTCGGCATCGCCGTCTATCGCAACGGTTGCAAGGGGTCCTCCTCCACCACGGATCTGACCAAGCCGGCCATTCGCGCCGCTGTGGAAGCGGCCATGGAGATCGCCCGCCATACCTCTCCCGATGACTGCGCCGGTCTTGCGGATGCGGACCTGCTGGCCTGGGATGCCCCGGACCTGCAACTGTGCCACCAAATCGAGCTGGATCCCCAGCGTGGCATCGCGCTGGCCATCGAGTGCGAGCGGCTGGCCCTGGGGCGGGATGCCCGCATCAAGCACTCTGACGGAGCCAGTTTCTCCAGCCACCTGGGCGTCAAGGTTTATGGCAACAGCCACGGCTTCGTCAAAGGCTATGCTGCATCGCGCAACTCCCTGAGCTGCGTACTGATCGGCGAGCAGGATGGCGACATGCAGCGCGACTACGGCTACTCCTCCAGCCGCTCCCTGGACGGGCTGTGGAGCCCCCAGCGCATCGCTGACGAGGCGGTGGAGCGCACTGTTTCCCGCCTGGGGGCTCGCAAGATCAGCACCCGCCATGCCCCTGTGCTGTTCCACCCCGATACCGCTGCCGGTCTGTGGGGCCATCTGGTGATGGCAATCAGCGGGGGGAACCTCTATCGCAAGTCGAGCTTCCTGCTGGACAAACTGGGCAAGCAGATCCTGCCCGAGTGGCTCACCATCCAGGAGTTCCCCCACTTGCCGGGAGGACTTGCCAGCACCCCGTTCGACGGGGAAGGGGTTCGCACCCGAGACATGGACATCATCCGCAACGGCGAGCTGATGAGCTGGCTGCTCACCTCCTACTCCGCCCGCAAACTGGGCCTGACCACCACGGGCCATGCCGGGGGCATCCATAACTGGCAGGTCTCCAATACCGGCCAGGACTTCCAGGGCATGCTCAAGGAGATGGGTACCGGGCTGCTGGTGACCGAGCTGATGGGGCAGGGGGTCAACATCGTCAATGGTGATTACTCCCGCGGCGCAGCCGGTTTCTGGGTTGAAAATGGCGAGATCCTCTATCCTGTGGAGGAGATCACCATTGCAGGCAATCTAGCCGACATGTTCAGCCATATCGTGGCGGTGGGCAGTGATGAGGATGAGCGTTCCAGCCTCAAGACCGGCTCCGTACTGGTCGAGCAGATGAAACTGGCGGGGCACTGATCCCTTCTACACGGCCATGAAAAAGGCCCCCTCGCTTTGCGAGGGGGCCTTTTTATCGTCGGCTCATGGTGAAGCCAGCTTATTCCTTGATGCGCTCGATGCGACCACCCAGGCCTTGCAGCTTGTGCTCGATGTCTTCGTAGCCACGGTCGATGTGATAGATGCGATCGACGATGGTGGCCCCTTCGGCCACGAAGCCGGCCAGCACCAGGCTGGCGGAGGCGCGCAGATCGGTCGCCATCACCTGGGCACCCTTGAGCTGCTGGGTGTCGCGGCAGATGGCCACATTGCCCTGCAGTTCGATGTCGGCACCCATCCGAACCAGCTCGGGCACGTGCATGAAGCGGTTCTCGAAGATGGTCTCGGTGACCATGCCGGTGCCCTGGGCGACCGCGTTCAGCACGGTGAACTGTGCCTGCATGTCGGTCGGGAACGCCGGGTAGGGGGCGGTCTTGATGGTGACAGGTTTCAGGGTGCGACCTGTCATGTCGAGGGTGATCCAGTCGTCACCCTTTTCAATCAGGGCGCCAGCCTCTTCCAGTTTGACCAGTACGGCTTCCAGCAGGCTGGGGTCGGTGTTGCGGCAGGTGATCTTGCCACCGGTCACGGCGGCGCCCACCAGGAAGGTGCCGGTCTCGATGCGATCGGGCTGCACGCTGTAGCTGCCACCGTGCAGACGTTCTACGCCGTCGATGGTGAGGGTATCGGTGCCAGCGCCCTGGATCTTGGCGCCTAGCGCGTTGAGGAAGTTGGCCAGATCGACCACCTCCGGCTCACGGGCGGCGTTTTCGATCACGGTGCGACCGTCAGCCAGGGTGGCGGCCATCATCAGGTTCTCGGTACCGGTCACGGAAACCATGTCCATCAGGATGTGGGCACCTTTCAGGCGGCCGTCGACGCGGGCTTTGATGTAGCCCTCTTCGATGACGATCTTCGCGCCCATCAGCTCCAGGCCGTGGACATGCAGGTTGACCGGGCGGGCACCGATGGCACAGCCGCCGGGCAGGGAGACGTCTGCTGCACCGAAGCGGGCTGCCAGCGGGCCCAGGGCCAGGATGGAGGCACGCATGGTCTTCACCAGCTCGTAGGGGGCGACATGATTGTTTACCGCGCCGGTCAGCACGGTCACGTTGCCGTTGACCTTGGTGGTGGCGCCCAGCATCTCCAGCAGCTTGAGGGTGGTACCCACGTCTTTCAGGCGCGGTACGTTGGAGAGTTGAACCTCTTCGTCACACAGCAGGGTGGCAAACAGGATGGGCAGGGCGGCATTCTTGGCGCCGGAGATGGTCACTTCACCGGAGAGGGTGCAGGGGCCGGTGATCTTGAATTTGTCCATGGTTTACTTCTTTACCAAATCAGGAGGGCAGCTGGAATTTACGCTCGCGTTTCCACTCGGCGTCGGTATAGGCCTTGATGGAGAGAGCGTGGATCTCGTTGGTGGCGATCTTGTCCATCAGCGGGGCATAGATGGCCTGTTGTTTCTTGACCCGGCTCATGCCGTCAAACATGTCGCCGACGGCGATCACCTGGTAGTGACTGCCGTCCCCTTTGACATGGACTTCGGACAATGGCAAAGCCTCGAGGAGTATCGCTTCAATTTCAGAGACTTGCATTATGAGTCCTCAGTTGTGAGCGGGGTTGAATGAAAGAGGCTGGCCACCCCGTAAAGGTTGGCCAGCGTATGGAAATCGTTGGAGGCACCCACCAGTGTCGGAGTGGCACCCCGTGCCAGTGCCGCCTTGGCCCACTTGACCAGCAGGGCAAGGCCGGCGGAATCCAGGGTAGTGACGGCATCGAGTTCGAGCCGGTCGTCCTGCCACCAGTCGGCGCGGCGTTGCCACAGATCGTTGACCTGCGGGGCCTGCAAGTCACCGCTCAGGATCATGACTTGATCACCAGCGGCTTGGCGTTGTGTTCACGCAGCTGGGCGATCACCGCATCGATGCCGTTCTGGCGGATGAGGCCACCCAGCTCGTTCTGCTTGGCAGAGAGCAGGCTGATCCCTTCGGCAACCATGTCGAAGGCTTTCCACTCGCCGGTCTTGTTGTTCTTGCGCAGCTTGAACTCGAGGAAGATGTCCGGCTTGCCGGCCTCTTTCACGCTGACGTTGACGGCGGTGATGTTGCTCTCGGCGGCTTTGCCAGGCTGGACCTTGACGGTCTGCTTGTCGAAGTGTGCCAGGGCGTCCGCGTAGGAGCTCACCATGTACTCGGTGAAGACGTCGACAAAGGCGTCACGCTGGGCAGGGGTCGTCTGTTTGATCTGGTTGCCGAGCACCTTGTAGGCGGCGAAGCGGTTGTCCACGTAGGGCAGCAGCTCCTCGCGGATGATGACGCGCAGGTGATCTGGGTTGCTCTTTACCTGGGCCTGATCGGCTTTCAGGCGGGCAAAGGTCTGCTGGGCGGCCTGATCCACGAGGGCATAGGGGTCCGAAGTGTTGACATCCGCACGGGCGACGAGGGAGAACAGCATGCTGGTCATCAGACCCAGCATCAGGGCGATCTTCTTGAACATGGTTACTCCTTGGTTGCGGGTGTGTTGGCCGGAGAGGACTGGCTGTAGAGGAACTTGCCAATCAGATCTTCCAGCACGATGGCGGACTTGGTGTCTTCGATCATGTCGCCATCCTTGAGCATGCTGGTGCCCATCTCCTCATCGCTGAACCCCGGTGCCAGACCGATGTACTGCTCACCGAGCAGGCCAGAAGTCAGGATGGAGAGGGTGCTGGTCTCGGAGAACTCGCCGGCACTCTTCTGCATCTGCAGGGAAACGATGGGGACCTGGCTCTTGGGATCCAGGGTGATGTCGCTGACACGACCGACGACGACGCCGCCGACCTTGACCGGCGAGCGCACTTTCAGGCCGCCGATATTATCGAAATGGGCGCGCAGGGTATAGGTTTCTCCTTCCGGTTTGAAACTCAATCCCGCCACTTGCAGTGCCAATGCCAGAATGGCCGCGATGCCAGCCAGCATGAAGGCGCCAACCAGAAATTCTACTTTGCTGAACTTCATCTTTCCCTTATCCAAACATGACTGCGGTGAGTATAAAATCCAGACCGAGCACGGCCAGGGATGAGTGAACCACGGTACGGGTGGTCGCCTGACTGATCCCGGCCGAGGTCGGTTTGGCATCATAGCCGTTGAAGAGCGCTATCCAGGTCACCACCAGGGCGAAGATCAGGCTCTTGATAGCGCCCTGCATGATGTCGTCCTGCCAGTCGACGGAGGCCTGCATGGCGGACCAGAAACTGCCTTCGTCCACCCCCAGCCAGTCGACACCAACCAGCTTGCCGCCAAAGATGCCGATCAGGCTGAACATGAAGGCCAGCAGCGGCATGCTGATGACCCCGGCCCAGAAGCGGGGCGCCACGACCCGACGCAGCGGATCGACCGCCATCATCTCCAGGCTGGAGAGCTGCTCGGTGGCCTTCATCAGGCCGATCTCGGCGGTGAGGGCGGAGCCCGCACGACCGGCGAACAGCAGGGCTGTGACCACAGGGCCCAGCTCACGGAGCAGGGAGAGGGAAACCAGAGGCCCCAGGCTCTGCTCTGCGCCGAAATCCTTCAATACGTTGTAACCCTGCAGGGAGAGCACCATGCCGATGAAGAGGCCGGACACCAGTATGATGGCGACGGATTGCACTCCCACCACATACAGTTGCTGCACCAGCAGCGGGAAGTGCTTGCGTGGCTGGGGCCGTCCTGCCAGTGCATGAAACAGCATGATGGTTGCCCGGCCGACGGCGTTGATGAAACGCACACCGCTGCGGCCCAGCTTGCTTATCTGACTTGTCAACATCACAGATCCTGTAGCAGGTCGCCTGCCGGAAAATGAAACGGAACAGGACCGTCGGGCAATCCCTTGAGGAACTGCTCGACTTCGGGATTGTGCTCCTCGCGCAGCTGCTCCGGTGTGCCGTGTGCCACTACCTTGCGGTTGGCGATGATGTAGGCGTAGTCGGCGATGCTCAGCACCTCCTTCACGTCGTGGGTGACGATGACGGAGGTGATGCCGAGGGCATCGTTGAGCTCCTTGATGAGCTTCACCAGCACCGCCATGGTGATGGGGTCCTGCCCTACGAAGGGCTCGTCATACATGATGAGATCCGGATCCAGCGCGATGGATCTCGCCAGGGCCGCGCGACGCGCCATGCCACCGGAGAGCTCGGACGGCATCAGCTTGGCCGCCCCGCGCAGACCGACAGCCTGCAGTTTCATCATCACGATGGTGCGGATCAGCTCTTCCGGCAGGCCGGAGTGCTCCCGCAGCGGAAAGGCCACGTTGTCGAAGACGGTCATGCCGGTGAACAATGCGCCACTCTGGAACAGCATGCTCATCCGTTTACGCACTTCATACAGGCGCGAACGGGAGAGCGTGGGAACGTCTTCCCCGTCAAACAGGATGTGACCGGACTCAGGCTTGAGCTGGCCCCCGATCAGGCGCAGCAAGGTGGTCTTGCCGATCCCGCTCGGACCCATGACGGCGGTGACCTTGCCACGGGGAATGGTCAGGTTGATCCTGTCGTACAGCAGCCGATCCCCGTGACTGAAGGTCAGGTCGGAGATGGTGATCAGGTCATCGTTCAAACAATTGTCCATCCGGTATAAATGAAGAGCGAATTTTATGGGCTAGTCTAGGTCTAAGCAACAGCGAGGAACAACTATTGAGCGGGTTTCCCCCCCAAGTACGCGACAGTTTTATGTAACAACCTGCGTCAATGACCGCCCATTCCGCATCCGATTCGCTTATCTCGGCAGACTTTTTTATAATCCCGCAGCAAATTTCGGCCCGGAGCTGTGCCTTTATGTCTGTAAAGCCTGAAAAAGTGTCTGAATTGTTCGATTTCCGTCGCAGCGCCCGAGCGGTGCTGGACATAGAAAAACAAGCCATTGATGGACTCTACCAGTACCTTGACGAGGCGTTCGAGCGTGCCTGCGAGATGGTGCTGCGCTGTGGCGGCAAGATAGTGGTGACCGGCATGGGCAAGTCGGGTCATATCGGCAACAAGATTGCCGCGACCCTGGCCAGCACGGGAACGCCCGCCTTCTTCCTGCACCCGGGCGAGGCGAGCCACGGGGATCTCGGCATGATCTCAGCCGGGGATCTCATCATCGCCATTTCCAACTCCGGCGAGAGCGACGAGATCCTGGCCCTGCTGCCGGTGCTCAAGCGCCGCGGCATTCCACTCATCTGCATGACAGGCAATCCGGCTTCCACCATGGCGAAAGAGGCCAACGTGCACCTGTGCATCAAGGTGGAGAAAGAGGCCTGCCCCCTCGGTCTGGCCCCGACTTCCAGCACTACCGCCACCCTGGTGATGGGGGACGCGCTGGCCGTGGCCCTGCTGGAGGCCCGTGGCTTCACCGCCGATGACTTTGCGCTGTCGCATCCGGGCGGGTCCCTCGGCAAGCGGTTGCTGTTGCGAGTGGGCGATCTGATGCACAGCGGCGAGCTGTTGCCCAAGGTGGGGATAGATGCCACCATCAGCCAGGCGCTGCTGGAAGTGAGCCGCAAGGGGCTCGGCATGACGGCGGTGGTGGACGATCAAGGGCTGCTTGCCGGTCTGTTCACCGATGGTGACCTGCGCCGCATTCTGGACCTGCAGGTGGACATCCATCACACCCCCATCAGCCGCGTCATGACGGTGAACTGTGTTACCGTAGGGCCTGAGATGATGGCGGCCGAGGCCGTCAAGCTGATGGAAACCAGGAAAATCAACGGGTTGTTGGTCGTGGATGGGGAGAGACACCCGCTGGGTGCCTTCAACATGCATGACCTGCTGAAAGCCGGAGTAATTTGATGCAAGACGTACCGACCCTCTATGGTCCGGTGACGCGCAGCCAGTACGAGAAGGCGGCGCAGATCCGCCTGCTGGTGTGCGATGTGGATGGGGTGCTCTCCAACGGCTTCATCTATATGGGCAATAACGGCGAAGAGCTGAAGACTTTCTGCACCCGTGATGGTGCCGGCATGCGTGCCCTGCTCAATGCGGGCATCGAGATTGCCATCATCACGGGGCGAAACTCCCGCATCGTCAGCGATCGCATGAAGAGTCTGGGAGTCCAGCACCTGGTGCAGGGGGCAGACAAAAAGCTGCCCCACTTCGAGGCCTTGCTGACCAAGCTCGGGCTGGATGCATCGCAAGCCGCCTATATGGGAGATGACACCATCGATCTGCCGGTGATGCAGGCTTGTGGCCTGGGTATCGCCGTTGCCGACGCCCATCCGCTTGTGCTGGCGAAGGCGGAGCTGGTGACGCGGCTTGGCGGTGGCGTCGGGGCCGTGCGCGAGGTGTGCGACCTTATTTTGCAGGCCCAGGGATTGGCTGACTATCAACCCGAGGCGTCGCGATGAACAAACAGACTGTGCTGTTCGGCCTGCTGTTTCTGGCTGCGCTGGCGGCCTGGCAGCTGGGGGAGATCGAGCTGGTCCCCGAGCCGACCACCAAGACGGAAAATTTTCAACCGGACTTCACCGCCAGAGAGTTGGTGACGACCCGTTTCAACGAGCAGGGCAAGCGCACCGAGCGGCTGGAATCCGAATATGCGGAGTACTACCAGGTACTCGAGCAGGCCACTTTCGCCAAGCCGGTGGTCTACATGTTCGATGACAAGGGCGCGGCCGAATGGAAGCTGACGGCCGAAACCGGGGTGCTCAACACCGATGACAATGTGATCCTCCGTGACAAGGTGCATCTGGACGGTCTGCTGCCCGCGTCCTTCATCTCCACGCTGGATACTTCCTATCTGGAGCTGGATCTGGTGACGCAGGGAATGAGAAGCAACCAGCACATCAGCATTGTGGGCCAGGAGTTCCAGACCGAGGGCGTTGGCCTCAAGGGTCACCTGGAACGTAAATATTTCGAGTTACTGGATAAAGGCCATGCCACTTATTTCAATGAAAAACGTTAATCTGGCCCTCACGGCCCTGTTGCTGTGCGGTTCCCTGAATGCCAAAGAGTCCGATTTCGCCGAGAAGGTCTATGTGGATGCGGTCAAGCAGGTGGCCGAGATGCAGGACAACCGCATCACCTTCAGCGAGGATGTCATCATCACCCAGGGCACCATCAAGATTAAGGCCGACAAGGTGGTGGTGATCCGCTCCGGCGACAAGGGCGCCGAGGTGATGACCGCGTATGGCAATCCAGCCACCTTCTTCCAGGTACTGGACAACGGCAAACCGGTCAATGCCCATGGCAACAGCATCCGCTACGAGCTTAAGAACCGGTTGGTGACCATCACCGGCAATGGCCAGCTCAAGCAGGAAGACAGCCAGGTGACCGGCGATCTCATTCGCTACGACATCGTCAAGCAGAAGATGATTGCCGAGAGCAAGGGGCCCACCCAGCGCGTCAAGACGGTGTTCCTGCCGGATCAGGTGGAGAACTTTGACAAACCCGCCGATCAGAAGAAGTAGGAAACAACAGCCATGGCAGTGTTAAAAGCAACGGGTCTGCAAAAGAGCTACAAGCGCCGCATGGTGGTCAGCGATGTGAGCCTGGAGGTGGGAACGGGCCAGATCGTGGGCCTGCTCGGCCCGAACGGCGCGGGCAAGACGACCTCCTTCTACATGATCGTGGGCCTGGTGCAGCGGGATGCCGGCCTCATCACCATCGACGAGCAGGACATCAGCCTGCAGCCCATGCATATCCGTGCCCGCAATGGCATCGGCTATCTGCCCCAGGAGGCCTCCATCTTCCGGCGCCTGTCGGTGTTCGACAACTTGATGGGGGTCATGCAGACCCGCAAGGGGTTGAGCCGCGAAGAGCGGGAGGATAAGGTCGAACAGTTGCTGGAAGAGTTCAATATCACCCATATCCGCGACAGCCTGGGCCAGAGCCTCTCGGGTGGGGAGCGGCGCCGGGTGGAAATCGCCCGGGCGCTGGCGGCAGAGCCGAGATTCATTCTGCTCGATGAGCCTTTCGCAGGTGTTGATCCTATTTCAGTCATCGATATCAAAAAGATCATCCAGCATCTGAAAGAACGCGGGTTGGGTGTGCTGATAACGGACCACAACGTCAGAGAGACGCTGGATGTGTGCGAGAAGGCCTACATCGTCAGCCACGGCAAGATGATTGCCGAGGGCGCGCCGGCCGATATCCTCGCCGATGAGCAGGTCAAGCGCGTCTATTTGGGCGATCAATTCAGTCTATAGTAAGGGGGCACCCCTCATTTTTGTTAGGTGACTGCCTCGCTGAACATAAGGATATCCCGACGTAGATGAAGCCGACATTACAGTTGCGTCTCGGTCAGTCCCTGACCATGACGCCACAATTACAACAAGCGATTCGTCTGCTCCAGCTCTCCACCCTGGAACTCCAGCAGGAAATTCAGCAAGCGCTCGACAACAACCCCTTGCTGGAGCAAGAGGAGAACGAGGCGCAGGAAACCAGTCAGACAGAGACACAGGACGCCAGTCAACTCGACTCCAGCGATGCCATGGCCCAGGAGAGCATGCCGGATGAACTGCCGGTGGACACCACCTGGGACGAGGTCTACTCGGCCGGTACGGCCCAGAGCGCAGGTCCCATCCATGACGGGGAAGACAGCGTCTATCAGGGGGAGACCACCGAGAACCTGCAGGACTACCTGCTGTGGCAGATGCGGCTCACCCCGTTCAGTGATGTGGATGCTGCCATCGCCCTTGCCATCATCGATGCCATCGACGAATCCGGGTATCTGACTGCCACCCTCGAGGATATTCAGGCTGCAGTCAGCAGCGAGGAGGTAGAAGTCGAACTGGATGAGATAGAAGCCGTGCTCAAGCGGGTGCAGCATTTCGATCCGGTCGGCATCGCCGCCCGTTCGGTGCAAGAGTGTCTGCTGATCCAGCTCGGCCAGTATTCGCCGGACCTGCCCTGGCTCGACGAAGCCAGAGAGGTGATCCGCGAACACATGGACCTGCTCGGCAATCGCGACTACCGCACCCTGGCTCGCAAGACCCGCCTCAAGGAGAGCGATCTCAAGGAGGTGCTGGATCTCATCCAGCAACTGGAGCCCAGACCCGGCAACGGCATCATCCAGAGTGAATCCCAGTACGTGATCCCGGATGTGTCCGTGGTCAAGAAGGGTAGCAAGTGGGTGGTTGAACTCAATCCGGATTCTGCTCCGCGCATCCGTGTCAACGAGGCCTATGCGGCCATGGCGCGCAATGCCCGCAGCAGCACGGATACCCAGTTCATCCGTTCTCATTTGCAGGAGGCCAAGTGGTTCATCAAGAGCCTGGAGAGTCGTAACGACACCCTGCTCAAGGTGGCCAGCTGCATCGTCGAGCAGCAGCAGGGCTTTTTCGAGTACGGCGAAGAGGCCATGAAACCCATGGTACTCAACGACATCGCGGAAGCGGTGGAGATGCATGAGTCGACCATTTCACGGGTCACGACCCAGAAGTACATGCATACGCCCCGCGGCATTTTTGAACTGAAGTTTTTTTTCTCCAGTCACGTCAATACGGAGGGAGGAGGAGAGTGCTCATCGACCGCTATTCGCGCCCTGATCAAGAAGCTGGTGACGGCGGAAAACCCCGCCAAGCCGCTTAGTGATAGCAAGATCGCGGATTTGCTGGCCGAACAGGGTATTATGGTGGCGAGACGCACGATCGCAAAGTACCGTGAATCCTTGTTGATCCCGCCATCCAATCAGCGCAAACGCCTGGTTTAGGCAAACAAAAGGAAGACGTTATGCAAATTAACCTGACCGGACACCATGTCGAGATTACCGAAGCTCTGCGTGATTATGTGAACAACAAATTTGCCAAACTCGAGCGTCACTTTGACCATATCAACAACGTACACGTGGTGTTGAGCGTCGAAAAACTGAACCAGATCGCCGAAGCCAAGCTGCATGTCAGCGGGGGAGAGGTGTTCGCCAATTCGCAGCATGCCGACATGTATGCGGCGATTGATACCCTGCTGGATAAACTGGATCGGCAGATCATCAAGCACAAAGATAAGTTAAATCAAAAATAACTATGCAACTTGAACACATACTGAGTCGGGACTGCACCAAGAGTGCGGTCCCTTGTACCAGCAAGAAACGCGCGCTCGAGATCATCAGTGAACTGGCCGCAGAGCGCCTCGGCGCTTCCCGCCAGGTCCTGTTTGAAAGCCTGCTGGCGCGAGAAAAGATGGGTAGTACCGGGATCGGAGCCGGTATCGCCATCCCCCACGGCCGGATTGACGACGCCTTCGCGCCGACCGCCGTGTTGATGACCTTCTCCGAGCCCATCCCTTTCGATTCTATCGACAATCAACCGGTTGACCTGCTCTTTGCATTGCTGGTGCCGGAAAGCGAGTGCAAGCAGCACCTCAAGACTCTTTCCCTGATGGCATCCAAACTGGGTGACAAGGCCGTCTGCCGCCAGCTGCGCCAGGCGACCAGCGACGAAGAACTCTATCAGATCATGACGTCGGCCTGAGGCCGGGTCTGACACAGCCACGTTGGCGTGAGGGGACAAGATGCAGTTAATAGTAGTAAGCGGTCGTTCGGGCTCCGGCAAGACGGTGGCCCTGAGGGTGCTCGAGGATCTCGGGTACTACTGCGTGGACAACCTGCCGGTCAACCTGCTGCCCCAGTTGATCGTGTCGGTGGA
Source organism: Aeromonas caviae (assembly GCF_000819785.1). Classification (GTDB taxonomy): domain Bacteria; phylum Pseudomonadota; class Gammaproteobacteria; order Enterobacterales; family Aeromonadaceae; genus Aeromonas; species Aeromonas caviae. Next base: position 3,071 of record NZ_CDBK01000060.1, on the reverse strand, counting down.
GAGCCAGTATGACAAGCTGGCGGTCAGCATCGACGTGCGCAACCTACCTGCCCAGGCAGACAGGCTGGAGAACCTGCTGAGCCAGGTGCGCAACGAGGGGCGAGTCAAGTTTTCGAGCTTCTTCTTCGATGCGGACAACGCGACCCTGCTCAAACGCTACGGTGAGAGCCGCCGTCTGCATCCTCTGTCCCGCAACAAGCTTTCGCTGGACGAGGCGATCCGGGAAGAGACCCACCTGCTGGCACCGCTCTCCTCGACCGCCGACCTGCGCATCGACACCACCAACCTCAGCATTCACGATCTCAGCGAGCTCATCAAAACCCGGGTGCTCGGCAAGAAAGAGAACGAGCTGGTGCTGGTGTTCGAGTCATTCGGTTTCAAGTACGGCATTCCCAAGGATGCGGACTTCGTGTTCGACGCCCGTTTCCTGCCCAACCCGCACTGGATCCCGGAGCTCAAGCCCTTCACCGGCAAGGATGAGCCCGTGGCCAACTACCTCTCCAGCCAGCCGGATGTCATGCTGTTCATCCAGCAGATCGAGAATATGCTGGGGACCTGGTTGCCCCACCTGGAGCGCAACAATCGCAGCTATGTGACCGTCGGGATCGGCTGTACCGGCGGACAACACCGCTCGGTGTTCATCGCCGAGCGGCTGGCCAGCGCATTCCGGTTGCTTGGCAAGAACGTGCAGATCCGCCATCGCACGTTGGACAAGCGTTCAAACCCCGCCTGACAGATCCACAGGATGCTCAGATGACCGTTTCCGCCTCGGTAGAAGTCAAAAACAAGTTAGGCATTCACGCGCGACCGGCCATGATGCTGTTCGAGCTGGTGCAGGGGTTCGATGCCCACGTGTTGCTGCGCAACGAGGAGGGGGTCGAGGCCGACGCGGACAGCGTGATCGGCCTGCTGATGTTGGACTCCGCCCAGGGCAAACAGGTGGAGGTGCAGGTGGAGGGCCCCGAAGAGGTGGAGGCCCTGGCCGCCGTGGTGGCGCTGTTCACCTCGGGCTTCAATGAGGAGTAATACGCCTCGGCGTGCTCAAGGTGCGCTGCGAGCCAGCGCCTTGAAAGCGGCAAAATCCCGACAAGCCAGCAGACTTCTGCTGGCTTTTTCGTTCATCAGTGCCAGAAACAGATCATAAAGTCCCATGGCTTCCTCATAATCCGCCTTGGCGATGGCCAGCACGAAGATGAGGGTAGCGCTCTCGCCGTTGCCCCAGTCGATCCCCTGAGGGACCAGCACGGTATAGACCAGGGTGCGGCGCGCCAGCAGGCCGAGGGAGTGGGGCAGAGCGATGCCGTCCCCCAGCATGGTGGAGACGATCCGCTCCCGCTCCTGCAAGGATCCCCGGAATCCGCTCTCCACCAGATCCTCCGCCTCAAGCTGGCTGCAGATGCGGTCAAACAGCGCCGCTTGGCTGAGCGGTTCGGTGACCACCATGAAGTGGTCGGCATCGAAATACTTGTCGAGCAGGTAGGGGCGGGTGCGATCGACCAGCACCAGCTTGCCGAGCTGCTCCAGCTGGTACTGGGTCGGGAAGGGGGAGACCTGCACCACGGGAGCATTCTTCTCGCTCACCTTGAGGGTGCTGATGACGAAATCCTGCTCGACTCGCACCAGCCCCTCATAGTCCCGCACCGATTCCAGCGTGGTCAGCTGCAGTTGGGGGTATTCCCGCCGGATGCGTGCTTCCAGCACCCGGAAGGTGGCGTTGCCCGCATCGCACAGCAGCAGCGCCTGGGGGCGCCGGGTGTAACCGATGTCGTAGTGGCGCTCCAGGCCGACTCCGATGTGGATCACCAGGTAGCCGATCTCGTGGTGGGTCAATCGGTAGGGGGTCTGCCTGATCCACTCAGAGATGGCCGCCAGGGTGATGTCGTAGGCGAGGGGGTAATACTGCTTGATGTGGTCCGCCAGGGGATTGTGGCTACCAATCTGGTATTTGACCCGCAGCAGCATGGCGCCGATGTGGGTCTGCAGGTCGGCTCGCAATTGCGGGTCGCCGCGCAGGTCATAGGGGTAGTGCTGGTGGATGTAACCCAGCAGGTGCGCCGTCAGCTGCTCGCTCTCGGCCGCCATGGCCGGGCTGAGCAGGGGCGTTTCTGCAGTGAGGCGAGCCTGGATCTGGATGGCGAGACAGGCGATCTCTTCCTGCACCGGTGAAGTCAGGGTCGGCAGCTCGGCATAGATGTCGCGGGCCACCACTGCCAGGGGCGGGGTGATGTCGTCGCTGGCAAACTGGCGCAACTCGTGGCCAGACGCCTGGCGAAGCAGGGCGACGGCACAGTAGACGGTGACTTGCTGCAGGCTCTCGTCGGCCAGGCGTAGCTGATGGCGACCGAGTTGCTCGTGAATGTGGTTGCCCACTACCTCCAGCGTCTTGCTGGGGCAGAGGGTGGGCAACAGGCTCTGGAGCGGATGCTGGTGCAGCAGCTCCTGGCAGAGCAGTTGGGTGAGGCAGGCGCGGATCGCCATCTCGCTTCCCGCAATGCGCATCCCCACCCTGGGTTTGCTGTCGATGGTGAGCCCGAAGTGGGCGAGCCGCTCCCGCACCTCCGTCATGTCCCCTTGCAAAGCCGCCCGGCTCAGATACCAGGTGTCCGCCAGCTCGTCGAGCTTGATCCCCTGTTCCGCCGTCAGCAGCAAGACCTGGAGGTGCAGCACCCGCTCGCGGCTGGTGCGAGGCAGAGGGCTCTCCTGCCCCTGGGCGGCCAGCAGCGCATCGAACAGCCCCTGATTGTAGATCTTGAGCTGGTAACCGCTGCCCCGCTGATGGATCAGGTGGGCGCCCCGGGTGGCGATGAGCTCGTTCAGGGTCGCCACGTCGGTACGCACCGTGCGGGTGGAAACATTGAGACGGCGGGCCAGCTCCTCCTGTGGCAGGGGCTCCGCGTGAAGCAGGGCGAGCAGTTGCTGGAGTCTGGGGTGGGGCAGCTTGGTCATGAGGGAGGTGCGGGAGCGGCTCGCCCACTTCGGGCTCACCATCGACAGCAAACCCAGGGTGGGGATGCGCATTGCGGGAAGCGAGATGGCGATCCGCGCCTGCCTCACCCAACTGCTCTGCCAGG
>NZ_CDBK01000059.1 GCF_000819785.1 Aeromonas caviae | reverse complement strand
GAAAACCAGGGGCGATTCAGGTCAATAACCGTTGTTCAAGGTTAATGCCACGACTATCTAGAAAGCGTAACAACAAGACTAGGTTGTTAGCAGCAGCTAGCATCGTGGAGAAGGCATTGCCTTTATTGCGGATTTGGGTTGTTAAAAACAGAGTTGGGTAATACATGGGAAGGCCAGAAGCACGATCCACCACCATGCAATAGCGCTCGCCACTATCCATAACAAATGTTGTAACTCTGTAGTTCTTTTCCATGCACCCACACCCCATAAACATTACACAATTACAAGGTACCCTATATGTGAAAAATCACCACTTGATACAAGACACTTTTCCGGCGCCAGAAATAAAAAACCCCTGAATTAACAGGGGTCTATGTTTACATTCTTTACAGATAACTCTAAGGTCATCTTCAGAACGGAATATCGTCGTCGAAATCCATCGGCGGTTCGTTGTAGACCGGCGGGGCGGATTGCGGCTGCTGGGCCGGACGGCCGTAACCGCCTTGCGGTTGCATGTTCTGCTGCGGGGCAGCAGGACGTTGCATGTTCTGTTGCGGTGCAGCCTGTTGCGGTTGGCCCCAGTTGCCCTGGGATGACTGGCCGCCCATGCCCTGGCCACCGCCCTGCGGACGGCCACCCAGCATCTGCATCACACCGGTGAAGCTGTCGACCAGCACCTCGGTGGTGTAGCGTTCCTGGCCGCTCTGATCCTGCCATTTACGGGTCTGGAGCTTGCCTTCCACATAGACCTGGGAGCCCTTCTTCAGGTACTCGCCGGCCACTTCGGCCAGCTTGCCCATGAAGACGACACGGTGCCATTCGGTGCGCTCTTTCTGCTCACCGGTCTGCTTGTCGCGCCAGGTATCGGAGGTGGCCAGGGTGATGTTAGTCACGGCACCGCCGCTCGGCATGTAGCGCACTTCCGGGTCTTGCCCCAGGTTACCGATCAGAATGACTTTGTTGATGCCTCGACTGGCCATAATCTCTCTTCCACCCTTATGTATACCGGCCAGGCCAGATGCCTGGGCCCATTCAATAATGTGTTTGTTTGCAACGAGATGCGCGCCCTGGCTGGGTGTCATCTCTCTTCAGTGTCCTGGCTGCGCCGGAGCTTGCCGGCAGAGGCGTCATGGATCGGCCGCAGCGTTTGGCCGCCATAGTACCAGTTGGCGGGCATGAGCGCACATCTTCCCTGCCACTGTGGCGTCAATGGATCGCCACAGCCTGAGTAACTTACCCGAGGTAAGGTGTCACCAGCAAGGGGAGGCGGCTGGGGCAGGCTGCGTGAAGAGGGCGGAGCTGTTATGGTGCGCACCGGCACTACTTGACCCCCCAAATGGGGGGGGCGTGCTAGCCAATTGTATTGGCTGGAAAATTGCTGGGCTTCAAAGGAGCCACCGATGTGTCTAATACTTTTTTAATGCTGCAGCCAGGAGGGGGATTGGTACTCTTCCTTGCCAAAAAGCCCCGACTCGAATGTGCAAGGAAGTTCTCTTGATGACGCCCGACTCCCTCCTGGTGCTGATCACCGAAAATAACGCACAAGCCTCCCGTTTCCAGCGTCACCTCAGTGAAGAGCTTGGTCTGCCCATCTTGCTGGTAGGGGAGCTGAATGACCTGCCAGACGTTGCAGAGGGCGCCCCCAAAACCTTGCTGCTGATCGATCTGGACTACCTCAAGTCGACCCAGCAGGAGCTGTGGAGCAATGCCATCTGCCAGCGCTTTGGCGAGGCCAGTGCCGTGTTGCTCAATGCCCCGACCAGCACCAACAAAGAGCTGCTGCTGATGTGGCCCCATACCAGCGGGCTCTTCTTTCGTCAGGACACGCTGGACAGGCTGGTTTTCGGCATCCGCAAGGTGTTGCAGGGGGAGTACTGGATCCCGCGTCACCTGCTGTGCGACCTGGTGGACTACTACCGCAAGGGGAGCGGGCAACCTCAGCGTCAGCAGACGCTGCTGACCGCCCGCGAGCAGGAGATCGTGCGTCACCTGATGACGGGGGCCTCCAACACCGAGATCGCCGACAGCCTGTTCGTGAGCGAACACACCGTCAAATCCCATCTCTACAACGTCTTCAAGAAGCTGAACGTCAAGAACCGGTTGCAGGCGGTGAGCTGGGCCAAGGAGTATCTCTGAGGAAGGGGCACGGAAGGGAAGACTGTCTATTCATCCAGTAGTCTCTATGCCATACTGGCCCGCTCTGGTTCCCGTATCGAGCGCGCAACAAGATGGAAAAAATCGTGATCCGGGGTGCCCGCACCCACAACCTCAAGAACATCAACCTGATCCTGCCACGTGACAAGCTGATCGTGGTCACCGGCCTGTCCGGTTCGGGCAAATCCTCCCTGGCGTTCGATACCCTCTATGCCGAGGGGCAGCGCCGCTATGTGGAGTCGCTCTCCGCCTATGCCCGCCAGTTCCTCTCCCTGATGGAGAAGCCGGACGTGGACCACATCGAGGGGCTGTCGCCTGCCATCTCCATCGAGCAGAAGTCCACCTCCCACAACCCGCGCTCGACCGTCGGCACCATCACCGAGATTTACGACTACCTGCGGCTGCTGTTCGCCCGGGTCGGGGAGCCACGCTGCCCGACCCACGCCATTCCGCTCGCGGCCCAGACCATCAGCCAGATGGTGGATCAGGTGCTGGCCCAGCCCGAAGGCGCCAAGCTGATGTTGCTGGCCCCCGTGGTGCGCAACCGCAAGGGGGAGCACACCAAGCTGCTGGAGAACCTGGCGGCCCAGGGTTACATCCGCGCCCGCATCGACGGCGAAGTGTGCGATCTGTCGGATCCTCCCGCCCTGGAGCTGCACAAGAAGCACACCATCGAGGTGGTGGTGGATCGCTTCAAGGTGCGCGATGACCTGGCCCTGCGCTTGGCCGAATCGTTCGAAACGGCGCTGACTCTCTCCGGCGGCATCGTGCTGGTGGTGCCGATGGACGGGGAGGATGGGGTTGCCCCCATGACCTTCTCCGCCAACTTCGCCTGCCCCGAGTGCGGTTACTCCATGTCGGAGCTGGAGCCCCGGATCTTCTCCTTCAACAACCCGGCGGGGGCCTGCCCCACCTGTGACGGTCTCGGGGTGCAGCAGTATTTCGATCCCGCCAAGCTCATCCATGATCCGGGCCAGAGCCTGGCCGGCGGCGCCATCCGTGGTTGGGACAAGCGCAGCTTCTACTACTTCCAGATGCTCAAATCCCTGGCCGATCACTACAAGTTCGACCTGGAGACCCCCTGGGAGGATCTGCCGCTCAAGACCCAGGAGGTGATCCTGCGCGGCTCCGGGCGCACCGAGATCGAGTTCCGCTACATGAATGACCGTGGCGACGTGGTGGTGCGCAAGCACCCGTTCGAGGGGATCCTGCACAACATGGAGCGCCGCTACCGGGAGACCGAATCCAACGCGGTGCGGGAAGAGCTGGCCAAATACATCGCCAACAAGTCCTGTACCAGTTGCGGTGGCAGCCGACTGCGGGAAGAAGCCCGCCACGTCTTCGTGGACAATCGCAACCTGCCCGCCATCGCCGAGCAGTCCATCGGCGATGCCCTGGCCTTCTTCGAAGGGTTGAACCTGTCCGGTCAGCGTGCCCAGATAGCGGACAAGATCCTCAAGGAGATCGTCGAGCGGCTCGGCTTCCTGGTGAACGTCGGCCTCAACTATCTGAGCCTGTCGCGCAGCGCCGAGACCCTCTCCGGTGGCGAGGCGCAGCGGATCCGGCTGGCCAGCCAGATCGGAGCTGGCCTGGTGGGGGTCATGTACGTGCTGGACGAGCCCTCCATCGGTCTGCATCAGCGTGACAACGAGCGGCTGCTCAAGACCCTGACTCACCTGCGTGATCTCGGCAACACCGTGATCGTGGTGGAGCACGATGAGGATGCCATTCGCCTCGCCGACCATGTGCTCGACATCGGCCCGGGGGCTGGCGTGCACGGCGGTGCCATCGTCGCCCAGGGGACGCCGGAGGAGATCATCGCGAACCCCGAGTCCCTGACCGGTGACTACCTCTCCGGGCGCAAGCAGATCGCCATCCCGGCCGAGCGCACCCCACTCACCGGCAAGTGGCTGAAATTGAAAGGGGCTAGCGGCAACAACCTGCGCAACGTCAACCTGGATCTGCCCATCGGAGTGATGACCTGCGTCACCGGCGTCTCCGGTTCCGGCAAGTCGACCCTGATCAACGACACCCTGTTCCGCATCGCCCACCGCGAGCTGAACAAGGCCACCGAGTCCACGCCTGCGCCCTATCGCAGCGTCGAAGGGCTGGAGCATCTGGACAAGGTGGTGGATATCGACCAGAGCCCCATCGGCCGCACCCCGCGCTCCAACCCGGCCACCTACACCGGCCTGTTCACCCCGATCCGCGAGCTGCTCTCCGGCACCCAGGAGGCGCGTTCCCGTGGCTACCAGCCGGGCCGCTTCTCCTTCAACGTGAAGGGGGGACGCTGCGAGGCGTGCCAGGGGGACGGGGTCATCAAGGTGGAGATGCACTTCCTGCCGGACGTCTACGTGCCGTGCGACGTCTGCAAGGGCAAGCGCTACAACCGCGAGACCCTGGAGGTGAAGTACAAGGGCAAGAACATCCACGAAATCCTCGAGATGACGGTGGAAGATGCCCGTGCCTTCTTCGATCCGGTGCCGGCGGTGGCGCGCAAGCTGCAGACCCTGATGGACGTGGGCCTCTCCTACATCCGGCTCGGTCAGTCCGCCACCACGCTCTCTGGCGGCGAGGCGCAGCGGGTCAAGCTGGCGCGGGAGCTCTCCAAGCGGGACACCGGCCAGACCCTCTATATTCTGGACGAACCGACAACGGGGCTGCACTTCCACGATATCCAGCAGTTGCTCAAGGTACTGCACCAACTGCGGGATCGGGGCAACACCATCGTCATCATCGAGCACAACCTGGACGTCATCAAAACCGCGGACTGGATCGTTGATCTGGGCCCGGAAGGGGGCGCTGGTGGTGGCCGTATTCTGGTGACGGGTACGCCTGAGGAGATGAGCCGTTGCAAGGAGTCCCACACGGCGCGCTTCCTCGCTCCTCTACTGGAGAAATAAGCGTCACTCGAGAAAAAGGGGCCAAGGCCCCTTTTTTGTTGGCCGGTGGCGAGGTGCGCCGATCTGGCGCCCGGCCAGGGATGAGAGGGAGAAAAGAGGGACTCGTCCGGCAGACTCAGTGTGTCAGCATCAGGAAGGCGAGGGCGAACAGGAAACCCAGCAGAATGAAGAGGAAGGAACCTATCCCCCAGATGGCGGCAAGAATGCCGAGAATTTTGTCTTTGCGTGTCTGTGGTTTCATAAAATTCAAATTACAGCGTGGTTACATCGCATTAATAAAATACGCCCCGGGGCATAATTAAACAACAATTGAAAGGTGATATGAAGATGTTTAAGGTGTATTTAATTGGTATTTTACATTTCATGATGATGCGGTAATTTAAGGTATCATCATGTATTTTAATGACTTTTTATTTTTAACTGCGGTTTGATTGTCCAATCAAAGCTGCCGTGTACATCTATCTATTTCTTGATAACTATTGAGCTAAATCAATAACCGGCCATTCACATCCTTTTATAGTTTTCGGGCTTGCAACATAGAAAGAAAACAAAAAAGGAATAATGTGATGAAAAAGATCCTTCCTCTGTTAATCGCAGCCGCTTTTGCTTCCCCCGTCGCCATGGCACATCAGGCCGGTGACATCCTGGTCCGTGGTGGCCTGGCGTTCGTCTCTCCCCAGACCAGCAGTGACAACGTGCTGGGGACGGGCGAGCTGGAGATCGACAGCAACATGCAGCTTGGCCTGACCCTCTCCTACATGTTGACGGACAACTGGGGTGTCGAGCTGCTGGCCGCGACCCCCTTCTCCCACTCGGTGTCGACTGCCGGCCTGGGTGAGGTCGCCAAGGTCAAACACCTGCCGCCGACCCTGATGGCGCAGTACTACTTCGGTGATGCCAACAGCAAGGTGCGCCCCTATGTGGGGGCCGGTATCAACTACACTACCTTCTTCGACGAGGAAGGGCGCGGTGCCCTGGCCGGGACGGATGTGAGCGTGGACTCCTCCTGGGGGATGGCGGGTCAGGTGGGCCTGGACATGGCGATCAATGACCGCTGGTTCGTCAACGCCTCTGCCTGGCTCATCGACATCGATACCGATGTGCATACCGCCGTGGGCACCATCAACACCTCCATCGATCCGGTGGCCTTCATGTTCGGCGTCGGCTACCGCTTCTGATGACAAACGTGGCCGGTGCTCGGCCATGACAACCAAGCATGTCTCTTTGGCCCGGCTCTGTTCGGGCCCTTTTCTGCCTGCCATGTCACGCCAACTGTGATCTGGCCCGCCATCGCGTCACGAACCGCTATTCCATTGCATCCCGCTGCCGATAACCTCGGCATTCACCCCTTTCCCCAACGAGTGAGGATGCCTCCATGGGTTTATCTATTGTGCAGCGGATCATCGCCGGCTTCGTGCTGATGCTGTTGTTGCTGGTTCTGCTCGGCTTCATCAGTATCTTGAAGATCCGGGGGATCAACGAGGGGCTCTCCCAGGTTTCTGATCGTGCCACCCCCCTGGTGATCGCGGTCGCCGGGCTCAAGGGCGCACTGCAGGACAGCAACCGCTGGGTGCTCACCTACAGAACCAGCGAGGAGGCGGCCCAGTTGCCGCAACTGGCCAGCCAGTTCAAGGCGCAGCAGGAGCGTTTCCTGGCCCAGAGCAAGGAGATGGCCCGGTTTGACGGGGTGGCCGAGGCGAGCGAGCGGTTCCGCCAGGTCGACGGGGCGACCCGCGAGTTCTACGGGTTGGCGGATCAGGTGCTGACCCAGCACGGTCAGTGGGTGGCCGCACTCGATCGGCGCCATGAACTGGAGCTGGCGTTCATCCGGCTGGAAGATACCTACCAGTGGGCCGCCGATCTGTTGCTGCAGCAGACCGCGAGCAAACGCTCCATGCGCAACAAGGCCGAACTCATCACCTCCGGCATTGCCCGGGATCTGAAAAACATCCGCCGGGCCGATGCCAAGACCGATCTCAATGAATTGGAGAAGGTGCTCGGCAAGGATATCGAGATGGCACGCAAACGGCTCGAACGGGTGCAGGTGCCCGATGACGTGAGGCAGCGTTTCATCGTCAACCTCGATCGGATGCAGGAGCTGGCCCTCGGCCCGAAAGGGTTGCTGGCGACCATGCGCAATGGCCAGCAACTGGCGGCCTCGCTGCAGTCCCTGAACCAGCAGCTCGACACCAGTCTGGTCAACAGCCTGGCGCTGCTGGACGAGATGGCCAAATCGGCGGGCAGCATTGCCAGCGCGAGCCGGGTCGGGGCGGATGACGCCGTCAGCAGCGCCAGCGCCTGGATCCTGATCGTGTCGGCCATCTCCGCAGCCGCCGCGCTCCTCATCGGTTACACCACGGCCCGCAGCATCCAGCGTCCGCTGCAACTCATCGATCGGGAGCTGGATCGCATGGCCACGGGTGACATGACCCGGCGCATCGACTACCAGAGCCGCTGCGAGTTTGGCAGCCTGACCCGCTCCATCAACACCCTGGCAGACAAGACTGGCGAACTGCTCGCCCAGATCAATGCCGGCTCGCGCCATCTGGTGGACGAGGCGAGCCGCGCCGCCGAGATAAGCGAGCGGGCCATGTCACGGGTGCAGGATCAGAAGAGCCAGACCGATCAGGTGGCTGCCGCCATCACCGAGCTGGAGGTGAGTGCGACCGAGGTGGCGCGCTCCACTGACGGCACGAAGCGTGAGGTGGACCTGGCGGACGAAGAGGCCCGCGCCGGACGCAAACAGGTGGCGACTACGCGCCAGATCACCGAACAACTGGCGGGTGCCATGGAAGAGGCGGTCGGCATCACCCACAAGCTGGGGGAATTCAGCGACAACATCGGCAGCATCCTCGACGTGATCCGCAGCATCGCCGAGCAGACCAACCTGCTGGCGCTGAACGCGGCCATCGAGGCGGCCCGGGCGGGGGACGCAGGTCGCGGCTTCGCGGTGGTGGCGGACGAGGTGCGGGCACTGGCGAACCGGACCCAGACCTCGACCGAGGAGATCCAGGCCATGATCGAGAACCTGCAAAGTTCCAGCAAGCACGTGGTGGCCGTGATGGCACGCAGCCAGGAGCAGACCCAGGATTGCGTGGCCCAGACCCGGGTGATGGACGAGGCACTGCAATCCATTGCCGAGCGGATGAGCGCCATCAAGGCGATGGCGGATCAGGTGGCTCATGCCGCCCAGGAACAGATCTCCGTGAGTCAGGGGGTTGCCCGTCATGTCGCCGGCATTGCGGATGTGGCTTACGAGACCGAGCGGGAGGCACGGGAATCGGCCAGCAGCAGTGAGGTGCTGGCGGATCTGGTCGCCAAGCAGCAGCAATTGATCGCCCATTTCAAGGTATAGGAGGACTTATGGCTAACAAGTGGATCGGGGCCCTGAGTCTCCTGTTGTGTGGCCAGCTGATGGCCAGCGAGCTGGTGATAGAGAGCTGGCGCATAGATGACAAGGCCTTGTGGGAACAGAAGATCATTCCTGCTTTCGAGGCCGCCCACCCGGGTATTCAGGTGAAATTCAACGGGGTGCAGAACGTCGAGTACATGCCGACCCTCTGGGCCAGCCTCAAGGCGGGCAAGGCGGGGGATCTCATCACCTGCCGCCCGTTTGACGACTCCCTGGCCCTGTTCAAGGCGGGTCATCTGGTGGAGCTGAGCGAGATGGCGGGGATGGAGAACTTCCCGAGCTTTGCCCAATCCCCCTGGCAGACCGACAGCGGCGCCCAGACTTTCTGCGTACCCATGGCATCGGTGATTCACGGCTTCTTCTACAACAAGAAGATATTCAGTGAGCTGGGGCTGACGGTACCCCAGACCCGCGAGGCATTCTTCGCAGCCCTGGACAAGGTGAAGGCGGATGGTCGCTATGTTCCCCTCGCCGTGAGCGGCTCGGAGAGCTGGGTTGCCTCCGAGCTCGGTTTCCAGAACATAGGCCCCAACTACTGGAAGGGGGAGGATGGTCGATTGGCGCTGATCGGGGGCCAGGAGCGCTTCAACAACCCGCAATACGTCAAGGTGTTCGAGGAGCTGGCGCGCTGGCGTGACTACCTGGGGGAGGGGGGTGAGAGCCGCGACTACGCCACCACCAACGAGCTCTTCACCTCGGGCAAGGCTGCCTTCTATGCGGCGGGATCCTGGGAGATTGCCCCCTTCACCGGCAAGGTGGACTTCGGTGTCATGCGCCCGCCCGTGGCAAAGCAGGGGGATGGCTGTTTCTTCACCGATCACACCGATATCGGTATGGGGATGAATCCGGCCAGCAAGAACAAGGAGGCCGCCATGACCTTCCTGCAGTGGCTGACCACTCCCCAGTTTGCCGAGCTCTATACCAACTCGCTGCCCGGCTTCTTCTCGCTCTCCAACCACTTCTTTGAAGCCACCAATCCGGCGGCCAGAGAGATGATGGAGTGGCGGGATCAGTGCGATTCCACCATCCGGGTTGCCACCCAGATCCTCTCCCGCGGCACTCCCAAGCTCGGGGATGAACTGGCCGAGGTGAGCCAGCAGGTATTGCTGGGAACCGTGGCACCCAAGGCGGCGGCCGATCGCCTGGAACAGGGGTTGAAAGGGTGGTATGCCCCCCATCAGGGCAACCAGGGCAAGGGACAGGAATGTCAGTGTGAGGCGAGCGTGCCTGCCGTCCCTGCGTCGGGTGCCATCGGGACCGAGCCTGCTGCTCCTGTGGTGCCGAATGGACAAGCGCCCTCCGGAGCGAGCGCAACCCAGCCTCCGTCAGCACCGGTGTCCGGAGCCGTCGCTCCAGCGCCTCCTGCCGAAGTGGAGGAGGCGCTCGCCAGTGAACTGGAGGGGGCACAACCCTGATGGTTCACCATGAAGAACGGGAGGCCTTGGCCTCCCGTTTTGCATCTGCGTGATGACCTGTCATTCCCGTGGCCAGCGGCACAGGCTGCCGATACGGGCCACCGGCACGAAACCCAGAGCGCGATAGACCCGCTGGGCGTGATAGTGCTCGTCTGCCACTATGATGAGCGAACTGGCCCGTACCAGTCCCTGGCGTGCGACCTGGCTCAGCAACAGACGACAGAGCCCCCGGTTTCGCCACTCTGCGTGCGTGCGCACCAGTTGAAAGCGTCCCAGGGTGCCGGTGAAGAAGAGTCCGCAGCTGGCAACCAGTTGATCCTGGTGCCATAACCCCCACCACTGTCCGAGCCCGTCATCGATCATGGCCTGATAGAGCTGGCGGCGTGACAAGAGATAGGGAAGATAGCGCTCCTCCGAATGGGCGGGATCCCGCTCTGCCAGCTCGAAGGCGAGCCACTGATCCCAGTCCGCCGCGGTGAACGGGCGAGCCGGGGCCAGGTCGCTGCCGGTGGGGGCTTGCCACTCCATTGCACTCAGCGCCAGTACCACGCACTCCATGTATTGGTATCCCGCCGCCACGAACCCGGCGACCCGGCTGTTCTGGCCTGCGGCGAGGGGCCACTGGAAGGTGCGGTGGCGGATACGGGGATCCCAGCCAATCAGCCTGTCGAAACTGGCCTCGAGCCAGCCCTTGTCACGATCGCTTGGGGGAGTGGGCAGCAACAGGTAGTTGCCGAAGTAGTAGTCTGGAGAGCCCGGGGTACGCACGGTCCAGAACGCATCATGATCCGTCACCTCGCCCTGATAGCGATCGAACAGCAGATCGGTGGCAAAACCGGGGTGATCTTCCATGATGGGGCTCCTGCAAACGCTTGAATTGCTTATCGGCAGGCGGGGAAAGAAGTTAAAAAAAGGCCGGGAAACCCGGCCAAACAATCACACGCAGATTCAGAACGTCCAGGACGATCCGCCCGCATCATAGCGTGCCTGACAGCATTTTGGGATGGGGTCGCTCATTACTTAGGTTGAATTGCAAAATAAAAAAATCGGCAATCCCCCTTGTCGCTGACAAATCGGTATTGACTTTGATCCGTTTTCTCATAAAGATAGAAAGACGTTTAGACGTCCAAACATCCGTTTTGGCGTGAAGGAATGGGTTGCAGGACAGGGAGAGAGCAGATGGGATTTCACAGCGCGCGTCAGGTTGAGGCACTCAACCAGAGTTTGGCGGATCTGGGTGGCGACATATCGGTCAGTTTCGAGTTTTTCCCGCCCAACAGCGAAGGGATGGAGAACACCCTCTGGCAGTCCATCGAGCGCCTGCAGGTGCTGGAGCCCAAATTCGTCTCTGTGACCTATGGCGCCAACTCGGGCACCCGGGACCGCACTCACAAGGTGATCAAGGACATCAAGGAGCGTACCGGCCTCATCGCCGCCCCGCACCTGACCTGTATCGACGCCAGCCGTGACGAGCTACGCACCATTGCCCGTGACTACTGGAACAGCGGTATTCGCCATATCGTGGCCCTGCGCGGAGACTTGCCTCCCGGTCTCGACAAGCCTGACATGTATGCCACCGACCTGGTCGCCCTGCTGAAATCCGAAGCCGATTTCGATATCTCGGTCGCCGCCTATCCGGAAGGTCACCCCGAGGCTCGCAGTGCGCAATCCGACTTGCTGAACCTCAAGCGCAAGATAGATGCCGGTGCCAACCGGGCCATTACCCAGTTCTTCTTCGATGTGGAGACCTATCTGCGTTTTCGGGATCGCTGCGCCGCCATCGGTATCGATGCGGAGATCGTGCCGGGGATACTGCCGGTCTCCAACTACCAGACCCTGGCCAAGTTTGCTGGTTTCACCAATGTGAAAATCCCGCGCTGGATGCACCAGCGTTTCGAAGGGCTGGAAAACGATCAGATGACGCGCAACATGGTGGGAGCCAGCATTGCCATCGACCAAGTGCGTGTGCTGAGTCAGGAAGGGGTGAAGGATTTCCACTTCTATACCCTGAACCGCTCAGAGCTGACCTACGCCATCTGTCACACACTGGGTGTGAGGCCGAAAGGTCAGGCCTGATCCGCGGCTCTGATACAGAAAAGCCAATGAGTCTTCTCATTGGCTTTTTGTTTTGGGCGACAGTCAGGGCCGGGTTGGCTGGATCTCCCTGGGCTCGAGATCGATGACTGCATTGCCGGCGGCACCGGGATACTGGTGATAGCTCTGGTCCTGCTCCAGGGTATAGAAGGTGTCGAGGTAGTCGTCGTTGTTGGTCATCCAGGAGTCCGGGAGTGCCTTGACGATACGACCGCCGAGGTCGAGGAAGGGCAGGGCCTCGGGTACGCCGCCCGCAGTGAAGCCGAGTTTGAGTGCGTCAATCAGGAGGGCGCTCAGCTCCTTGTAATTGACGTTGTCATCCTGCTCCATCATGACCACGTCGACGGCTCCCCAGCGGTAGCGATCCCAATAGACCAGGATCTGGTTGGGGGTGTAGTCGGTGTTGTCGTAGTCGAGATAGGGCATGTCGACGATATCCACCACGGGCTCGTCCCTGCCAGGGTTGACCCCGGCCACGACGGCATAGACCTCGGCGGCGCCCAGCAGCCAGGGCTCCTGATCATCGTTGAGCCTGATCTTCTTGATAATGCTGGTCTTGAGGGGCGTGGTGTTGCTGGTGGCACGGGGCGTCACCTGCATGTCGGCGGCAGCCAGCGCCTTTCGCATCACCTTCAGGCCGGCATTCTTGGCTTTGACCGGATCGGCCTCCACCACCAGTACCGGTCGCGCCGGCGGCTGGTTCACATCGAGATAGATCGGGCTGCCGGCGCTGTCGAACTCCTCGATGGCGCTCCAGCTCTTTTCGTCACCACTTGGTATGTAGGCAACCAGTGGCTCAACCCCTTGTTGCAGTGCATCCGCCTGATCCGGATTGGCCAGCCGCAGTTGCATCAGTTCCCTGACCTCACCATCCAGCCCTTGCCGACTGATGGCCGCCTGGTTGGCATCCCGAGCCTGACGCTTCAGGCGCGGGCTGGCCTTTTGCAGCAGGTTGGGCAGTGGACTCTGGTATTCCTGATTGTTCAGGAGTGGCAGCAGGTTCTTCTGCTGCAGCGCGAGCTGGCGTGCCAGCTCCCGATCGGTGTCGGCAGCCTGGGTCGTGGTGGCGCCCAGCAGTGCCAGTAACAAAATGGCAGCCTGATTCCTCATCTTCGTTCTCCGGTATTGAGTCTGACAACGGCGCTTGTCGGGAAGGATCTGCGCCGTTTTGTCACTAGAAAGGAATAAGGTTCATATGTGAACGCTCTTCTCAGGATTATGTGCTGCGTCTCACTGGAGTCTCCCCAGATGGTCAGGTCAGGCGCGGAGCCGGTTGACTTGATGCAATGTCACTCCGATCAGCAATCCCCAGCAGGCAGACCCGACCCCGAGCAGGGTGATCCCCGAGGCAGTCACGAGGAAAGTCAGTAGCGCGGCTTCCCGCTCCTCGTCCTGCTGCAAGGCGCTGTGCAAGCTGCTGCCTATGGTGCCGAGCAGCGCCAGCCCGGCCACGCAGGTGACCAGCACCGCAGGGAATGCGCTGAACAGGGCAACCACGGTGGCACCGAAACAGCCTGTGAGCAGGTAGAAACAACCAGCCCACACGGCAGCAGGCCAGCGTCGAGTGACATCGTGATCCACTTCCTTGCCCATGCAGATGGCGGCAGTGATGGCGGCCAGGTTGAAGGCATAGCCGCCAAACGGTGCCAGCAGCACGCCGATGAATCCGGTCCAGCCAATCAGGGAAGAAGTGGCCGGTTGATAGCCGTGGGCGCGCAGGATGGCAATGCCCGGCATGTTTTGCGAGGTCATGGTAACGAGAAAGAGCGGGAGTGCGATGCCGAGCAGGGCGTCGATGGAAAAGGCTGGCGAGATCCAGACCGGGGTGGAAAGTTGCCAGTGAACCTCGTTGAGTTGCAGCTCGCCCCTCAGGGTGCAGAGCAGCATGCCGGCCGCCAGGACCAGCACCATGGTGTAGCGGGGCCAGAGGTGGCGACCCAGCAAGAAAGCCAGTAGCAAGGTGCCAAGCAGCAGAGGATCTTGCGGTGCCACCTTGAAGAGATCCAGCCCGAACCTGAGCAAGACTCCGGCCAGCATGGCGGCCGCCAGGGGGGCGGGAATGTGACGCATCAGCCTGTCGAACCAGCCGCTGATACCGCAGAGGGTGATCAGCAGTGAAGAGATGATGAAGGCGCCGATGGCTTCAGCCAGACTGAAGTTCCCCAGGCTGGTGATGAGCAGGGCGGCACCCGGGGTGGACCAGGCCGTCAAGACAGGCACCCGGTAATAGAGGGAGAGGCCGATGCAGCTGACCCCCATGCCGATACCCAGTGTCCATAACCAGGAAGAGACCTGGGCTGCATCGGCACCGGCGGCCGTGGCAGCCTGGATGATCAAGATGACAGAACTCGTGTAACCCACCAATACGGCGATGAGTCCCGCGACCATGTGGGGGAGGGCTAGGGGCATGGGAAACTTCCTTGTGGATGCTGATAGCTTGTGCGCTATTGCGTACAATGTGGTTTTGACTATAGCGCTGTGCGTTATGGCGCACAATATGGTTCGAAGTAATCGGAGAACAGATGCAGGAGATGAGTCGCTATCTGGCCCAGCGATTGAAAGGGCTGCGCACTGAAAGAGGATGGAGCCTGGATATGGCCGCCCGTGAAACGGGGGTGAGCAAGGCCATGCTGGGACAGATCGAGCGAGGTGAATCCAGTCCGACGGTGGCAACATTGTGGAAGATTGCCACCGGCTTTCGGGTCTCTTTCTCCAGTTTCATTGAGCCGACACCAGCGGCACAGGGAGAGACGGTATACCGTATTGCCGATGATATTCGACAGCAGCCGGCGGGAGAGGGGATGCAGGTTGCCCCGCTTTTCCCCTATGAGGCCCGCTTTGGTTTCGAGTTGTTCGAACTGACCCTGCTACCTGGCTACCAGCGGGAGTCAGAACCCCATGAACCCGGAGTGACCGAACATGTCATCGTCATCAGCGGTGTGATGGAGGTACTGGTTGACGGGGCGTGGCGTTCCCTCGATCAGGGTGAGGCCGTCCGGTTTGCAGCGGACCGTCCCCATGGCTATCGCAATCTTGGGGTCGCTCCCGCCATCTTCCACAATCTGATCCACTATCCGGCCATGGCCACGCGATGACTAGCCGGGGCGGCCATCCGCTCTGGGACTGGTCAGTATGGGGGTATAGACCCAGACAAAGAGACCGTAGGCGGCAACCCAGCTCCATCCGCTGAGGTTCCATCCCTCGAGGGTGAGGTCTGGCCAAAAGAGGGGGAGCAAGACCCGCAACAGTGCGGACAGGATGACCAGTGCAAATGCCGCCGTGATCCTGCGTCCTATCTGCAGGGCTCTGCCACTGTGTCCGAGGGATACACGGGCTATCATCCCGAGGATCATGGCCCCCATGCTGCCCGCGCTGAACAGATGGCTGGCCAGTGACAAGGCAATCGGCCAGCCAGCCGTGCGTGCCGCCAGGGCGGTCAGCCCCAGTGGGATAAAGAGGTAGGCCAGGTGAAGCGACCACAGCAGGGGTTGGGCCACCGTGATGCCGGGTCGCCAGCGCAGCTGCCTGTAGAGGTGAGCCCCTGCCGCCACTATATATAGAGGGAACATCTGGATGCCGATGACCCACTGGGTCGGGAGTACTAACCAGAGCAGCAGGATGAGCCACAGAGACGCGAGGGCAATGCGCTCCAGCCACGGCAGTGGGAGTGCTTTTTCCGCCCCAGTGGCTCTGGCGGTGAAGAAGGGAATGACACGTCCTCCCATGACGGCAATCAGGGTCGTGAAGAGGATCACGGTTGCAAGCAGGATATGTTCCACCAATGGCCATTCAGCATGCCACCGCCAGCAAGCGGTATTGAGCAGGGTCAACACGAGAAGCAGGGGAACAAAAAAGAGATTGCGCCACTGGCGCGTCACTATGATGGGTCTGGCGAGAAACCACGTACAGAGGGGCAACCAGGCCAGGTCCATGACCATCAGAGTGACATTGCTTTCTCCAAACCAGGGGAGCAGGCCTCTCGGGATTGCCCACAATCCCACGACCAGTGCCAGCGGCCAACCGCGTACACCTGGGTGAGCGGTCCAGTTCTGGACGGCGGTAAGCAGAAAACCCGCCACTATGGCGGCACCAAAGCCGAACAGCATTTCATGTGCATGCCACCAGATGGGGTTGGCAATCCCGGGCAGAGCGAACCAACCGTTGAGCTGCCCCAGCCAGCCCAGCATCGCCAAAGCCGAGAACAAGGCGCCGAACAGGAAGAAAGGCCGAAACCCGAGGCGGAACAGAGGAACGATTCTCTCCTCTTTGCGGCTATCCAGGATCTGGTGCATGAATGAAACCTTAATTGGACATTTGAAAAGCCAATTATAAAGTGGCTTTTCAAATGTTCAATTTAAATCCAATGACAGCCCGAAATGGTGGTGATGCGAACGAAATAGAACCGCTTTGCTGTATATCTGAGCGAACGGTTCTTTTCGGTGAAAAAGCTCTTGTCATCACGGCGCGGCTCCCTATAATGCGCCCCTACCAGCACGGCGGACCACGCCGAACTGATGAGCCAGCTTCCTTGCGAAGTGGGCGCCGAAAGAAAAGCGAAAACAACCGCTTGACTTTCGAAGTGAGGAGCGTAAGATGCGCCTCCTCAACGCGATAAGCGTGACGCTCTTTAACAATTTGAATCAAGCAATCTGTGTGGGCACTCACAGCATCGAGCATCAAAAACAATTTTTGATATCAATGTCTGATGAAGTGAC
>NZ_CDBK01000058.1:665-10935 GCF_000819785.1 Aeromonas caviae | reverse complement strand
TCCCTGCCCGTGGTCATGTCACGCCCGCCCCACCCCGCGTCCCCGGACAAAGAGATTGTTCGCTTCCGACGTGTCGGCTGTATAGTTTTTGGTTAGCCATTCCGGTAAAATCCGCGCCCTTGAATAAGAGCCACCTAAGAGTGATTGAGCGATGTCCAACACAAAACAGGCCCCCAAAGTAGGATTCGTCTCCTTGGGTTGCCCCAAAAACCTGGTCGATTCCGAACGCATCCTGACCCAGCTGCGTACCGAAGGGTACGACGTGGTGCCCAGCTATGACGATGCGGAGCTGGTGGTGGTCAACACCTGCGGCTTCATCGACAGCGCGGTGCAGGAGTCCCTGGAAGCCATCGGTGAAGCCCTGGCCGAGAACGGCAAGGTGATCGTCACCGGCTGTCTGGGTGCCAAAGAGAACCAGATCCGCGAGATCCACCCCAAGGTGCTCGAGATCACCGGTCCCCACGCCTATGAAGAGGTGCTGGGCCACGTCCACAAATACGTGGAAAAACCCACCCACAACCCCTTCACCAGCCTGGTGCCGGCCCAGGGCGTCAAGCTGACCCCGCGCCACTACGCCTATCTCAAGATTTCCGAAGGCTGCAACCACCGCTGCACCTTCTGCATCATTCCCTCCATGCGCGGGGATCTGGTGAGCCGCCCCATCGGCGAGGTACTGGCCGAGGCCAAGCGCCTGAAAGAGGCTGGCGTGAAGGAGATCCTGGTGATCTCCCAGGACACCTCCGCCTACGGCGTGGACGTCAAGCACCGCACCGGTTTCTACGACGGCATGCCGGTCAAGACCAGCATGGTGGCCCTGTGCGAAGAGCTGGCCAAGCTCGGCATGTGGGTGCGCCTGCACTACGTCTACCCCTACCCCCACGTGGATGACGTCATCCCCCTGATGCGCGACGGCAAGATCCTCCCCTACCTCGACATCCCGCTGCAGCACGCCAGCCCGCGCATCCTCAAATTGATGAAGCGCCCCGGCTCCGTCGAGCGCACCCTGGAGCGGATCCAGAAGTGGCGCGAGATCTGCCCCGAGATCACCCTGCGCTCCACCTTCATCGTCGGCTTCCCCGGCGAGACCGAGGAAGAGTTCCAGATGCTGCTGGACTTCATCGACAAGGCGGAACTGGACAGGGTTGGCTGCTTCAAATACAGCCCGGTCGAGGGGGCCAAGGCCAACGAGCTGCCGGATCCGGTGCCGGCCGAGGTGCAGGAAGAACGCTTCCAGCGCTTCATGGAGCTGCAACAGCAGGTCTCCATCCGCAAGCTGGCCCGTAAAGTGGGCAAAGAGATGCTGGTGCTGATCGACGAGGTGGACGAAGAGGGTGCCACCGGCCGCTCCGCCGCCGATGCCCCCGAGATCGACGGCCTGGTCTACCTGAACGGTGAAACCGGCCTCAAGCCCGGCGACATGGTCAAGGTCCGCATCGACGAAGCGGACGAGTACGACCTCTGGGCCAGCCTGGTGGAATAATCACGCCACTCCCCCTCAAAGCCAGTCGGTCTCACCGACTGGCTTTTTTAATGTCCGCCGCCCCTCAGGCTCTTGCATGCCCCCATGTCATCCCCTGTGCCGCCCCTCGTCACCGATCACCTCCCCTTGCTCTTTTCGCACGCGCCCGTGAACCAGCGCACACTTCTCTCCTGCCACATGAGCCGCTTGTTTCCTGCACAAAAATAAGCCGTGTCAACGGGGAAAAAACGAGCACGATCCAGCTCACATTATCGTTGCCACAGGGAGTGGCAAGGTGACTTTTTACTTTGTGAGAATTAATGCAACTGTATAATTTAAAAGGATTTAAAATGCATTTTGACGATAATGACGTGCGCCGTGCAATTTTTACGATATCGACGAAATGAAGAGTTGTTGTTTTCCTGTTAATTCTGCTTTTCTAAGGGCGTTGGACGACACAACTACAAGGGTGCAAAACCTGACCAACAGCGAGGGCCGGTATCCAAGCATGCGATGTCGGTGCTCCATTCCAAAACCATGGAAGACCAATAAGAAAGGAAAAAATATGCTTGCCAAAGTATCCAAAATCGCAACCTCAGTCATGCTGGGAACTCTGCTTGCCGGTGCCACCGGCACAGCCATGGCCGCCGACAACAAGACGGTGCTGACCCTGGTTGCCCAGCAGGAAACCGCATGGGTCAAGAACTTCAACCCCTTCCTGCAAGCGGGTCTGCTCCACACCACCCGTCACTTCATCTATGAGCCGCTGGTGATCTTCAACGATATGCAGGGTGGCAAACCCGTCTATCGTCTGGCTACCCACTACGCCTTCAGCGATGATCTGAAATCCGTCACCTTCGACCTGCGCGAAGGGGTCAAGTGGTCCGATGGTGAAGCCTTCACCGCCGACGACATCCTCTTCTCCTTCAACCTGGTCAAGGCCAACAAGGCGCTGGACGAGCGCTCCATCTGGACCCAGATCAAGGGTGTCGAGAAGCTGGGTGACCACAAGGTCAAATTCGACCTGGCCGAGATCAACACCAACGTGGTGAACGACCTGGTGCTGGTGCCCATCGTGCCGGAGCACCAGTGGAAGTCGGTGAAAGACCCGGTGGCCTTCACCAACGACAAGCCGGTCGGGACCGGTCCCTTCACCGAAGTGGACAACTTCTCCGCCCAGCTCTACACCCAGTGCCGCAACCCGCACTACTGGGACAACGCCAGCCTCTCCATCGACTGCCTGCGCATGCCGCAGATGGCCACCAACGACCAGGTACTGGCCGCCGTGATGAAGGGTGACGTGGACTGGTTCGGCTCCTTCGTGCCGGACATCGAGCGCCTCTACGTCGGCAACGATCCCAAGAACAACAAGTACTGGTTCCCCGCCTCCGGCACAGTGGCGTTCAACGTCAACTTCCAGAGCAAGAACCCGGGCAACCACGAAGCCTTCAACGACATCAACTTCCGCCGCGCCTTCTCCATGGCCATGGACCGCCAGTCCATGGTGGACATCGCAGGCTACGGCTACCCCACCGTCAACGAGTACCCGTCAGGGCTTGGCAAGGCATTCGCCTCCTGGGATAACCCGGACGTCGAGAAGAAGTACGGCAAGTACAACAAGTTCGACCTGGAAGGGGCCAAGGCCCTGCTGAAACAGGCGGGCTACAAGGACTGTGACGGCGACAAGTTCCTCGACACCCCGAGCTGCAAGAAGATCGAGTTCAAGGTGCTGGTACCGAACGGCTGGACCGACTGGGTCAACACCGTCCAGATCGGGGTCGAAGGCCTGCAGGCCCTGGGCCTGAACGCCAAGACCGCCACCCCGGAAGCCACCGTCTGGACCGAGTCCCTGATCACCGGTGACTTCGACGTCGCCCTGCAGGGTTACTTTGCCGGTGCCAACCCGCACAAGTACTTCGAAACCGCTTTCCACTCCCGCAACATGGGTGAGCGCGGCAACCGCTTCGCGGCGCCCCGCTACAAGGATCCCGAGCTCGACAAGCTGATCGACGACTTCACCCAGACCGCCGATGCGGCCAAGCAGAAGGAGATCATGTTCGCCATCCAGGAGCGTGTCGGGGCCAACCAGACCATCATCCCGGTGTTCAACAACCCGACCTGGTACGAATACAGCACCAAGCGCTTCAATGGCTGGTTCAGTGCCGACAACCCGGTCGCCAAGCCGCAGGTTCACCCGGACACTCCGGAGCGTCTGCTGCACGTGCTGTCACTCAAGCCAAACAGCTAATCACCCCGGCCCCCTGCGGGGGGCCCTCTTCCCCGCCATGTCTTCCATCCCCCGCACCTGCCGGGGTTGGGGGAGCTTTGCCCGGCGCGGGGCAGGCTTGCAGTAAAAGGTATCACCATGGGATTTATACTTAGACGCTTCTCCTTCTATCTGGTCGCCTTCCTGGTGGCCGCCACCATCAACTTCCTGCTACCCAGAGCCATGCCGGGAGACCCCGTCTCCGTCATGTTTGCCCGGGCCGGCGCCATGATGGAACCCGCCGCGCTGGAAGCCCTCAAAGCCACCTTCGGTTTCGTGGACGGCCCCATCGGCACCCAGTTTCTCACCTATGTGAAGAGCGTCTTCACCTGGGATCTCGGCACCTCGGTGCGCTACTACCCCCAACCGGTTGCCGACGTCCTCGGCCGCGCCATCGGCTGGACCCTGTTCCTGGTGGGCACCTCCACCATTCTGAGCTTCTCCATCGGCTCCATCGTCGGCATCTTCGCCGCCTGGTACCGGGGCGGACGCATGGACAGCATCCTCTCCCCGCTCACCCTGGTGATGCAGGCCATCCCCCCCGTGGTGGTCTCCCTGCTCGCCCTCTTCCTGTTCGGCGTGAGCCTCGGCTGGCTGCCCATCGGCTACGCCTACAGCCCCGAGATCCCCGCCGATTTTGGCTGGGAACACATCAAGAGCATCCTGCTGCACGCCATCATGCCGGTGGGCACCCTGGCCGCGGTGCAGGTAGGGGGCTTTCTCATCACCATGCGCAACAACATGATCAACCTCCTGGGCGAGGACTACATCACCATGGCCAAGGCCAAGGGGCTCTCCAGCAACCGGGTGATCTTCAACTACGGCGCCCGCAACGCCGTGCTGCCCAGCGTCACCGCCCTCTCCATGGCGCTCGGTTTCGTCATCGGCGGATCCCTCATCACCGAGGTGATCTTCAACTACCCCGGCCTGGGACTGACCCTCTATCAGGGCATCCTGGCCCGTGACTACCCCCTCATCCAGGGGCAACTGCTCATCATGACCATCACCATGCTCAGCTTCAATTTCCTGGCGGACGTGCTCTACGTCTTCCTGGATCCCCGTCTGCGTACAGGAGGCAAATAAGATGCGTATGCCGACCATTCTCAAGATATTGCTGGGCAACAAGAAGGCTGCCTTCGGCCTCGCCATCGTGGTCACCTTCGTGCTGATGGCCCTGTTCGCCCCGCTGCTCGCCAGCAACGAACCCACCAAGCGGGTCGCCCGCCCCCACCAACCCCCCAGCGTGGAGCTGGTGATGGGTTCCAACCGCATGGGCCACGATCTCTGGGCCCAGTTCACCAACGGCGCCCGCATCTCCCTGATGGTGGGCTTCGGGGCAGGCCTGCTGGTGTGCGCCCTGGCCATCACGGTGGGCATCACCGCCGGCTACTTCGGCGGCGTGGTGGACGAGTGCCTCACCTTCCTGATGAACGTGGTGCTGGTGATCCCGAACCTCCCCCTGTTGCTGGTGCTGGCAAGCTTCATCGGAGAGGCCTCCCCCATGGTCATCGCCCTCATCATAGGGTTGACCTCCTGGGCCTATGGCGCCCGGGTCATCCGCGCCCAGACCCTGGCCCTGCGGGAAAAGGAGTTCGTCATCGCCGCCGAGGTGCTGGGTGAACCGGCCTGGCGCATCATCCTGGTGGAGATACTGCCGAACCTCATCTCCATCATCGGGGTGAGCTTCATCGGGTCCATCATCTACGCCATCGTCACCGAGGCGACCCTGGAGTTCCTGGGCTTGGGCGATCCGACCGTGGTCAGCTGGGGCATCATGCTCTATAACGCCCAGACCTCAAGCGCCATCCTGGTGGGCGCCTGGTGGGAGATCCTGGCCCCCTGCTTTGCCATCGCCACCCTGGGGGCGGGCCTCGCCATGCTCAACTTCGCCATCGACGAAATCGCCAACCCGCAGCTTCGTTCCCACAAGGGCCTGCGTCGCTGGAAGCAGCTTGCCACTCCCATCACAGCTCAGGAGAAGACAGCATGAAGCCGCAACAACCCCTGCTGTCGGTGCGCCAGCTCTGCGTCGACTACATCACCGAGAGCGGCGACGTGCGCGCCGTCAATTCGGTCAGTTTTGACATCATGCCGGGTGAGGTGTTCGGCCTCGCCGGCGAGTCCGGCTGCGGCAAGTCCACTGTCGCCTTCTCGGTGGCGCGCCTGCACAAGCCGCCCGCCTACATCAGCGGCGGCGAGATCCTGTTCAAGGGAGAGAACATCCTCGGCTTCGACGACGAACGACTGCGCAGCTACCGCTGGCGCCAGGCGAGCGTGGTGTTCCAGTCCGCCATGAATGCGCTCAACCCCGTGCTGCGCATGGAGGAGCAGTTCTGCGACGTGCTCTTGGCCCACAACCCCGGCATGACCCGCTATGAAGCGATCAAGCGCGCCCAGGAGCTGCTGGAGATCGTCGACATCCACCCGAGCCGGCTCAAGGACTACCCGCACCAGTTCTCCGGCGGCATGCGCCAGCGGCTGGTGATCGCCATCGCCATGGCCCTCAACCCCGAGCTGCTCATCATGGACGAACCCACCACGGCGCTCGATGTGGTGGTGCAGCGGGAGATCCTGCAGAAGGTCTATGCACTGAAAGAGAAGTTCAACTTCTCCATCCTCTTCATTACCCATGACCTCTCCTTGATGGTCGAATTTTGCGATCGCATCGGCATCATGTACGCGGGGGAACTGGTGGAGGTGGCGCCGGCCAAAGCGATCCTGACCGCGCCCCTGCACCCCTACACCCGGGGCCTTGGCAACTCCTTCCCCCCCCTGCACGGGCCCAAGACCGTGCTGGAGGGGATCCCTGGCAGCCCACTCAATCTGCTGGAGGTGCCGGTGGGCTGCCGCTTCCAGGCACGCTGCGCCAAGGTGCATGAGCGCTGCCGCCAGGAATACACCCGGCTGGCCGAGATCCGGCCCGGCCAACAGGCTGCCTGTCACCTTCATGAGGCAGCAGAGGAACAACCGGATCTTCCGATCCATCTGGACAAGGCCGCTGGCTGTTAAGGATGTCTGTCATGCAAATCGCCCAAACCGACGCGCCCATCATCGAGGTCCAGCACCTCTACAAGGACTTCGCCGTCAACTCCAACGCCATCAAGAGCGGCAAGATGCGGGCGCTGTCCGACATCACCTTCAACCTGCACCGGGGCCGCGCCCTGGCAGTGGTGGGGGAATCCGGCTCCGGCAAGAGCACCATCGCCAAGATCATCGCCAAGATGTACAAGCTCTCCAACGGCCGCATCCTCTACCGTGGCCGCGACCTCGAGGAGTTCAACAAGGGCACCGCCCTGCTGGACTATCGCCAGAGCGTGCAGATGGTGTGGCAGGATCCGTTCGGTTCACTGAATCCGACCCACACCATCTACCACCACATTGCCCGCCCCCTGCTGCTGCACAGCAAGGTGAGTGACAAGCGGGATCTGCCCGACATGGTCTATGGCCTCCTTGAAAAGGTGGGGCTGACCCCCGCCAAGGCGACCGCGGCCAAGTACCCGCACCAGCTCTCCGGCGGCCAGCGCCAGCGGGTCAACATCGCCCGCAACCTAGCGGTGGAGGCGGAAGTGGTGCTGGCGGACGAGCCCACCTCCATGCTCGACGTCTCCATTCGCATCGGCATCCTCAACCTGATGGAGCAGATGAAGAACGAGCTCGGCGTCTCCATGCTCTACATCACCCACGACATCGCCACCGCCCGCTACGTGGCGGAAGATCTGGCGGTGATGTACGTGGGTCACATGGTGGAGTGGGGAGAGGTGGACGAGATCCTGCACCACCCCCAGCACCCCTACACCCAGTTGCTCATCTCGGCGGTGCCGGATCCCGAGAAGAGCATCCACGCCGAGCTGGAGGGAGGCCGCAAGGGGGAGATCCCGCTCTGGACCCCGGAATCCCGTGGCTGTCCCTTTGCCGGGCGCTGCCATCAGGCCATGCCCCGCTGCAAGGAGAGCCTGCCCCCGGTGACCCGGCTCGCCGACAACCACTTCGTGCGCTGCTACCTCCACGAACAGGGGTAAGCAGGCCCACGGCCGGGCGCCGTCGCCCGGCCATGCCTCGCGTCGGGGCCGCAAGGCCCCGTAATGAGCCTCGCCCGCCAGGGGCGAGCCTTCGGAGTAAGACCTTGATGGAACTTTTGATCAACCAGGTGGGTTACGAATGTGACGGGGAGAAGAGCGCCCTGCTGCAGTGCGGCGCCGACCTCGATATCCGCGGCCACGTCAGGTTGCTGCGCCAGCAGGACGACCACCTTTTGCTGGAGACGCCGCTGGTGGCGGCGGGGAGCGTCCCCGGCTGGCAGGGGCGCCACTACTGGCGGGCCGATTTCTCCGCCTTCACCGAGCCCGGCCACTACCGGCTGGAGGCCGTCGTGACCACGGGAGCGCAGGAGCGCCTGGTGCGCTCCACCCCCTTTGCCATCGGCCGGGGGCTGCTGGCGCGCCGCTGCCTCTCCGATGTCATCCACTACTTCAAGGGGCAACGCGCCAGCGGCACCTTCGACCGGGCGGACCGCAGGGCACGCCTCTTTGGCACCGATCAGCGCCGGGACGTACATGGCGGCTGGTTCGACGCCAGCGGCGACATGAGCAAGTACCTGAGTCACCTCTCCTACGCCAACTACCTCAATCCCCAGCAGACCCCCATGGTGGTCTGGTCCCTGCTCAAGTGCCGGGAACTCCTGGCGACACGTCGCGACATCCACGGGATGAACCTGTGTAAACGGCTCAATGACGAGGGGCTGCACGGGGCAGATTTTCTCTGCCGGATGCAGGACGAGCGCGGCTTTTTCTACATGACCCTGTTCGACAAGTGGAGCAAGGATCCCGAGCAGCGGGAGCTGTGCGCCTATGCGACCCAGCAGGGGATCAAGTCCGCCCACTGGCAGGCGGGCTTTCGCCAGGGGGGTGGCATGGCCATCGCCGCTCTGGCCCGCGCCGCCCGGGAACCGAGCGGCGGCGACCTTGACACAAGCCAGTACGCCGAAGCGGCCAGACGCGGCTACCAGCACCTGCGCGAGCACAACCTCGCCTACCTGGATGACGGGGTCGAGAACATCATCGACGACTATTGCGCCCTGCTGGCGGCGGTCGAGCTGACCAAAACATTGGGCCCCGAGTGGCTCGCCGAGGCACGGGATCGGGCCGGCCGGCTGTGCGCCCGCCAGCGCGCCCACCCCGATCTCGGCCACTATTGGGCCGCCAACGACGATGGCTCTCGCCCCTACTACCACGCCGCCGAGGCGGGCCTGCCGGTACTGGCGCTGCTGGAGTATCTCGCCATCGAGCCGGATCCGGCGCCATCGAGCCGGATCCGGCGCGCCAGTGGGCGGCCCGGACCGTCGCCGAGCAGGCCCTGGCAGCCGAGCTGGCTCTCGCGGCCCGGGCAGGCAACCCCTTCGCCCTCGCCCGCCAGTATGTGAAAGGGGTCGATGAGGCGCCCCGGGTGAGCTTTTTCATGCCCCACCACAACGAATCCGGTTACTGGTGGCAGGGGGAGAACGCCCGGCTGGCATCGCTCGCTACCATGGCATTTGCTGCCGCACAGCACCTGCCCGGGCAGAGCGCACTGCTCTGCACCTTCGGCCAGCAGCAGCTCGACTGGATCCTGGGGAGAAACCCCTTCAACGCCTGCATGCTGGCGGGTCAGGGCATCAACAACCCGGAATACACCGCCGGCTACCCCAATGCGCAGGGGGGGATCTGCAACGGCATCACCGCCGGCTTCGATGACGAAAATGACGTGGCCTTTATTCCAGAGGCGTACAAGGATCGGCTGGATCAGAACTGGCGCTGGGGGGAGCAATGGATCCCGCACGCCGCCTGGTTCGCCCTGGCCATCACCTGGCAGAGCGCACAAGGAGGCCACCATGATTGAGAGCGGTTCACACATCACTGGCACCGGGGAGAGCCCTGGATCCTCCATACCGCCAGCCAGGTTTACCCTGGCCGTCACCTGGCAAAGCGCGCAGGGAGGCCCCCATGATTGAGTTCTGGGTCGGGGTGGATGGCGGCGGCACCCACACCCGGGCCCGCATTCGCAACAACGCAGGCAAGCTGCTCGGCGAGGGGCGCGCCGCCGGCTCCAATTTGGAGCTGGGCATCGCCCTCGCCCACGGTCATGTGCTGGCTGCCATCGATCAGGCCCGCATCGACGCGGGTCTGCCCAGAGAGAGCGAACAACGGATGGGAGTCGGGCTCGCACTCGCCTCCGCCGAGCTCGCCGACTGCTACCACGCCATGCTGACCATGCCCTTCCCGTTTGCGCGGGTGAAGCTCACCTCCGATGCCTTTGGTGCCTGCCTCGGCGCCTTCGACGGCCAGGAGGGGGCCATCCTGATCGCGGGCACCGGCTCGGCGGGGCTCATCTACCGGGAGGGACGTCTTCGCACCTGCTCGGGTCGCGGCTTCCCCGTCTCGGATCTCGGCAGCGGCGCCTGGCTGGGGCTGCGCGCCATCCAGCAGTCCCTGCTCTGCCACGACGGCATCCTGCCCCCCAGCACCCTGGCGGTGCGCCTGATGGATCACTTCAAGCGGGATCAGGCCGAG
>NZ_CDBK01000058.1:0-556 GCF_000819785.1 Aeromonas caviae | reverse complement strand
AGACCTGCGCCCAGCTCGGCATGCTGCTGGAGGGCATGACCCAGCTCGGGGCAGACCGGATCGCCCTGCTGGGCGGCATCGGCACGCGCCTCGCCCCCCGTCTGGGCCATTTCCATCTGGTCGCCCCCAAGCGCGACGCGCTGGAGGGGGCCATCCTGTTTGCCAGGACGGAGGCGCTGCCATGTCTGCATCCCTGAGCCTGGTCGGGCCGACAACACCTGCGGGACAGGTTCCCGTTTCCTTCACCCCATCAGAGGAATTCCCATGTCCGCACCCCTGATCCACACCCGGGTCGATCACCGTGACGGTGACGATGTCTGGTTTCGCTTCACCCTGAGCCAACTCCCGGCCACCCCCTGGAAACTCCACTTCTGCCTCGCCCGCCAGATCGATCCCCACTCGATCGAAGGGGGCGCCCTGGAGCGCCAGAGCGGCAGTTACAAGGTCATGGTGCCCCACGAGGGGGTGAACGAGCTGCGCTTCTGCTGTCGCAACACCCCGCTCAAGCATGACTCCGATATGCCCAAGGGTTTTTTCCTGAGCCTGGAGAGCAAGG
>NZ_CDBK01000057.1 GCF_000819785.1 Aeromonas caviae | reverse complement strand
GGGAACTGGGAGCGATTCATACAGCCCTATATGTAAACTCGACATACCATTATTCTTTTAATACGATGAACCAGCCTCGTTACGTGATGGAACGAAAAACAATGAAGTTAATTACAAGGTTGGTTTCCATTTTTATTGCTGTATGGCTTATCGCAATGATTGCCTACCCGGTATTCAGCTCAAATTTTAACTGGGTTGAAACTCAGCGTGTTTGGGACAGATGGCAGACACTAAACTCAGGTATGATTGCTCTTCTTGCAGCTATGCTGGCTATTTATGCGACACAATATATCGAAAATAAAAAGCGAGAGAGGAGCTTAATTGCGGAAAAGTCTCTACTTCCCTTGGCATTATCAGAGCTTAGTGAATACTGTATTGCCTTAGCTGAATATTTAAAGATGGAGCATCAAGAATGGAAAAAAGATACTTTAAAAAAATTATCTAAAAATAACAACCTAGTCCCAAATAGACCAACAGAATGGATCTTCGATGCATTTAAAAACTGCATGATTCATGAGCAAGAATCTGAGGCTAAGTTCATGGCATCGATACTTTCAGACACACAAATAATAAGTTCGAGGTTTCGTACACTCAAGGATGACAACCTATTGGTGACACAAAGAACCTTTATCAGCCGTAGAAATGAAATTTGTTTATTACACGCAAAAATAGATAGGATGTTCAAATACTCAAGAGAACATTCATTACTTCTGACAACTGAAATAACTGAAGAAGAAAAGTGTAATAGTGCGGCCGTCTTAGATTTCGAATGTATAGCCTAGTAATAAGAAGGGCGCTTTCGCGCCCTTTCTCTTTATTACCCTTCCTGATTTTCCCCAGCTACCGGTTCGGCACCGGCGACGGGTTCAATCTCGATACGATCGACTCGCTGCAGACCGCGGGGCAACTTGGCGCCACGGCGGCCGCGCTCGCCGCGGTAGTAGTCAAGGTCAGCTGGCTTGAGGGTCAGCTTGCGCTTGCCGGCAAACAGGGTGACCGACTGGCCCTGCGGGATAACGGCGGCCATCACCACAAACTCCTCCCGCGCCTTCACCCGAGCCGACGGGATGCTGATGAGCTTGTTGCCCTTGCCCTTGCCGAGCACCGGCAGGGTATTGAGCGGGAACAGCAGCATGCGCCCCTCGTTGGAGATGGCCATACAGAGATCGGTGTCCGGCGCGCCTATCTTCTGGGGCGCCATGACGATGCCCCCTTCCGGCACGGTGAGCAGCGCCTTGCCGTTCTTGTTCTTGCCAATGAGGTCGTCGTATTTGCAGACGAAGCCGTAACCGGCGTCGGAACAGATCAGATACGGCTCGCCTTCGTTCCCCATCACCAGATGGCGCACCTCTTCACCGGCCCCCAGCGCGAAGCGGCCGGTGAGCGGCTCGCCCTGACTGCGGGCGGAGGGCAGGGTGTGGGCCTCCAGGGAATAGGTGCGGCCCAGGGTGGAGAGGAACACCGCCTGCTGGTTGCTGCGGCCATGGGCGTGGGCGAGATAGCCATCTCCCGCCTTGTAGGAGAGGCCCTCCACATCCACGTCGTGGCCCTTGGCGGCGCGTACCCAGCCCTTGTCGGAGAGGATCACGGTGACCGGCTCGCTCGGGGTGAGCTCCTTCTCGGTCAGGGCCACGGCGGTGGCACGCTCCACCAGCGGGGTGCGGCGATCGTCGCCGTACTTCTCGGCATCCGCCAGGATCTCTTTCTTCAGCAGGGTGCTGAGACGGCGCTCGGAACCCAGGATCAGTTCCAGCTTGTCGCGCTCTTCCGCCAGTTCGTTCTGTTCGGCGCGCAGCTTGAACTCTTCGAGCTTGGCCAGGTGGCGCAGTTTCAGCTCGAGGATCGCCTCGGCCTGGGTCTCGCTGATGTTGAAACGCTCCATCATCACCCGGCCCGGCTCCTCCTCGGTGCGGATGATCTCGATCACCTCGTCGATGTTGAGATAGGCGATGAGCAAACCTTCGAGGATGTGCAGGCGGGCCAGCACCTTGTCGAGGCGATACTGCAGGCGGCGGCGCACCGTCTCACGGCGAAAGCTCAGCCACTCGGTGAGGATGGTCTTGAGGTCTTTGACCTGGGGCCGGTTGTCCAGACCCAGGATGTTGAGGTTGACCCGGTAGTTCTTCTCCAAGTCCGTGGTGGCGAACAGGTGGGCCATCAGCCCCTCCACATCCACCCGGTTGGAGCGCGGCACGATCACCAGACGGGTCGGGTTCTCATGGTCCGACTCATCCCGCAGATCGGTGACCATGGGCAGCTTCTTGGCCACCATCTGGGCGGCGATCTGCTCCATGATCTTGGCGCCTGAGGCCTGATGGGGCAGCGCGGTGATGACGATGTCGCCATCCTCTTCGCTCCACACCGCTCGCTGCTTGATGGAGCCCTTGCCCGTCTCGTAGATTTTGCGGATGTCGTCGCGAGGCGTGATGATCTCGGCGTTGGTCGGGTAATCCGGCCCCTGCACATGGGCCATCAGGGCATCCAGGCCGGCATTGGGGTTGTCCAAGAGCGCCACGCAGGCGTGGGCCACTTCCCGCGCGTTGTGGGGCGGGATATCGGTCGCCATCCCCACCGCGATGCCGGTCACCCCGTTGAGCAGGATGTGGGGCAGGCGGGCGGGCAGCACCACCGGCTCCTTCATGGTGCCGTCGAAGTTGGGCGTCCACTCCACCGTGCCCTGGCCCAGCTCGGAGAGCAGCAGCTCGGAGAAGCGTGACAGCCGAGCCTCGGTATAACGCATGGCGGCAAAGGATTTGGGATCGTCCGGCGCCCCCCAGTTGCCCTGACCGTCCACCAGCGGGTAGCGGTAGGAGAAGGGCTGGGCCATCAGCACCATGGCTTCGTAACAGGCGCTGTCGCCGTGGGGGTGGTATTTACCCAGCACGTCACCCACGGTACGAGCGGACTTCTTGTGCTTGGAGAGGGCCGACAGCCCCAGCTCGCTCATGGCGTAGATGATGCGCCGCTGCACAGGCTTGAGGCCGTCGCCGATGTGCGGCAGGGCCCGATCCATGATGACGTACATGGAGTAGTTCAAGTAAGCCTGTTCGGTAAAGGTGCGCATTGGCTGGCGCTCTACCCCGTCCAGACTGAGCTCGATAGCATCACTCATAAGGTTGTTCTCTTGCTATGGCACGCCCTCAGAGGGCGGCCGGAAATGCGGGTCGGCAGGGGGCCGACGGTGAATCACAAGACCCCCTCCCAACCTCCCCCT
>NZ_CDBK01000056.1 GCF_000819785.1 Aeromonas caviae | reverse complement strand
GGACATAGCCTTTTTTTATGCCCGTTTTTCGCCATCTCACGGGAGGGCGAGCACCCTCACCCACATGGCCCCCTTGCCCACCTCGCTCCGTGGGCCCGGGGTGAGCTGGCCGCTTTCGGGGTCGATGGCATGCAGCGCCACCTCGTGGGATTGCTGCCCGGTCGCGATGAGCCAGTGGCCGCTGTGGTCGATGGCAAAGCCCCGGGGACAGGCCTCGGTCGGGAAGTGGCCGAGGGGGGTGAGGGCGCCATCCTGGGGGGAGACGCCGAACAGGGTGAGCAGGCTGCTGGCCCGTTCGCTGGTATAGAGAAAACGTCCATCCGGGGTCAGGTGCAGGTCGGCGCCCCAGCGATCCCCCTCATAGCCAGGGGGCAGCATGTCCAGGCTCTCGCGCGCCACTATCTGTCCGTCCGCCTCCCTGTGGTAGCGATTGAGGGTGGCATCGAGTTCGTTGAGGCAATAGAGATCGCCGTTGTCCGGGTGCTGTGCCAGATGGCGGGGCCCGGCGCCGGGGGCGGTGTGAATGTCCCCCAAGGGATGGGGAACCAGCCTCTCGTCCACCAGGGCAAAGCGGCGCACCCTGTCCTCTTTCAGGCAGGCCACCAGCAGCTCCTGCTCCCCGTTTTGCCCCGGGAGCCAGGTGACCGAGTGGGCCGCCATCAGGTGGTCGAGACGCTGGTGAGGGGGCTGCATCCGGCCCGCCTGATCCTGGCGGGAGACGGTGACGTGGTTGAAGGCGTAGGAGGCGGCAAAGAAGAGGCGGCCGCTGCCGTCCGTGCAGGTGTGGGAGGCGCTGCCGAGCAGTGGCGCCGAGGTCGGGGCCCCGAGCCGCCCATCGGCGGCGATGGGGAAGCTCAGCACCCGAAAATCGGGGCGCACCCCCGCATGGAGCCAGCGCCGGTCCGGGCTGATGGCCAGGGGCTGCACCTCGCCGCCGGTCTGCACTTCCTGCAGCGGGGCGAGGGTGCCTGCTTCGAGGCGAAACACATGGATCAACCCGCTCACCGGGTTGGCCACATAGACCACTTGTTGCATTGCATCTCCTTTGCGACGGCCGTCCGTCGGGTCAAGGGAAAGGGGAGTCCCGGCGTCTCAGGCGGGGATCAGGATCTCGCGAATGACGGGCACCACTGACAGTACCAGCAGGGCTGCCATCACCTGGTTGAAGCGGCGACGGGCAAGATCGTTTGCCAGCCAGCGCTTGAGCAGGGAACCGCACAGGAGCCAGAGTCCGACGCAGGGGAAAGAGACGATGAAGAAGGTCAGGGCGATGACGAGGTGCTGCTCAAAGGGGTCGCTCCCCGTGCTGGTGAAGGCGGCGATGGCGCCGGTGGCGACCACCCAGGCCTTGGCATTGACCCACTGGAACAGGGCTCCCTTGAAAAAGCCGAACGGGCGGGCCCCGTTGCTGTCAGCCATCCCGTCCGTCGGGCGGGCGATGAGCCAGGCAAGATAGAGCAGATAGAGGGTGCCCGCGCACTTGATGAACATGTGGAGTTCGGGGACGCGGGTAAAGAGCTGGCCAAAGCCCAGCCCCACCAGCAACAGCATCAGGGTGAAGCCGACGCAGATCCCCATGAGCAGGGGCAGGCTCTTGCGTATCCCGACGCTGGCGCCGGCGCTCATCACCATGATGTTGTTGGGGCCGGGGGTGACCGATGCCGAGATGGCAAAGAGCACCACGGCGTAGAGCGAGTCCATTGGGTTCCTCGTGCAGACAGTCCGTTGTCTTCCCTATATTGGGGGCGATCTGCGCTTTCCAAGGCGGGGGGCGGGCAGAAAAAAACAGGCCCCGTGACGGGGCCTGTGAAGCGGGCGGGATCAGACGGGCTGGTTCCCTGCCGGCGGCAGCGCCGGGCGGGATTCCACCTTCTGTTCGTCTCCCTGCATGTTCTTGATGTAGACGTCCATCTGGTTGAACGCGATCTCGATGCCATGCTCGCGGAACAGCACGTCGATGCGGCGGTTCAGCTCGTCGATGGCCGGGTTGCGATCCCCCAGCTCGCTCACGAAGAAGCGCAGCTCGTGATCCAGGGTGCTGGGCCCGAAGGTGAGGAAGTAGACGATGGGGGCCGGGTCTTTCAGCACCCGGCTGTTCTCCATGGCGGCCTGCATCAACAGCTTGCGGGTCAGATCCAGATCCGAGCCATAGGCCACCCCGACCCGGGCGATGACCCGGGTGACGGTGTCGGACAGGGACCAGTTGATGAGCCGCTCTATCATCAGCTGCTGGTTCGGGATGATCACCTCCTTGCGGTCGAAGTCGGTGAGGGTGGTGGAGCGGATCCTGATCTTGTTGACCGTGCCCGAGATGGTGCCGATGGTGACGGTGTCGCCGATCCGCACCGGGCGCTCGAACAGGATGATGATGCCTGAGATGAAGTTGGAGACGATCTGCTGCATGCCGAAACCGATACCGACCGAGAGACCGGCGGCCAGCCACTGCAGCTTCTCCCACTGGACCCCGAGCATGGCCAGCGCCGTCAGGCTGCCCACCCCGATCAGGGCGTAGTTGAGCATGGTGGTGAAGGCATAGGCTGTGCCCTGGGCAAGGCGCAGCTTGGAGAGCACCAGCACCTCCAGCAGGCCCGGCAGGTTGCGGGCCAGCGACAGAGCCGCACCAAACACGAAGAGGCCGGTCAGCACGTCGCTCAGGCTGATGGGATAGAGCACGGCGTTGGCCCCGGTCCCCTCGCTCTTGTGCCACAGCACCACGCTGTCGAGGTAGGTGAAGACCGCCACCAGATCAGACCAGAGCCAGTAGAAGGCGACGCCGAACACCAGCAGCAGCATGATGCGGGTCAGACGCAGGGACTGCTGGCTGACCTCTTCCAGATCCATGGGCTGCTCTTCGATGGCTTCGCCCCCTTCCGCATCCTCCTGGGTCTTGTGTTCCCGCTTGGCGACCGCGCGGCGATAGGCCAGACGACGGGCCGCCAGCTCAAGACCACGCAGGGCGGTGCGATAGACCAGACCCCAGATGATGATGAGGTAGAAGGACTCGATGAGCCTGCCGGTGAGTTTCAGAGCCGTGTAGTAGTAGCCAAGGGCTGCCAGCACCATCAGGGCCACCGGCGCCAGCGCCAGGGAGACGGCGGTCAGGGTCTGCAACATGCTCGCCTCGCCCTTGATGCGGGCACGGGAGATGGGCAGCACCAGGTAGGCGGTCAGCCCCAGCAGCAGCATGGTCATGCCCTGGCCGATGACGTCGTTGCCAAGGGAGGAGGGTTCCACCACCGCCTTGGTCGACAGCATGATGAGGGGCAGCAGGGGCAGCCAGAGGTAGCGCATGCTGTTGCGCTTGGCCTGCAGCTCGTCCCGCGGCATGCGGAAGTGGGTCTCGCCGATGCCCCCCGGTCGCATCACCGACAGGTAGACGCTGAACACCAGGTAGCCGAGGGCCAGGTTCAGGGTGATCTGGAAGATGAGTTTCGGGCTCAGCAGGCCGCAATAGGCGAGCAGCAGGCCGGCGGCCAGGATGAAGAGGGTACCCGGCAGGCGTTGCAGCACGGTGAACAGCAGGGCACGGGGGGTGTGCCACTGGCTGTCCTGACGAAAACGTCCCAGATCCTTGACGATCTTCTTCTGGCGCTCGAGCAGGGTGCCGCGCTTCCACAGCAGCAGGCCCCCCACCAGCAGCAGGGGCAGTGCCAGCAGGGAGACTGCCAGCAGCATGTCGCCCCAACCGCTCCAGTCCGGTTTCAGCACCCAGTCGGAGGCCTGCTTGAAGGCCTGGGCCGGCCAGGTGATGAACCACTTGGCGTCGATGGGCTTGTTGCTGCTCACCCAGAAGATGTGCTGTTGCAGGGTGAACTCGATGGAGGCATAGACCCGGGTCAGCTGCTGCTGGGTCAGTTGCAGGCTGATGGCGTTGGTGAGCTGGGCATCCATCTGGCGGTTGAGCTGATCCAGCAGGCCGATGCGGGTGTCGATGAGCTTGGCAAGGCTGGCCCTGTCTTCGTCGCTCACCGTCTCGCCGCTGCTGGCGATGAGGTTGTCCAGATACTGGTTCTTCTGGAACAGCTGGTCACGCTGCTGGCTCAGTTCGAACTGGGCCAGGTGCAGGTCGGCGATCTGCTCCTCCAGGTTCTTCACCAGGGTGGAGGGGGCCGCTTCCAGTTGCTGGTAGAGCTGATAGAGGATGCGCGAGAGCAGCAGGTTGCCCTTGAGCATCTGTACCTGTTCGTTGAGGTTGCGCTCGGTCTGGGTGCCGCGCTCCAGCATGCTCTTCGCCTGCAGGTTCTTCTGGGCCAGGGTGTTGAGGCTGTTGGTGGAGCTGATGAGTTGCTGGCTGAGCTGGTAGTTGAGCTCCTGCTCTTTTTGCACCAGGGGGTTGTCTTCGGCGGCCACCAGCTCGCCGGTCTCTTCGGCGGTCTTCTCGGTGTCCCCCAGGCGCTTGGCGCTGCTCTGCTCCTGCAATGCCTGCAGTTTCTGCTCTTCACTGGCGAGACGGGCACTCTGGTAGTCCCGTTGCTTGACCACCAGATCCTGCATGCTGGTGCGGTTGTCCAGCTCCTTTTGCAGGTTGGCCAGTTGCAGATCCAGCAGGGCCAGTTCGGCGCCCAGCTTCATCTTCTCGGCGCTGCTCACCCCGTCCCCGGCGTTGAGGCGGGTGCGGATCTCCTGGCTGCGCTGATAGGCGCGGCTCATGCTGGCCTGGGCCCGCTCCGGCAGGGTCTGCAGGTTGGTGATCTGGCTGCCGATGGTGCCAAGGGCCTCCTGGGCCGCCTGCATGTTGGCCATGATCTCGGGTTGGCGGGCATCGAGCTCCGCCAGGCTCATGGTGGCGTATTCGCTCTTGAGCTGCTCCGGGCTCTTGCCCTGGGTCAGGGCGTCGAGCTTGGCGCCGATC
Source organism: Aeromonas caviae (assembly GCF_000819785.1). GTDB lineage: Bacteria > Pseudomonadota > Gammaproteobacteria > Enterobacterales > Aeromonadaceae > Aeromonas > Aeromonas caviae. The sequence goes on along the minus strand of NZ_CDBK01000056.1, from coordinate 829 downwards.
TCCTTGAGCTCTGCCGGCAGGGTGCGCAGGCGTTCGCTCTGGGTTTTGGCCTTGCTCTTCTCCTTGTCGATGCTGTCGAGGAGGGAGAGGGTGTCAGTCAGGAACTTCTGGTCCGCCTGCTGGCTGGCCGTGGGGGTGTCCGATTTGCCGAGGGCGTCGAGCGCCCGCTGCACGGTGGCGCGCTGGGGCAGATCCTGCGCCAGGGTGCTCGGGGTCCAGAAGGTGATGAGTAAACAGAGCAGCGGCAGCAGGGTGGCCGAGGCTCTTTTGAAGCGTGTTGAGAGCATAAAGCGTCCGGGTGATTATGCGATGTTCGGGGGATTTTCCACCAGGGTAAAATCCGCGTGGATTCTAGCACCGGCGCAAGAGGGGCAGCAGGGGGAGAGATAAAAAAAAACGGCGCCCGCAGGCGCCGCTTTCATCGGTTCAGGACTGATTACAGTACGTGAACGGAGGCGGTGTTGGTGGTACCGCTCGGTACCAGGGCACCGGAGACCATGACGACCACGTCACCCTTCACGCCCATGCCGATTTCCAGCGCGGCTTCTTTGCCGATGCGATAGAAGTCGTCGGTGGAGGCGATGGAGTCAACCACGTGAGCAACCACACCCTTGGTCAGCACCAGCTGGGCAGCGGTCTTCTTGTTGGTGGTGATGGCCAGGATCCAGGCTTTCGGGAAGTACTTGCGGATGGCCTTGGCAGACTTGCCGCCTTCGGTGGCAACCACGATCAGCGGGGCGTCCAGCTTCTCGGAGGTCTCGACCGCGCCTTTGCAGACCGCTTCGGTGATGCGCAGCTTGTTGCTGTCGTTGGCAGCAGACAGGTTGGA
>NZ_CDBK01000055.1:22167-22646 GCF_000819785.1 Aeromonas caviae | reverse complement strand
CCCTGCGCCCCGGCGTGCTCTGCGGCCCCTTTGACCCGACCGCTCGTCTTGCCTGGTGGGTGAGGCGGGCGGGCACTGGCTCTTGCCGGGGCAGGGGGAGGATAGGCTGCAATATCTGGATGTACGCGACTGCGCCGAGTTCGTGCTGCGGGCTGCCGAGCAGCGACTCGCTGGGTGTTTCAACCTGATCAAGCCCGGCATCGCACTGAACGACTGGGTGGAGCGCCTCGCTGCCCGGCTGACGCCAGCGACCCCCTTGCAGCTCGAGTGGGCTCCCTGGCGTGACCTGATGGCGGCAGGGGTGGCGCCCTGGCAAAGCTATCCCACGCTGCTGCCAAACGAGCTGCCCGAGTATGCTGGGTATGGCACCATCAGCGCCGAGGCCGCCATCGTCCATGGCCTGAACTTTCGCCCCCTGGAGGAGACGGTTGACGATCTGGTGGTATGGCTTGCCAGCAACCCCCGGGGGCCGCTGCCAG
>NZ_CDBK01000055.1:0-21854 GCF_000819785.1 Aeromonas caviae | reverse complement strand
AGGGCACCCCGGGGTGCCCTCTTCTCATGTGGGGTGTTCATCCATGACGGGGCTCAGCGCAGCAATGCACCCGCGTCGGCCAGCAGGGTCCTCAGCACACTGCGATGGCAGCGGGACTCCTGTTCGCAGTAGCATCCCACCGAGAAATGGGTGGTGTGGGAGAGGGCGGCCAGCAGGGCCAGATCGTGCTTCGCGGCCGGGGCGGCCATCTCGGCCTTGTACTGCTTGCAGAAAGCGGTCCACCGGGCCGGGGTGTCGGCAGTCTGACCGAGTTTCATGGTCTCGGCGCTGGGGGCCAGATTGGGGAACCAGACGTCGTACCAATCCTGGCTGGCGAACGCCGCTTTGGGCACGCCGCGAGGGGGGCGACGCACGGTGCCGATGCGAAGCCCCTCATCCTCGAGGCGGGGGCTGCCGAGTCGCACGATGGCGATCGCCATGGCAGGACTTACTTCTCTTCGGCCACTTTCAGCGCCTGACCGTAGCAGATCACCTGCTTCAGGCAGCCGGGCACGTCGCTGAACTCGGCGCACTTGTCGAAGCTGACGCCGTTGCCCCCCATGTCCGCCACGCGGCGGCGGGCCAGGGTGCGGGCTTCACCGGCATTGGGCACCGCCTGGTTGGCATCGCTCTGGCAGGATTCCCCCTCGACGGTGCCGAGGTAGAGGTAGTTGAGGTCGGCGAGCTCGCTCTGCTCGTAGATCCGCACGCTCCCCGGCTTGAAGTACTCGTCGAAGTTTTCCTTGTCCAGATTGCTGTTGAAGGCGAAGTCGGCGCAACCGGAGGCAATCAGGGGCATCATCAGGATCAGGCGTTTCATATCGGCATCTTGTTGGGTGGCGAGTGGGCCATTATAGGGGGCAGTCGCCGATGGCGACCAGCCCCATTTTTAGCCATATCAATGGATTGTAGCGAGACGACTCCCGGATCAGGCGGGAGCCAGTCGCCGGTGCAGGCTGCGGTAGTGATCATCTTCCAGTAGCTCCTGGTGGGGGGCACACAGACGGATGCGACCCTCTTCCATCAGGGCTACCCTGTCCATCCGTTCCAGCCCCAGCAGGCGGTGGGAGATGAGAAGCAGGGTGCGATCCGCCCCCAGGGTCAGCAGCAGATCCATGATCTCCCGTTCGGTCTGGGTATCGAGCCCTTCGGTGGGCTCGTCCAGCAGCCAGAGCGGTGCATCGTGGAGCAGGGCGCGGGCGATGCCGATGCGGCGGCGCTCCCCGCCGGAGAGCGGACGCCCGCCATCCCCGAGCCAGGCATCCAGTCCCTGTTCGGCCTGCTCACCCTCATCGTGGAGCAGAGTTCCGAGCCCCACCTGGGTGAGCACCTCGATGAGCCGTTCGTCGCTGGCTCCGGGGGCGGCCAGGGTGAGGTTGCCACGCAGGGTATCGGCAAACAGGTGGACCCGCTGGCTCACCACGGAGCAGGAGGCGCGCAGCGCTTCTTCGCTGTAATCGGTGAGGGGTTTGCCATCGAGCAGGATCTCCCCCGATAGGGCCGTCCACTCCCGGGTCAACAACCCCATCAGGGTGGACTTGCCACAGCCGGTCTGCCCCAGCAGCGCCAGCTTCTCCCCGGCATGCAGTTGCAGGGTGCACCCTTGCAGCACGGGAGCATCCTGGCCTGGATAGGTGAAATACAGGTCGCTTATCTGCACGGCACCCCGGGCAGCGGGGGCTTGCTGTGCTCCCCACTCCGGCGCCTTGGCCTCTTGCAGGATCTCGTTGAGACGGCGGGCGGAGGTGAGGCTGGTGGAGAGGTGCTGGAAGGCACCGGCCAGCGGCAGCAGCGCCTCGAAGCTCGCCAGGGTAGCGAACACCATAAGTGCCGTGATGGGGTCAGGGGCACTGCCACCGACGCCGTGACCGGCCAGCCAGAGCATCAGGGTCAGAGTCCAGCCGCTCAGCAACTGCACCGAGAAGGCGGCCAGGCCGCTGACGCGGGCCATGCGGGCCTGGGCCCGGATCAGGGCCTGCTCCGCCTGTTGCAATCCGGTGAGCGCCTCGGGAGCGGCGGCGAACATCTGCAGTTCGGCCTGGCCGTCCAGATAGTCCACCATGCGGGTACGCAGGTTGGACTTCTCGGCGATGAGCTGGCGGCCCGGCGCGCGCCCGGCAAAATAGAAGACCAGGGGCAAGGCCAGCATGCCAAAGAGCAGAATGGCTCCCAGCGTCAGCGCCAGGCGACCATCGAAGAAGGAGAGGAAGAAGACCAGTCCGGCGCAGCTCAGCAGCGCCGCCCCAATGGGGGTGATGAGGCGCAGATAGACGTGATCCATGGCATCGATGTCGGCCACCAGGCGGTTGAGCAGGTCAGCCTGGCGAAAACCGGCAAGGGAGCCGGGGGAGAGAGGGGAGAGCTTTTGCCAGAACCAGACCCGCAGCCGGGTCAGCACCCGGAAGGTGGCGTCGTGGCTCACGACCCGCTCGCCCCAGCGACTGGCGGTGCGCACGATGGAGAAGAAACGCACGCCCCCCGCAGGGGTCATGTAGTTGAAGGTGTCTCGGGTGGCGACCGCCAGCCCGGCGACGGCTGCGGCGGAGAGGAACCAGCCGGAGAGGGAGAGCAGGCCCATGCCGGCCACCAGGGTGACCAGGGCCAGCAGCAGGCCGATGGAGAGGCTGAGCCAGTGCTGGCGATAAAGGCGCAGGAACGGCAATAGATCAGTCATCGAGAGAGTCTCCGAAACCTTGGGATTGCGACAGGAGGCGGGCGAAGGGGCCCTCTGCCTCGCCGAGTGCGGCAAAACGTCCCTGCTCCACCAGCTTGCCGTGCGCCAGCACCAGGATGTTGTCCATCTGGCTGAGCTGATCGAGGCGGTGGGTGATCATCAGCAGGGTCTGACCTTGTGCGGCCTGTTCGAGGGCGCTCATGACGGCCCGCTCAGAATGGCGATCCAGGCTGGCAGTGGGTTCATCCAGCACCATCATCTGGGTCGTCTTGAGCAGGGTGCGGGCAAGGGCGATGCGCTGGGCCTGGCCGACGGAGAGACCGCCCGCCTGATCCCCGACCCGATAGTCCAGCCCTTTCTCATTGACGAACTCCCAGGCCTGGGCGCGCTTGAGCGCGGCTTCCAGCTCGGCGTCGCTGGCGGATGGTCTGGCCAGCAGCAGGTTGTCCCGCAGGGAGCTGTGGAAGAGTTGGGGATTCTGGGAGAGCCAGCCTAGCTGCTGGCGCCACTGGCTGATGTCCAGGGTACGAAGCTCCACTCCGTTGACGCACAGGGAACCGCGATAGGGGGCAAAACCGAGCAGGGCATTGACCAGGGAGCTCTTGCCCGCGCCGCTGATGCCGACCAGGGCGGTGCGCGTGCCGGCTTCCAGCGTGAAATCGAGGGGACCGACCAGCACCTTGCCCTCGGCGCTCAGCACTTCCAGGCTGCGGGCTTCTACCTTGACGGGGCCATCCGCATGGAAGGGGAGCGTCCCGGAGGCGGGTTCGCTCACGTCGGCCTCGAGAAATTCCAGCAGTTGTTCGGCGGCGCCAATGGCCTGTGCCTTGGCGTGATAGTGGGCACCGAGTTCCCGCAGCGGCGCGTAGAACTCGGGGGCGAGGAAGAGCACGAACAGGCCGGTAAAGAGGGTGACCTTGACGCCATAGCTGCCAAAGTTGAGGTGATCGATGTAGGAGAAACCGAAGTAGACGGCCACCAGGGCCACCGCGATGGCGGCGAAGAACTCCAGCACGGCCGTGCTCAGGAAGGCGAGGCGCAGCACCTCCATGGTGCGCTCGCGAAAATCTTCCGATGCATCGCGGATGGCCTCCCCTTCCGCCCGGGTACGCATGAAAAGCTGCAGGGTGCGCAACCCCTTCAGGCGATCGAGGAAGTGACCTGAGAGGCGCGCCAGCGACTGGAAGTTGCGGCGGTTGGCATCGGCGGCGCCCACTCCCACCAGGATCATGAAGAGGGGAATGAGGGGGGCCGTGCCGAGCAGAATGAGGCCCGCCGCCCAGTTGACCGGGAACACGGAGACCAGGATCACCAGGGGAATAAAGATGGCAATGGCCATCTGGGGCAGATAGCGGGAGAAGAAGTCCTGCATCTCTTCGATCTGCTCGAGCAGCAGGCTGGCCCAGCTACCGGCGGGGCGACGCTGGATATAGGCAGGGCCGAGCCTGGCGAGGCGGGTGAGCACCAGCTCACGGATGGCCTGGCGCACCGCACTGCCTGCCTTGAAACTCGCCACCTCGCGGCCATAGGCCAGGGCCGCCTTGGTCAGGGTCACCAGCAACAGACTGATGAAGAGGGGGGCGGAGTGCTCCGGCGTGGAGCCTTCGATGATGAAACCGTGCAGCAGGGTCGCCAGCAACCAGGCCTGCATCACCATCAGGACGCCCTGACCCAGCCCGAAGGCGATGGAGATGCCGATCCAGCGCCGACCATGGCCCGATTGTTTGCGCAACCAGCCATAGAGATGTTTCTGTCTGTTCTTGTCCATTACCACCCTCCTCAAACGAGTGGCGCAAGACTATCGTCGCCCCCACGGCTTGGCAACCTTGCAGAACCGGGCGGATGAACATCATTGTGTGAAAAATCGGCTTCATGCTCATTAGTTGGCCGAACAGCTTGATTTATGGCAAAAAATGCGAGGTCGGTGATTGCGCTCGGCGGCAAAATGCATATAGTAGAGGCCACTGACGCGGGTGTAGTTCAATGGTAGAACGGTAGCTTCCCAAGCTGCATACGTGGGTTCGATTCCCATCACCCGCTCCACATTCCAGATAGCGGCACGCGCCGTTGTCCATATCAGCCAGATGGCTGTCTGTCGTGGGGATTCCCCATCACACCGAGCACGTTTTGATGCCTAGCGGGCATCGTATAATGGCTATTACCTCAGCCTTCCAAGCTGATGATGCGGGTTCGATTCCCGCTGCCCGCTCCAGTCTTCACACAAAAAGCCCACTCCTGCGAGTGGGCTTTTTGTTGTGCATTTTTTGAGGGGGCAAGTTGCCTGGGGCGAGCCTTGCAGACATGGAAAAGGCGCCACAGGGCGCCTTTTCAACTCGGGAGTGGGAGAATTACTCCTGCTCCAGCTCGCCGCAGAAGCGATAGCCTTCGCCATGGATGGTGGCGATGATCTCAGGGGTGTCGCCCACGCTCTCGAAGTGCTTGCGAATACGGCGGATGGTCACGTCCACGGTGCGGTCGTGGGGCTTGAGTTCGCGGCCCGTCATCTTCTTGAGCAGCTCGGCACGGGTCTGGATCTGGCCCGGGTTCTCGCAGAAATGCAGCATGGCACGGAACTCGGAGCGGGGCAGCTTGAACATGTCCCCTGCCGGGCTGACCAGGGCGCGGCTGTTGATGTCCAGAGCCCAGCCATTGAACAGATAACGCTCTACCAGCTTCTTCTCTTCGCCACCGGCGGCCACGTTCATGGTGCGGCTCAGCAGGTTGCGGGCACGGATGGTCAGTTCACGGGGATTGAACGGCTTGGTGATGTAGTCATCTGCGCCGATCTCCAGCCCCAGGATCTTGTCCACTTCGTTGTCGCGACCGGTCAGGAACATCAGGGCGATGTTGTCATCTTCACGCAGCTCGCGCGCCAGCAGCAGGCCGTTCTTGCCCGGCAGGTTGATGTCCATGATCACCAGGTTGATGGTGTGGCTGGTCAGGGCCTGGTGCATCTCGTCACCGTTGTTGGCTTCCAGCACGATGTAGCCTTCGGCTTCGAAGATGCTCTTGAGGGTGTTGCGGGTGACCAGCTCGTCTTCGACGATCAGAATATGTGGTGTTTGCATGAGTATTCCCAGATTCTTATCAGTTAATTATCGAAATTTTAACACTCTTTGGCGTTATCCGACCGGTCCTGAAAATTTATTACGTCATCCTGGGTATGAATATCAGGTCGAATCATCGCGAATTTGGTAACTATGTCGGCAAGCATCCCTGTGCCGTACATGGGCTCTCAACAAGTCTGAACAAGAGAAGCCCGGAGAGGTAGTCCATTACAAAAGTTGCTGCATTTTATCAGTTAACAGGCGCATAACAACACTCTTTGCCGTCAGATAGCAACTTTTTAACTCAGCTTTGATATAAGTCAATCCCCGAGTTCGCTGCATCATACTTGGGCTGACCCGCTTTTTCGCCCTTAATAAATGTAATGGGATGTAACATGTGGTTGACATGACTTTGTGGGAAAACTACAGAAAAGTGTGCTTCATCGCCCCCTTTGCACCCCCCCACTGCCCAGCCTATGCCATTGTCACGGCCTGGAACCCGGCCAGCCGGTGGGTGGGGCTGCGCCGCAATGCCCGTCGCCAGCGAGCCCTTGTCCGGCAAGTGGGCGACTGTCCCGTCATGGGAGAGGTCTGGGGGAGCGATGAGGATGAGCGCTGGCAGGAGGCGTCGCTGTTGTTGCCGCTTTCGCTGCCAGAGGCGATCCGGCTGGCCGCCCGATTTGGCCAGAATGCCCTCTATTGGGTGCGTGAAGGAGAGCTCTGGCTGGTGCCCGTGTTGCTGGAAGGGCCGCCCTGTCATCTGGGGGCGCTTGCGTCCCGCTGGCGGTTCAGGCCTTCGGGCTGACATGGCCCCCCGCCATCCGCACAGGGCACCCGGCCGGTGGATTGTCAGCGCCCCGACATGATGAAAGAATGAGCGGACACATTTCACTCCATGGAAGGATGATGATCATGCTGGACCTGCTGCCCGACCTTTGCGATGAACATGGCGATGCCCTTAGGATCGCTGACCCCCTGTTTCAGGACTATGGCGGCAAGGCGCTGTTTTACGGCGAGGCCGTGACCCTCTCCTGCTTTGAAGACAACAGCCTGGTGCGTGAGCTGGTCAACCGTCCCGGCCATGGCAAGGTGATGGTGATCGACGGGGGCGGCTCCCTGCGTCGGGCGCTGCTCGGGGATCAGCTGGCCATCAAGGCGGTGGAGCAGGGGTGGGAGGGGATCCTCATCAATGGTGCCGTGCGGGATGTGGGGACGCTGGCGACCCTGGCGCTGGGGGTCAAGGCCCTGGCCCCCTGCCCGGTAAAGACCGAAAAACGGGGCCTGGGCACGCTGGACACCGTGGTCTCTTTTGCCGGTGTGACCATAGCGCCCGGCGACTATGTCTACGCCGACCTCAACGGTGTGCTGGTGAGTGGCGCCAGGCTCCTCTGAACCTCAGAAGTTGAAGCCCACGCCCAGAGTGAGAAAGTGTTCCGTGCTGAAGGCACTGAGTCCGTAATTGGCGGTGATGGCCAGGGAGGGTGTCACCAGCAGGCTGCTGTTGAGCTCAACCAGGGTGCTGGCCTTGCTCACCTCCAGTTGCTTGAGCTGGCTGCCGATGTTGAGTGACGGGGAGAGGCGATAGCGCACCCCAGAGCTGATATTGAACCCGGCCTGCCCGCTTTGGGGGCCGATGGCGGGGCCGGCCTCCATGTAGAGGCTGATGTCATCCTGAAGCGGGTATTGATAGCCGGTATTGATGAGCCAGAGGTCGAAGTTGTCGCCAAGATGGCTCTGGTTGCCGAGCAGTACGCCGGAATAGCTTTTGACGTAGAGCGGGTTGTCCGATTCGGTCTGGAGAAAACTCCAGTCGGCGGCCTGAGCCGAAAAGACGAGGCTGGATGCCATGGCGATGACGAGAGACTTGACCATTCGTTTCCCCTCCCTGGGTCCGAACAGGACTACAAGCATGGCACATGCCAGCGGGGAGTAAAGGGAACCCCGATCACAATAAAAGAGTTTTGATTGACGCTGCAGTCATGGTACACAGGCCCCTCACTCCGTGTCGTTACGACACGCTCCATCACGAGGTGAACTGATGAACAACAAACTGATCCTGCTGGCCGCTCTGGCCCTGGGAGGCTGCGCCATGACTACGGGTTCCACGCTGGCACAATTGCAGGCATCGACCTGGCAACTGCAAGGGGCGAGCGGTGATACCTTCACCCTGCAGGTCGCCGGTGACAAGGTGGCGGGCAAGGGCGGCTGCAACCGCTACTTTGGCGGCATCACAGAGCAGGGTGACGGCGTGTTGACGCTGGGCGCCATGGGTTCGACGCGCATGATGTGTGCGGGGGATCTGGCCGGCAAGGAAATGAACTACCTGCAGACCCTGGAGAAGGTGGCGAGCTTCCAGATCAGCGGCAAACAGCTGGTACTCAAGGATGCCGACAAGGCCACCTTGCTGACCTTTGACGCCGTGAAATAAGCCGGAATCTCGTCAAAGGCTGTCGCAGGCGCCCCCTGCGCCAGCGTGCAGAAGAATGTGAAAAGGGACGCCATGGCGTCCCTTTTTGTGCCTGATGTCGGGTCATCCCCCTCGCTGGAAGCGAAACCGCTTCTTGCGCCGGTAGGGATAGACATCCTCGAACATCCCCTCCTTGATGTTGCTCTGCAGCATCTTCCAGTAGTTGGCATCGAAGAGCTCCTTGTGCAACTGCATCATGATCTCCCGCACCTGGGGTTTTTGCAGCAGGAAGGTGGCGAACTCCTCCGGGAAGATGTCGTTGGGTGCCACCGAATACCAGGGTTCGGCGCTCCACTCGTCCTCCGGGTAGCGCGGCGGCGGGATCTGGCGGAAGTTGCACTCCGTCATGTAGCAGATCTCGTCGTAGTCATAGAAGACCACCCGGCCGTGGCGAGTCACCCCGAAGTTCTTGAACAGCATGTCGCCGGGGAAGATGTTGGCCGCCGCGAGCTGGCGGATGGCGTTGCCGTACTCCTCCAGGGCGAGGCGGGTCTGCTGTTCGTCCGCCTGATCCAGATAGAGGTTCAGGGGGATCATCTTGCGCTCGGTGTAGAGGTGTTTGATCACCAGCTTGTCGGCGGTGAGGGTAAGCGCAGAAGGCGCCACCGCCTTGAGCTCGGTCAACAGCTCCGGCGAGATGCGATCGAGGGGAAATTCGAAGTTGGTGAACTCCTGGGTATCTGCCATGCGGCCCACTCTATCGTGCTGTTTTACCAGCCGGTATTTCTCCTTCACCTGCTCGTGGCTCACCTCCTTGGGCGGGGTGAACTCGTCTTTTATCACCTTGAACACCACATCGTAGGAGGGGAGGGTGAACACGCTCATCACCATCCCCTTGATGCCGGGCGCGATGACGAACTGCTCCCGGCTCTGGGCCAGGTGCTGCTGATAGTGGCGATAGAGCTCGGTCTTGCCGTGCTTCTGGCAGCCGATGGCGTTGTAGATTTCATAGTCCGGCTTGCGGGGCATGATCTGGCGAAGGAAGGCCACAAAGAGCGCCGGCACCGGGGCATAGACCATGAAGTAGGCGCGGGCGAAGCCGAACACGATGGAAGCCAGCTCCGGCTCGAAGATGACGGTGTCCACATAGATGCTCTGACCGGTGCTGAGCAAGGGCAGGATGAAGGGATAGACTTCTCCCTTCACCCGGATGAGCCCCACCAGATAGGCTCCCTTGTTGCGATAGAACACCTCCCTGAGCAGCTCGATGGCGAAGGGCTCCTCGTGCAGGATGGCCGGGCCGCTCTCTGCCAGATGGCGGTGGATGTCCATGATGTCCCGCTGCTTGTCTTCGAAAGGGAGGGTGAAGCTGTAATCCCCGAGCAGCTGGCTCAGGGTCTGGGGCAGGTGGGAGAGATCGGTGCGATAGATACGCAGCAAGGATCCCAGATCAGGCTTGTCGCCCCGGCTCACGAAGGGGTGGATATAAAGGTTCTCGTCGCGGATGTTGCGATGGCGGAAGATGCGGCGATAGACGGAATTGAAGAAGGACTCCGCCACCTCGAAGTTCTCGCAGCGGGGCAGGAGATCGCTGAAGGCGCCTTTCACCTGCTTGAGCAGGGCCTGGGTCGGCAGCTGCTCCCCCATCATCTGTTTGATCTGCGCCGTGGTGGCGCCGACATGGTGATCATAGAGGCGGATGCGCTCTCGACCGGCGAGCTGCACCCCCAGCCAGTCGCTGTTCTCGAAACGGCTCTTGCTGCCCTGGGTTATCTCGAGAAAGCGGCTGTAAAACGACTCAAAACGTTGCAGGATCGTCTCGGCGACCGCCTGCTCCAATGGCTGCTGCATCTCTCTCTTCCTTGTGATCTGTCGGGCCCATGGCGTCAGTGCCCTGAGGCGGCGGACTCGCGTCCAAGGCCACTATGGCAACATCCAAACATCTGTTCAAGTGGCAATATTTCGGGATAAACGGTAGATTGCGCCCCTGTTTTGCCGACGGTTCGCCGCAGTTCGCGGCGTCGGCCCCATCCTGGAGAGAACCCGATGAAACTCTATTTTGTGCTGGTGTCGCCCGCCCGTGCCGCCAACGTGGGGGCTGCTGCCCGCGCCATGAAGACCATGGGCTTCGATGCCATGCGACTGGTGGGGAGCCGGGTGCACGAAGAGGAGGAGGCGAGCTGGGTTGCCCACGGGGCGCAGGAGATCCTGACGGATGCGCAAGCCTTCGACACCCTGGAAGAGGCCCTGGCGGACATGGATCTGGTGGTCGCCACCACCGCCCGGCAGCGCGGCCGCTACCAGCACTACCTCACCCCGGCGGACATTCGCGACCAGGTCCGGGCCAAGCCCTCCCTCGAGAAGGTGGCCATCGTGTTTGGCTGCGAGGAGTCGGGCCTCTCCAACGAACAGCTCGCCCAGGTGGATCTCATCAGCTACCTGCCTCTCAAGGTCTCATACCCGTCCCTGAACCTGGGTCAGGCGATCATGCTGTATGCCTATGAGTTGAGTCCGCTGCTCGATGACCAGAAAGTGAGCGACGAGCAGGACGTAGCAGAAAATTTCGAGAGTACCGGGCAGGTTCGCGTGCTGAAATCAAAAACAGCAGAATTGCTTGGTGAACTCGGAGTTTCGCAGGATGAAAAACTGCATCAATGGGTGATGGACCGAGTGCCCATGCTGCCGCAGCGGGATCTCAATATGCTCCATCTGCTCTGCAAAGACCTTGCCCGCAAGTTTGGCAAGGAGGTTTAGGTTGACAGCCCCTCGCCGGGCGCGGTATTGCTAACAACCAGATTCGTTCAAGAGTGTTCGTCATGCAGCTATTCACCAACATCATCACCACCACCATTATTACCGGTACCACCACAGGTGGCACTGGGGCCGGTTGATGCGCTGACGAACAAGCACAGAAATCAGAAAAAGGCCCGTACCCACCCAGTACGGGCCTTTTTTGTTGGATTGTTTTTAGACCAATTAGCAGATCAATTTGCAGGGAATACAGGGAGATAGCGATGAGAGTGTTGAAATTTGGCGGGTCGTCACTGGCCGACGCAGAGCGTTTCTTGCGGGTTGCCGATATCGCGGTGAATACCCATGGCCAATCCCAGGTGGCCCTGGTGCTGTCGGCACCGGCCAAGGTGACCAATCACCTGGTCGCCCTGGTGGAACAGACCAGTCGCGGCATGGATGCAAGCAGTACCCTGTTTGAGATCAACGGTATCTTCTCCCGCCTGCTGGCGGGGCTCAAAGCCGCCTATCCCGCGCTGGATGACAAGGCGCTGCAGGCTCGTTTGACCAGCGAACTGGATCAGGTCGAGCGGCTGATGCAGGGTATCCGTCTGCTGGGGCTGTGCCCGGACAACGTCCAGGCCCGCATCCTGAGCCGTGGCGAGAACCTCTCCATCGCCTTCATGCACGAGCTCTTGCGGGTGCGCGGCCTCGAGCTGGATCTCATCGTGCCCGAGCAGTTGCTGGTCACCGATGGCGGCTACCTCGAAGCCCATGTGGACATCGAAGCCTCCCGGGTGCGCTTCGCCGCCAAGGGCCTGCGCTCTGATTGTCTCTACCTGATGCCGGGCTTCACCGGTGGCAGCGACAAGGGCGAGACCGTGCTGCTGGGCCGCAACGGCTCCGACTATTCCGCCGCCGTCTTGGCCGCCTGCGTCGATGCCGAGTGCTGCGAGATCTGGACCGACGTGGAGGGCTGCTACAACTGCGACCCGCGCCTGGTACCGGATGCCTACCTGCTCAAAACCCTCTCCTATAAAGAGGCGATGGAGCTCTCCTACTTCGGTGCCAAGGTGCTGCACCCGAAGACCATCGCCCCCGTGGCCCAGTTCCACATTCCCTGCCTCATCAAGAACAGCTTCAACCCCCAGGGTCCGGGTACCCTCATCGGGGTCGATCAGGGGGATGACGATCTGAAGGTGAAGGCCATCTCGGATCTCTCCGGCATGTGCATGTTCAACGTCTCCGGTCCCGGCATGAAGGGCATGGTGGGCATGGCCGGTCGCATCTTCTCCGCCGTCTCCCGCGCCGGGGTCAGCATCGTGCTGATCACCCAGTCGTCCTCCGAGTACAGCGTCAGCTTCTGTATCCACAGCTACGACAGCGACAAGACCCGCAAGGTGCTGGAGCGCGAGTTCGAGCTGGAGTTCAAGAACCAGTTGCTGGACCCGCTCGAGATCATGACCGATCTGGCCATCATCTCCCTCATCGGCGACGGCATGCGTACCTCCAAGGGGATGGCGGCGCGCTTCTTCACCTCCCTGGCCCAGGCCTCCATCAACATCGTCGCCATCGCGCAAGGGTCGAGCGAGCGCTCCATCTCCGCGGTCGTGCGCTCCGGCAAGGTGGCGGAAGCCATCAAGGCGTGCCACCAGAACTTCTTTGGCAGCCAGCAGTTCATCGATCTCTTCGTGGTCGGGGTGGGCGGCGTCGGTGCAGCCCTGGTGGATCAGATTGCCCGCCAGCAGCCGGTACTGGCCGAGCAGGGCACCGGCCTGCGGGTGGTCGGCATCGCCAACAGCCGTCAGATGGCGGTCAACAAGGATGGCCTGGTCCTCGCCAACTGGCGTGAACAGCTGGTGGAAGCACAAGGCAGCTTCAGCCTGGAGGCGGTGAAGAAGCTGGTGGAAGAGAGCCACCTCATCAACCCGGTGATCGTCGACTGCACCTCGAGCGAAGCCGTGGCCGTCCAGTACGCCGATTTCCTCGGGGCCGGCTTCCACGTGGTCACCCCGAACAAGAAGGCCAACACCGGGTCGCTGGATTACTACAAGGCGCTGCGCCGCACCGCCCGCCAGACCCGTCGCAAGTTCCTGTACGAGACCAACGTGGGCGCGGGCCTGCCGGTCATCGAGAACCTGCAAAACCTCATCAAGGCCGGTGACAAGCTGCGGGCCTTCGACGGCATCCTGTCCGGGTCGCTCTCCTTCATCTTCGGCAAGCTGGACGAGGGGATGGCCTTCTCCGAGGCTACCCAGATCGCCCGCGGCAACGGCTTCACCGAGCCGGATCCCCGTGACGATCTCAACGGCATGGACGTGGCCCGCAAGCTGCTGATCCTGGCCCGTGAGGCCGGCATGGCGCTGGAGCTCTCCGACGTAGAGGTGGAGCAGGCGCTGCCGCCGGGCTTCGACGTCAGCGGCGACGTGGAAGCCTTCATGGCCCGTCTGCCCGAGGCCGACGGCTGGTTCCGCGACCAGTTCGCGGCGGCCCAGCGTGAAGGCAAGGTGCTGCGCTACGTCGGCTCCATCGAGGGGGGCAAGTGCAAGGTCGCCATCAAGGCGGTGGGCGGTGACGAGCCGCTGTTCAAGGTGAAAGACGGGGAGAACGCGCTCGCCTTCTTCTCCACCTATTACCAGCCCATCCCCCTGGTACTGCGCGGCTATGGCGCAGGGACCGAAGTGACCGCCGCCGGTGTCTTCGCCGACGTGCTGCGCACCCAGAACTGGAAGCAGGAGCTGTAACATGAGTTCAGAGATGAACCCGAATGTAGAAATCGGAGGCAGCGTGGTGGCCTATGCCCCGGCCTCCAGCGCCAACCTGAGTGTGGGCTTTGACGTCCTGGGGGCGGCGCTCGCCCCCGTGGATGGCTCCCTGTTGGGTGACCGCGTCCAGGTCAAATCGGCAGAGGTGCCTTTCGCTCTCTCTTCCGTGGGCCGTTACGCCCACAAGTTGCCGGACGACCCGAAAAAGAACATCCTCCACGACTGCTGGGTCGCCTATGGCGAGGCGCTGGAGAAGCGCGGCCTGGGTCTCAAGCCGCTGGAAATGGTGCTGGAGAAGAACCTGCCGGTGGGCTCGGGCCTGGGATCGAGCGCCTGCAGCGTGGTGGCGGCGCTGGAAGGGCTCAACGCCTTCCACGGCGCGCCCCTGAATGAACACGACCTGCTGCTGTTGATGGGGGAGATGGAAGGGAAGATCTCCGGCTCCGTCCATTACGACAACGTGGCGCCCTGTTATCTGGGCGGCATGCAGCTGGTGCTGGAGGAGGGGGGCGTCATCAGCCAGGGCATCCCGGTGTTTGACGAGTGGTACTGGGTGGTCTGCTACCCGGGCACCGTGGTCTCCACCGCCGCTGCCCGCGCCATCCTGCCGGCCCAGTATCGCCGCCAGGACTGCCTCACCTATGGCCGCCGGCTGGCCGCCTTCGTGCATGCCAGCTACAGCCGCCAGGAAGGGCTGGCCGCCAGCGTCCTGAAAGACGTCATCGCCGAGCCTTATCGCGCGGCCCTGATTGAAGGTTTCAACGAGGTGCGGGCCCAGGGGGCCCAGAACGGGGCGCTGGCCACCGGCATCTCGGGGTCCGGTCCCACCGTGTTCGTGGTGATGAAGGATCTGGCCCAGGCCGAACGCATGAAAGAGTGGATGGAAGCGCACTTCGTGCGCAATGAAGATGGATTTGCCCGGGTCTGCAAACTGGACATGGCCGGGGCACGGGTAACAGGAAGCGAGCTATGAATCTTTACAACATCAAGGACAAGAGTGAACAGGTGAGCTTCGCGCAGGCGGTGCGTCAGGGTCTGGGCCGAGAGCAGGGGCTGTTCTTCCCAGAGACCCTGGAGCCGCTGGCCGACGTGGATGCCCTGCTGGATCTGCCGCTGGCCGAGCGCTCGGCCCGCATCCTGAGCCACCTGCTGGGTGACGAAGTACCGGCTGCCAAGGTGAGCGAGCTTATCGACGCTGCTTTCACCTTCCCGGCGCCCCTGGTGAAGCTCAAAGATGGCACCTATGCCCTCGAGCTGTTCCACGGCCCGACCCTGGCGTTCAAGGATTTCGGCGGCCGCTTCATGGCCCAGTGTCTGGCTGCGTTCAGAACCAATGACAAGATCACCATCCTCACCGCCACCTCCGGCGACACCGGCGCCGCCGTGGCCCACGCCTTCTACGGCCTGGAGGGGATTGAAGTGGTGATCCTCTACCCCAAGGGCAAGATAAGCCCCTTGCAGGAGGCGCTTTTCTGCACCCTCGGCGGCAACATCCGCACCCTCGCCATCGACGGTGACTTCGATGCCTGCCAGGCGCTGGTCAAAGATGCCTTCGACGATGAAGGGCTCAAGACCGCCATCGGCCTCAACTCCGCCAACTCCATCAACATCAGCCGCCTGCTGGCCCAGGTCTGCTACTACTTCGAAGCCGTGGCCCAGTTGCCGAAAGCCCAACGGGCCAAGGCGGTCATCAGCGTGCCGTCCGGCAACTTTGGCAACCTCACTGCGGGTCTCATCGCCAAGGCGCTGGGGCTGCCGGTGAAGCGCTTTATCGCCGCCACCAACGCCAACGACACCGTGCCGCGCTACCTGAAAACCGGCCAGTGGGAGCCGCACCAGACTGTGGCAACCCTGTCAAACGCCATGGACGTGAGCCGCCCCAACAACTGGCCGCGCGTGGAAGAGCTGTGCCGTCGCAAGGGCTGGGCGCTGGAAACCTTGGGCTCAGGGATGCGTGATGATGCCCAGACTCGCGACGCGCTCAAACGCCTGCATCAGCTGGATTACCTGTGCGAGCCCCACGGGGCGATTGCCTGGGATCTGCTGAACGAGCAGCTTGGGCAAGACGAGGTCGGTGTGTTCCTCTGCACCGCCCATCCGGCCAAGTTCAAGGAGTCGGTAGACGAGATCCTGAATCTGGATGTGCCGCTGCCGGGCCCGCTCGCCAAGCACGCCGCGCTGCCGCTCCTGTCTCACGATCTGCCCGCTGACTTTGGCCGCCTCAAGACCTTCCTGCTCGGTTAAGCTGTCATGAGACGCTGACGATCCCCCGCTTTTTCGCGAAAGCGGGGGATTTTTTATGTCCGGTATTGATGTCCGGTATTGGGCGGGTAGCCCGCCCAGATCCCCCTGAAACAAGGAGCACGGCATGAGCCCGCATCCCCTTCGCACCCTGATCGAGACCTGTGACGCCGCCATCTCTCGGCGCGACTTCGACGCCCTGATGGCCTTCTACGCCGAAGACGCCGCCCTGGTGGTCAAACCCGGCATGGTGGTGCGCGGCATTCCCGCCATCCGCCGTGCCTTCAGTGCCATCTCCGATTACTTTGACGGTCAGCTTGAGGTGACCCAGGGCGCCATGGAGGTGATCGAGGGGGCCGACAACGCCCTGGTGATCATGGAGACCCGGCTGCGCTACCCGGTCGGGGAGGGCTGGTTCGACGAGACCCGCCGCGCTACCTATGTGTTTCGCAAAGAGCCAGGCGGGCAGTGGCGCTGCACGGTGGACAACTCCTACGGCACCACGCTGCTGGGGGCGCAGCAGCCCGGCGATCGGCCTGCAACCGACTAGCGCAGTCACACTGGCTCGGCGCAGCCAGAGTGCGTGTATAGCGTGCGTAATCAAGGCTCACCATCAAGGCCGTGCAGCCAGACCCGTTAGTCAGATTGAGTAGCCAGATTGAGTAGCAAGAGCCAAGCCATCCAGGCCGGGGAACCCGAGCCGCACGCAGGGCACCGCTCTGCCTGGGAGGGGGCATCACAGCGCAGCCCACGGCGCAACTCCCCGTTTTGGTTGTGCCTCACAACCTGCTGGCAGAAAGTGTGCTGACAGTGATTGCTGCGACGTTTTTACGAATCTGGTTTGCACTCTCGTTGTTATGTTCGCCCCTGGCAGCACAACCCTGTCTGTGGGTCATTTCCGGCCCTCCGTGGCCCGTTGACCCGGTCTGCCGTGGCTGCTAATCAGGGGACTGCTTGACACCCTTCATGGACGAGCAGAGCCGCAGATGCCTCGACGGCGCGGCTTATCGACAACAACACCACCACAGTGCAGGGAGCAAACCATCATGTGGCCGTACCGAAAAATAGTGACCCAGTCCCTCAAAACCCCCTTGATGATCGCCAGGATCATCTTTTACTTCGCTCTGATATTGCTGTTGCCGCTGCCTTTTATGGTGTCTGCAGACACCGTCCTGGCAGAAATCGGGCGCACTTATTACGCCCTGTTCTCATTGCCCATCGCCATGGTGCTGATGCTGATATCGAGCCTGATGGCCATCCTCATTGCCATGGTGGAGTCGCGCAACCAGCAGCCACCCCAAGGGCGGTGGTAAGAAGGTCCTTGCCTTTCAAGCCATCCAATAAAAAACCATCCCGGACGGGATGGTTTTTGGACTTCCAAATTGGGACACCCACTTTTTTGTTTGGCCCTGAACCCTCGACCTGCCATCCGTCAAAAAGGTGGGTGTCCCAGATTTCCTCACCGAATCAGCCCTGCTGGCCTGCATGGCCTACGTTGATCTCAATCCGATACGGGCAGCGATTGCCGACCGACCCGAGCAGAGTGACTACACCAGCATCAAGCAGCGCCTAGCTGAGCCCCTCACCACCGACGTTTTATCTCCGCTATTGCTGCCATTTGTCAGCAAGGGCAACCCGGATGACCTGCCCTATGCCTTCGCTGACTATCTAATCTTGGTGGACTGGACAGGGCGAGCCATCAGAACCGATAAGCGGGGTCATATACCGGCTCGTCTTGCGCCCATCTTGGTACGGTTGGGGTTGGATGGGTCTCGCTGGCTGAAGCTGGTGACGCTGTTTCGGCGGCAGGGTATCAGAGTGGTGGGCGACAGAGGCCATTGCCAGCAATTCGCCCAGCACTGTGGTCAGCGACGTTGTCATCAGCCGTTCCTTTGAATCGTTAATCCCACGCCATATCAAACCTCGGCATGTTATTCGATGCCAGGCTGGGCCGTGCCTGAACAAGAGGCTAGTTATGCCTCGATGGCCTGCTTGACGATTTTTTGGCCCTAATCCCTCGACCTGCCATCCATCAGAGCGTTGATAATCAGTCTGACTATGGCTTGCTCAGAAAGGTGGGTGTCCCAGATTTCTGGCCCGATTTTTATTGTTTTCTTGGGGTCAGTATTCATGATTGCAGAGATAGCCAGTCGAGCAGTGGCTGGCTCAGAAAGGTGGGTGTCCCAGATTTCCTACATAAAAAATCCCCCGGTCTTGATATAGAGAGCGGGGGGTTAATGGATTAGAGTTTTAGGATTGAGTTAACGTAAGAGCGTTTATTTATAAAAGTACAGGAAGATTTATCTAAAGATATTAATTTTCAATCTGTATTGATGCTCTCAAATTTTTAACAAATAGAACGACATTGTTCTTTTTATGGAATTCAAGGTTTCTTTTTCTAACTGTTGCTCCATGTTTAGGTACTCGACTTGTCACGGCATAACATTCTTTATGGTGACTTTTATATCTATCCTTTGTGTCATTAAGTGTGGATTGCAACTGAGATATTGCTTTATCTAAATTACAGCCTTTTAGTTCTATGAAAAGTGCGTGCTTATCTTCCTTGGATTTTTCTACTTCTATAATCCAGTCGCATTTTTCCCTGTCATCATTAATCAAACACCCATCTACTTGTACTTTTGTTATTTTTAATTTACTTTTGTTGATTACTTCAAATCTACTTTGATTTTCTTGGACAACAACTTTACTATCAGTACAAGAAACACTGCAGGTGGCATAGTCCATTTATTTCTCATCCGAGCAAGATAAAATATGATTCATTACTTTTTCAAAGTGCTCTGAAATTCCATCAAGCATGTCTGCGCCAATCATTCTGTATTCCGAATCTGCAATATCACTGGATATTCCATTGTTTATTGTGTATGCGGATATATCATCAAATGATATTGGCATTCCTAATCCATTTATTTCCTGGAACTGTTCTAATGTTATTTTATTATTATGTATGGCATCGTGTGCAAGAATAAAATTATTGATGGCGGATAGTATGTAAGGGCTGTGTGATGTAATGAAGAAATTTGTTCTTAATGAATTGTAGAGCAAGGATAATATAGAGACAACATGGCTTTGAGACGTAGGGAATAAATGTGCTTCAGGTTCTTCAATGAATAACATATTCTCTTTGGGGTTTGCTCTAAGCATGGGCCAAACACAAAGGACTAGCAGCATTGGTAGAGATTCTTGTTGACCGGATGAGGCGTTAACTAAATTGATTTTCCTTGATTTGTTTACTATCCAGTCTTGATCTTCATGGAACTCATAGTCCCCACCTACGATGCTATCTAACGCTTTATATAAATCAGTCAGTAGAGTCCTATGCTCTTTCATTAAATAGGAGTCTTTGTACCAACGCTTAGAGTTTTGATAAACGCTTCCAAATTCTTTTAAAAAAGGGTCGATATCTATATTTGATGCCAAGAAGGTAAATATGTTTTTTTGTAGGTTTGCAAAAAAAGATCTAGATGCGGGGATGAATATTGAATTAGAGAAAAATTCAGAGTATTCGCCGTGTCGTAATGGATCTATAATATGTTCATAGAAGACGTGTCTTTCTAAATTATTAATTTGACGAGTGGC
The DNA here is from genome assembly GCF_000819785.1 of Aeromonas caviae. Lineage (GTDB taxonomy): Bacteria > Pseudomonadota > Gammaproteobacteria > Enterobacterales > Aeromonadaceae > Aeromonas > Aeromonas caviae. The sequence continues at coordinate 2,393 of NZ_CDBK01000055.1, read as the reverse complement.
TGAAAACTTTTCGCTACTCGTAAGTTCTTCTATTTTTTTTGTGTATAGTTTTTTCTTGGTACTAAATAATTTTGTAAGCTCTTCACTATAACTAATTGAGATATTTGTTTTTCCTCGAGCATTCTTGGTACCATTGATGACTATTTTTAGCTCTTTAATTTGATAGGTAATAGTAAAGCTTGTACCTTCCCAAGCATATCTAGGGAATTTTTTCTCAAAGTCACTAAGTAATTCCCTATCTAGTGTTCTCTTATCACTCTGCGATTGAATGGAATTAATGAAAATCATGGATGTATTTTTAAAGAAATATAATAATTTCGCTACAATGCTTTTCCCGTTTGCTTGAGGACCTATTATAATATTGATTTTTCTTATATTAATATCTGCCTTTTTTATTACAAGAAAATTTTGTATTTTAATGTTTTCCATTATGCGGAATTTCCTTTTGCTTAGCGGATGCAATACGATCGATTTATTTTATTTTTTGTCGAAAGATATTTGATGTATGTGTTTCTACGATATTAATCGATATCAATATATCGTATTTTTGGTTTTACTTAATTTAGCGTTAACCTACATGCTAATGTATCGAACTCGTAGGTTGAGGCTGATCGGAGCGAAGTTAAACGTTTACCGCGTGGTGATTTTACCACTCCATCTTAGAGTCAATATCAATGGCCCAATCACTGGTTATCCATCCCCGCTTGATATAACGATGAATGGAGGAGTAAGACCAATCAACCGGCTTGATGTAATAACCGCGTTTGGCCGGGTTGAAATGGATGTAATCGACATGGGCTTGCAGATCCCTGTCGTCCCGGGTCAGGTGTTCCCAATAGCGGCGTTGCCAGATGCCGCGTTCCCGCTTTCTGTGCCTGCTTTCCCGTATCCGTTCCGTTTTGGCAAGACCTCGTGAGAAGTCCGTCTTGATCAGGGACCAGCGTAGGGGATAGTCGCTGTCGTCCGGTGGCAGTTGTCAGATGGCATGAAGGTGTTCTGGCATCACCACCATGGCTACGATCTCGAACAGATGCTGCTGTCTGACGTGGCGTATGGCTTCGCGTAGCTGGTCGATATTGCGTATCAGCAGATCTTGCTGCCGGTCGGCCAGATTTACGGTGAAGAACCAGCAGGCTCCGCTGGCCATGGCGCGGCGATAGCGCATCAATTTCCCCTATTCAATGCTGAGATTGTTGGGTTGCATCTCGTTTGTTGGGGTTATCACTCATCTACGTTCTAATGCTCCTGAGGATGGTGGACAAACCCACGCTACCGCCCCTGGATTACAGCTTCCAATGCGCTCCATCGACCAGCGGGCGGGCCCGGATGGTGCTGTAGGCGCCGAATGACCAGCATATCCTTAAGCCCCATATGCAAACCAGTCAGAAAGTGACGCAACTATCAGGAAGATCTGCGTTTTTTGCGCCAGCTCAACAATCGCAGGGGCTGAACGGGGAGGAAGGGGCGGGATGTGGGATGGCGTATTCGGCGAGCCGGTGCGCTTTTTGTTGTCACGGGGCGGGGGGACTATAGTGCAGCGAGGCGAGAGTGCCTCGTTTGGCCCGCGTGAGTGGGGGCCAACCACAATGGATAGAACGATGGGAGTGTGACATATGAAGCGGATCCTGATGGTGTTGAGTCTGTGTGTGGCGGTCATGGGCATGGGAGTAGCCCAGAGCGCGACCTCTGGCGCGCAGCAAGAGTGCGAGGCCCAGGCGGCGGTGAAGAAGCTGGCGGGCGCCGCCAAGACCAGCTTTGTGGGCAAGTGCGTCAAGGACGCCTCCGCCAGTGCCAAGGCAAGCCAGTGCGAGAAAGCGGCCGCCGACAAGAAGCTGGCTGGCGCGGCCAAGAACAGCTTCGTACAAAAGTGCCTGAAGACGGACGCCGCCGCCGACAAGGCGACCCGGTGCGAGAAGGCGGCAGCGGACAAGAAGCTCGCCGGGGCGGCCAAGAACAGCTTTATCCAGAAGTGCGTGAAAACCGCCTGAGCCGGTGAGGATCTGACACCAACGCTGGTTGAGGCAGTGACGAGAAAGGGGCCCTGGGGCCCCTTTCTCTGTTGTGATGGGGGGTAGCCCTCGCCGCCAGTGTGCCCGGCCATAAGCTCCGGGCGCGGAGCTGACTTGATCCCTGCCTGGTCATCACTCTCCCTGGGTTGGCTGGGTATGTTCGGGGGCGCTGCTCAGCAGATCCTGCCCCTCGTCCTGGCTCAGCACCAGATAGCGCTCGTACTGGCGCAAGACGTCGGCACTCAGCTCGTCCCGGGTCAGGTACTGGATGTCGTAACCGGCACGTCCATCGGCAAAATAGGTGATGGGCTCGAAGATGCGGGCCTCGGGATCGTGGTTGTGGGCCGCCTCCAGGGGGTTGAAGGCGGCCCACAACCACGATCC
>NZ_CDBK01000054.1 GCF_000819785.1 Aeromonas caviae | reverse complement strand
TCCTCATCGGTGAAATCCGCGATCGGGAGACCATGGAGCATGCCCTCGCCTTCTCGGAGACCGGGCATCTGGCCATCTCCACCCTGCACGCCAACAACGCCAACCAGGCGTTGGATCGCATCATCAACTTCTTCCCGGAAGAGCGCAGACCCCAACTGCTCAACGACCTTGGCAACAACCTCAAGGCCTTTGTCTCCCAGCGGCTGGTGAAGACCACGGACGGCGGGCGCCGGGCGGCGGTGGAGGTAATGCTCGGGACCCACACGGTGCGCGATCTCATCAAACGCGGCGAGTTTGGCGGCCTCAAGGAGATCATGGAAAAATCCAGGGCCCTTGGCATGGTGACCTTCGACAGTACTCTGTTCGATCTGGTGGTCGAGGGGGTGATCGACGAGGAGGAGGCGGTGAAGAACGCGGACTCCCAGAACAACCTGCGCCTCAAGATCAAACTCTGGCGGGAGAAGGGCCAGATTGGCAACAGCGCGGCGGCGAGCGGCTGGAGCCTGGAGCCCACCAAGGACGAGGGCGACCTCTTCTAAGACCGGGCCCGGCGGCCACGAAAAAGGGAACCCTCGGGTTC
>NZ_CDBK01000053.1 GCF_000819785.1 Aeromonas caviae | reverse complement strand
GCGAAGGAGCGTCAAAGATGCAGATCCTCCTCATCGAAGACGATGCCATGATGGGCTCGACCCTCACCCAGGGACTGAGTGATCTGGGGCTGCCCCCCACCGAGCTGTTCCACTGCAAAGAGATAGCAAGCCTGCCCGCCCTGCTGCGCCAGCACGCCTTCGATGCCATTCTTTGCCGCCAGTATCACCACCAGGCCCACGAGGGAGTCAGGCTGCTGCATGAAGCACACCACCTGGGCCTGCTCGCGCCCGGCTGCGTGCTCCTGCTGCTGGAGCAGGACGAGGACACCGGTCAGTTCCCCCCCTCCGACCTCTATTTCGCCCTGCGTCTGGCCGTGCCCTTCACCACGGAGCAGCTGGCGCACAGCCTGCAAGCGCTGCTGGCACTGACCACGGTGACCCGCCCCCTGGCCACCCCCATGGCGCTCAGGGAGTGGCGCAGCGCCTGCGCCCAGTGCGAGGATCTGCTTTACCGGCACGCCAGCCACAAGGGGCTGGAAGCACAGATGGACAGGGTAAAGGGCTACATGCTGCTGCAAGCCGGGGAACGGGTGCAGGCCGCCCAGCACTACGCCATCTGCACCACGGAGCACGATGCCTGGTGGCCGCGCCAGGGGCTGAACCAGGCCCTGCTCGGGCTGAACCGGGTGGAGAGTGCCCACAAGGATCTGGCCCGCAACCGGGAGCGACTGCCCCCCGTCATCCATCAGGCGCTGGTTCTCGCCTGTCAACTGCACGAGGCGCAGTGGGATCCGGCCTGGGAAACCTTGTCAGGCTTGCTGCAACGCTGCCCCTGGCAGCCGCAGTGGCGCCAGGTGGCCATTTTGCTGGCCTTGCTGCGAAGGGATGAAGGTCAGGTGCTGGCGCAGGCCACCGATTTCATCCTGCGCTACTTCCCCAAACAGACGTTTCGCCACTCCGTCGAACGCTGCCTGCTGGATGCGACCCTGGCGGTGCTCTGGCATCCACCGGGAGAGGCCAGAGTTCATGGGCTGCAGCAAGCGCTGGAGGAGCTCGGCCAGCAGGCCGTGACCCTGCGGGCCCACGAGGAGGGGCTGCTGAGCGCCCTGATGCTGGGTCTGGATTATCGATTCGATGACGCCTTGATGCTGCTGGCCAAGCACCCGCCGGAGGCGGCGCGGGACAATCACCTCAACCAGTTGCTCGGGGTGGCCGTCAGCCAGTTCTGCGGGCTTCCCCACCATGCCCAGCGTTATCTGGCCCAGCTCGGCCAGTATCAGGGGCCGGTGGCACAGACCCCGCTGCTGCAGGGGCTCATTTTGCAGGTGGTCGACGATCTGGCGCGGCAACTGGCGCAGCGGGAGCAGCAGCTGACCCAGCTGCGCGAGGAGCGGCAACGGGCCATGACCACGGGTCAGCTCCAGCTCGCCGTGCAGAGCGCTCTGACCCTGCAGGAGCGATTCCCGGCCCAGGCGGGGGATGCCTGGCAACTGCTGGTATTGCTGACCCAGTGCTGGCCCGCCGGCATGGCGGCCCCGGCGGTGGCCCGCCTGGTGGACAGGCTGGAGCAGCGTCTCAACCACAGTGCCGCCTTCCTGGAGCACCATGAGAACGCCTATCGGGAGACACTGCAACAGGTGAGATCCCACCTGGCCCCCAAACTGCCGCCCCTCGGTCCCCACCAGGGCCTATAGCCAGCCAGGGCGGTGCATGCCGCCCTGGCTGGTGCGTTACAACAAGCCCCGCACCAGGATCCCCGCGATCAGCAGGGGGGCGATCAGCCGCCAGCACCAGAGCAGCGCGCCACGCATCAGCGGCGAGAGATCCGCCGGCACAATACTGTCCCCCAGCTTCCAGCCAAGCAGCAGGGTCAGCACCAGACCGAACAGGGGCATCATCAGGTTGGAGGTGAGGTAATCCAGCAGATCGAACAGGGTTTTGCCAAACAGGGTGTAGTCCGCCCAGGGGCCGAACGACAGACTGACCGGAATGCCGCAGGCCATGATGAGCAGGGTCAGCACCCGGCAGGCATTGCGGCGCGACCAGCCCCACTCCTCGGTGGTGAAGCGCACCAGGTGCTCCAGCATGGAGATGGAGGAGGAGAGCGCCGCCACCAGCAGCAGCAGGAAGAAGATCACCGCCAGCCCCTGACCGAACGGCAGGTGGTTGAACACCGCCGGCATGGTCATGAAGGTGAGGCCGGGGCCGGCGGCAGGATCGATGCCGGTGGAGGCCAGCACCGGGAAGATCATCAGCCCCGCCAGCACCGAGATGCAGCTCGCCAGGGTGACTACCCAGACCCCGGAGCGCAGCGCCCCGTCACTGCTCGGCAGGTAGGCGCCATAGGTGGTGTGTACCCCGAGGCCAATGGAGAGGGAGAAGAACGCCAGCCCCAGGGCGTCGAGCACCCCCTGCCCCGTCAGGTGGGAGAAGTCGGGCATCAGGAACTGGCGTACCCCGGCCATGGCCCCCGGCATGGAGAGCCCGGTCACCACCAGGAGCAGCATCATCACGAACAGGGCCGGCATCATCCAGCGCAGCGCCCGCTCCACCCCCTGTTGCAGCCCTCCCTGCACGAACCACCAGGTGAGCCCGGCGAAGACGAGATGGGTGAGGGCCGGCCAGAGGGGATCGCTCACATAACCGGTAAAGAGTGCGGTGAGGGTGCTCGCCTCACTCAGGTTGAGCTCGCCGCCCACGGCCAGGGCCGCATAGCCCACGGTCCAGCCCCCCACCACGCTGTAGAAGCTGTAGATGAAGAAGCCACACAGGATCCCCATGTAACCCATCCAGCGCCAGTTCGGCCCCACCAGCTTGTGGAAGGCGCCGAGCACGCCGCGCTGGCTGCGGCTGCCGAGCAGGGTCTCCCCCACCAGCACCGCGACCCCCAGGGTGAAGCTGAAGAGCAGGAACACCAGCAGGAAGGCACCGCCCCCGTTGGTGGCTGTCACATAGGGAAACTTCCAGATGGCGCCAAGGCCGATCGCCGAGCCGGCGGCCGCCAGCACATGACCAATACGGGAAGACCACTGAACCTGGCTCATACAACCTCCGGGCAAGACAACATCAGTTCGATACTCCATGGCTAGACGCGGTGTGCGCCGCAACAAAAAAGGCCGCCTGAGGGCGACCTTTGCAATGAACAGTCAGACAAACGACACCTGCAAGGTCACCTCTCCAGGAAGGGGCTAAATCGGCCACAGAGAGCGATAAGGGGTGACATGGGAGGGCGACGCCTGCACGGTAAAAAGGAGCCACAGCCTAAACCATGGCAAGAGAAGTTGACAGGAAATAGTCTAAAACAGAACCAAAAACAGATTTAATCAAAATAAAATATCGAAATACCAGGCCATTATCCCGTTTATTTTTAATTAACGGACTTTTATAAAGAGTCAATCCTGCCACCCCACTCCCCAGCCAGCCCGGTTGGGGAGTGGCACAGATGACCAACCCTCCCTACACCAGGCCGCGCACCAGAATGCCGCCAATAAGCAGGGGAGCCAGCCAGCGCCAGCAGCCCATCAGCAGGGCCCGCCAGTGGGGAGCCAGCCCTTCGGGCAGCGCCTGACGACCGAGCCGCCAGCCCAGCAGCAGCGTCAGGGCCAGCCCGAACAGGGGCATCATCAGGTTGGAGGTGATGAAGTCCAGCAACTCGAAGATGTTCTTGCCAAACAGGGTCAGGGTGGCCCAGGGACCAAACGACAGGCTCACCGGGATGCCACCCGCCATCACCAGGGCAATGACCAGGTTGCACGCCGCGCGGCGGGACCAGCCCAGGCTCTCGCACAGGAAGCACTGCAAATGCTCCAGCAGGGAGATGGAGGAGGAGAGCGCCGCCACCACCAGCAGAGAGAAGAACACCACCGCCAGCCCCTGGCCGAAGGGCAGTTGCTGGAACACCGCCGGCATGGTCATGAAGGTGAGGCCCGGGCCCGAGGCCGGGTCAATACCGGTCGCCGCCAGTACCGGGAAGATCATCAGGCCCGCCAGCACGGCGATGACGCTCGCCAGCAGCACTACCCAGAGGCTGGAGCGACCGACCCCTTCACTGGAAGGCAGGTAGGCGCCATAGGTGGTGTGGATGCCAAGGCCGATGGAGAGGGAGAAAAAGGCCAGCCCCATGGCGTCCAGCACACCCGACATGCCGAGCTTGCTGAAATCGGGCATCAGGAAGTGGCGCACCCCGGCCATGGCGCCCGGCAGGGTGAGGCCGAAGGCCACCAGCAGCAGGATCATGATGAAGAGGGCCGGCATCATCCAGCGCAGGGTGCGCTCCACCCCTTGTTGCACGCCGCCCCGCACGAACCACCAGGTCAAGCCGGCAAACAGCAGGTGGGTCAGCACCGGCCAGAGCGGATCACCGACGTAGTCGTTGAAACGGGCGGTCAGTGCCGCGCCGTCCCCCTGTTGCAGCTCCCCCGCCAGGGCCATGCCCGTGTACCCCAGGGTCCAGCCGCCCACCACGCTGTAGAAACAGAAGATGAGCAGGCTGCACAGCAAGCCCATGGCACCGACCCAGCGCCAGCGCCTGCCCATCAGTTCACCAAAGGCACCCACCACCCCGCGCCGGGTCAGGCTGCCGATCAGGGTCTCCCCCATCAGCACCGCCACCCCCAGGGTGAAGCTGAACAACAGAAAGACCAGCAGGAAGGCGCCGCCACCGTTGGCGGCGGTGACATAGGGGAACTTCCAGATGGCGCCGAGACCGACCGCGGAACCTGCGGCGGCCAGGATGTAACCGAGCCGGGATGACCATTGGGACTGCTTCATAAGAACTCCACGCGAAAGGCCTGCCAGCGAGGCCCGAAATGGCGCTCAGAGTACGCCCGCGGGCGCGCAATCACTCGGCGTATATCCGATATAAAACTCAGTTTTTAGCATCATTAACCAATAAAATTCGGATAACCCACCAATCGTGCCACAAAATAAAAACCGGAGCGGGTATGCTCCGGTTTGTTGTCTGCTCGGGTCTGGCGGGATTAGATCACCCCCAGCTCCCGCAACCGCTCCATCAGATAGCTGTGGGCGGTGTGACGCTCCGAGAGCACCACGTCCGGACGGGGGTGCAGGAAGAGCGGCAAGGAGATGCGGGACTTGGCGGCACTGCCCCCGGTCGGGTTGATGACCCTGTGGGTGGTGGAGGGGTAGTAGCCGCGGGAGGCCTCCTGCAGCATGTCGCCGATGTTGATGATGAGGGTGCCGAAATCGCAGGGCACATCCATCCACTCCCCGTCTGAACCTTTCACCTGCAGGCCCGGCTCGTTGGAAGCGGGCAGAATGGTCAGCAGGTTGATGTCTTCATGGGCGGCGGCGCGGATGGCACCCGGCTCCTCGGTGCCGTCGAAGGGCGGGTAGTGCAGCACCCGCAGCAGGGTCTTGTGGCTCTCTTCGATCATGGAGGAGAGCGGGCAGCTGTAGTGGGCGGCGATGTCGCTCGGGGTGTGTTGCTCCACCCAGCCCAGCAGTTCGGCGGCCAGATCGTTGGCGAGGCGGTAGTACTCCATCGCCTGCTCTTTCAGCTCTGCCGGCATCTGGCCCCAGGGATAGATGTGGAAGTACTCCTTGATGTCCTTCTGGCTGTGGCCCTTGGCCACCTCGGACACCGAGGGCGGGAAGTAGCCGTCCTGGGTCTCGCGATTGAACAGGAAATCCTGCTTCTGTTCGCTCATGAAGAAGCGATACCAGTTGTCATAGATGGACTGCACCAGCTCCTTCGGGATGGGGTGGTGAGTCAGCACTCCGAAGCCGGTGGTGCGCAGGGATTCGGTGAAGCGCTCGGCCGCATCGGGGGAGCGATAATCGACGGTCAGGACTTTCATTGTTTTTATGTTACATGCCAGTTAAAAGTAGGCGCAGTTTACCCTGCCTCCCCCGGCAAGAAAAGGCTGCCAGAAGCCCGTCTACAACGGCTTGAAAATACTGATAAAAACATCATGATACGGCCCCCTCGCCCGGTGCTTGTCCCGGACGGGCCTCCTCTTCTAGAATGCCCCACCCCCTTTGCTGTCGGAGCCCCCTCATGTCCCCCAAGATCCTGTTGTTGACCCTTCCCTTCCTGCTCGCCGGGTGCAGTTCCCTCTCGGAGGAGGAGTGCCGTGCCATGAGCTGGTACAACCAGGGCTATCAGGACGGGGAGCAGGGCAAGACCCGAAGCGCCACCCGCGACTATCAGAAGACCTGCGGGGAGTACGGCCTCAGGGTGGATGAGGCGGAGTGGCAGCGCGGCTACGCCAAGGGGCTGGAGCTCTATTGCATCCCCGAGCTTGCCTACAGCAAGGGACGGGAGGGGAGCGAATACCTGGGGGTCTGCCCCAACGACACCAGCTTCCTCACCCAGTTCGAGCGCGGCCGCAAGGAGTACCTGCTGGAGCAGCGCCTCGGCGAATTGCAGCAGGAGCTGGAGCGCACCGAGCGGAGCATCCACCAGCTGGATCAGCAGATCCGGGGCGAGAGCGACAGCCGCCAGCGCGACTACTACCGTGCCCAGCGCGAGCGCGCCATCCGTCACTACGAAGGGGTATACCGGGACTACAACCGGCTGCGCTTCCCGGATCGGGTGATCCAGTTCTCCTTCGGGAGCTGACAAAAAGGGGCCGACATGGCCCCTTTCTGTTTATGCCGCAGACTGTTTTTCCCCTCAGGCGGGCAGGACCCAGCGCTGCAACGCCAGGGCGATGCCATCCTCGTTGTGATCCGCGGTGACCCGATCTGCATGGGCCTGGATCTGGGGCGCCGCATTGCCCATGGCCACCGCCAGCCCCACCTGCTCGAACATGCTGATGTCGTTGTTGTTGTCGCCAAAGGCCACCAGGTTCTCCATGGCGATCCCCTCGCTCGCCGCCCACTGGGCCAGCCGGTTGCCCTTGCTGCAACCTGGCTGCACCAGCTCCACCGCATAGGGGGCCGCCCAGTCACGGGTGAAGGGCAGTCTCTCCACCACCTCCCCGACGAAACGGTGCAACCGGCCGGGGTCCTGGTTGAACAACTCCAGCTTCCAGATGGGGGACTGCAACCAGGACTCGATATCCTCGGCGGGCAGCAGGGAGACCTTGAGATGATCCGGCTGGGTTGCCGACCAACGCCGCATCCGGCCCACGTGCTCCTCGCAGCCCAGGTAGCCGATGCCGTCCCCCAGGTGGAACAGCGCCCCCATCTGCTGGGCCTGCACCTCCTCCAGCAGGGCAGTGAGGGGCGCCACGGCCAGGGGATCCCCGGCGAGGATCCTCTCCTGCACCGGATCATAGAGGTAGGCACCGTTGCTGCAGATGATGGGGGTGTCGAGGGCCAGCTCGTGGTGGAAGGGACGGGCCGTCATGAAGTGGCGACCCGTCACCAGCAGCACCTTGATGTCGTGGGCCCGGGCCTGGGCCAGGGCCGCCCGGGTAGCGGACGAGATCTTGTGATCCCGGTTCAGCAGGGTACCGTCCATGTCCAATGCAATGGCCTGATAACGACTCATATCACCTCCAAGAATGTCGAGACGGGTGCGGCGCCATCCCCTCCCGTTTCCAGTGCCATGACGACACATCTCACCGCCGGGAATGCGGACTGGGCATCGCAGGGTCCATGATGGGAGACGCGCTCACCGGGGGATCGGGAAAAGCGGAGCAAAGAGCCATACCGTCCCAGACTCGGCGCCGCGATGCAAGTCCGGCCCGCCATCCCGTCGCCGAACTGTGATCCCCGCGCCCTTCGTCAGCCCGCCTCGGCGCACCCGGCCACGGAGTTTCGCCTGTCCGCCCGTCTGCGCAATCCGTAGAAACCGAGGGCACAGATCACGCCGCAGAGGCCGGCCAGGTAGAAGGGCCACTCGGTCCCCGCCAGCAGCACCAGGCTGCCCAGCACCACCGCCAGGATCTCGCTGCCCACCGCCAGACCGCGGTAGAGCCCCATCGCCTGCCCCTGCTGGCTGGCATGGCTGCGGTTGGAGACCGCCACCGAGGTGGCCAGCTCCCCCAGACTCATGCCGATGCCCGCCGGGATGAAGGTGAGCGCGAGCCCCCACCACTGGGTCGGCAGGATGAACATCAGCATGCCCGCCGCCATCACCAGGTGGCCGACGATGCCAAGGGAGCTGCCGCGCCAGTGCCGTGCCAGCTGCTCACCGATCCAGGAGCCCAGCATCATGGGCACGCTCACCAGCACGGCGGCCTGGGCCAGTTGCACCGGATCCCATGCCAGCCGCTCCACCAGCCAGACATTGAAGTAGGTGAAGTAGAGCTGTACCGCCCCGTAGCTTGCCAGGGTCAGGGCAAAGTAGGGCAGGAGACGAGGTTGCAACAGCAATTGGCGGGTCGAGAGAGGAACCTCATCCCGGGTCGCCGGCACCGGGGGACGATTGGGCAGCAGCCAGAGCACCAGCAGCAGGTTGATCACCGTCATCCCCACCGCCAGCCAGGCCGCCAGGCTGTAATCCCCCGAGACCACGGCCGCATAGCCCCCGATCATGGGGCCCACCACCCAGCCCAGGTTCATGCCGATGTTGATGCGGGCGAAGTTGCGGGCCTTGGTCCTGGCCGTGCTCATGTCCGCCGCCATCGCCTGCACGATGGCGATGTCGCCGTTGAAGAAGCCCTCCACCACCCGGCTCAGCAGCAAGAGCGGCAGGGAACGCCAGGCGATGCCGAGGGCCATCAGCACATACCCCGCCAGCACCCCCACCAGACAGAGGGTCAGCACCGGCTTGCGCCCATGACGATCGGAGAGACGGCCAAGCAAGGGGGCCCCCAACAGTTGAAACAACGGATAGAGCCCCATGATGACGCCAAGCCACACCTTGCGGCTCCAGTCCGACGCCTGTGGCGTCAGCATGCCCTGGGCCGGATCCAGCACCAGCGGCGCCAGGACGGGGGAAGGCAGGCTGAACCCCGCCACCGCCAGCGTCACCGTCATCACCAATACCCAGAGGGTCGCCTGTCCCTTGATCCCTTCCATCTTCGCCTCATTAAATAAAGTCATCGGTTTATTTATATTGTGAGGGGTCGTCCATTAAGTAAAGCAGATTGTTGATTTAAATCGCCCTGCTACCCATAATGACCTCATCCAGGCGGTCACCGCACCGATACCCACCACCGGAGCCCCCATGAACGCCAGTACCGACAAGATCCTCTATCTGCTGAAAACCCGCGGCCCCCAGAGCGCCGCCGAACTCGGCGACCAGTTGCAGATGACGTCCATGGGGGCGCGCCAGCACCTGATGGCCCTGGAGTCCGAGGGCTGGGTGGGGTTTAGCGACGAGGCCCGCGGCCGCGGTCGCCCGGTGCGTCTGTGGCACCTCACCGACCAGGCCTGGCAACGCTTCCCCGACACCCATGGCGATCTGACCCTGCAGCTGATCGACGATATCCGGCAGGTGTTTGGCGACGCGGGCATGGAGCAGCTCATCACGCGGCGGGAGCAGCAGATGCAGGCACGCTATGAATCCAGGCTGACCCAGCCGGCGCTGGCAGACAGGCTGATGACGCTCAAGGCGCTGCGCACCCAGGAGGGGTATATGGCGGACATGTCGCAGGAGGAGGACGGCAGCTGGCTGTGGTGGGAGAGTCACTGCCCCATCTGCAGTGCGGCCAGGGCCTGTCGGGGCTTTTGCCGCAGCGAGCTGGCGCTGTTTCGCCGGTTGCTGGCGCCGGCAGAGGTGGAGCGGGAGCAGTATCTGCTGGAGGGGGACAGCCGCTGCCTCTATCGCATCCGGCCGCCCCGCCCCTGAGCGGGCGGAACGCAAAAACAACAAAGCAGGCGCCGGGATGCCTGCTTTGTTGCCTTCGGGGAGGGGGTGCTCTCGTTCCAGCCCGTTGTTTCCCGATAAGGTCGAACGGCTGATGGGGCTCTTGACCCGGTAAGGTCCTTCACCACAGGTGCCTGGTCGGGCGCCTGTCTTGCCACCGGAAGATGTAACCATGGTACTCCCCGCGATGCGGTGAGTGGTTGTGAAGTAGCAGGTATTTTCAGTTGTTTTTGCAATAGTTCACCCTTAATCTAGGAAAAGTGGATTAGTAATTGCGAAGAGGTACGGAGAATGCTGAAACTTGATCGTATAGACAGGCATATTCTGGAGCTGATGCAGGAAAATGGCCGCATCAGCAACCTGGAGCTGGCCGAGCTGGTCGGGCTCTCTCCCTCCCCCTGCTCGCGCCGGGTCAAGGCGCTGGAGGATGCCGGTCTCATCGATACCCATGTCACCCTGCTCAATGCCCGCCAGCTGGGGCTGACCCTCACCGCCTACATTCACATCTCCATGGACAGGCACACTCCGGAGCGGTTCGAGAACTTCGATCGCGCCGTCAAGGATCTGCCCGAGGTGCTGGAGTGCGACCTCATCACCGGCAACGATGCGGATTACCAGCTCAAGGTGGTGGTGCGGGACATGGAGCACTACCAGCACTTCCTGCTGGACAAGCTGACCCACATCTCCGGCGTGACCGGGGTGCGTTCGAGCTTCGTGCTGCGCCGCATCAAACACAAGACCGCCCTGCCCCTCAACCACCTGGGCTGACAACCCACCCCGCATCCGGGGAGCACCAAAAGCAAGAGGAGGCCAGGGCCTCCTCTTCTTGTCTCTGCTATCAAGGGCATTCGCGGTCAACACAGCCCCCGGGCGCCATCGCGCCGCCAGGTGGCGAACGCCTCGTCATGCCTCGACCTGGCTGACGTCCTGCACCTGCAGCAACCAGCCGTTCTGCTCCTGCAGGGGTTCGCCGCGCAGTCGCAGCCGCTCACCGGTCGACACCCACTGCCCTTTGGGCAGAGAGATTTCCAGGCTCTCGCTGCCGTTGTCGAACACCCAGCGATCGGCGCCCAACGACTCCATCAAGTACCCTTCCATCTCCACTCTGGACTCGGCCTGCCAGGAGGGGGAGGCGGTATCACGGCTCTCGATGAAATCCCCCTGTACACCAAAGCTGGCCAGCCCCCACAGAATGGAGAGCCCGACGATGGATGATTGCATCTCTCTCTCCTGTTGGTTTGCTACCTTGAGGGCCAGTATGGGAAGAGAAAAATGAGTGCACCATGAACAAGGTGCCAAAGTGCTGGCAAGATCGCGAAAAAAACCGGCTCCATGGCCGGTCATGTCATTTTATGTCGTACAGGTCACACTACTTGGCCGCTTCTTCTGCCATCCGTGCAGCCCTTGGTTTATTTGTCCACATGGCCACCCCGCGGTGATCCGCACAGATCCCCTCGTCGGTGACCGCCCGCACCCGGACCCCGTCCTTGCAGATGGCCTGCCAGGCATCGGCATCGTCGATCTGCAACTCGGAACGGGGATAGGAGGTATCGGCGCAGGCGCACAGCAGGATGGCAAACAGAGGGAGCAGGGATTGCATGGGTTTCATCGGGTCACTCCTGACGGGAAAAGGGATCAGCGCCCCAGCTGCGCCGCCACGCGATCGCAAAGCTGCTTGAGCTGGGCCAACTCAGCATCGGCCAGATCCACCTGATTGCGCAAGCTGTCCGCCAGACAGCACTCCCTGACCTCCTGCTGCAACTGGCGTCCCGCCTCGGTCAGGCTGATGCACTTTTGCCGCTCATCCTCGTGGGAGACGGTGCGGGTCAGCCACCCCTTGCTCTCCAGCCGCTTGACGATGGGGGTCAGGGTGCCCGCATCCAGTCCGGTCTCCTGCCCTATCTCCTTGATGCTGACCTCGTCCCGGGCCCAGAGCGAGAGCATCACCAGGTACTGGGTATAGGTGAGATCCAGCTTGTCCAGCAGCGGCCGATAGGCACGCATCACCGCATTGGAGGCGCTGTAGAGGGCAAAACAGACCTGCTTTTTCAATTCGCTCATGGAGGACCTCGCTGACGACAAGGGGGCAGTATACCCCATCAACTTCGGGGCTGAATAGTTTGCACACAAAACAGTTGCCAGCCCCCGCGTTCAGGACTACCCTGATTTTAGTTTGCACACAAACAAAAATACCAGGCCGCCGCCCGACGCGCGGCCCCACTGCCGGAGAATGCCCATGAATGCCATCAGCCATCAAATCCAACTGCTGCGTCGCCCCACCGGTCTCCCCACCCTGGAGGACTTCGCCCTCCGGGACGTGCCCCTGCCCGCCCTGCAGGAGGGAGAGGTACAGGTCGCCAACCAGTGGCTGTCGGTGGACCCCTACATGCGCGGCCGCATGAGCGAGGCAAAAAGCTACGTTCCTCCCTTCCCCCTCAACGGTCCCCTCGACGGCGGCGCCATCGGCACGGTACAGGCATCGCGCCATCCCGATTTCAAGGTGGGGGACAAGGTGAGCAGCATGCTGGGCTGGCGGGATGCCTTCGTGGCAAACGCCGCCCAGCTCACCCGCCTGCCCGACACCACCCTGCCGCCCCAGCGCTTCCTCGGCGCCCTCGGCATGCCGGGCATGACCGCCTGGGCGGGCCTGCACAAGGTGGCGCACCTGAAGGCCGGTGAAACCCTGCTGGTCTCGGCGGCCTCCGGAGCGGTCGGCACCATGGCGGTCCAGCTCGCCAAGCAGGCGGGGGCCAGGGTCATCGGCTCCACCGGCTCGGCCGACAAGGTCGCCTACCTCAAGACCCTGGGTGCCGATGCGGTGATCAACTACCGGGAGACCCCGGATCTCGACGCCGAGCTGGCCCGCCTCGCCCCCGAAGGCATCCACGTCTACTTCGAGAACGTGGGGGGCGCCATGCTGGATGCCGCCCTCAACCACCTGGTGGTGCACGGGCGCATCGTGCTGTGCGGCCTCATCGAGCAGTACAACAGCAACGGCCAGGCCAGCGGCCCGCGCAACCTCTCCCAGGTGATCCGCAAGCGTATCCTGATGCAGGGGCTGCTGGTCTCCGATCACTGGCAGCACTACGGGGCGTTCCTGGCCGAGGCCATGCCGGCCTTCGAAGCGGGCACCCTCCAGGCCGAGGAGACCGTCAGCGAGGGGCTGGCCAGCATGCCGCAAGCCTTTATCGGACTGTTCCAGGGCCGCAATACCGGCAAGATGCTGGTCAAACTGCCCTGATCCGGGGGCATTTCCCATCTATTTAACAGATAGAATGTCGCCAGACCCATCCATTTAAGCGATGGAAAATCGGCATCCGATCGCCCTTGAACAGGCAGCTTGCGCAATGGGCCCATCCCCCCTAAGGTGGGCCCGTTTTCCCTGGCGCACCCCGCCGTCTCAGCAAGGAGCCTCCCCTATGTCTACCCCCTATCCCCGCGTCGGTGTCGGCGTCATTCTCACCAATGGCCAGGGCCAGGTACTGCTTGGCAAGCGCAAGGGCAGCCATGCCCCCTACTGGTCCATCGCCGGCGGTCATCTGGAATTGGGGGAGACCTTCGAGTCGGCAGCCATCCGGGAGGTGGCGGAGGAGACCGGCTTCGTCATCCGCCAGCCTCGCGTCATCGCCGTCACCAACAACCTGGAGACCTGGCGCGAGAGCGGCCTGCACTACATCTCGGTCACCCTGCTGGCAGAGGTGAACGGGGAGCCGCAACTGCTGGAGCCGGAAAAATGCGAGGGCTGGATCTGGTGCGACCCGCACACTCTGCCCGAGCCTCACTTCGATGCCAGTCGCCAGTCCATCGCCTGCTGGCTGGCGGGACAATGCTACCTGCCCCAGGCACAACCTGCCCCCTGACCCTCACCGGCAGGCTGCCGCGCGTCACCCCGGCACCTCTCGTCTGCTGGCGGAGGCGACCAGCCCCCCCCGCCAGCCCCTGTTGATGGCAGGCAGCGCGGGAGGGCGTACCGTCACCAAACTGTCACTTTTTTGTCATATTATCCGGGCCAAGATGATGACGAGGAGGGGAAGATGGGACAGGTGTTCATGCAGTTCTTGTGGCTGGGGTGCATCAGTGTTGGCGGGCCGGCCGCCCATATCGGCTATTTTCAGCGCACCTTTGTCCAGCGGCTGGGCTGGCTGAACCAGGGGGAGTTCGCCCAGTTGCTGGCCCTGTGCCAACTGCTGCCGGGTCCGGCCTCCAGCCAGCTCGGCTTTGCCATCGGCCGCCACCGTGCCGGCATCGGCGGCGCCCTGGCCGCCTTCGTCGGCTTTACCCTCCCCTCCTTCCTGCTGTTGCTGGCGGCCGCCGTCGGTCTGGGTCAGCTTGCGGGCAACCTCTGGCTGGACGCCGCCCTGCACGGCCTCAAGCTGCTAGCGCTCGTCGTGGTGGCGGATGCCGTGCTCACCATGAGCCGCCAGTTCTGCAAGACGGCGCTGCAACAGGGGGTCATGGTGGCCACCGCCGCCGCCCTCTGGTTCGCCCCCGGTCTTCTGACCCAGGTCGCCATGCTGCTCGGCGCGGCCCTGCTCTGTGCCTTGCGCGAGCCGCACCCGGGGAGTCAGGGCCCCACGTCCACTCCGGCTCGCCAGCCTCACTGGCCGACCCTGCTGCTGTTCGCCCTGCTGTTCGTCGGCCTGCCCCTGGTGGCGAGCGGCCCCGTCAGCCAGTTGCTGGCCGACTTTTACCGGGCAGGCAGCCTGGTGTTTGGCGGTGGCCACGTGGTGCTGCCACTGTTGCAGGAGAGCCTGGGTCACCACCTGAGCGAGCAGCAGTTCCTGACCGGCTACGGCCTGGCCCAGCTGGTACCCGGCCCCATGTTCACCCTGGCCACCTACCTGGGCGCCGTGCTGCTGCCCGCCACTCCCCTCATCGGGGCGCTGCTGGCGACACTGGCGCTCTTCCTGCCGGGTTTCTTGCTGCTCTGGGCGCTGGGCCCCTGCTGGCAGCACTGGCTGGCCCGCCCCCGTCTGGCGGGGGCCGTGGCCGGTATCAACGCCGCCGTGGTGGGGCTGCTGCTGGCGGCCCTCTATCAGCCGGTGTGGCAGAGCGCCGTGCTCTCCCCCACCGATCTGGCGCTGGCCGCCGTCGGCTTCTACCTGCTGCGGGTGCCACGGCTCCCCGTTCTGCCCCTCGCCGCCCTGCTGACGGGGGCAGCCCTGCTGCTGGCCTGACGAACCCGCGACAAGTCAGGCAGCGCCCGCCGGGCTGTCGGTCATGGCTCTTCTCCCCGAGGGGAGGCAAAGAGAGCAAGATCCGTCAGGACAGCTCGGGCCCGTTGGCCGATAGTGGGCAGCACAGAGGAGAGACCATGGATCACAACCAGACAGAGGCCTACCGCCGACGCTTTCAAACGGTGACAGAGCACATCGAGCGCCATCTCGACGACGACCTGTCGCTGGAGCGGCTCAGCGCCGTGGCGCACTTTTCGCCCTTTCACTTTCATCGGCAATTTGCCGCTTACTGCGGCGTGCCGCTGGGGCGTTACATCCAGCTGCTGCGGCTGAAGCGGGCCTCTTACCGGTTGGCATTCGCGCCTCTGGACAAGGTGACTGATATCGCCCTCGATGCCGGCTTCCAGCATGGCGAATCTTTCAGTCGCGCCTTCAAGCAGACGTTCGGCCTGACGCCCAGCCAGTTCAGGCAGCACCCGGACTGGGCCAGCTGGCATCGCTGCCTGCCACGGCCCCCCACAAAGAGGATTGACCCCATGCGAGTCGACATCATCCAGTTCCCGCAGACCGCCGTCGCCGCCCTGACCCATCAGGGCCTGCCCGAGCGCATCAACGACACCGCGGCGCGCTTCATCCAGTGGCGCAAGGCCACGGGCGGCTCCCCGGTCGCCACCAGCCGGACCTATGGTCTGGCGCCGGACGACCCCGCCACGACGGAGGGTGCGGCGTTTCGCTTTACCCTCTGTGGCAGCGTCGAGGCCCCCGTCGCCGAGGACAATGAGTGGGGCGTGAAGAATGCCCTCATCCCGGCCGGGCGCTGCGCCGTGGTACGCCACCACGGCTCCCACGACCTCCTGGCCGACTGCGCCCGGGCGCTCTACCGCGACTGGCTGCCCGCCAGCGGCGAAGAGCTGCGGGATTTTCCGCTCTTCTTCCACTACCACAACTTTGTACACGAGGTGCCCACCCATGAGCTGGTCACCGACATCTACCTGCCGCTGGCATAGCCCGGCACCTGACAGGAGGAGATAAAAAAGCGGCGCCTCCGAAGGGAGGCGCCGCTGGTCGTGTCGGGGATCAGGCGTCGGGCTCGAAATCCAGGCTCAGGCTGTTGACGCAGTAGCGCTGGCCGGTCTCGGTCGGCCCGTCGGGGAAGACGTGGCCGAGGTGGGAGCCGCACTGGCTGCAGGTGATCTCCACCCGCTTCATGCCGTGACTGTTGTCCTCGGTGTAGGTCACCGTCCCCTCGATGGCCCGGTCGAACGAGGGCCAGCCGCAGCCCGCGTCGAACTTGGCTGCTGAGTGGAACAGCACCTGCTTGCAGCAGACGCAGTGGTAATCGCCGCTCTTGCGGTTGTGCAGCAGGGCACCGCTGTAGGGACGCTCGGTCCCTTTCTCCCAGCAGACGTGGAACTGCTCTGCACTCAGCTTGTCGCGCCACTGTTCAGGGTTGTTACTGCTCATTCCGGCTCCTCACCACTGATAACGGTGCCCAGCATACCCAGTCAGGGCGCCTGGCTCTACCCCGCCAGTGGGAACTGTGATCCCGTTGGCAACACGGCGACAACATCCGCTGCCACCACCCCTTCACTCGCCAGCACCGCCGCCGGCAGGGCGACCCGCTCCAGCAGCTTGAGGGAGTGGGCACGCCCCACCGCCACCTGCCGCTTGATGTCGTCCGGCAGGAAGGGCAGACCGTCGTTGGTGGCGGTGTCGATGGTCTGGATCCACTCCATGCCCTCCCCCGGCGGCGGCAGGCGGAACTGGATGTCATAGTCGCTGGCGTTGAACAGCACGTACCAGCGCTCCCCGGTGCAGCCAATCATGCCGATGTCCATGGCAAACGCCTGCCCCATGGGGGCGTGCCAGTCCTGATCGGTGAGCTGATGGCCGTCCGGGTGATACCAGTTCACCTGGTGGCAGCTGGTCGCCTTGCCGTTCCAGCCGTCGTCGCTCAGTTGCAGGTTGGAGAAGACCCCGGACTCCGCCCGCAGCGCCATCATCTGGCGGGTGAAGGCAAGCAGCCGCTCGTCCTCCGGGCGCAGTTGCCAGTTCACCCAGCTTATCTGGTTGTCCTGACAGTAGGCGTTGTTGTTGCCGAGCTGGCTGCGGCCCATCTCGTCCCCGGCGAGGAAGTGGGGCGTCCCCTGTGACAGCAGCAGGGTGGCGATGAGGTTGCGCTTCTGCTGCTGGCGCAGGTTGTTGATGCGCGGGTCCAGGGTCGGCCCCTCCACCCCGTGGTTGCTGGAGAGGTTGTTGCCGTGGCCGTCCCGGTTGTCCTCGCCGTTGGCCTGGTTGTGGCGCTGGTTGTAGGAGACCAGATCCTCGAGGGTGAAGCCGTCGTGATAGCAGAGGTAGTTGACGCTGGTGTGGGGGGAGCGCCAGTTCTTCGGGAAGAGATCCCGCGAGCCCACCAGACGGGTGGCAAAATCCCCCATCTTGCCCGCATCCCCGCGCCAGAAGGCGCGCACCGTGTCGCGGTAACGATCGTTGATCTCCAGCCACTGGCTCGGAAACTGGCCGAGACGATAGCCGAAGGGGCCGATGTCCCAGGGTTCGGCGATGAGCCTGACCCGCGCCAGCACGGGATCCGCCATCATGGCCTTGAAGAAGGCGCTCATGGGATCGAACTCCCCCGCTTCCCGCGCCAGGGTGACCGCCAGATCGAAGCGAAAACCGTCCACCTGCATCTCGGTAACCCAGTAGCGTAGGGCATCGAGCACCAGTCGCAAGGTATTGGGGTGATCCAGATTGACGCTGTTGCCGCAGCCGGTGACGTTGGCGTGGCGATGGTAATCCGGACCGTGGGCCCCCGACTCGAAGGCGTAGTAGCCCGCGTTGTCAAACCCCTTGAGGGAGAGCATGGGGCCGTCGAAGCCCGACTCCGCGGTGTGGTTGTAGACCACGTCCAGGATCACTTCGAGCCCCGCCCGGTGCAGCTCGCGCACCATGGTCTTGAACTCGGTCACCGCGTCCTTCGCCCCGTAGCGCGGTTCGGGCGCGAAGAAGGCGATGGGGTTGTAGCCCCAGTAATTGGTCAGCCCCAGCTGCTCGAGCCTGGGCTCGGACATGAAGGCCGCCACCGGCATCAGCTGGACCGAGGTCACCCCCAGCCCCTGCAGATGCTCGATCATCAGCGGGTGGCTGATGCCAAGATAGGTGCCCTGCAACGCCTTGGGGATGCCGGGGTGCTGGCGGGTGAACCCCTTGACGTGGGTCTCGTAGAGCACGACCCGCTCCGGCGGGATGCCGGGCTTGCCGACCCCCTGCCAGTCGAAGGCATCGTCCACCACCACCGACTTGCCCACCATGGCCGCGCTGTCCCCCTCGTAAAGGGCGTCGTCCCAGTGGGTGGCACGGCTGAGCGCCCGGGCATAGGGGTCGATCAGCAGCTTGTCCGGGTTGAACAGCAACCCCTCCTGGGGAGAGCCATGCACCCGGTAGCCATAGCGCTGACCGGCCTTGACCCCGCGCACGTGGCCGAACCAGTACTGGCCGCGCCGACCGGGCAAGGGGAGACGCGCCAGCTCTTGCTCCTCTTCGTCGAACAGGCAGAGCTCTACCTTGTCCGATTGGGGAGCCCAGACACAGAAGTGGCAGCCCGTCTCGTCCAGACGGGCGCCAAGCGGGTGATCTACCCCGTTTTCCATTTCAAACATCAGGACTCCTGTTTGATGAACAAGGTCGCGAGCGGCGGCAAGTCCAGCACCAGGCTGTGTGCCATCCCCTGCCAGGGGGTCGCCTCGGCGACGAAGACCAGACCCACATCATAGTTGCTGCCCCAGTAATGCTCGCTGTCTGTATTGAGCACCACCCGATAGCGACCGGCAGCCGGCACCCCGAGACGGTAACCGATGCGCGGCACCGGGGTGAAGTTGCAGGCCACCACCAGCGGATGGGCCCCCAGCTTGTCGGCCCGCAGCCAGGCGAAGATGCTGTTGTCCGCGTCCTGGTGATCCAGCCAGCGGAAACCGGCCTGTTCATAATCCGCCTGATACAAGGCAGGTTCATGACGATAGAGGTGGTTGAGATCCCGGATCAGCCGCTGCTGGCCGCCGTGCCTGGGGTACTGCAACAGGTGCCAGGGCAGCTGGGCATCGTGATTCCACTCGTTGCTCTGGGCGATCTCGGTACCCATGAAGTTGAGCTTCTTGCCGGGGTGGGCATACATGAAGCCCATGTAGGCGCGCAGGTTGGCGGCCTGCTGCCACTCGTCCCCCGGCATCTTGTAGAGCAGTGAGTGCTTGCCGTGGACCACCTCGTCGTGGGAGAGGGACAGAATGAAGTTCTCGTCATAGTGGTACACCATGGAGAAGGTCATGTCGTTGTGGTGGTAGCGACGGTGAATGGGCTCTTTTTGCATGTAGCTGAGGGTGTCGTGCATCCAGCCCATATTCCACTTGAAGCCAAACCCCAGGCCGCCAAGGAAGGTGGGACGGGAGACCCCGGCAAAAGCGGTGGACTCCTCGGCGATGGTCATGGCGTGGGGGTACTTGCCGTACACCTCCTCGTTGGTCCACTTCAAGAGGCTGATCGCCTCGTAGTTGTGGTTGCCGCCATCGACGTTGGGCACCCACTCACCGGCGTTGCGGGAGTAATCCAGATAGAGCATGGAGGCGACCGCATCCACCCGCAGGCCGTCGATGTGGAACTTGTCGAGCCAGAACAGGGCGCTGGCCACCAGGAATTGGCGCACGGTGTCGCGACCGAAGTCATAGATGTAGGAGTTCCAGTCCGGGTGCCAGCCACGGCGCGGATCTTCGTACTCGTAGAGCGGCGTGCCGTCGAAGCGGGCCAGGCCGTGGGCATCGGACGGGAAGTGGGCGGGCACCCAATCCAGAATCACGCCGATCCCCGCCTGGTGGCACTGATCCACGAAGTATTTGAAATCGTCGGCCGTGCCGTAGCGGCTGGTGGGGGAGAACATGCCCACCGGCTGGTAGCCCCAGGAGCCGCTGAAGGGATGCTCGGAGACTGGCAGCAGCTCGATGTGGGTGTACTCCATCTCCTTGATGTAATCCACCAGTTCCACCGCCAGCTCGCGCCAGCTCAGGCTGTCGCCGTTGGAGTGACGCTTCCAGGAACCCACGTGCAGCTCGTAGATGGAAAGGGGCTGCTCGCGCTTGTCATTGAGCTGACTCTCGCACCAGTCGGCGTCCTGCCACTGGTACTGGCCGTGGTCATAGACCACGGAGGCGAACGAGGGGTACTGCTCGCAGTAGAAGCCCACCGGGTCGCTCTTGTGGGGCAGGCGATTGCCCGCCGGGTCTTTCAGTTCGAATTTGTAGCGATCCCCGGCCTTGAGCCCCGGCACGAACAGCACCCAGTGGCCGCACTGGCTGCGCTGCATGGGGTGACGGCGGCCATCCCAGAAGTTGAAATCGCCGATGAGGCTCACGGCGGTGGCGCTCGGCGCGTAGACGGCAAAGCGTACCCCTTCCACCTGCTGGCCGAGGTGCGTCACGGTGCGCAACTGGGCGCCGAGGGTGTGGTAGAGGTTTTCCGGTTGCCAGGTGAGTTCCGCCAGCCCCTCCCAGGCAGCGGCCTGGAACTGATAGGGGTCGATGATGTCGGCACTGGCGTCGGCGTAGGTCGCGATGAGCTGGTAGGGGAAGGGATTCTTGCGGCGGGTGAAAACAGTTTCAAAGAGGCCCGCTTCGTCAGCGGCGGTCAGGGTGGCAACTATCTTGCCTGACTTGAGATCCCTGACCCGGACCTCGAGTGCATCGGGCAACCAGGCGGTGAGTTTCAGGCCTGGCCCATCCGGATTGGCCAGCAGGCCTAGATGGGAGAAGGGATCGGCACAGCGGGCGGCAACCAAACGTTCAACGGGCATCGACATTTCCTTTGATGGCTGAACATCCGCTTCGGCCGAAGCCGAAGCGGATGAAAGTGAGTCACATGTTGGCGTTCAAGGCTCAACGGCTGGCCTCGTCACGGGCCCGGCTCATCTTGCCCGCCAGATTCTTGAGCGCCTCGTCGGCGAAGATATCCTCCAGATCCCGGGAGAGCTTGCGACGCCAGTTGGGGTACTCGTAGCTGGTACCCGGCACGTTGACCGGCTTGTCCATCTCCAGCCAGTCTTCGAGCTGGGTGCTGAACAGGGCACAGCTGCCGCGGGACATGTGCAGTTGCAGACCGTGGTTGAGCTCGGTATTCATGCCGACCCAGTTCACGTCGTGACTGATATTGCCAGAGATGACCCCATGAGCATGCAGGCTGTCAAGGATCCGCTGCTTGGCCTGGTGGCGATCAGCATACAGGGTCTTGAGTACGTCTTCATCCGGGTACAGGCCCAGTTCGCGTCCCAGCGCCAGATCGTCGCAGTGCCAGAAGCCTTTGAGGGTCGGCATGTCGTGGGTGGTCAGGGCGGACATCGCCTGCTCGGCGTAGTGCGCCGGGGATATGAAGCCACCATCGTCCTTGGAACGCTCGAAGAAGAACACCTTGTAGGAGTGGACGCCGTTCTCTTTCAGGGTCACGTCGATCCCCTCCGGCACGGTACCGAGATCCTCGCCGATCAGCAGACACTGGTTGCGGTGGGATTCCAGCGCCAGGATCCCCAGCAGATCGTTCACCGGGTAATAGATGTAGGCCCCCTTGGCGGCGGACTCTCCGGGCGGCACCCACCACAGGCGCAGCAAGGCCATCACGTGGTCGATGCGCAGGGCGCCGCAGGAGCGCATGTTGGCACGGAACAGATCCACCATGGGCTGGTAGGCGGCCTCGAACAGCTGGTTCGGGTTCATGGGGGGCAGGCCCCAGTTCTGGCCGAGGGGGCCGAGAATGTCGGGCGGTGCACCGACCGAGGCTTTCGGGCAGTAGAGATCCCGGTTTGCCCAGATCTCGGTGGAACCTTCGGAGACGCCGACCGCCAGATCCCGGTAGATCCCCATCACCATGCCGGCGGCCTTGGCGCGGGCATCGGCCCGGGCCAGCTGCTCGTCAGCCAGGAACTGCAGATAGAGATAGAAGGCCACATCCTGCTGGTGCTCGGCCATCCAGGCCGCCACTTCGGGGTTGTGGTAATCGCGCAGCGCCTCGGGCCAGACCGGCCAGCCCCAGGCATTCTCGCCCTTGGCATAGAAGTGGGCCTGAAGGGCGTCAAACGCTGCCTGCTGTTGCAGGCTGTCACCGCCGGCAGCCACGAAGGCATCGAACGCAGCCTGACGCTCGGCGCTGAAGCTGGCCTGGTCGAACACCTGGCGCAGCATCCCGATCTTGGTCTGGATGACGCCGGTGTAATCCACGTTGTCCTTTACCCGCAGGGAGGTGAGGTGCTGCTGGAAGGCCGGGCTCGCCACCTCCGCTTTCAGGCGATCGTTGCCCAGGAATTCGGGCACCGCTTCCACGTCGATATAGGCGACGTTGAGCCAGCGACGGGAAGAGGGGCTGTAGGGGCTGGCACTCTCCGGGTTCGCCGGATAGAGGGCATGAATGGGGTTGAGACCGACGAAGTGGGCTCCCCAGGCGGCGGCATTCTCAACCAGCTGGCCGAGATCGCTGAAATCGCCGATGCCCCAGTTGTGGCGGCTGCGCAGGCAGTAGAGCTGGACGCTCGGGCCCCACACCTTGCGACCATTGGCGATGGGCGCCTGCTTGTAGCAGGACTTGGGGGCAACGATGAGACGCATGGTGGCCAGCGGCTCGTCATTGCCCTCTTCCAGCAGGATGAGCTGGTGATAACCCAGCGCAGGCTGCACATCCAGGGTGACGCGATAGGCCTGACACTCCATCTCCTCGAACTCGGCCACCCCGACCAGCTCACCCTCGATGGGAGTGAGTTGACCGGACAGCACTGCACCCTGCTCCTGCTGGAGCTGCCAGGTGAGGGCATCGTTGACGAATTCGATGGGGAGGCGAACCTCAAGAGTAACGGCGTCGCCGCTGCGTACCACCATCACGGGATCCAGCGCGCGCAGCCAGTGCTGGCGGTGCTCCTGCTCAAGCTGTTCGGACAGGGCGGCCTCGTCGTCGACGCGGTAGCCCATGGCGCCCAGCATGGCGGCCTTGCTCTCTTCCGATACCAGGGCCGGCTGGCCCCAGGCATCAACATACTCGCTGGCAATGCCTTTGGCGGCAGCCAGCTGTTCAATCAGGGTGGTCATAGTTTGAGAATTCCCGCTGTGGATTCTGTCTACGCTATTTTGTGATTAATTTTTATGGTTGGTACTTGAACAGTGGCTCTTTGGCCATGCTAAACCGCGCACATTTTTACATATCTCCCCGGCTGGATGTGTGACCGGGCAGGCACTATTGTTGTTCTCTGCCACCGACTTTGCTGATGATGCATTCAACAAAAGTTGGTAGCCAGTTACATAAACCGAAAATAAATTTCACAGTTTTTCATGATATAGCGCAATTTCGCGCAGATTGTTGGTTGACTCGCGAGGGAGTTCTAGTAAATTTACAAACGGAATTTTCTTTGACTACTGAACAGTTAGGTAACCAATTATGACTATCAAAGTAGGTATTAACGGTTTTGGCCGTATCGGTCGTTTCGTTTTCCGTCTGGCCGCTGAGCGTGCTGACATCGAAGTGGTTGGTATCAACGACCTGATCGACGTTGACTACATGGCTTACATGCTGAAGTACGACTCCACTCACGGTCGCTTCAAGGGCACTGTTGAAGTCAAAGACGGCAACCTGATCGTCAACGGCAAAACCGTACGTGTTACCGCTGAACGTGACCCGGCCAACCTGAAATGGGGCGAAATCGGTGTTGACGTTGTTGCCGAAGCCACCGGTCTGTTCCTGACCGACGAAACCGCTCGCAAGCACATCGCTGCCGGTGCCAAGAAAGTCGTACTGACCGGTCCGTCCAAAGACGCTACCCCGATGTTCGTCATGGGCGTCAACCAGGATTCCTACGCTGGTCAGGACATCGTTTCCAACGCTTCCTGCACCACCAACTGCCTGGCCCCCATCGCCAAGGTTCTGAACGATACCTTCGGTATCGAATCCGGCCTGATGACCACCGTTCACGCTACCACTGCTACCCAGAAGACCGTTGATGGTCCGTCTGCCAAAGACTGGCGCGGTGGCCGCGGTGCGGCTCAGAACATCATCCCGTCCTCTACCGGTGCTGCCAAGGCTGTTGGCGTGGTCATCCCGGAACTGAACGGCAAGCTGACCGGCATGGCCTTCCGCGTTCCGACTCCGGACGTGTCCGTTGTTGACCTGACCGTCAACCTGAAGAAAGAAGCGTCCTACGCTGAAATCTGCCAGGCCATGAAGGCTGCCTCCGAAGGCGCCATGAAGGGCGTGCTGGGCTACACCGAAGACGAAGTGGTTTCCACCGACTTCCTGGGTGAGCGTCAGACTTCCGTGTTCGATGCCAAGGCTGGTATCCAGCTGAACAAGACCTTCGTGAAAGTCGTCTCCTGGTACGACAACGAAATGGGCTACTCCAGCAAGGTTTTGGACCTGATCGCTCACATCTCCAAGTAATTTGGGATGCGCAATCGCGTAGCTTGAAAAAAGGCGGCCAATGGCCGCCTTTTTGTATTCTGAATCACGGACCCTTTCTGAATGTCCCCGAGCACTGGAGCCTTTATGACACCGACACGTACGCTGACTGCCCACTGCACCCTGAGCCAGGATGGCCTGCCCCTGCTGACCATAGACAATGAGCACGCCAGGGCCGAGATAAGCCTGTTTGGCGCCCATGTGCTGCGTTACCAACGCCATGGTGAGCCGGCCTCTCTCTGGCTCAGCGACAAGGCGATACTGGATGGCAGCAAGCCCATTCGCGGCGGCATTCCCCTCTGCTGGCCCTGGTTCGGCCCCTCCCCCGCTCGCGTTGGCAGCGGCAAGCCGGCTCATGGCTTCGCACGCAACTGCCTGTGGACGCTGGATGGGGTCTCCGATCACGGGGATGGCACACTCGTCCACCTCTCCCTGCGTGACAACGATGCCAGCAGGACACTCTGGCCCCATGCCTTCGAGCTGGAGCTGGACGTACTGGTCGGCAAAGAGCTTTCCCTGGTGCTGACCACCCGCAACACCGGCAAGTCAGCGCTCACCTACAATGCCGCCCTGCACACCTACCTGCAGATCAGTGCGCCGGAAGCGGTAACCGTGACCGGCCTCGGCGAACCCTATCTGGACAAGCTGACCGGCCGAAACGAACTGCAACAGGGAGCGCTGACCGTCACCGCAGCCATGGATCGCATCTACCGCCAGCCCGATGCCATGGTCAGCGTGCAGGATGGTGAGCGCACCACCCGGGTGGTCAGCGGCAACCACGACAGCGTGGTGGTCTGGACCCCCTGGCAGGAAGGGGCCAGCGCCATGGCCGACATGAGTGACGACGGTTATCGCACCATGCTCTGTGTCGAGGCGGCCATCACCGCCGAGGACGGGATCACCGTCGCGCCCGACGAGGAGCACAGCTTCTCCACCGTCATCATCTGACGATACAGATGACGGATAAATAAAGAGGGCTCCCGCGGGAGCCCTCTTTGCATCTTGCCATCAGAGTCAGTCAGACGTTGCCCTGGGTCTTGAGCTTGAGCTCGGCGGCGAAATCCAGCATGCGGTCGAGCGGGACAAGCGCTTTGAGACGCAGTGCCTCATCCACATGGATCTCGTGACGCTCGGCACCGTCGGTCAGGGCTTCCTTGATGGCCACTAGGCCGTTCATCGCCATCCAGGGGCAGTGGGCGCAGCTGCGGCAGGTGGCACCATCGCCGCCGGTGGGCGCCTCCACCATCTCTTTCTCCGGGCAGGCCTGCTGCATCTTGTAGAAGATGCCGCGATCGGTCGCCACGATCAGTTTCTGCTGGGGCAGCTCTTTGGCGGCCTTGATGAGCTGGCTGGTGGACCCCACCGCATCCGCCAGCTCGATGACGGAGGCCGGAGACTCCGGGTGCACCAGCACGGCGGCATCCGGGTTCTGGGCCTTGAGCTCGCGCAGCGCCTTGGCCTTGAACTCGTCGTGCACGATGCAGTGCCCCTGCCAGCGCAGCATCTCGGCCCCCGTCTTCTTCTCGATGTAGGCGCCGAGGTGTCTATCCGGGCCCCAGATGATCTTGTGACCCTGACTGTCCAGATGTTCGACGATCTCCAGCGCAATACTGGAGGTGACCACCCAGTCGGCCCGTGCTTTCACCGCTGCCGAGGTATTGGCATAGACCACCACGATGTGGTCGGGGTGGGCATCGCAGAAGGCGGAGAACTGGTCGATGGGGCAACCCAGATCGAGGGAGCACTCGGCCTCCAGCGTCGGCATCAGCACCCGCTTGTGGGGGCTCAGGATCTTGGAGGTCTCTCCCATGAAGCGCACACCGGCCACGATCAGGGTCTGGGCCGCATGGTCGCGCCCGAAGCGGGCCATCTCGAGGGAGTCACCCACGAAGCCACCGGTGGCTTCTGCCAGGGCCTGGATCTCGGGATCCGTGTAGTAATGGGCAACCAGCACGGCCTGGCGCGCCTGCAGCAGCACCTTGATCTCGGCGATCAGGGTCGCCTTCTGCTCGGGAGTCAGGGGCTGTGGTTTGGCCGGGAAGGGGTAGTCCATCTCGACTACCGGCGGAATACTGCTCAGTGCATTGCTCATTGCGACTGTTCCATCAACGCTCGGGAAGGCCAAAATTATAACCAGAAGCCGTGCACAAACCCATCAACAAATCCAGTACAGTACAACTGTCAGGACCCGCTCCGACCATATCGTTGTCATTCTTGCCAAAAGGAGTTGTCGAATGAAACAACGTTCGCTCAAGACCAAGTTGTTGTTGCTCACGCTGGGACTTTTTCTCGCCAGTGGCGTCGCCATGACATGGATACAGTCCTCCTCGCTGAACGGCCTGCGCGATGACATCATGGCGCAGACCCGTGGCGCCCTGGAGCAGGAGGTTTCCCGTTCCCTGCAATTCCAGGCAGAGCGGTATGCAGTGCAGATCGAAGACCAGTTGCAGCAGGCCTATCAGATACCGCTCGGCATGGCGGCGCAGCTTGAAGGAAGCATGGCCCAGCCGGACCAGCGGCTGAGTCGCCCGCAAGTGGAGCTGCTGCTTGGCAGCCGCCTGCGCCAGGCAAACGGGATCAGTTCCATCTACGCCCAGTTCGAACCCAACGGTTACGACGGACAGGACGCCGACTGGCAGACGGGCGCCAGCCATTCGGTTGCCGGCAAGGGCAGTCTCGAGGTCTACTTCACCCGGGAACAGAACGGAAACATCGCGCAGCAGACCATAGATGCCGCCACCAGTGACGCCAAGTTCGACACCTCGCGCAATGAATTCGGCATTCGCAACAGCGAGTGGTATCTCTGCGGTCGCGAGACTCGTCGCCCCTGCCTGATGGAACCCTACCTCTACGAGATAAGCCCTGGCCAGAAGATGCTGATGACCAGCCTGACGGTGCCCGTCCTCAAGGATGGCAAGTTTGCCGGGATCACCGGGGTCGACATGAACCTGCCCATCTTTCAGCAACTGGCCGAGCACCTTGGCAAGAGCCTCTATGACAACCAGGCCGAGGTCACCCTGGTCAGCAAGACGGGCTTCATCGTCGGCAGCAACCGCCATTCGGACAAACTGGGGCGCCCCCTGACAGAGGCCGGACTGGTTGCCCCGAATGGACGCCCCGCCGATACCGACAGCGATTTCATCCTGCAGCAGCCCATACGGATCGAGGCTGCCGACAACCAGTGGTGGCTGATGATCAAGGTGCCCAAGGCCCTCGCCCTCAGCCAGGCCAACACCATCAGCCAGCAGCTCGGCAGCCTGTTGCAGGCTACCCAGCAGCAGCAGCTGGTTGCCATCGTTGTCATCACCCTGGTGGCTCTGGGCCTGCTTGTCTGGTTCATCCAGACCATCACGGCGCCCCTCTCCCTCATCAGCCGCCACGTCTCCCACCTCGCCAGCAATGAAGGCGACCTGACCCAGCAGATGCGTATCGACACCCACCAGGAGCTCATCGAGCTGGGCAGGCATCTCAATGCCTTCCTCGGCAAGCTGAGGGCTATGGTGCAGGGCAGCAAGCAGATAGGGCAACAGGTGCATCAGCAGGCCAGGGGCATGAAACAGACGGCCGATGCCATGCGCAGCAGCCTGGATGATCAGAGCCTGGAGCTGGAGAGCGTGGTCAGCGCCATGCACGAGATGAGCACCACGGCAGTCAGCGTAGCGGGCTATGCGGAACAGGCGGCGCAGGAGTCGGAAGCGGCGACCCACCATGTCAGCACGGCCCAGCAGACATTGAGCAGGGCCCGCAGCGAGATCCATACCCTGGTCGAGGACATGCATCAGGCCGACAAGGCGGTCGCCCAGGTCGCCCAGCGCAGCACCAATATCAGCCACATTCTCGATGTGATCCGGGCCATTGCCGAACAGACCAACCTGCTGGCCCTCAACGCAGCCATCGAGGCGGCGCGGGCCGGCGACATGGGCAGGGGCTTTGCCGTCGTGGCGGACGAGGTGAGGGCGCTGGCCAACAAGACCCGCTCATCCACCGACGAGATAGGGCAGCTCATCGGCAGCCTGCAAACCGAGGTCACCAGCAGCCAGCAGCTGATGAGCACGGGGATCGCCCGCTCGGTGAGCACGGTTGAAGGCACGGAGCAGGCCTTCGAGGCACTCAATCAGGTGGTCACCCAGATCCAGCAGATCCATGATCACATCAGCCAGGTGGCGACCGCCGCCGAGCAGCAGAGTGCCGTGAGCGACACCATCAACCAGAACCTGATGCGCATCGGTGACGCCGCCACCACCCTGGGACAGGAGGCCAATGCCAGCCAGCGCCTGAGCGAGGCACTGGAACAGGCGGCCACCACCCTGGCAAGCGAGCTGGATCGACTGCGGACCTGATGGGAGACGGAAACGAAAAAGCCCGCATCGCTGCGGGCTTTTCAATATGGTGGTCGTTACTGGGCT
>NZ_CDBK01000052.1:25004-96445 GCF_000819785.1 Aeromonas caviae | reverse complement strand
ACGCAGGCGAGGGCGGGAGGGTCGCCCCGGGGGCCGCTCCCTGGTTGATCCGGGCTTATAACCTGATATCTTCGGTGTTCCTTTTCGTCAGCCGCATTGCGCGGGGTTTTATACAAGGACAGGGCATATGGAGCAGATTATTTCACCGGCAGAGGCGCTGCCGGGACGGCGGGAAGCGCTGGAGATTGGCCAGGTGCACGCAGTAAACGGCCACCCGACCCAGGGGCCCTGGCCCGAGGGGATGGAGCTTGCCTGGTTCGGCATGGGCTGTTTCTGGGGTGTGGAGCGTCTGTTCTGGCAGCAGCCCGGGGTCTATTCCACCGCCGCCGGGTATCAGGGGGGGCTGACCCCCAATCCCACCTACAAGGAGGTGTGCAGCGGCCTGACCGGCCACGCCGAGACGGTGCAGGTGGTGTTCGATCCCAAGGTCATCAGCTATGGGGATCTCGTCAAGCTGTTCTGGGAACACCATGATCCGGCCCAGGGGATGCGCCAGGGTGGCGACATCGGCACCCAGTATCGCTCCGTCATCTTCGTCGGGGATGACACCCAGGAGGCGATTGCCCAGCAGAGCCTGGCCGCCTACCAGCAGGCCATGACGGCGAGCGGTGACGGGCGAACCATCACCACCCGCATCCTGCCGCTGGCCCCCTTCTATTACGCCGAGGATTATCACCAGCAATATCTGGAGAAGAATCCCGAGGGGTATTGCGGCCTGGGGGGCATCGGCGTCTGCCTGCCTCCCAGCCTGAATCGCTGAGGCGTCATTGCATACCACGGGGGCCATCAGGCCCCCGTGTCATTGTGATGAAAAATAATTGAAAAAAATGCGTCAGGTGGGGAACTAAACTGAACCCTGGCTGACCAACAGGGTAGCGACCACGGATGGTTGCCAAGACCAGACACATTTTTTTGCCCCGATATTCATTACTCTGACAAGCGCGATGAATTGACAATGCTAGCAAGCAGGGCTGCCCGATGAGGCGGCCCTTTTCATTGGGCGTCCCGCCTCACTCCTCGCCTCATTGCATCTCGTCCCCTTGCCGTCACGGCAGGGGTGGGGTCAGCTGATGGTGCTGTCGAACAGGTTCTTGATGAGGTCGATGAACTCGATGAGGAAGGCTTGCTGGGCTTCGCTGGGGGCGGACAACCAGACGGCGGAGAGCACCTCTTCCAGGTCGGCGACCACGGCATCGGCCTCCTGCATGATCAGGAAGCGCACCTTGGGGTCGAGCTGGGGGTTCTGCTCGCAGATGGCCATCAGGTTGTCGGCCACCCGGCTGCTCACCAGATCCTCGATGGTCTGGGCGCCGCCGCCTTGTTGCTGGCTCTCGAACAGACCCAGACTCTCTACCAGATACTCGATCAGCGCAATGTAACCGTCGCTCTCTACCACCATGATGGCTGCCCTTTCTTCATTGCCTTGGGGAAATGGTGCGTATTTTAGTGGCTGAACCCGTCATGGCAAGCGGCAGTGGAGCCGATGGCGGATAAATTGGACACCGCCGCGCTCCACCGTCTCCAATCCGGTCAGCAGGAAGCCGTGACGCAGGAAGAGGGCGAGGCTGAAGGCGCTCGCCTCCGTGGTGAGGCTGCCAAGCCCCATCTGGCTGGCGGCTGCCAGCACCCGCTCCAGCAGCAGGGTGCCGAGCCCCTGGCGCGGATGATCCGCGCTCACGTAGAGCAGGCTGAGATGACCGTCATCGCTCAGGGTGGCAAAGCCAAGGGGCACATCGTCTTGCTCGATGACCCAGCCATGGTGCTCGCGCAACTGGCTGGCAAGCCCCGGGTGATGGGCGCCCCTGGCCCACTGCTCCACCTGCTCCGGGCTGTAGTGTGCAGGCCCCAGGCGGCGTACCGACTTCTCGAACAGATCCAAAAGCCTTGGTATGTGCGCCTCCTCGAGGGGGACGATGCGAGGAGAAGAAAGAGACGGCATGGGTCAACCCTCCCTGATGGTCGCGCGGGGAGCCTGGGGCCGCTTCGCCCTGGGCAGACCCGCCACCACCCGCTCATAGGAGTGGACTATCCAGCCCTGCCAGAGATCGTCAGACAGGCCTTCACTCAGGGTCACCGTGTTCCAGTGCTGCTTGTTCATGTGCCAGCCCGGTTTCACCTCGGGGTGGATCTCCCGCAGCAGCAGGGCGAGCTCGGGTTCGCACTTCAGGTTGATGGAGAGCGGCTCCGCCTGCCAGTCCACCAGGGCAAACATCTTGCCGGCGATGCGGTAGACCAGGATCTCCGGGCCGAAGGGGGTGTCCTCGGTGGCGCCGGGCTGGCTGAGCAAAAATTCACGCAATTGAACGAGGGTCATGGGGACTCCAGGCTGGTCCGATCATGGTGGAAGCATGTTCACCGGGGTGAGCCTTCTGTTAATATGCGCGCCGAGTATACCCCCCATCACCCCGGGAGCCCATGAGATGTTGTACCACAAGACCTTTGAACTGGGTCCCGATCGGGATTGGGTGGTGTTCGTGCACGGTGCGGGCGGCAGCTCCTCCATCTGGTTCAAGCAGTTGCGGGCCTACCGGGAGCACTTCAACGTGCTGCTGCTGGACCTTCGCGGTCACGGCCAGTCCAACCAGCTGCAGCAGGTGGTAAAGGGGCACTACAGCTTTCGGGCCGTGACCGAGGACATCCTGCGCCTGCTGGATCACCTGCGCATCCCCCACGCCCATTTTGTCGGCATCTCCCTTGGCACCATCCTCATCCGCCACCTGGCGGAGCTTCGCCCCGAGCGGGTCAAGAGCATGGTGCTCGGCGGTGCCATCCTGCGTCTCGACATCCGCTCCCGGGTGCTGGTGCAGCTTGGCCGCCTCGGCCAGCACTTCCTGCCCTACATGTGGCTCTACCGCCTGTTCGCCTTCATCATCATGCCGCGCCAGCACCATCAGGAGTCCCGCAACCTCTTCGTGCGCGAGGCTCGCAAGCTCTGTCAGAAGGAGTTCAAGCGCTGGTTCCGTCTCGCCACCGAGGTGAACCCCCTGATGCGCTACTTTCGTGAGCGGGCCCTGCCCATTCCCACCCTCTACGTGATGGGGGAGGAGGATCACATGTTCCTCGCCCCGGTGCGTGAGCAGGTGGCCCGCGACCCTTACAGCCGCCTCGAAATCATCGAAAAGTGCGGCCATGTCTGCAACGTGGAGCAGCCGGATCACTTCAACCGCCAGTCCCTGGCGTTTCTCTCCCGTCAGGCGGCGTCATCCGCCCTCTGAGGCCCGACAAGGGCCTCAGATGAAGTAGTGGCCAATCTCCAGATAGCGCTGGCGGATGTGCTCGATGAGCAGCCTTATCTTGCGCGGCGGCTGGCGGGTGAAGGGGTAGACGGCGTAGATGCCGAGCTTCTTGCCCACCTGATCGGGGAAGAGATCCACCAGCTCGCCGTTCATCAGATCGTGATAGACCAGACAGCGTGGCACATAGACGATGCCGCGCCCCCCCAGCGCCGCCTTGCGCAGGGCGCCGGCGTTGTCGGTTGAAAAGCTCCCCGACACCGACACCAGATAGTTGCCCTCTTCCCCCTTGAAGGCCCACTCCGAGGCCCCCGTGCTCTGGTAGGCGTAGCGCAGGCAGTTGTGGGTGAGCAAGTCTGATGGCTCCCGCGGCGCCCCGAAGCGGCGCACATAGGCGGGGGCGGCGCAGATGACCCACTGGGAGTCGAGAATGTGGCGGGCAATCAGGCTCGAGTCATCCAGATAGCCGGTGCGAATGACCAGGTCGAACCCCTCTTCCACCAGGTTGACGAAGCGGTTGTCCAGGGACATCTCCACCGTGAGCCCCGGGTGCTGCTGGCAAAAATCGGCCACCGCATCGGCGAGCAAGAGCTCGCCGGAGATGGTGGGCACCGACATCCGCACATGGCCGCTCACCTTTTCACCAAATCCCGCCACCGCGTCGAAGGCGTCCAGTGCGGCGGCCTTCACATTTTTGGCACCTTGATAGAGCGCCTTGCCCGCCTCGCTCAGGGTGAGCCGGCGGGTGGTGCGATAGAGGAGCTGGACCCCGAGCTCCTCCTCAAGACGCCCGATCCGCTTGCTAACCACTGAATTTGTCAGGGAATTTTGTTCAGCCACCTTGCTGAAGGAGCCTGCCTCCACCACCTGGGCGAAGAGGATGAGGTCGTCGGTACTGGCCATATTGATCAACTTTTGGAACGAATGTTGTTCATTATTTCCATATATCGCGAAAAAGGAACAGGGTAAGGTCACGTCCGCTTAACAAAACAACAACAAGGTGCGCCTCTGCACCCCTCTGGACAAGGACGCAATGATGACAGACACCCTGCTGGCCCTGGTGGCCTTCTCGCCGATCCTGGTGGCCGCCGTGCTGCTGGTCGGCCTCAACTGGCCCGCCAAGCGCGCCATGCCCGTCGCCTTCCTGTTGACCGTGTTCATCGCCCTCTGGGGCTGGCAGATGAGCCCGACCCGGGTCATCGCCTCCACCCTGCAGGGGCTGGTGATCACGGTGACCGTGCTCTGGATCGTGTTCGGCGCCATCCTGATGCTCAACACCCTCAAACACACCGGTGCCATCACCGCCATTCGCGGCGGTTTCACCAACATCTCGCCGGACAGGCGCATCCAGGCCATCATCATCGCCTGGTGCTTCGGCGCCTTTATCGAAGGGGCCTCGGGCTTTGGCACTCCGGCCGCCATCGCCGCGCCGCTGCTGGTGGCCATCGGCTTTCCGGCGCTGGCCGCCGTGCTGCTCGGCATGATGATCCAGTCCACCCCGGTGTCGTTCGGCGCGGTGGGCACCCCCATCCTGGTGGGTATCAACAAGGGGCTGGATAACCAGGCCATCGGCCAGACCCTGAGCGCCGGTGGCAGCAGCTGGGACATCTACCTGCAACAGGTGACCACCAACGTGGCCCTCATTCACGCCACCGTCGGCACCCTGATGCCGGTGCTGATGGTGATGATGCTGACCCGCTTCTTCGGCCGCAACCGCAGCTGGACAGAGGGGCTCTCCATCCTGCCGTTTGCGATTTTCGCCGGGCTCGCCTTCACCGTCCCCTATGCCCTCACCGGCATGCTGCTCGGCCCCGAGTTCCCGTCCCTCATCGGCGGCCTGGTGGGGCTGGCCCTGGTGGTGACGGCGGCGCGAGCCGGTTTTCTGGTGCCCAAGAACTCCTGGGATTTCTCCCCCGAGAACGAGTGGCCCGCCGAGTGGCTGGGCTCCTTGAAGCTCGATCTCAAAGAGGCCGCCGGCCGCCCCATGTCGCTCATGCTGGCCTGGTTTCCCTATGTGGCGCTGGCGCTCCTGCTGGTGGCGAGCCGGGTGAGCCCGGAGTTCAAGGCGAGCCTCCTGTCGGTGAGCCTCG
The DNA here is from genome assembly GCF_000819785.1 of Aeromonas caviae. Lineage (GTDB taxonomy): Bacteria > Pseudomonadota > Gammaproteobacteria > Enterobacterales > Aeromonadaceae > Aeromonas > Aeromonas caviae. The sequence continues at coordinate 91,122 of NZ_CDBK01000052.1, read as the reverse complement.
CCTTCACGGACCTTTTGGGGGAGAAGGGGGTCAGCGCCTCCATTGAGCCGCTCTACCTGCCGGGGGGCCTGCTGGTGCTCTGCGCCCTGCTCGCCACTCTCATTCAGGCCCGCGCCCTTGCCCCCCTCGGCCGCGCCGTGAGCGAGTCCAGCCGTACCCTGATCGGCGCCGGCTTCGTGCTGATTTTCACCGTGCCCATGGTGCGCATCTTCATCAACTCCGGGGTCAACGGGGCGGATCTCGCCAGCATGCCGGTGACCACCGCCAACTTTGCCGCCGGGCTGGTGGGGGAGTTCTTCCCGGCCCTCAGCGCCACCATCGGCGCGCTGGGGGCCTTCATCGCCGGATCCAACACGGTATCGAACATGATGTTTAGCCAGTTCCAGTTCGAAGTGGCCCAGACCCTGGGGGTCTCCACCGCCGCCATGCTGGCCCTGCAGGCAGTCGGTGCGGCGGCCGGCAACATGATCGCCATTCACAACGTGGTGGCGGCCTCGGCCACCGTGGGGCTGCTCGGTCGTGAGGGGGCGACGCTGCGCAAGACCGCGCTGCCGACCCTCTACTACCTGCTGGTCACCGGCCTTATCGGGCTGGCGCTCATGTACAGCTTCCACATCTCGGACGCACTGCTGCAGCTCAAGTAAGGAGAGCAAGTGATGAAGGTAATGCGGGTCTACCCGGCCAAGCCGGCCGATGTCTATCTCTACGCCACCTGTCTGGTGGACCTGTTCGACCCGGTGGCGGGGCTCGATGCCATCGCCCTGATCGAGCGGGAAGGGATAAGGGTGCACTTTGTCGAGAAACAGACCTGCTGCGGGCAGCCGGCCTACACCTCGGGTCACGAGGAGGAGGCGCGCAAGGTGGCGCAAAGCCAGATGGCGCTCTTCCCCGAGCCCTGGCCGGTGGTGGTGCTGTCGGGCTCCTGCGGGGGCATGATGCATCACCACTACCGCCGCCTCTTTCCCGAGAGCCCCGAGGTGGCCGATTTTTGCGATCGGGTGTTCGAGCTCACCGAGTTTCTGGCCCGGATCTGCCGGGTGCGCTGGCACGGGGTGGGGGAGGCGAGCATCGTCATGCACACCTCCTGCTCGGCCCGGCGCGAGATGCAGGTACACACCACGGCCCGCAGCCTGCTGGGGCAGCTGGGTGGCGTCACCTTGCACGAGCAGGCCTACGAGAGCGAGTGCTGCGGCTTTGGCGGCACCTTCTCGGTGCGCCACCCCCACATCAGCCAGGCCATGGTGGAGGACAAGACCCGCCACCTGCTGGCCACCGGCGCCGACACCCTGGTGAGCGCGGACTGGGGGTGCCTCTTGAACATCAAGGGATCCCTGGCCTATCAGGGCAGGATCTTGCCTGCCACCCACCTGGCGAGCTTCCTGCTCGCCCACAGCCGCCCCGACAGTGACGAAATAGCTCATAACGGCGCCGCTGTTAGCGATTTAGCTCATACCAAAGAGGCCCAGCCCCATGTCTGATCACGCCAAGTATTCGCCGCGCCGCTTCCATCCCCAGGCCGAGGCGGCCCTGGCCGACCCGGTGCTGCGCCAGAATTTTCGCGGCGCCATGGATTACCTGCGCGCCAAGCGCCGGGATGCCTTCGCCGACCCGCAGGAAGAAGCGGCGGTGCGCGATGCGGCGGAGCAAATTCGCCAGCGCTGTCTCTCGCGTCTGCCGGACCTGCTGGAGCAGCTCGAAGCCAACTGCGAGCGCAACGGCATCCGGGTGCACTGGGCCCAGACGCCGGACGAGGCCAACGCCATCATCCTTCGCATCGCCCAGCAACACGGGGTGAGCAGCATCGTCAAGGGCAAGTCCATGGTGAGCGAGGAGGTGGGCTTCAACCACGAGATGGCGCGCCACGGCATCCGCTGCCTTGAAAGCGACATGGGGGAGTTTATCGTCCAGCTCGACGGCGACACCCCGTCCCACATCATCATGCCCGCCATCCACAAGAACAAGCAGGAGGTGAGCGACACCTTCGCAAGTAACCTGGAAGGCTTCACCCCCACCACGGATGTGGACGCCCTGATCCAGACCGGGCGGCGAGCCCTGCGCGAAGAGTTTCGCCGCGCCGGCATGGGGCTCTCCGGCGTCAACTTCGCGGTGGCCGAGACCGGCAGCCTGTGCCTCGTCGAGAACGAGGGCAACGGGCGCATGTGCACCACTGTGCCCAAGGTCCACGTGGCCATCACCGGCATCGAGAAGGTGGTGGAGTGCTTATCCGACGTGCCGCCCCTTTACAGCGCCCTGACCCGCTCGGCCACCGGACAGGCCATCACCACCTACTTCAACGTCATCAGCGGCCCGCGCCGGGCAGGGGAGCTGGACGGCCCGGACGAGGTGCACCTGGTGCTGCTCGACAACGGCCGCAGCCAGGCTTACCGGGACGAAGAGCTGCGCAAGACCTTGCAGTGCATCCGCTGCGGCGCCTGCATGAACCACTGCCCGGTCTACACCCGCATCGGCGGCCACGCCTACGGCACCATCTACCCGGGCCCCATCGGCAAAATCATCTCCCCCCACCTGCTGGGGCTGGAGAGCACGAGCGATCTGGTGACCGCATCGAGCCTGTGCGGTGCCTGCGGCGAGGTGTGCCCGGTGCGCATCCCCATTCCCGACCTGTTGCAGCGCCTGCGTCGGGAGGCCAAGCACGACGCCCAGCCCGGCCACGAACCGCTGGCGGGGCAAGGGGCGGCCAGGAGCCGGCTCGAAACCCTCGCCATGCAGGGCTTTGCCTTTGCCGCCACCCACCCGCGCCTCTACCACGCCGCGACCGGGGTGGCCGGTCGCCTGCGGGGCTTGATGCCCAAACACCTGGGCCCCTGGACCCAGTGCCGCGAAGCCCCCAAACCCGCCCCCCAGAGCCTGCACGCCCTGCTGCGCCAGAAGAAGAAGGAGTCCTGAGATGTCGAGCAAAGAGGCCATATTAAGCCGCCTGCGCGGCGCCGCCACCCCCATGGCCCACGCCCCCCATGGCTGGCAGCCCTGGCGCGGGGAGGATGATCAGGCGCGGCGTGAGCGCTTTGTTGCCGGGATCAGCGCCAGCCACGCCGAGATCCTCACAGTCCAACAGGCAACCCTGGCCCGGGATCTGACCGCCTGGCTGGATGAAGAGGGTGTGACGAGTCTGGCCTGTGGCCAGGGCGGCCGCTGGCAGGAGGCGGTCGCGGCCGCCTGCGCCGGGCGATCTGTGCTGACCCCCGCAGGCGAGTTCGCGAGCTGGAAGGACGATCTGTTCGACGTCTGTCAGGCGGGTATTACCCACTGCGCGGGCGCCATCGCCGACACCGGCACGCTCGTATTGCTGCCGGATAACGGTGAGCCGCGCACCTTGTCCCTGGTGCCCCCCTGCCATATCGCCCTGCTGGCGGCTTCCACCATAACCGACAACCTGGCGGGGCTGGTGGCGGCCGGGCGCTGGCAGCAGGCCATGCCCACCAATCTGTTGCTGGTCTCCGGCCCCTCCAAGACCGCCGACATCCAGCAGACCCTGGCCTACGGCGCCCACGGCCCGAGCCGCCTGTTGGTAGTGCTGGTGGAGGATTGCTGATGCGCTGGAATGAATTTGACGCCGCCGTGCTCTCGCGCATTGCGCCGGAGCGGCTGGTGAGCGACCCGGATCTTCGGCTGGCCCACGGCACGGACGCCAGCTTCTACCGCCTGGTGCCCGAGCGCATCGTGCGCCTCGACTCTTTGGATGAAGTGCGCTTCGTGCTGTCGGTGTGCCGCGAATTGGGCCTGCCGTGCACCTTTCGCGCCGCCGGTACCAGCCTCTCGGGCCAGGCCCTGAGCGATTCGGTGCTCATCACCCTGACCGACAGCTGGCGCGGCCACCGCATTCTGGACAATGGCGCGCGCATCGCCCTGCAACCCGGGGTGATCGGCGCCGATGCCAACCGCTATCTGGCCCCTCTGGGGCGCAAGATTGGGCCGGATCCCGCCTCCATCAACGCCTGCAAGCTCGGTGGCATCGCCGCCAACAACGCGAGCGGCATGTGCTGCGGCACCGCCCATAACAGCTATCACACCCTGCACGCCATGACCCTGCTGCTGGCCGATGGCACCGTGCTGGAGAGTGGCGATCCCCAGAGCCGCGCCGCCTTGGCGGCTGTGCGCCCGGAGCTGCTCACGGGGCTTGCCGCCCTGCGCGCCGAGGTGCTGGCGAACGCCGAGCTTGCCGCCAAGATCCGCCACAAGTACCGGCTCAAGAACACCACCGGCTACGCCATCAATGCCCTGCTCGACCATGAGGATCCCGTCGATATCCTCACCCACCTGATGATCGGCTCGGAGGGAACCCTCGGCTTTATCGCCGAGGTGGTGCTCGATACCGTGCCCGAATACCCCCACAAGGCCTCGGCCCTGCTGGTGTTCCGGGACGCAGAGCAGGCGTGTCTGGCCACCTCGCGCCTGAAAAGTGCGCCGGTGGCGGCGGTGGAGCTGATGGATGGGCGATCCCTGCGCTCGGTGGCGGGCAAACCCGGCCTGCCGGACTTTATCAAGACGCTGGATCTGGCCGCCTGCGCCCTGCTTGTGGAGGTGCATGGGGAATCGAAAGAGGAGTTGGTGGATCGCTGCGAGCAGGTGACGGCCATGGCGGCCGAGTTCGCTCAGGTCGCCTCGGTGCCTTTTACCGTCGACAGCGCCGGCCTCTGGGCCATTCGCAAGGGGCTCTTCCCGGCGGTGGGGGCGGTGCGCACCACAGGCACCACCGTCATCATCGAGGATGTCGCCTTTCCCATCGAACGTCTGGCGGAAGGGGTGGCGGGGCTGCAAGCCCTGTTCGATCGCTTCGAATACGGTGAAGCCATCATCTTCGGCCACGCGCTGGAGGGGAACCTGCACTTCGTCTTTACCCAGGGGTTCGACGATCCGGCCCAGGTGGCCCGCTACGGCGCCTTTATGGATGCGGTGGCGGAGCTGGTCGCCGTGCGCTTTGGCGGGTCCCTCAAGGCCGAGCATGGCACCGGCCGCAACATGGCCCCCTATGTGGAGCTGGAATGGGGGCCGGAGGGGATGGCGCTGATGCGGCGCATCAAGGCGCTGCTGGACCCCGACGGCCTGCTCAATCCCGGCGTCATCATCAACGACGACCCCAAGGCCCACCTGGCCCACCTCAAGCCCATGCCGGCGAGCGATGCCATCGTGGATCCGTGCATCGAGTGCGGCTTCTGCGAGGCGGTCTGCCCCTCGCGCACCCTGTCGCTCTCGCCGCGCCAGCGCATCGTGCTCTATCGCGAACTGGCCCGCCGCAATCGTGCCGATGAGCCCTCCAACCAGCTGGCCCGGCTGTTTGACTATCAGGGCATCGACACCTGCGCCGCGACCGGGTTGTGCGCCGATCGCTGCCCGGTGGGCATCAACACTGGCAGCCTGATCAAGAAGCTGCGCACTGACAAGTACCAGCGCTTCGTGCCCATCGCCCGCTGGAGCGCCGATCATTTCGCCGGCGTTACCCGCACGGCCCGTGGGGCCCTCGGCCTCAAAGCCATTGCCGGCAAGCTGCTGGGAGACAAGGCGCTGGCAGGATTGGTGAACGGGGTTCGCCATCTGAGCGGCCAGCGCACGCCCGCCTGGCTGCCGACCCTGCCGGGGCCGAGCCGCTACCGGTGGCCGCAAGGGGAGGGGAGCCATGGCGGATCCAGCGAGCGCACTGTGGTCTATCTGCCGTCGTGTGCCAGCCGGGTGTTCGGCCAGCAGGAGGAGGCCCCGTCACTGCCGGATGTGGTGCAATCCTTGCTCAATAAAGCGGGCTGCCGGGTCATCGTGCCGGCGAGAGTTGAGGGGCTCTGCTGCGGCATGCCCTATGACAGCAAGGGGATGAGCGAGGTAGCGGAAGCCAAGCGCAGTGAGCTGGCCGAGGCCCTGTGGCAGGCAAGCGAACAGGGGCGCTGGCCCGTGCTGCTCGACACCAGCCCCTGCGTGCAGCGGTTGCTCTCGGGGGCGCTCGGCAAGGGCCTTCGGGTGTTCGAGCCCTCTGCCTTTGTGCTGGAACACCTGCTGCCCCACCTTGAGCTGACCCCCATCGATGAGACCGTCATGCTCCATATCACCTGCAGCAGCCGGCGCATGGGGCTGGGGGATAAGATGCTGGCGGTGGCCCGCGCCTGTGCCCGCGAGGTGATAGTCCCTGAGCATATCCAGTGCTGCGGCTTTGCCGGTGACAAAGGGTTGATGACCCCGGAGCTCAACGCCGCGGCGCTTGCCAGCCTGCCCGCCCAGGTGCCCAGGGATTGCCGTCAGGGATTCAGCAACAGCCGCACCTGTGAAATGGGGCTCAGCCAGCACGCTGGCATTCCCTATCACAGCATCCTCTATCTGGTGGATCAGGCGGCGAAATAGGGAAACAAAAAACGGCAGGATAACTATCCTGCCGTTTTCAATGGGGTGAACAAGGTGGCTTAAAAACGGGACTTGTCTGGTGCTACGTGCTATGAAAGGGGCCGATGCTGATACGAACGATGGCAAGGAAGGATTGATGACGCCGCTAAACCACTATCTGCCTGCCTATCACTTCTGTGAAGAGCACGCTCGCGATATTGCCGCCGACCCGCACACCGTCATCCAGGCGGCGGCCAACTATCGACCGGAAGCGGATCCGGCCTTTCGCCACCTGATCGGCTTGCGGGAAGTGCCGATGCGCCTTGGGCATCTTCTTGGCCGCCAACAGAGCGCCAGCCCGCCTCCCTTTGGCTTGGACAGATTCGTGCCGCTCGACAGCCAGGACGACAACACGCTGCTCTACGGCCTTGTCGGCCGGTTCTGGCGGCCGGACTTTGGTCTGGTGACCATGGCGGACAGTCAGGCGTATCTGGACTTTGCGGCGCCAGGCGTCGCCAAGCTCGCCCTGGGGTTTTCGGCCAGCCGCCAGCCAAACGGCACCACCCGGTTGATCACCCAGACAAGGGTGTTCTGCCCGGATCTGGCCTGCCGCCTCAAATTCGCACCTTACTGGTATCTGATCCGCCCCGTCAGCGGCCTGATCCGGCGCCGGATACTGGGCGCCATCAAGGCAGAGAGTGAAAGAGGGTTGTAAGGCCATGCCGGAGTGTTCACCTGTACTTTCACTTTTTGGCACAAACAGAAGATGAGGGATTAATGACGTCTGAGTTCCCCATTGCCGTGCTTGTAGCCATGGAATACGGCCGCACCTGCGAAATGAGGTGGTAACAGTATTCCCTATCACAGTATCCTCATCTGGTTGATCAAGTGGTGAGATAAAGAAGTAGGTGCAAGAGACGGGATTTTATCTGGCCATTAACTGCTTCACGACAAGTTCCCATTAAGTAATGTTCAACTCAGCCAAGATGCGATAGACACTAACCCTACTGGAATAACGATCATCATTACTAGAACACCAAGGCAGCCGCTACCCCGGTTTGATGATGAGTGGAAATCATTATTTGTTGTTTCTCGGTTACTCAACCATTCAGTATGGCAATTTGAGCAATAGAGTTTCATTGTTCCCGTATTCCAAGCGCGAATGGTGCGATTGTCAAACGGGGCATTGCAGCGACAACGAGAACAGGTAAAGAATTTTTTTGAAGGTTTTTTGGGACGACTGAAGAGAGCAAGTAATATCATTGCAAACAATGCAATAGGAAGTGATATCGCAAGGTCTTTTTCTTTATAATATTTAAAGCCAGTAAAAGTTATCAAAACTATAGCCAAGATTAAAAAAACATAATCCAGAGGTGTTTTTCTGACAGGTTCAAGTATGATTTTTTTATCACTTGGCCCTCCCTTAGAACGAGAGCTTTGTTTGGAAGGTTGTTTGATAGGACGAAGAGTCCAACCTTCATAGTAAACTTCTGTCGCTCTCACCCGTCGCTGACTATCGGTGTCAGTCTCAAACAACACCTCGTCATTAATCTGTGGCCTTCTGTCATTAGGGTTCACAGCAGAGATATGGAAGAATATTTTTTCTGAACCATCCTCTGGCGTAATAAAACCAAAGCCCTTGCCATCATTCCATTGAGTAACTTTCCCTTTCATTTTCTTCCTTGGGTATCAAATGTTGAATTGACTGTGTTAATGAACAAGGGATTGACAAACAAAATGATTTTTTATTCTTGTATCCCTAGGTGCTTTCTACATAGAGGAGGATCTCACTGAGATTGTCATGTCGTATAACACACTCAATCTCGATTTTATAAACCCTGCCTAACTATAAAGCAATGGTGTTTACTGGTATCCAGTTATATTTCATTACTCACTAAATCACACGACTACCGCACGGAATATAGCCTCCATTGTGCTGTGGTTAACTGATTGAGGATGTACGAACCGTAGTCGCTCCCTGGCTGCCTTTAGGGCTATGAGGGACGCATAAACAGGGTACCAAGTACAGCAGCATATGTTGAGCAAAATGTTTTACTTTGGGTGTGGGTTGGTGAGTATTTTTGATGGGGATCAGAAATTGGATAGGGCAGGATATTGGGTGCTGGCTGTTATTGGGAAGTTGCCTCAGAACCAAACCGTAGAGATGGTAATGGGGCGTAGACTTCGCCCCGCAACACACAAAGAGACGCAGCGAGAAATGAGGCAGGCCTTGGGTTCAATACCCCGTCATCTCCAGATAGCCAACACCTTTTGCATCCCCCGAGACGGACACCGCCCCTTCCCAGTAGTCGAAGCGTCCCGTCATGGCCTGATTGGCTTGGCGGGCACGGATCGTCAGGTTCAACTCGGCGGCTTCCAGCTGCCACTCGATGGGGTAGGCTTGCCCCTTGGGGCCGCGCCAGGTCTTGCCGGGGGTGAGACGGATCTGCGCAGGATCCAGCACCCGGCTGCTGCCGTCCCGTTCGATCAGGATGCCGTAGCGGTTTTCCGGCTCGGTGCGCCCTGCCTTGGTGCGCAGGCGAAACAGCATCAGCTCGCGGCCATCGTCAAACTGCAGCGAAAACCAGTCCCAGCCCGATTGCCACTCGGCCAATACCGAGCTGCTCCACTCGTGATCAAACCACCCCTCACCGCTGACGTGGCGGGTCTCCCCATCCAGGGTCAAAGTGCCGCTGATGGTCAGGCGCGGGTAGGAGTAGTAGAAGGAGGCGTTGCCCGGGCTCTTCTCGCTGTAACCCGCTTTGCCTTGTAGTACTGCGGGCTTGGCGGCGCTCACCTTCACATCAAGATCCCCCGCCTTGCTCTGCACCTTGAGGGTGGCGGGAAAGAGCGCTTCTCCTTGAGAGGCCAAGACCCACTCTTTCAGCCAATACTTACCGCCGCTGGCACCGGCGAGCCCCGGCCCCTGGCGGCTGGTGCGCTCGTCCTGCTGGTGGCTGCCTTTGCTCACATCCGTGATGGCGAACTGGGCCAACCAGAGTTGAGGGGTGAGCCAGGGGTTCTCCGAGGTGATCCCCTGCTCGATGCCTTGGCGAAACAGGGTCCACTGCATGCCGTAGCCGCGCCCTTGCTCGTCTTTCAGGTTGCCGGTGATATACCACCACTCGGAGCGGTAGTCGGGGTGGGCAGCGTGATCCGTGGGCAGGTTGATGGACTGGCCCGGCAGAGCCTTTTTGAAGTGATTGCTACCGCCACCCAGGATGCTCCCCAGATCGCTGGCCTGCGCGTGGCCGCTTATGGCAATAAGCGGGATCAAGAGGGCTGCAAGCCACAGGGACCGTAAAGAGGACAAGATTCCCCTCACCCTGGCCCTCTCCCGAAGGGAGAGGGGATGGTTCGCGGCAGCTCTGTGCGCTTCTCTGCGCTGAATCAAGGGCGGTGGCAGATATGTAGTCAATGGGAATGTCAAGCCATGGCTGAGCCAGTGCGCTAACCAATATTTCATACCACTCTCCTTGCGGCGTACCAGGAGGCGAGCGCGCCACAGACGGGGGCGAGCAGGAGCGCCGTGACGGCGTGCAAGGGGGCGGCCTCGAAGGCCAGCCGCCAGCCGAAGGCGCGGGGGTTGACCACCTCAATCAGCACCCAGGCGAGGCCATAGCCCACCGGCAGTGCCAGGAGCGCGGTGAGCAGCCCGAGGCCCGCCCCTTGCCACACCAGCAGCTGGCGGCAGTGGCGCGGGCTCAGGCCAAGGCTTTGCAGGGTCTGCAACTCGCCGCGCCGGGCCAGCCCCAGCACCATAAAGGCCGAGCCGATGCCGACGAAGGCGATCCCCAGGATCAGCAACTTCAATAGTTCGGTCACCACGAAGGTCTGATCGAACACCTTCAGCGCCGCGGCGTGGATGGCGGGGGCGGGCAACAGGTTCACCTGCTCGCCAAACTGGCTCCTGAGCCTGTCGCCAAGGCGCTCGGGATCCGGGCTGAAGAGGGCAAGGGATTGCACCTTGCCCCCTTCGAAGGCGTGCAGTATCTGCCCCTTGTCGCTGCCGTAATCCTGATAGACGCCGGTGACGGTGAAAGCCCTCGGCCCCCCCTCGCTGGTTACCTCGAGGCGCTGGCCCACCCTGACCCCGAGGCGTACCGTCAGCGGTTCGCTCGCCAGCACCTCGTCGGGAGCGGCGGGCCAGCGCCCGGCCAGCAGGGGATAGGCGGCTTTGAGCTCGGGGATAAAGTCCATCTGCGCCCACTCGATGGGCTGCCCCTGCCAGCGGGCCGGGTGCACCGAGCGGCGCGAGGCGGCGTGCACATCTGGCTGGGCGAGGATGGTGTCGAGGGTCTGCTCGCCGAGGGCGCCCCTGCTGCCGGCCACCCCCTTGGGGGCGGTGACGTAGAGATCGGCGGCCAGGCGCTGGCCGAGCCAGATCTCCACGCTCGAGCGAAAGCTCGACACCATGACCCCGATGCCGATGGCCGCGGCGATGGCCAGTTGTAGCGCCATCACCGCGATGGCGGTGCGATCCAGGTGATGGAGGGTTTCTGCCACCCCGAGCCGGGCGGTGAGGGGGCCGCGTGCACGCAGTCGCCCCAGCAAGGAGCGAAGGGCATCGGGCAGCAGGAGGGCCATGGCGAGCAGCCAGCCCCCGGCCACGAAGAGGGCGCCGCCAAGGCCAGTGGCGGGTTGCCACAGACACAGGGTGCACAGCAGCAGAATGGCGATGGCAAGCCCCCGGCGTTGCCAGGGGTGAGCCGGTGGGCGACTGTTGCCCTCTCGCAGCGCAAGGGGGGATTGGCGCAGCAGTTGCCACCAGCCGGGCAGGTTGGCGGCAAGCATCCCCAGAAGGCCAATCACCAGCGCCTTGCCAAGGCTGGCGGGGGAGAGGCGCAGCAGGTCGATGGGGTTGGGGCCATAGAGATCGGCCAGCGCCTGGGTGAGCTGCCCCATCAGGGCGAGGGCCAACAGGCTGCCGAGCAACAGCCCGAGCATAGTGCCGAGGGTGGCGAGGATCAGGAGCTCCAGGGTCAGCCAGCGCAGCACCCGGCGCGGCGGCATCCCGAGGATGATGAGCTGGGCGAGCAGGGGGCGGCGCACGCTCTGCACGAAGCGCTGGGCGTTGAACACCAAAAACAATCCCACCGCCATGGCGAGCAGGGAGAGGGCGGTGAGGTTCAGCGCCAGCGCATCCCCGAGCTGGCTGGCATCGAGGGCCGGGCTGATGGGCTCAAGCCAGAGGGGCTGATGGGGGGCATAGGATTGCAGGGCCGCCTGCAAGGCTCTTTGCAAGGTATTGGCCTCTGCGTCGCTTAGCTTGAAGACGATGCGATCCAGTCTGCCTTCCTTGCCAAGCAGGGGCTGGGCGAGGCCGATGTCGGTCACCAGCAGCCGCTCCATGGGCACGGCGCCGGGCTCGAAGGTGCCCGCCAGGGTCAGGGTCAGGGGGCGTTGCCCCTCATCCCCCAGCACAAAGGTTCGCGACTGGCCCGGTTGCCAGTCAAGGCGCCTCGCCTCGGGGGCGGCCAGCCAGACGCTGTCGGCGCGATTCAACGAGACATCGGGTTGGCTGTATGGCGCATCGCCAAAGAGGCGGCGCAGGGGGCCGGGGTTGAAGAGATCCATCCCCAGCAACTGGAAGCTGCGCCCCTGCTCGTCCTTGAGCCAGGCGTGAAGCTCTGGCATGGCGTCAAGGTTCGACTGGCTTCGCACCAGCCTCACGTAGACTTGCTCATCCAGGCCACCCTGGGGGGCCAGGCGGTAGTTGGCCTCCCCGGCGAGCTGGCTGCGGGCGGCGACGAAGTTGGTGCGGGCGCTGTGGTTCAAGAGCTCGATGGCCACCACCAGGGTGACCCCGAGGGTGAGCCCGGCCAGGCTCATCAAAAGCAACCAGGGGTGAGAGCGATAAAGGCGCAGCAGTGCCTTGAGCGGCAACATCAGCAGGCCCCCCGGCAGACGTCAGCCATGGCGGCGCCCCTTGAGCTCGACCAGCTGCCCCCCTTCAAGGCGCAGCACCCGATCCGCCAGGTCGCCATAGCCCGGGTTGTGGCTCACCAGCAAGAGACCGGCGCCGGTATCGCGCACCGCGCCCATCATCAGGGCCATCACCTGCTCGGCGTTGTGCTCGTCGAGACTCCCGGTGGGTTCGTCGGCGAGCAGCCAACGGGGCTGATGAATGAGGGCACGGGCCAGCGCCACCCGCTGGCGCTGGCCGCCGGAGAGCTGCTCCGGCCAGGCGTGGCGCTTGTGGCTCATGCCAAGGCGCGCGAGCAGGGCATCGAGGCGCCCATCGTCCTGGGGCAGGTTGTTTATCTGAAGGGGCAGGGCGAGGTTCTCGGCCACGGTCAGGGTCGGCAGCAGGTTGAAATCCTGATAGACGATGCCGAAATGGCGGCCACGCAGGCGGGCCCGCTCGTCTGCCGGCAGGGTGTCGAGGCGGGTCTCTTCCAGCCAGATCTCCCCCTCGTCCGGGGCGATGAGACCGGCGATGAGGTTGAGCAGGGTGGACTTGCCACAGCCGCTTTGCCCCAGCAGCAGGCAGGTTTCCCCCGGGGTGAGGGCGAGATCCAGCCCCTCAAACAGGGGGAGCGTCTCGCCGCCGTTGGCGAAGCGTTTACTGAGGTTGCGCAGGCTAAGCATGGGATAACCGTTTGATGGTCAATGGCTTTCACAATGTCCGTCACTATGCCAGTTAGTGATCGCGCCTGCAAAAGGGATGGGGATCCTCGCTGGATCCCGCTCGCCTGAGGTGGTTAGAATAGGGCCTTCCATGGGTCACAGGATGAGCAAGGATGTTACACAAGCAAGTCAGTTTTATCGTCGACAGCAAGGGCGTCAAGCAGGCTGCCGTGGTCCCCATCGATATCTACAACGAGCTGATGACCCTGCAAAAGGCCCTCTCCGACAACAAGCCGGGGGAGCGCGAGCTCTACCACTTCAACGGCAAGGGGGCAGAGGCCCATGGTTATCCGGTGGGCAAGCGGCAAAACCCCGGTTTCATGGTCCAGGCGGGCTCCACCGCCAACGGCGAGGATGCGGCCTCCCTGCGCGAGGCGGTGATCGAGCTGCGCCAGGAGCTGCTGGGCAAGGGGGTGCTCGTTCCCCACCCCGAAGGGGGCTTCATCTTTACCGCCGATCAGCTCTTCAACAGCCCGAGCCTGGCCGCGAGCCTGGTGGCGGGCAACAACCGAAGCGGGCTGGATGCCTGGCAAAACAGCGCAGGCTACACCCTCAAGCAATCGGGTTTTGGCAAGAAGACCTCCTGATGACGGGGCCCGGCAACGGGCCTCGCTCATGTTTGCCTGAGAGCCCGCGGCGGGCCGCTCATCAGGATGACAAAGAGGCGGCTTCCCTTTGCGCTGCTAGCCTCAATGCCAGACGCCTGCCAGGAGATGCCGCCATGTCTGGACTCCTTCGCCTCGTGCCCGGGGCGGCCCTGCTCAGTGCCCCCGCCGCTGCGGGCAACGGCCCCCTCGATCTGACCCACAGCGGGGTCGGGCTCTTCGCCCTCGCCATCTTCGCCCTGGCTTACGCCCTGGTGATGGCCGAGGAGTACCTGAAGCTGCGAAAATCCAAGCCGGTGCTGGTGGCCGCCGGCATCATCTGGATAGCCATCGGCCTGGTCTATACGGGGCAGGGGCACAGCGAGCTGGTTCAGGCCGGTTTTCGGCACAACCTGCTGGAGTATGCCGAGCTGATGCTCTTCTTGCTGGTGGCCATGACCTATGTGAACGCCATGGAGGACAGGCTGCTGTTCGCCGTGCTGCGGGTACGTCTGGTGCAGGCGGGCTTCAGCCTGCGCACGCTCTTCTGGCTCACCGGTTTTCTCGCCTTTTTCATCTCCCCCGTGGTGGACAACCTCACCACGGCGCTGCTGATGTGCTCAGTGGTCCTCAACGTGGCCAACGGGGAGCGCCGCTTCATCAACCTGGCCTGCATCAACATCGTCGTGGCAGCCAATGCGGGCGGCGCCTTCAGCCCCTTTGGCGACATCACCACCCTGATGGTGTGGCAGGCGGGCAAGGTGCCGTTCCAGCAGTTCTTGCTGCTCTTCATCCCCGCCCTGCTCAACTTCCTGGTGCCGGCTACCCTGATGAGCCTGATGGTGCCCCGTCTGGTGCCCGCCATGCCGGGCGAGATGGTGGTGCCAAGGCGCGGCGCCGTTGTCATCGTGTTGCTCTTTGTGCTCACCATAGTGACCGCCGTCGCCTGCCATCACTTCCTGGGGCTGCCCCCCGTGCTCGGCATGATGATGGGGCTGGGCTACCTGCAATTTTTCAGTTTCTATCTGCGAAAGACCCAGCCCGTCACCCTGGCCCGGGCACGGGTGCTGTATGAGCGCACCGGGGACGAGGCCAGGCTGCTGCGTCTGGGCTCGGTGGTGCCGTTCGATGTGTTCAACAAGATTGCCAAGGCGGAGTGGGACACCCTGCTCTTCTTCTACGGGGTGGTGATGTGCGTCGGCGGCCTCGGGTTTATGGGGTATCTGGCGCTTGCCTCCCATTTCCTCTATGACGGTGGCGATCCGACCCTGGCCAACGTCGCCATCGGCCTGCTTTCCGCCCTGATCGACAACATTCCGGTGATGTTCGCCGTGCTCTCCATGGAGCCGCAGATGAGCACGGGGCAGTGGCTGCTGGTGACATTGACCACCGGGGTGGGGGGCAGTCTGCTTTCGGTCGGCTCCGCCGCCGGGGTGGCCCTGATGGGGCAGGCCAGGGGCATGTATACCTTCGTCGGGCACCTCAAGTGGTTGCCTGCCATTTTGCTTGGCTATATGGTCGGCATAGGGGCGCACCTGTGGCTCAACAGCGCCCTGTTTTAGGCAACCCGGTTCCAGGCACCAGGGAGAGGCAGGATGGGACAACTGTTCGAGGCGCTTTTGCCGCGCCATGTCACCTTTATCGAGGGGCAGAAGATCTTCTTCGTCGGCACGGCAGCCGCGAAGGGATCGGTCAATCTCTCCCCCAAGGGCGGGGATTCGCTGCGCGTCCTCGATGCCCACACCCTGGCCTGGCTCAACCTGACCGGCAGCGGCAACGAGTCCGCAGCCCAGGTGCTGCAACAGCCGCGCATGACGGTGATGTTCTGCGCCTTCGAGGGGGCGCCGCTTATTCTGCGGGCCTATGGCCAGGCACGGGTGCTGCACCGCACTGATCCGCAGTGGCCGTCGTTGCTGGCGCTGTTCCCCCCAAGCGTCGCGGCTCGCCAGATCTTCCTGCTGGACATTGAACGGGTTCAGACGTCGTGCGGCATGTCGGTGCCTCTGTTTGACTATCAGGGAGACAGGGAGGATCTTGCCAACTGGTCGACCCGTCAGGGCCGGGAGGGGATTGAGGCCTACTGGCGCAAGAAGAACCAGCTAAGCCTGGATGGGCTGGAGAGCGAGATCCTGGTTCGTAGCGGGTTGCAGGCAGATGACTGAGGCCTGCGCCCCGATGCAAAAAGCCCTGTCTATGGACAGGGCTTTTTCATAGCAGGGCATCAGGGGACGCGCTTGCCGCTCAGCAGCCAGTAACTGAGGGCCGACCCCAGGCCGCAACCGGCGATGGCGATGGCCATGGGGAGCGGCGATTCGGGGGGATTGAGGTTGACCAGCACCCCAACCAGGGCCCCAAGGCCAAAGCGCAGGGTGCCCGCCAGTGCCGAGGCGGTGCCTGCGGACTGGGGGAAGTGGCCCATCAGGCCGGTCATGGCGTTGGCCCCCACCAGGCTGATGTGGCCGACGAAGAGCACGACGGGGATGACGATGCCCCACAGGCCGCCAGTCTGGCTCCAGGCGTTGTAGATGAGCAGGGCCCCGGCGAGCGGCAGCACGGTCAGGCCGTATCGCAGCATGCGCTCGGCACCCACCCCTTTCACCAGCCGGCTGTTGGCGAAGGTGACCACCATCATCAGCAGGATATTGAGGCCAAAAAGCCAGCCGTAGTGCTCGGTCGGCACCTTGAAATACTCGATGTAGACATAGGGGGAGGCGCTCAGGAAGGCGAACATGCCTGAGCTCGACAGGGCGCCGCACAGCACATAGCCCATGGCACCACGGTGGGAGAGCACTCCCCAGTAGTTGCGAAGCACCTGCCCGAGCTTGAGGGGCTGCTTGTGCTCGGGTTTGAGGGTCTCCTCAATCTTCCACTGCATCACCAGGCAGATGAGCAGGCTGATGGCCACCAGCAGCCAGAAGATCACCCGCCAGTCGCTGTGAGCGCTGATATACCCCCCCACCACGGGGGCCACCAGGGGGGCGAGGGTCATCACCAGGATGACGAAGGACATGGCGCGGGAAAACGCATCCTTCTCGAACAGGTCGCGCAGCAGGGCGTTGACCACCACGGAACCCGCGGCGCCCCCTGCGGCCTGCAACATGCGCCAGGCGAGGAGCTCAGGCAGGGAGTCCGCCATGGCGCAGCCCACGGAGGCCACGGCAAACATCGTCAGGCCCGCCAGGATCACCGGCTTTCTGCCGAAGCTGTCGGCGAGCGGCCCGTAAAAGAGCTGGCCGATGGCAAAGCCCCCCAGGAAGGCGCTGATGGTGAGCTGGGCGCCGTCGATGCTGGTAGCCAGATCCCGGGCGATGGCGGGAATGGCGGGCAGATACATGTCCACCGCGAGCGGAGTCAGGCCCGCCAGGGCACCGAGCAGGATGAAGAGGAAACGGGGGGAGAGGGAGCTGGCTTGGGGCATAGGGTATCCGAGTCGTGGGCTGGGCCGGGTTAAGAGGCAGGTGTTGAGTCTATCAGTTTTGGCGGGCGCGATCAGGTGCATCCTGCCCGATACCCTTTTGTCGGGTGTGGCGCCAGAGCAGCCAGAGCCAGGCAAGCCATCCGAGCAGGGAGAGGGCATTGCCGGTGCGCTCCGGCCAGCGTGCCGCCAGGGTCAGGGTGAGGCTGTGGTGGCCCGCCGGAACCCAGAGTTGCATCAACCCCTGGCGATTGGCGCTCACCGTCAGCGCCAGGTGCCCGTCGAGGCGGGCCTCCCAGCCGGGGTAATGGTATTGGTGCAGGACCAGCCGGGTCGGCACCCGGGCCTTGACCTCCAGCGCCAGGGCGCGGGGTTGCCAGCGGGTCAGGCTCCAGCTTGCGCCTGGGGGTTCGGCGCTGACGGGCGGCTGGAATTCCTCCTTCCAGGCGAGCAGAGTCGGGGCGAACATGCCCCCCGGCACCTGCCTTGGCCTGTATTCCCGGGCACTGCGCTTGCTGTCGAACTCGAATGCCATGGCTTCCCGTTCGGGGGCCTGGGTGAGGGGGGCGTGACGCACATAGGCCAGGGTGGAGAGGAGGGTCAGCAGAAATACTCCCCACCAGAGCCCCTGCCAGAGACGATGGGGCTGGGCGCCGAGCGCCACCACGGCGACCGTGGCAAGGGCGAGCACCAGGTTGAGCCGCCAGGGAAACTGCACCCGCTGCAAGGGGGGAAGCAGGCTCCAGAGAGGCTGGCTCGGGGGCAGCATCATCAGGAAGGCGACGACGCCGATCGCCCCCCAGCACAGCAGCTCGGGGTGGCGCGGCTCCCGGGCGGCGGCCCAGGCGATGAGCAGCAGGACCAGGGTCAGCATGCTCTGCCACGCCAGGTGACCGCGAAAACGCCAGTCCTCCCAGGCGCTGGGCAGGCGGTCGAGAAAGTTGCGCCTGTAGTCGAACATGCCGCCGCGCATCAGCTCCATGGAGATGGCCCCCTGATCCGCCAGGGCGGGCAGCAGCAGGGCGGCTGCCATGCAAAGCCCCATCCCCTGGGCGCCGAGGGCTTGCCAGCAGGGTGTCAGAGTGCGGGTGCGTCTGGCGAACCAGAAGGCGCGCAAGGTGACCAGCCCCATCATGAGCAAGAGGCTGGGGAGGTGGGAGAAGGCCAGCAGCGCCAGCCCCAGGATCAGCAGGGGCAACCCCTGAGGTCGTCCGCGGTGGGCGAGATCCTGCCCCAGCAGGATAAGGGGAGCCCAGGCGAAGGCCCAGAACTCCGCCAGGGCGAAGCGGGCATAGAGATCCATGGCGACATGATAGGGCAGCGCCAGATAGAGCAGGCTGGCGGCCAGGGCCCGGCCAGGGGGCGTGGTGGCACGCAGCCACAGATAGGCAAACACCCCGGAGAGCAGCAGGGCCAGGGTGGCGCTGCCAAGCAAAGGGTAGATGGCTTGCTGGGGGTGGGCACCGGGCCCGGCAAAGAGGGCGCTGACGTAGTAGGGGAGCGGGGGATAGAAGAAGAAGGTGGGGCTGCCGAAGCCGCCGTTCATGGCCATCAGCCAGCGGGGATAGAGTTCCCCCTGCCAGAGCTGGCGGGCAAAGTAGTGGCCGGAGAGCAGGTGATGAAACAGATCGTGTCCCTGGCTGCCCCCCTGCCACCAGAGCGGCAGCATCAGCAGGGCGCAGGCCAGCAACAGGGCCAGCGCGACCCGTATCCCCTCCCCGGTTCCGCTCGTGTTTCTTTCCATTGCACTGGTTCCTGACAGACCCGGCTGTGAGTGTAGACGAGTCGTGCGATACCCTCGCCAGTGCCCGGTTCAGCGGGGCAGGGCGAGCCAGAGGCCGGGTTCGGCGTGAAAGCGGGGGGCAAACCAGAGGGTGTCATAAGGGCCTGGTAGCGCCTCTGCCCCCAGGGGGCGGCGGCTGAGGCGGCAGGCCCCCTGGGTGAGCGCAAGGGCGGCATCCCCCCGGTACCAGCCGTCGGTGACAGGCAGGGTTGTGGTTTCCCTAAGCAGCCTCACTCCCCACTGGGTCACCAGCGCCGGGCAGTTTTTTTCGGCGACCCTGGCCGCCTGCACCATGGCGGATGGACGGGCTGGGGTGAGGGTCACCGCGAGCAGCAGCAATCCGGCCAACGCGACCAGCCCAACTCCTCGGCGTGGCAGCCAGCCTGCCAGCAGCACGAGGCCGAGCAGGGTGATGGGCGCAAGATGGCGGGGATTGTCCGGATTCTGGCCAAACAGGGTCCACAGCAGCAGAACGAGCCAGTAGAGAGGCCAGAGCACGGAGGGGGTTGGATTGTGATCCTTTGACCGCTTCCAGAGTGGCAGTACCAGCAAGGCCCCCATCAACAGTGGCCAGAGCGGGGTGAGCTGATCGTTGAAGGTATTGGCCCAGCTCAGCAGTCGATCCCCGTGGGCCGCCGCCGTGTTGCCCCAGAGGGTAAAGTGGCCGTCGGTAAAGCGGCGCCCCTCGCTGAAATAGGCCCGGCCATCGGCCTGCCAGACAAACAGCAGGCAGGCTAGCCCCACCAGCGCGATGGGGAGCACAAATCTGACGCGCGCGCCCTGCTGTGCCATCCCCAGCCAAAGGGGCAGCAGGGCCAACACGAAGTAGGAGGGACGCAGCGCCAGCATAAGGCCGAGCAAGAGACCTGCCAGGGCCGCTTTGCGATGCAGCAAGGCCAGCAGCGCGCCCAGCCAGGCGGCCAGCGCCGGCCCGTCCGAGAGTCCGGAGAGCGCTAGGGTCGGGGTGAGCGGCAGGGCCAATACCAGCAGCCAGACCGGCGCCAGCAGGCTTGGCCGCTGCCACAATCTGACCGCGAGGTAGGCGGCGAGCGGCGCCAGCAAACAGCTCCCCAAGAGGCTTGTCCACAGCACCGCCCGGGCCGGTTCGTCCACCGCCAGATTGATCAGCCGCGCCAGCCAGATAAAGGCGGGGTAGCCTGGAAAGTGGGGAGAGAACTCCAGCACGCTGAAGCGCACCACCCCGTGGGCGAAGTTCAGGGCATCGTCGGAATCAAGCGCCACGGGGAAGGTCAGCAGCCAGCCAAGCCAGGCCAGTTGCAGCAGAATGAGCAGCCAAATGGTGGTGGAGCAGGGGGAAGGCCAACGCCGGGCCATTACCTTACCCCTCATCCCCAGCCCTTCTCCCGCAAGGGGAGAAGGGGGCAAACCGGCGTCCGGGTGCATTTATCGGTAGGCCGTGCGTAGGGTGGGTAGAGCGCAGCGAAACCCACCTCTAGTCACAGTGAGATGGCGCAATGATTGGCGGGTAGCCATCAAAGCGGTGCCAGCACTGCCATCAGCGCTTTTTCGGCCTCGGTGAAGGCAGTGGCATCGGCGGGCTTGGCGCCCACCCCGAACACTCCCGGGTTGCCGATGGCGTCCAGCACCTTGGCCAGCGCCTGTTCGGCGGCCTTGCGCTCCCCTTCACTGAGGGAGGGGAGGATCAAATCGAGGAAGCGCTTGCTCTTGACCACCAGCACCTTGGCGGTCTGGTAGTCGCCAAGATTCTGGCTGGCCCCTTCGAGGCGGCGCTCGATCTCCGCCTTGTAGGCGCGATTGAGCAGGGCGGCGGTAGCGGCGGCGTCTTTGGCCTTGATGGCGGCGGCCAGTGGCGCTTGCAGCTCCACCTGGTGGTGCTCTTCCAGATAGGTCAGCTCCTCGGCAATCTCGCTCAAGGTGGCACTGGCATCCTTGCCATCAGTGGCGGCGCCCAGCAGTGCCTCGCGGGCATCGATCAGCGGCTCCTTGCCGGCGGCGGCGTAGGAGTAAGCCTGCGCCTGACCGCTCAGGGTCAGCAGCAGGGTGAGGGCAAGTAAACCCGGGCGGATAGTCATCCTGTTCTCCTTACATTTGCCAAGAGGTTATGCCCATGGCGCGGCACTCAGGCCACGCTCTGGGTCTCGATCACGGTATTTTCGTTGCGATGATTGAAGGTGTTGCGGCGTCTGTCTGCCTGTTGAACACCAATCATCGTGTTCACGCCACGCTCTGGGTTTCAATGACGGTATTTTCGTTGCGATGATTGAAGATGGCGTGACGTCTGTCCACCCCGTCGATCACCATGTCGGCGGCCATCATCCCCATCTCCATGGCGGTGTCGGTGAAGATGTAGCGGAATGTCCCCTGACGGCCGGTCATGATGAGGTTGGTGATCGGCATCAGCGCCTTGATGGCTTCGTTGCGGCGGGCCTGATAGCCGAGATCCATCAGTGGGTAGGCGTACTCGCTGCGGGCTTCGAAGGTCTCATCGCCAAGCTTCTGGGTATCAACGCCGAGGCTCGCCAGATCAGCGGTAACCCGACCGCGCAGATCAGAGAGCGGTGCCTGCCAGGTGGCATCCCCCGGATTGCAGGGGATCTCCAGCATCACGGATGTTTGCCCCCGAGGCGCCATAAAGGGGCTGCGGCGGCGCGGCTCCTGCAGACGGGTCGCCAGAATATGGGGGTCGGAGAGGTACTGCCAGGTGTTGTCCGACAGGTTCTCCTGTTTGAGGGGCATATTGACGAAGCGAAGCGACCGGTAGTGGAGATCGCACGGCAAGCCCAGGTGCTGGCAGGTGAGCGGCAGCGGCAGGGTGGAGATCACCTGATCAAAGCGCTCGCTCTGCTCCACGTCATCTTGTTTCCAATACACCCGTTCAATGCGGCCATCGGCCTGCTCGAGACGGGTGATGGTGGCGCCGGTCTTGAGTGTGACGCCCTCTGTCACCAGCCGCTCCCCCAGGGTGGTGAAGATCTGGCCAAAGCCATACTTTGGATAACGATATTTGCGGGCATAGGTGCGCACCGACATGCTGCCGTTGCGCCTTGGCAGCAGGCGGCGCGCCACGTCTTTGAGATCGATCAGGCTGATGCGCTGGCCAGCCCAGTCGGCGGAGAGCTTGTCCGGGTTGATGCCCCACAACTTGCCGGTGTAGCCCTCGAAGAACTGGCGGTAGAGGGTGCGACCGAAGTGGCTCTGGATCCACTCGGCAAAACTCGCCTTGGCAAAATCGGTGGGTTTCCTGGCAAAGGGCAACAGCAGCAGATCCTTCACCGCCCCGGCCATCAGGGCCAGCGGCGCCGTCTTGAGCAGGTTGGGCAGGTTCAAGGGGTAGTCATAGGTACGCCCGCCAAAGCGGATGACGCTCTTTCGCTCGGCGTGGAGCAGGTCGTCCCCCATCAGCTCGTCGATAAAGGCGAGCAGCTCGGGGTTCTTGGTGATGAAGCGGTGGCCGCCGTAGTCGAAGCGATACTCGCCGTCGCGCCCCTTGAAGGTCTGGGTGGCGCACATGCCGCCCACGACCGGCTCCTGCTCGAACAGGGTGACCGCAAAACCGGCCTGGCGCAGGCGCCAGGCGGCCATCAGGCCGGCGGGGCCGGCGCCCAGCACCGCAATGTGCTTCTTGTTGTTGTCGTTCATGAGTGTTCCGAAACGGCGTGATAGCTGGGGGAGCGCGCCTGTGCGCGGCTCCCGAACAGAGTGTGATCCCCGGGCTCAGCCCCTGGTCGGGGCGGCGCTCCCCTGGGGGCGATAGCTGCGATGCCAGAGGGTGACAAAGATGATGAGGTAGCAGGCCCAGGTCAGCAACTGCAGGCCGGCCGGTGAGGCGTTGTAGCCAAACAGGGCGCGCAGGAAGGTGCCGAATACCCCCTGATCGTCGAGGATGTGGCTGATGTTGAAGACCGGAGTGGTCCAGAAAGTGATGACGTCCGCTGCCTGCAACATGTTGACGGCGGACGAGAGCAGACCTGCGGCGATGATGATGATAAGCAGCCCAGTCCAGCGGAAGAAGGGGGCCAGCGCCACCTTGCGGGTGGAGCGCAGCAGCCCCCACACCAGCACCACAGAGACCAGCAGCCCCGCCAGCGCGCCCATCAGCCCCTCGTGCAGATCCACCCCTTGCCCGGAGTAGACCAGGGCCGAGAAGAAGAGCACGGTTTCAAAGCCTTCGCGCATCACCGCCAGGAAGGCGAGCAGCACCAGACCAAACAGGTTGCCACCGTCGATGGCGGCATCGATGCGCGCCGTCATGGCCCCCACCTGGGATTTGGCCTGTTTTTGCATCCAGATAGCCATATAGGTGAGCACCAGGGTGGCGAACATCAGGATCCCCGCCATCAACAAATGGTTGTAGCGCTCGCTCTCGAACTGGCTCACCACCACCTGGAACAGGAAGGCGACGACGAGGGAGGCGATAAGACCCAGCCCCACCCCCAGATAGATGAACTTGTTGTAGCGGCTCGCCCCCAGCTTGGCGAGGTAGGAGAGGCAGATGCCGACCAGCAGGAAGGCTTCCAGCCCCTCGCGCAGGGTAATGAGAAAACTTGCGAACATCAGGATTGAGGCTCCGTATCGGGCGTGAGGGGGAGGGGCTGCAGGGTCAGTTGCAGCCGATTGAGTTGCACTATGGGTGGCTCCGGCAAGTTCGGCTCGGCGGCGCGCACCGCATCATTGACCCACTTGGGGTAGGTGCGGAAATTGAGTCTGATATCGGCCTTGAAGGGGCCCTGGGCATCCGCCGGCAGCGGCCAGGCTTCATCGCGCCAGCCATCGGCCGGGATGCGGGTGTCTTCAAGGAGCTTGGCGTAGCGCCAGAACTTGAGCCCCACCGGCTTGCCCTCGGCATCGCCGAACACTTTTCTAAATAGCCGCGCATCCTCAGGGACGGCGCCGTTCACCGGCTGGCCGCTTTCAAGCACCAACTTGCCGCTGGCGTCGGTAACGGTCAGCTCCAGCCAGAGTTCACGGAAATCGGCGACCCCGGTGGGCAGGGCGTGGCCGGCGCCGGTATTGGCGACTCTCACCACCAGCGCGGGTTGGCCACTCTGGTTTTCAATGCGGGCCGAGAGGGTGGCGCTTGAGCGCAAGAGCGCCAGGCTCTCCTGCTCGAGCGCGGGATTGCGCAGCCCCACCAGCTGGTGCTGGGCACCGGTAAAGTTGTGGCGATAGAGCCGCTCTTTCACGGTGCCGTTTTCGGTGGACTGGCCCGCCACCGGCGCGCCGCCATTGCCCGGCTCGGGGTTCATATGGCAGTCGATGCAGGTGCGCCGTTTGGCGGGATCTTCGGCTTTGGCGAAGCTGGAGCTTTCCCACTCGTCCCAGGTGTTGACGATATTGGCGCCGGTGCCCGGGGCAAACTCGTTGTGGCAGGACTTGCACAGGGCCGCGTCCCGGTAGAAATCCTTCTGGTAGGAGGCCTTGTGCATGGCGGGGCGGGCGTTGATCTGCCGCTCTGCCAGCCAGTGCTGGAGGCTGCCACCGGCGGCATCCTCGAACACATAGCTCTCGCGGTCTTTCAAATTGACCGTAAAGGCGCTGTTGCCGCCTGCATCCTCGAGCTTGGTGATGCGATGGCAGAGCACGCAGCTGGTGCCTTCCTCTACCACGGGCTCGCCTGCTTTGTGTGCGGCAATGAGCGAGGCTCCGCCCTGCTCGAACATGTGGGAGCCCTTGGGCAGATCAGTCTGGCCGTTCATCACCTGCTGGGGCATGTGACAGCCCTGGCACCACTGGCCGAAGGCTTCGCCCTCGGTTTCGCGGGCCAGCGCCTGCACCACCTTGTAGTAGGGGTGGGAGTTGCCCATCAGCCGGTGGTTGCTCTCGCTCCAGTCCTTGAACGCCTGTTGGTGGCAGTTCTGGCAGGAGGCGGAGTTGAGCCACTCTTTCGGGTGGGTGGTCGGCGCCTTGGCAGGATCCCTGCGCGGGGCATCGAGCCGCAGCCAGTTGGCCAGATAGGGGAGGTTGCCGTCACTGGTCACGAAAGCGTGCAGATCCTCCATCATCGCCTGCACCTCGGGCTGGGGCCTCGCGGGGTCAACCGCATCGGCCCCATCGCGGGTGTCATGACCCATGCCGCCCTGGGTCTGCTGGGTCATGCGCAGGTATTCGCCGATAAAGTCCCCCGCCACCATGTTGGCGAGGTTGGCGTGGCCGTTGATGGCGTTGTCACCGCTCTGCTGGCGATGGGCCGCCATCAGATAGCGGTTGGTGAAGTTGAACCCGTCCAGATGGCAGGAGTTGCAGCTCATCCAGTTGTCCCCCGCCATGGGGAAGCGGCTGTTGGCGGCAGTATTACCCAGGTTGAACAACCGCTCACCGCGCTTGAGGGCTTTGGGGCGGGGATCGGTCTCTACCAGCTTGGCGAAGTGGGGCACATCCACGGTGACCCGGGCAAACGGGCCGCTGCCGCCGCTATTGAGGCGGGTGAGATCCTGCCCCATGACGTTGTGGACCAGGATGTGGTCGCCATCGATCAGCAGATCGCGCGGATTCTGGCCCGGCAGGTGACGCAAGAGCTGGGTCGCCTTGGCGCCC
This sequence comes from Aeromonas caviae, assembly GCF_000819785.1. GTDB lineage: Bacteria > Pseudomonadota > Gammaproteobacteria > Enterobacterales > Aeromonadaceae > Aeromonas > Aeromonas caviae. The sequence continues at coordinate 65,870 of NZ_CDBK01000052.1, read as the reverse complement.
CCCTGAAACTTCTTGCGGCGGTGGCGGTTGCTGTTCTGCTTGCCGCTGCGCGACAGGTCGAACACCAGCAAGTCTTCGGAACCCGCCAGGGTCAGGTAGACCCGCTTGCCATCGGCGGCGAAGCGCGCCGCGAACGGGTTGGAGACGATCTGGCTGCGGTTGCCGACGCTGGGCAGGTTGATCTGCAAGAAGAGCTGTTTTCTTTCATCGACCCGCTCCTTCTCTTCATCGAGATCGATGATGGAGACGGCCGGGAAGACGGTGCTCTGAAACTGGAAGGGGTGGTCGAAACTCCAGAGCACGTGGGGCAGCCAGGCTTCGCTGCCATCGGGGGAGAGGGCGATGCCGTCCAGCAGGCGCGGCAAGCCCTGAGAGTCGCTCGGGGTATCGCTGTGGGTTTCCGCCAGGGTGATGAGCTTGGGCTTGGGGAGGGTAGCGCCCTTCTCAAGTTTGGCGAGATCATAGATGGCGAGCTGGCCGGTCATGGCGTGGGTGAGCAGCAGGCGATCGTCGTCGGTCAGTGCCAGCCCGCGGGGAGTCTCGGCGGTTTTTGCATCCAGCTGGAGGTTGCCCGTGCTGTCATAAGCCTGAAGGCGCCCTCCCTCGAACAGCGTGACCCAGAACCACTGCCGCTTGGGATCGAAGATGACGCCGTAAGGTCTATGGCCGGTGGGGATCGCCTTTTCCAGGTCGAGATCATCCTCCAAGAGCAGCAGGCGATCGCCGCTGTAATCGGTGACCAGCAGGGTGCCGTCATCGGCGCGGGCCAGCTGGCGCAGATCGCCACCTAGTTGTGCCTCCTTGAGTCGCTTGCCGCTATCGCGCTCAAGCAGGGTGACCGAGCCGGCGTTCTGGTTGGCGGTGACAAGGCGCGGGGTACTCCCCTCGTCATAGGCAATCATGGCGGTGCCCATCTCCTGGGCCGAGGCGGTCCCCAGCAGCAGGGTGGCCAACATCAGGGATAACAACAACTTCAACATAAGATCAGGTGCGCCATTTCAAGATGGTCCAGCGCCAGGCGTGGCGAAGCACCAGGGGAGTCAACGCGAGCGCGCTCAGCCAGTGGGCCCAGCTGGCAAGGTTGCCCATGTCATCGCCCGGGGTGCCGTGCAGCACCAGCAGCAGTCCGCTTGCCAGACAGATAAACAGCAAGGCTTCGATGATGCGGCCGGTGGTGCGCAAGAATGGCTTGCGGCTCTTGCTCAGCAGGCTGCGATGGGAGAGCCAGAACGCGCCAAACAGCAAGGGGAACAGGGTGAGCGAGAGGGCGACGTGCAAAAACAGGTTCCAGCGTGCCAGCGACCAGAGCGGGGTCAGCGGTTCCCACAGCAGCAGGCCGGAGAAGAACATCAGATAGAGGGAGCCCTCGGCGGCCTGATGGTGATAGGCCAGCCACTGCCAGCAGTGTCGTGGTGAGAGGGAAAGACTCGTCATGGGTGCTCCAGCTCCCGGGCGGTTCAGCCCGGGGCGAGCAAGTTTACAATGCAGTAAGGGTAATGAAAAGAGTTATCAATTCGGCTCTTGATGAATAGACCCTGAATGGCATCGGGTCCTATTTGTGCTCCGCCAGCCGCTCGGTCACCGCATAGATAAGTGCCGCGGTGGAGAAGGCGAGGAAGACGATGACCGACCACTTCATCTCGATCTCGTTGCCGGTGCCGTCGTCGAGGAAGGCTTTGAGCACCTCGATGCCGGCGATGGTCACCAGGGAGTTGATGACGATGAGTTTGAGGGACGCGAAGTTGATCTTGCTGAGCCAGTTGTCGCCGAGGGCCGCTCGCTGCTCCGGGGTCTTGATGAACTGCACGTAGCCGCAGATGGCCACCAGGATAAGCATCTGGGCCACCAGCACGAAGTCCACCAGGGTGAGTACCCCCGTGATGAGATCCAGATAGTGGATGTCGATGATGTCGCGGCACAGCACATAGAGCTGCATGGCGAACTTCACCATCAGGAGGGCGACACAGATAAGGATGCAGACATAGAAGGGGAACATCATCAACCGGCTGCCGTTGAGCATGACGTTGAAGCGGCGCATGGGAAACTCCATCGAAAAGGAAGGCAGCCAGAATATCCGGAAAGAAAGGAGCGGGAAAGCGCCTTGGCGCCTCCCGCCCGGCCTAGAGGGGGAAGGTGGGAAGACCCTGGAACAACTGTTGCAACCCCTCGCCCCAGGCCTTTCGCAGCGCCACGAAATGGGGGTTCTGTTCGGTGATGCGGTGCTGGTTCGTCGCCGAGAAGCTGCCCTCGTGATAGACCAGGGCATCCAGGGGCAAGCCCACCGACAGATTGCTGCGCAGGGTCGAGTCGATGGAGATGAGGGCGCACTGCAATGCGGTTTGAAGCGGCGTCTCATGGTGGATGATGCGATCGATGATGGGTTTGCCGTACTTGCTCTCACCAATCTGGAAGTAGGGGGTGTCGGCGCTCGCCTCGATGAAGTTGCCCTCCGGGTAGATGTGGAACAGGCGGTGGTGCTCCCCGCGGATCTGTCCCCCCAGCAGGATGTTGCAGCCGAAGTTGATATGGCCCTGCTGCTGACCCCCATCCCGGCTGATGACGGTGCGTATGGTCTGGCCGATGAGGGCGGCAGCCTCGTAGAGGCTGGGGAGGGCAAGGAGCTCCTGCCCCTCCGTCAGCAGGCTGATGACGCTCTGGGTGGTGGCCAGATTGCCCGCGCTTTGCAGCACTATCACCCTGTCCTCCCGGGTGAAGAGGTGCAATTTGCGAAAGGTGGCGATGTGATCCACCCCCGCATTGGTGCGCGAATCGGACGCAAACACCATGCCGTCTTGCAGGCACATGGCGACGCAATAGGTCATGACCGCACTCCCGCCAGGACTCTCCCGGTCTTCATTGCTGCTGTCCATCCAGGCGGGTCACCTGCGCCTGGCTCTGCAACTGTTCGCACCCGCCGCCATAGCGCACGCCGCGCACCGGACAGGCATCCAGATAATCCATGCCGACCGCGAGCTTGAGGTGCTCGCTGGTGGAGCTGGTGAGGTTGGTGACGTCGAACGTGTGCCAGCGCTCCTCGATCCACACCTCGGCCCAGGCGTGCATCGCCACGTGGCTGTTGTCCTGGCTGTAGAGGTAACCGCTCACGTACCGGGCCGGCAGGCCGGCGTGGCGGCAGCAGGTCAGGAAGACATGGGTGTGGTCCTGACAGACGCCGCTGCCCGAAGCAAGTGCCTCGTCTGCGCTGAAGGTGGCATCCGTGCTGCCGGGCTGATAGGGCATCAGCACCAGGATGCGTGCCATCAGGCTCTGCAAGTCGGCCAGGGTCGGCTCCTCTGGCAGGCAGGCCTTCGCGAGATCCTGCAGGGCCGGGGTCGGGCGGGTGAGGGGGGTGGGCCTCAGGTAGCTCAGGGGAGAGATGAGGGAGGACTCCTCATCTTCCGGGGCGTCGTCGCAGATCTCCACCTCCCCGTGGGCGCGGATCAGGATCCCCTCGTGGGGGGACTCCAGGCTCAGCACGTGCAGTATGTTGCCGTAACCGTCCGTGGTGCAGGTGGCCTCCCCCGGCAGCTCCAGCTCCCAGGAGAGGATCTGCTGGCGGGCCGTGCTGTGGGGGGTCAGGCGCAGGTACTGGGTGCTGCGGCGCACCACGTCGGCATAGTGGTAGCGGGTCTGGTGATCGATGATGAGTCTCATAATACCTCCAGGTAGGCGGCGTGGATGCTCTGGCCGATGGCGCTGATGTCGCTGAGGAAATCACTCAGGTACGCCTGCATGCCGAGGGCAAAGACATCGTCGATGGCGCCATAGGTCAGATGGGCGTTGAGTATGGTGGTCAGGCGCCGGGGCGTCTGACCGGCGTTGCCCTCGATCTGGGCCAGGATCAGCTCCATTTCGTCGAGGCAGGCCCGCAGGGAGCGCGGCACGTCATTGCGCAGGATCAGCAGCTCGGCGATGGAGGCGTGGGAGAGTGTCTTGTAGAGGGTCTGGTGGGCCTCGTAAGCGCCCACTGACCGCAACAGGGCGTTCCAGCGGTAGAACTCGCGCACGCTGTCCTCGTCCTCCCGGATCACCTGATACTTCACGGTCAGGATGCGCGCCGTGTTGTCGGCCCGTTCGATGAAGGTGCCAAGGCGCAGGAACCAGAGCACGTCACCGCGCATGATGGTGCCATAGGTGGCGCCGCGAAACTGGTGGGAGCGCTCCTTGATCCAGTCGAAGAACTCCTGGGCCTGGCCGCTGGAGAGGCCCGCCTGGCGGCGCCGGCGGATCTCTATCCAGGCGGCGTTGATGCTCTCCCACACCTCACCGGGGATCTTGCCCCGCACGGCGTGGGCGTTGTCCCTGGCCATGCGCAGACAGCTGAAGATGCTGCTCGGGTTCTCCTCGTCGAAGCAGAAAAATTGCAGCAGGTTCTCCATGTTCACCTGGCCGTAGCGGGCCAGGAAGGGCTCATGGGTGCCGCTGATGGTGAGAGGCGCCACCAGCTCGCTGTGATCGGCGTCGATGGAGGGCATCAGCGACATGGTCTGGGTGACGTCCAGCATGCGCGCCGTGTTCTCCGCCCGCTCCAGGTGGCGGGACATCCAGTAAAGTTCGCTTGCGGTGCGGCTCAGCATGGGCTGCCCTCCATGACCCAGGTGTCCTTGGTGCCACCGCCCTGGGAGGAGTTGACCACCAGGGAGCCTTCGGTGAGGGCGACCCGGGTCAGGCCGCCCGGCACCAGGCGCAGCTCCTGCCCCGTGAGAACGAAGGGGCGCAGATCGATGTGGCGGGGGGCGATGCCGGCGTCGACGAAGGTCGGGCAGGTAGAGAGGGAGAGGGTCGGCTGGGCGATGTAGTTGTCCGGCCGAGCCTTGAGCAGCTCGCGAAAACGGGCCAGCTCCTCGCGACTGGCGCAGGGGCCGATTAGCATGCCGTAGCCGCCGGCGCCATGGACCTCCTTGACCACCAGCTCCTCCAGATTGGCCAGCACGTGGGAGAGGGCAGCCGGCTCGCGGCACTGCCAGGTGGGCACGTTGTTGAGAATGGGATCTTCCCCCAGATAGAAGCGGATCATCTCCGGCACATAGGGGTAGATGGACTTGTCATCCGCCACCCCGGTGCCGATGGCATTGGCCAGCACCACGCCGCCGGCGCGGTAGACCGAGAGCAACCCGGGCACGCCGATGAGGGAGTCCGGGTTGAAGGCGAGGGGATCGAGGAAGTCGTCATCGATGCGGCGATAGATGACATCCACCCTTTTCAGCCCCGTGGTGGTGCGCATCAGCACCTGACCATCCTTGACCACCAGATCCGCGCTCTCCACCAGCTCCACCCCCATCTGCTGGGCGAGGAAGCTGTGCTCGAAGTAGGCGCTGTTGAAGCGTCCTGGAGTCATCACCACCACGCAGGGGTTGTCCACCGGGCTGCTTTCGCGCAGGGTCTGGAGCAACAGGGCCGGGTAGCGCTCCACCGGGGCGATGGGCTGGTTGTGAAACAGCTCCGGGAAGAGGCGCATCATCATCTTGCGGTTCTCCAGCATGTAGGAGACCCCGGAGGGAGTGCGCAGGTTGTCCTCCAGCACATAGTACTCACCGTCGTGGTTGCGGATGATGTCGACCCCTGTGATGTGGACATAGGTGTCCCGGTGCAGGTCGACCCCCTGCATGCAGGGCTGGTACTGGGCATTGGTGAGGATCTGGGCGGCCGGGATCACCCCCGCCTTCAGGATGCGCTGATCGTGATAGATGTCGTGCAGAAAGGCATTGAGGGCGGTGACGCGCTGGCGGATCCCCTTGTCCAGATGTTGCCACTCCCGGGCGGGAATGATGCGGGGAATGCTGTCGAACGGGATGAGGCGCTCGGCGCCGTCCCCGTCTCCGTAGACGTTGAAGGTGATGCCGACCCGGCGAAACAGCAGGTCGGCCTCTTCACGCTTACGCTCTATGCTCTTCTCGTCGGTCTGGTGCAGCCACGAGAGGTAGGCGTGGTAATGATCGCGAAACTGGTTGTCGGTGAGCAGCATCTCGTCGTAACAACCGGGTCCGGGGGGCTTGATAGGCAGCATAGGCAACTCCTTGTGACGTCCCTGCGTGCATCACAAAGTGCAAGGGCTGTGCCAGCCAATTGAGTCGCTATCGAGGCCAGTGTCAGTAATTTTTTATTGAAAAATCATATGGATGACTTTTATGTCATCAAGGGGCAAGGCAGGGCGCACCAGAGTGGTACCCCATAGAGGGTAAGCCTGCGCCATCTTGTGGCAACAGGCCATGAGGGCAAGGGACGGGCGCATCGGGATGCGGGGGGAAGGCGAGCGCCCTTGCCCCGAGGTGGGGCAGGGGGATAAGAAAGAACCCGACCGATGGCCGGGCTTGGGGGGATTCAGGCACCGGGAGTGGAGGGGCGGCCTGCTGGCCCCAACGTTCAACCTTCTGGCTGGGGATCATGCAGGGATGGGGCCAGGGCAAACCAGGCCGAAGCCAGGTCCGGGCTGCCCAGCGGCGTCGCGGCCATGAGGTCACGAACGTCAAACTCGTCCGGCACGCGGGCGGCGTGATGTTCCCAGACATGATCCAGCGTGGCTTCTTGGCGTGCGGGCAGGGCGGCAATCTCGGCGGGGCTGCAAAGCCCGTGGTGCAGGAGCTGGGGAGCATAATCGAGCATGAGCTGCTCCCGGCAGGCCGTGCGGATGTCGTCCCTGCTCCCCAGGTGACGCAAGGCTTCCAGGTTGCCAGCTAGCCAGCCGAGGCGGGCCGCCTCGCAGCCGAGGTCGTGCCATGCGACCAGTTTGTCCGTCGCGTCGGCCAGTTGCTGATTCATCTGTCGGCGCATCCGCAGCAGCAGTTGGCCCAGGGGTGTGCCGTCATCCAGGGATTCATCAGGCCAGGCCAGAATATCCTTCGCCACCTTCATCAGGACGGGCATGCTGTCTCCCTCGGCGGTGCCGACCAGATCGCACAGTTGCAGGGTAGGAGCGATGCGATTTCGCAGGAATTTTCCCTGGGCACCACACCGCTGCATGCAATGTTGCAGGGAGGTTCGCATCAGTTCGACGGCGACGGCCTTGACCAGGCCTGCGTCGGTCTGAAAGCGGGAGGAGTGCCGTCCATCCGGCAAATGTCGCTGTTTTACCCCTTCATACAGCGCCATGGCGGCCAGCCCCGTCACATAGGCACGAGTCAGTATCCGGCGGTGCAGGGCATGGTGCGCCAGCGGTATGACCCGCCCGTTGTGGGCGTGCAGCGGTCGTTGCTGCGCGTAGTGAATGGCCAGTGCGAGGCTCAGTTTCAAGCCGGAGATCAGGGAGGCGGTCAGCACCAGTTTTCCCCACTCAACACGGCGCAGGGAGCTGAAGAAAATGTCGCGTTGGCTGGCAAGACGAGAGTGAAAGACGCCCCCAGCACTGATGTCGTGCTCATGACCCCTGAGCCATGCCCAGCGGGGGAGCGCCACCTGCTCGAAGGTGATGATGGCGTGATCCACCACGTCGAAGTAGGGGAGATCGAGCACGTCCGGGCTGGAGACGCTGACCCCCTGACACAGTGCGCCACGGGTGTCCCGGCAGGGCACCAGAAAGGGATGAATGCCACAGTCTTGCTCGCCGACCCACAATCTGGCCATCACCACGCTGCTCTTGGGTTGCCCTTCCAGGGCGATGTAGGGCATGAACTTGGCGGCATGCCGATGGGGGGTATGGAGGATAAAACCGTCAGTGGCACTGTCGTAGCGGACTTCGGTTGCGATGCTCATGGCATTGTTGCCACAACCGAGCTCGGTGACCAGATAGAGCCCGTGAGTGCGCAGGGCCAGAGCCTCCTCAATCTGGCCGATGATCTCCGGATGGTGCCGATCCCCCAGCTCCAGCAGCGTGCCGAGATAGAGATTGTAATGACTGGCCAGCAAGGGGCAGAGCCCCCCTTGCCGGGTCAGGCAGGGAGACTCCATCAGGGTGAGGAGGGGGGCCAGGTCGTCAACGATATCCTCTTGCCCGAGTGCAGCCGTGCTGGCGACAGTGTGGAAAATCCGGTAGATGGTCCGGGTCCGTTCTGCCTTCTCGAGTTGATGGAGATCGGGGAACAGGGTGTCGTTGAGTGCCAGGGCATGCAGGCGACTGGCCAGTGAAGCAGGGTGTGACATGATGGCTCCTTGACTGAATGGATCCAAATGGTCCTTTTCGAATCAATCATAGTCTTTGGGATCTCTGTGACACCCTGGTGATGAGTAAGGGTCGTCATCGAAGGCCATGGGGAATCAGGAAAGCAAGCAGGTGGCGGTTTGGCGCGCCATCGGGCAGGGGGCCGTGGACAGGCGCGGAAGAGCAGATATGAAAAAGCCCAGCCAAAAGGCTGGGCTTTAAAATGTGGCTCCCTCGACAGGACTTGAACCTGTGACATACGGATTAACAGTCCGCCGTTCTACCGACTGAACTACGAGGGAATTGGCTCCTCCTACTGGACTTGAACCAGTGACATACGGATTAACAGTCCGCCGTTCTACCGACTGAACTAAGGAGGAATGGCCTGTCTCGTCGAGACGGGGCGGATATTAATGGCCCATCTCCCGGGTGTCAACCCGCCTGTCGGCGTAAAAAATGGCTTTTTGGCCCGTTTGCCCAAAACTTGGGCAGCGCGGACTATTTTCAGCACAATCAGGAGCTTGAGATCGCGCCTTTGGCCGGGTTGTGCCTGCCTTGTCCCCTGATTCCCGCATGCTGCCAGGAGGAGGCGTGGTGTCGTTCATCCGCAGAGTACCGTGCCCGGGGAAACCTGCCGTGGCGGGAAACGGCGTTGATATTCGGGGTGTCACCGACAATATTGCGCGCTCATGGCCATTTCTTGATCCTGCCCATCGAATTATCTGGCCGGGTCGGGTATGGTTGCCTTCGATACCATCGCCGCGTCGACAGCTCTGCCGGCCCTTGATGATGATCGGGTGCCGGTTCACCCCGGCCTTTGTCTCCCTCTTCTGGTATTACCCTAGACATGCACAATCAAGCTTCCTTACAAGGCGTGAAGCTGGCCATCGCATTGCGCCAATCCTGCATTGACGAACCCTACAGCGTGGCGCGCTTTGGCCGCGACCTCATCGCCGGCATCACGGTCGGCATCATCGCCATTCCCCTTGCCATGGCACTGGCCATCGCCAGTGGGGTGCCGCCCCAGCACGGGCTCTATACCGCCATCATCGCCGGCATCGTCATCGCCGTGACCGGGGGATCCCGCTTCTCCATTTCGGGCCCCACTGCCGCCTTCGTGGTGATCCTCTACCCGGTGGCCCAGCAATTTGGCGTGGGCGGCCTGTTGATGGCCACCTTCATCTCGGGCTGTTTCCTGGTGGCCATGGGCATGGCGCGTCTCGGGCGCCTCATCGAGTACATTCCCCCCTCGGTGACCCTGGGGTTCACCGGTGGTATCGCCATCGTCATCGCCACCCTGCAGATCAAGGATTTCTTCGGCCTGCAGGTCCTGGATATGCCGGAAACCTATCTGGGCAAGGTACAGGCGCTGGCCCATGCCTTGCCAAGCTGGCAATGGGGAGACACCCTGGTGGGTGTGGCAACCCTGGCGGTGTTGCTGCTCTGGCCGAGATTGCGCCTGCCGGTACCCGGCCATCTGCCCGCCGTGCTGGTGGGGGTGGGGCTCGGGTTTGGTCTGCACCAGTTCGGGGTGGACGTCGCCACCATTGGCAGCAAGTTCAGCTATACCCTGGCCGATGGTACCCAGGGCATGGGGATCCCCCCCATAGCCCCGACCCTGGTGATGCCCTGGGCCCTGCCCGGGCCGGACGGCGCCCCCGTGGTCTGGGATCTGGCAGCCATCGAGGGGCTGCTGCCCGCCGCCTTTTCCATGGCCATGCTGGGGGCCATCGAATCCCTGCTCTGCGCCGTGGTGCTGGACGGCATGACGGGGCGCAAGCACAGCTCCAACGGCGAGCTGGTGGGGCAGGGGCTTGGCAACATCCTCGCCCCCTTCTTCGGCGGCATCACGGCGACGGCCGCCATCGCCCGTTCCGCCGCCAACGTGCGGGCCGGTGCCACCTCGCCCATCTCCGGCATAGTCCATGCGCTGGTGGTGCTGGCCGCCATTCTGGTGCTGGCCCCCTGGCTCTCCTGGCTGCCGCTCTCTGCCATGGCCGCCCTGCTGCTGCTGGTGGCCTGGAACATGAGCGAGGCCCACAAGGTGGTGGATCTGGTGCGCCGGGCGCCCCGCTCGGATGTGCTGGTGCTGCTGGTCTGCCTGTCCCTCACCGTCATCTTCGACATGGTCATCGCCATCACTTTCGGGGTGATCCTGGCGTCCCTGCTGTTTATGCGTGAAATCGCCAAGATGACCCGGCTGCACAACCTGGCCGAGCACGGCCGCTATGCCAGCGAGGTGCCGGCGCAGACCCTGCTCTACAAGATCAACGGTCCCCTGTTCTTTGCGGCGGCGGAGCGGGTGTTCGACGAGTTGCTGGCCCAGGTGGGGGAGCACAAGGCGCTGATCCTGCAGATGGAGGCCGTCTCCATCCTGGATGCCGGTGGGCTCTCCGCCTTCCAGCAATTTGCCCGGCGCATGGCCAAATCGGGTGTCCAGCTCAAGGTGGCCGAGTTGCAGTTCCAGCCCCTCAAGACCCTGGCGCGGGCCAAGGTACGTCCGGTGGCGGGAGAGCTGGAGTTCTACGGTTCGCTGGAAGAGGCGATTCGAGGAGAACATTTGCACGAAGCGGTTGAAAATTGATGGAAAGGGATAGGAAATGGCATATTTTTAGTCACTTGGTTCGCTTATTGAGCAAACAGTGGCAAAAGATAAAAAATTGCATTGACCGCCTCGCGCCTATCCCTTACATTACGCCCCGTTCCAGCGCAACGGCGCAGCGAATTCGTGTTGGCTGAACACGTTAAAGCACAGACCAAAATTGGGTGCGGTGTCCGAGTGGCTGCCCACCGACGAAGTCGGCAAGATGCACGCGCAGCGTGCTCCGAAAGCCACTTCAAGCAGTGAAAATTTGGTGAGGTGTCCGAGTGGCTGAAGGAGCACGCCTGGAAAGTGTGTATACGGCAACGTATCGAGGGTTCGAATCCCTCCCTCACCGCCAAATAAAACAAAAAGCCCCGTCTTTCGACGGGGCTTTTTGTTTTATCCGGTGACGGGCGGCTTGGTTCGGGCCCTGGTTCGACAGGCGGGCAGGATAGCCCGCATGGACGGCCAGAGGCCGCCCGCAGGGCGAGCGCCAGGGACGGCGCGAGTCAATCCCGACCCATCCTCAGATGTTAAAACCGACCTCATGGTCGGTTTTTTGCTTTGGGGAAGCATTTTCCGCTCACGCGGAAGAGGGGGGGAGTGCCCCCGTCGGGTTCAAGCAGAGCAGCTTGCCGGGATGAACGGCTGCAGGCCGTCCCGAAGGGGTGAGCCACGCAGTGGTGAATCATCCCGCCCATACAGCCAACTAAAACAAAAGGGCCGTCGCGAGACAGGCCCTTTTGTTTTAGTTGCCGACAATCTGATCTTGCCTGTGATGGGGGTGGCTCGCAGGCGAAGCGGAGATGCCGCTGGCCTGGTTTGGGGAAGTAGCTTGAAGGCAGAGATAAACTCCGTCACGCGCAATATGTTGCATTCACACCAGTCATTTATGCTGCATGTGCAAGGTTTAATGGGTAAATGCATTGATTGCGCAACTTGTTGCGTCATGGTGTGGGGGCGCGAATCGGTTTTCTATTCAACTATTTGTTTTAAAACAAAAAAATGTATTGGCATGGTCACTGCTAACGGATTCGGACGAGTGTCATAACCGTTCAACCATCAGGAGCAATTCCATGCCAACTCCATGTTATATCAGCATCGAAGGTCAAACCCAGGGCAACATCACTGCCGGTGCTTTCACCTCCGATTCCGTCGGCAACATCTTCGTGCAGGGCCATGAAGACGAGATGCTGGTACAAGAGTTCCAGCACGTCGTCACCGTACCGACCGATCCGCAATCCGGTCAGCCGGCGGGTCAGCGTGTCCACAAGCCGTTCAAGTTCACCGTTGCCCTGAACAAGGCCGTGCCGCTGATGTACAACTCCCTGGCCTCCGGCGAGATGCTGCCGAAAGTGACCCTGAAGTGGTACCGCACCTCCGTCGAGGGCAAGCAGGAGCACTTCTTCAGCACTGTGCTGACCGATGCCACCATCGTTGACATCGACTGCCAGATGCCCCACTGCCAGGATCCGGCGAAGTCCGACTTCACCCAGCTGATCCAGGTCTCCATGGCCTACCGCAAGATCGACTGGGAGCACACCGTTGCCGGCACCTCTGGTGCGGATGACTGGCGTGCGCCGATCGAAGCGTAATTCCGAGCCAAAGGGCACTGCTTGCGGTGCCCTTTTATCGTATCTGCAAGGACAACCTGCCCGGAGACCGTATTTCCGATTTTTCAACCCACGCGTTTTTTCTTCTGTCCGTTTGCCTGGTGTGAGCGGGTGCAAGAAAAAATCCGAGTTTACGTCTTGCCGCACGCCGTCAAGGGCGTGCGGCAGCCATGGTGAAAGAAAAATCCAGGCGATGGCGAAGCTCTCACACGGCTTGATGTGCCCCACCTGATGGGGCCGCACGATATTTCAGGGGCGCGCAGCGATGGCAGACAGCACAGGATTACAATTTACCGTCAAGGTGGGGGCCCTGCCCGAGAGCACCTTCGTGGTGGCCGAGTTTGCGCTGGATGAAGCGCTCAACCGGCCGTTCAACCTGCGCCTGGAGTTGGCAAGTGCTCAGCCCGACATCGACGTTGGCGCCGTGCTGGACCAGCCGTGCGAGCTCTTGGTGTGGTACAACGGCGAGCTGCAGCGCCGGGTGTGCGGGGTGGTCAGTGACTTCGCGCAGGGTGACAGCGGCTTTCGCCGCACCCGCTATCAGCTCATGGTACAGCCAGCCCTATGGCGGCTGTCACTTCGCCAGAATTCCCGCATCTTCCAGGCACAAAAGCCCGATGAAATCCTCAGCATTCTTTTGCAAGAGCACGGCATCACCGACTATGCCTTTGCGCTCAAGAATGAGCACACCAAGCGGGAATACTGTGTTCAGTATCGGGAGAGTGACCTCGATTTCGTGAACCGCCTCGCCGCCGAAGAGGGGATGTTCTACTTCCACGAGTTTGAAGCGGGCAAGCACCGCATCGTGTTTGCTGACGATGCCGCAGCATTGACTCAAGGCCCCGAGCTCTTCTTCAACCTCGGCAACCGTTCCCTCGAGCAGGGCCCCTATGTGCGCCAGTTCCACTACCGCGAGGCGGTGCGCCCATCGGATGTGGAGCTCAAAGACTACAGCTTCAAGACCCCGGCCTACGGCCTCTCTCACAAAAAGCAGGGCAGTGAGCTCGAGCATCAACGGGACACTTATCAGCACTTCGATTTCCCGGGCCGCTACAAGCAGGATGGCAGCGGCAAGGCCTTTGCCCAGCATCGGCTCGATGCCCTGCGCAATGATGCTGTGGCGGGCCAGGCTAAGTCCAACTGCGCCGCCTTGCAGCCGGGGCAGAGCTTCTCGCTCACCGAGCACCCTAACGGCAGCCTCAACACCGACTGGCAAATCGTGCGCATCCAGCACACCGGCTTGCAGCCGCAGGCGCTGGAAGAGGAGGGGGGCAGCGGCCCCACCGTCTATCACAACGAATTCGGCGTAGTGAAAGCCAGCACTACCTGGCGGGCACGCATCGGCAGCCCGGAGGCCCCTCACAAGCCGATGGTGGACGGCCCGCAAATCGCCATGGTGGTGGGTCCCGAGGGGGAGGAGATTTACTGCGACGAGCACGGCCGGGTGAAGCTGCAATTCCCGTGGGACAGATATGGCAGCTCCAACGACCAGAGTTCCTGCTGGGTGCGGGTATCCCAGGGCTGGGCCGGGGGTCAGTACGGCATGATGACCATCCCGCGCATCGGCCACGAAGTTATCGTCTCATTCCTGGAGGGGGACCCCGACCAGCCCATCATCACCGGTCGCACCTACCACGCCACCAACCGGCCGCCCTACGAGCTGCCAGCCAACAAGACCCGCACCGTGCTGCGTACCGAGACTCATCAGGGGGAGGGTTTCAACGAACTGCGCTTTGAAGACCAGGCGGGGCAGGAAGAGATTTACATCCACGGTCAGAAAGACCTGAACGTGCTGATAGAGAACGACGCCGCCTGGCACATCAAGCACGACCAGCACACCGATATCGACAATGAGCGGGTGACCCGCATCAAGGCCAATGATCACCTCACTGTGAACGGTGAAAAACGGGATCACATCAAGGGGGACTACTCACTCGGCGTTGACACCTCCATGCATCAAAAACTCGGTCAGCGCTGGCTCACCCAGGCGGGGCAGGAAGTGCACGTCAAAGCCGGTGCCAAGGTGGTGCTGGAGGCGGGCTCAGACATTACCGTCAAGGTGGGCGGCTGCTTCATCAGGGTCGATGGCGGCGGCGTCACCCTGGTGGGGCCCACCATCAAGATGAACTCGGGCGGCAGCCCGGGTGCCGGCTCGGGATGGGGCGGCAAGTTACCACTGGGCCCTCTGGGTGTCAGTGTTCCCCCCAAACCCAAGGTACCGCTCACTCCTGCCCAACTGGCCACCATGAAGAGTGCCGCCCCTTTCTGTGAAGAGTGTGAAAAATGCAAGGAGGGTGGCTGTGAGATTTGAGAGCACACCGCTGGAAGCGTGGATACAGAGGCAATCAGCCCCTCTTTATGCCGTGCTGGCGGGGGCCTGCGATGCGGCTCCCTTGCAGCACTACTACCAGCTCGATGGCCGCGAAACGCCACGCGGGCTCTATCTCGGCACCCCTTATGAAGACTGGCATCCCGTCATGCCCTATCTGGTGGCCCTCGACAAGGAGAGCCCCTTTATCGAGTGGGCGCAGGGCGCCGAGGCGAGAGACTGGGGCTGGATAGTGGCGAGCGAGCAGCCTGTCGATGCCCTCTATGCCCATCTGCAGGGGCTGACCCAGATCTGGCACCAGGGGGAGGCGGTCTTCTTCCGTTACTGGGATGGTGTTTATCTGAAACGCATTCTGGTCCAGCTGGGAGAGGGCTTCACCGCCCTGCTGCCTGGAGTGAACGGGATCTGGGTCGGGGGGGACGGCTTCGAATGGGCTGCGTCAGAAGCCGCAGCACCACGCGAATTCCCCTGGTGGGAGCTGCCCCCTGCCATTGCCGCGACCTTGGCGAGACAGGATCCCGCCCCTCTTATCAACAACCTGATGCAGCAGTTGGCGGATCACAACGGTCAGCTCTACTGGGCGTTTCCCGAGGCGAACCTGCGCTGCAAGGTCGCCCGCTTTGTTTCCCGTCATCCATCCCCCGATATCGATCTGTTTCCGGCGCTGGAAGCGGCGCTGATCAATGAGGTTCAAGCATGAGCAATGTCGGCCAGGCCGTCTTCAACGAAGTGATCGCCGATTATCGCAACGTCCTGAGTGCCTATCGCAAGGATGCCGAGAGTTTCTTCCTGGGTGACATGCTCAGCATGGACATGGAGCAGACCATCAAGGTGGGCGACAAGACCATCACGGCATCGTCCGGCAGCAAGAAGGCGCAGTCCGTGGTGACGCAGTGCCCGCTGAGCGGCACGCTGCGGTTGGTTCATCTGTTCGAATCCGTCAGGTTTATTCCCATCGGCAATACCCCGTACAAGGTGGAGGCGGGGAAACTGGTGCGCGGACGTTTTGTCAGCGAGGCGGTAGTCAAGGAGGGAACCCTGGATGCCAAGGGTATTGCCGAGGTTGGTAAGCTGACCCCGGGCAAGTCCTATCGGGTGACCTTCTACCCCAATGTGAAGAAGAGCGACCTGGATACGCTGTTTGCCTCTTATGCCCCGGTTCAAAAAGATCTGGAGGCATGGCTTACCAAGGAGTGGAACAGTGAGCACAAGGCTGCGTGGGCCCGTTACAGCGGTACTGGTGGCGGGTTTGGCGGCCATGCGCTGGCGGCGGCAAGCGGTATCGGCAAGGCACTGGTCGGAGTGTGGGACGATCTTAAAACCATCTACAACCTGCTGGCCGATCCGGTAGGCAACGCCAAAAAGCTGGCCGAGCTCGGGGTGGACGCAGCGGCCATGGCAAAGGCCGGAGCCTCCCAGATGGAAGCTGCCATGCTGGTACTGCAAGATGAAGCACTGCTTTATCTTTATGCCTATGCCCTGGTGTGCTGGGTCAAGATGCTGCCCCCGGATCAGCAGACCGAGTTTGGTGCTCAGGTAATTTCGTCGGTACTGATTGACGTGATCATCGGGGTGATACTGACCGGCGGGGCAGGCCTGGCTGCACGCTATGGTGCCAAGGCTGCCACCATGGCCAAGAACAGTGACCGTGTCATGCGACTGGTCACCTCCCTGGTCGATCTCTCCAGGAAACACAACCTGACCCAGCACGCCCAGCAGGCGAAAAAGGTGCTGATCACCGGGGCTGCACCGTTGAGCCCGGCCAAAAAAGCGGATCTCAAGCTGGTCGATGGCAATGCCAACACGCTGGTGGAAAAAGGCACGGCGGCCAAACGCCGATTCCAGGGGCACACCGAAATCAAGCAGGTGAACAAGACTCCGGATGCCTCCAAACAGGCAGTTACCCCGAATAACCGGCCCCATCAACCGGAAGCCAGCACCTGCAAGAACAACTGCCCGGTCTCCATGGTGACGGGGGAAGAGTTGCTGGCACTGCAAGATGGCGAACTGCCGGGTCTGCTTCCCTTTGTCTTCGGGCGCCTCTATCGCACCTCCGCCGTCGCGCAATCCTGCGGCATGGGGCTTGGCTGGACACATGCCCTTGCGCACCGACTTGAACGTCACGGCGATACCCTGACCTGGTGGGATGAGGAGTCCCTGGCAACGGAACTGCCGTTGCCATCAGCCGCCAGACCCATGGTGACCAACCTGCTGTCGGAGGCGGCGGTCTACCTCGGTGACGAGGCTGATGAAGTGATCCTGGCCAAGGCTGGTTCGCCGTTCCTGCATTTTACCTGGCATGGCGAGATCGGGCGGCTGACCGGTTTTTCCGATCCCTACGGCAATCGACTGACAGTGCGTTCTGACCGTCAAGGGTGCCCCGCCTGGGTTGAAAATGAGGCTGGGCTGGCCCTTCGTCTCGCCTACGAGGGCGAACACATCATGGCGCTCGAGTTGCAGCGCTTTGATGGCATTGCCTGGCAGCCCCAGGCCACGCTGCAACGCTACCACTACGATGACCATGGTCACCTGGTGGCGGCCGAGAATGGGGCCGGGGAGTGCGAGCGTTATCGCTATCGTGATGATGGGGTCATTGTGGAGCGCCGTCTGGCTGGCGGTGCCGGTTTCTTCTGGGAGTGGGAAGGGGAAGGCAAGGCTGCCCGCGCCATCCGCCACTGGAGCGATGTGGCGGGTTTTGATGTCACCTATGGCTGGGATGATGACAAGGGCGAGGTGACGGTACTCAATGCCGATGGCAGTCAGGAGGTGTATCAGCACGACAGCCAGGCACGTCTTGTCCGCCAGCAGGATCCGGATGGTGCGATAACCGAGTTTGCCTACAACGGCAAGGGTCAGAAAGTACTGGCCCGTGATCCGCTGGGGGCCGAGACCCATTATCACTACGACGAAGAGGGGATGTTGGCCCTCGAAGTGGCTCCCGACGGCAGTCAGACTGCCTATCACTACTGGGATGGCCGGGTTCGCAAGGTAGTGCAGGGGGAGCGCGAATGGCGCTTTGAGCACAATCCGCAAGGGAATCTGATTGCCAGGCGGGATCCCCTGGGGAGCGAAACCCGTTATGGCTATACCCCTCAGGGCAAGCTGTGCTCTGTGGTTCACCCGGACAGCACCCGCACCGAATTGGTATGGAACCGCCTTGGCCAACTGATCGAAGAAAAAGGGGTCGATGGCGGGATAAGCCGCTGGCGCTATGACGAGCGGGGCCGCCAGACCGTGCGGCAAGACCCGCGTGGCGCAATCACACGCTATGAATGGGACGCGGCAGATCGCCTCAGTGCCGTCCATCTGCCCGGGGGCGGCGTTCGCCGCTATGAGTACAACGCCTATGGCAAGGTCACGGCGCAGTGGGACGAGCTGGGTCGCGAGACACGTTTCGAATATCACCCCGGCCTGCATCTGGTGAGTCGGCGCATCAACCCCGATGGCAGCGAGCTCAAATACCGCTACGACAACGCCAAGCTCTTTCTCAGCGAGATCGAGAACGAGCATGGTGAACAGCATCGTATCCATTACCATCCCAACGGGCTGGTGGCACGGGAAACCGGCTTTGATGGTCGTACCACCGCCTACCGATATGATCTCAACGGACGCCTGAGCGAAAAAGTGGAGTTCGGCAAGCAGGGGACCGAACTGGTCACCCGCTATGAGCGCGACCCCATGGGGCGCTTGCTGAAAAAATTCCTGCCAGATGGTCGCGAGATCGCCTTCGAGTATGACGGCCACGGTCAGCTCATCCGGGTCGACGATGGTGCCTGGCCCCTGGCATTTGACTACGATGGTGCTGGTCATCTGGTGGCCGAGCATCAGGGGTGGGCCTCAAGCCATTTCCGATACGATGCCATGGGACGGTTGTCACACTGGCAACTGCCCGACGGCAACTGGCTTGGCTATCACTATCAGCACGGCGCGCTTGGCGGCATTGATCTCAACGGCGCCGAACTCACGCGCCACCAGGTGGTGGGTGGGCTTGAGCTGCGCAGGCAGCAAGGGGCACTGACCCAGCAGTACGAATATGACGAGCAGGGGCGCCTCTCGGCACTGCGTCTGCAGCGGGGCAAGCAGGTCGCCCGCGAGCGGCGCTATGGCTATGACAGAACAGGCAACCTGCTGCGCATCGATGACAGCGTGCAGGGGGAGCAGCACTACCGCTACGATCCGCTGGACCGCTTGCTGGAGGTGCGGGGCGAGCTGACCGAGCGCTTCTTGCATGATCCGGCCGGCAACCTCCTGGGTGAGCGTTCGGGTGGTCAGTTCGATGGGGCTCGCACCCAGGGGAATCGGCTGCTGTTGAGTGGCGATCGCCACTTCGAGTACGACGAATTTGGCCGCTTGGCGCTGGAGCGGCGCGGCAAGGGTCAGCAACTGGTGACCCGCTATCACTACGACTGCCAGCACCAGCTGGTGAGGGCCGAACTGCCCGATGGCAACACTGCCTGTTATGACTACGATGCCTTTGGTCGCCGCATTCGCAAGACGGTAAAGGGAGCAAAAGGCGAGCAGGTTACCGAATTCCTGTGGCAGGCCAACAACCTGATTGCCGAGAGCAGCTATCAGCTAGGTGATGATCTGCGCCGTACTGACGAGCGGTACCGCAGTTTTATCTATGAACCCGGCAGTTTCAAACCCCTGGCACAGCTGGAAGGGGAAGGACAGGAGGCCGAGGTATTCCACTACCAGCTTGACCACCTGGGCACTCCCTTGGCACTGACCCGCACAAGCGGGGTCACCGCCTGGCAGGTGCGCTATCGAGCCTATGGTAATGTCTGGCGCGAAGAAATCGCCGAGGTGGCAACCCCCTTGCGTTTCCAGGGGCAGTATTTTGACGCCGAGACGGGGCTTCACTACAACCGCCACCGCTACTACCAGCCCGGCACGGGTAGATTTATCACCCCTGACCCGATAGGCTTGGCCGGTGGGCTCAATAACTACCAGTATGCCCCCAACCCTACAGGCTGGGTGGATCCGCTAGGGTTAAGTAATGTGCCGGGGCAGTGTCCCGACGCGTCGCCTTCAAGGCGTGAGAGCTTTCGAGCTGCAAAAGAAGCAGCAGGCATCCCACGTTCAGCTCAATATAAAACACATAAATATGTTTATGATAAAGAATATGAGAATCGAACTGTCTATGAGTTTGATGTTCATGGAAGCAAAAAATATATCGTGCTTCATGATGATGACAAGTTTGGTCGAGGCCCTCACTTTCATGGCGCTGATGATAGTAAAGGTTCTCCCATGCTTCCCGGCAAGTACAAACAGTACCCAGGGCATTTTCCTGAAATAAAGTTTGGTTTCAGAAAAGGGAAGGTAAATAAATGAATTCTAGACTTAAGTCCTATATGAAGCAGAAAAATACCTCGATGTTTTTTGAGGGGCTTAACTGTAAACATCGCTTTATTGAACAGTCCCCTGCTTCAGAGTTTTATAAGAAGGTTTTTTCTCGAGCTAATGTCATCAATGAGTATCATGATTCTGATGCTGCAATAACTGCCTTGATTCGCCACTTCATCCATATCTCTAAAGGGGAGGGAGGCGCATGGTTGCTTATCTTTAACTCTAAAGATGTGAATATAGATGTTGAGGTTGAGCTAAGCTCTGACGGGGGAGTTTTAGAGGGAATTATAAAACAGTCTGTAACATCAAATGGATTTCTTGATGACTTTGTTATGATAAACAAATATGGAAACGCTATCTTTATTTCTAAAGATGAATACAGTTATTCTGTTGGTGAAGATGAGTCATCCTTTTATATGGATATTTACTCATCGCTTGTATGTTGAAACATTCCACACTGGAGTTTCTTTCTTTGGTGAAGGTTCGGCTTTTATATAAAAACACAAGAATATGTGAAGATGTAATGAAGGTGTTCTGCCAAGCTTTTAAAGCTTGGTTTAAGGCGTCAGTGTCTGGCTTTATCGATGATTTGGATGTCTATGATATAGTGAAGATGTATTAGGTGTATATTTATTCAGGTTTGGTAATAATGAGAGAAATGATGTTTTATAATTTACTGAAAGAACAGTCAGTGTGTTATCAATTTCGTAAAAAAAGATTGTGATGAAATAGTGTATAAGTGCGCTGAGCAAATTTGATTTTTATTAAAAGGTAGTGACAGGAATATGTTTTTAAAATTAATGTCAGTGACTGGCATTCTGTCATTGTCCTAGACCATTTCAGGATGCTCGGTAAACATGTCAACTCAGAATGAGCAGTAGTTGTTGCAAGCTGCCCAGCAGGGTCAGGGTAAGGCGCAATATGAGCTGGCTAATCGTCTGGCGGCTAAGCCGGATTATCCCGATGCGATGCGCTGGATGAAGCAGGCTGCCGATCAAGTGGGTCCGCTGGCGGCAGATGCCGATATTAGGGGCAAGGCTGCGCTACAGGTGAGAAGCTGGTATCAGGCGGGGTTGGGAGAGCCCAAAAATCTTGTACTGGCCAAGCCGTGGTGGCAGCGCTCCGCCAAGTTGGGCAATGGGGAAGCCAGCTATCAAGTGGGTCAGGAGTGCCGGCAACGGCACAAGGGGAAGCTGGTCAGTGAGTGTCTCGACTGGTTCGAGCATGCCGCCAAGCGGGATCATGGAAATGCCCAGCTGGTTCTGGGGCAGTGGTATGGAGGTCAGGCGGGGGCCGATGAAGAGGCCGTCAAGTGGCTGGAGAAAGCCGCTGAACAGGGTAATCGTGATGCTCACTTCCTGGAAAAAGGACACGCAAGAAATGACGCGGTGCTGGTGATGCGCAAGGAAGGACTGGCGCACTGGAAGAAGATATCGGGGTATCACCGTCGCTCACTTGCAGAGACAACGATGTATGGGTTCAAACAGTTGTTGGCAGGGAAAGTCAGTCTGCGTAACTACAACGGCCAAGTGGGATAGGTAATGGCGTATGTCAGCGCCATAAACAAACCTAATACCCTGGGTCTGCCTGTCAGAAAGCCCCGAGTGTAACGGTCACTTGGGGCTGGGGCAGTTGTGGCTTGATGGTTGATTTGGTAAACAACGTCCCGTACTGGTGATATCAATGCTGACATAAATCAGAGAGCCAGGAAAAAATTGCATTTGACTTTTATAAGGGGCAGGGTTTTTCCGAGGAAAGCATACCTAGTCATTTGAATAGAGTTGACTTTAACTACGATGTACGTGTTTAAATTATCAATAGAGGTAAGAAAGATATCAGTATCAATCACCAGGTGCCCCACAAGGTAGTTATTATGCAATGCATAGTAATGTGACACCATCAGAGTTGGGTATTGGTAAGATGGGGGAGAATAGGGCTAAAGGTACAGTGGAACTTAAACTGAAGAAGCAATATGTAGTTAATAAAAAACTAAGGCGCTTTGTTCTACCTCTAAGGCTATTGATGATGCTTTTTCTGTTAGAGGTATGAGTCAATAATCCTCTGGTGGAGGAACATAGCTATTCACAGCAGAGAAGGATATATTTGTAGAGAAAGTTAAATAATGATTGAGAAAGATGTTCTTCAACAAATAGCTTTGACAAATAATGTTTTTTTAGAGCAGTTCACAGATTTAAAAGAGGTTTTTTTGTCATGGACCGCTTTGCTAAATAAGAATGGTGATAGCTATCTGATCGAGAATGATGGTCGGGAGGGATGGTTGATTTTGTACTCAGAGAATTCTAATGGAGGATGGGATGAGGTGGAAAAAGTTGTTTCTCATAAGTTTCACAAAGATGACTACGTAAAGCAATGTGAATTATGGCTGTCTAGAATATAAAGATAAAAATGTAAATGTTGTGGTGCATGCGATTTTGGGTGAGCCTTTGAATGATTGAGGTTGTATATCAAGCAGTGTCGTAGGTTCGATTCTCCCGCGTAATCCGGTATTTTCTGATTAATCAGTGCAGATCAGGTTATAGCTGGGTAATTTTATTAACTCAGTCATTTTTTAAAAAGATGGATGTGTAAAGGTCAGAATGACGCCATTTTCTTATCTTTTTATATGTTGACTTCCCCTTTACTGTCAGGTGGCGGGCTAGTGGGGCTGGCCGGGCAGCGAGACTCGCTGCGAATATCACCTCTAGCTTCATTTGGTGCGTCGCCACATCCCGTGGGTGGCAGGGTACTGACGTATCGCGACGACACCACCAATCTCTTCTTCAGCGAGATTGAAAACTAGGATGGTGAGAAGACCATCGAATTCTTGTGGCAGGCCAACAACCTGATTGCCGAGAGCTGCTATCTGCTCGGAGACGACAAGCATCGTACTGACGAGCAGTACCGCAGCTTTATCTATGAACCCGGCAGTTTCAAACCCCTGGCACAGCTGGAAGGGGAGGGGCAGAAGGCCGAGGTATTCCACTACCAGCTTGACCACCTGGGCACGCCCTTGGCACTGACCCGCACAAGCGGGGCCACCGCCTGGCAGGTGCGCTATCGAGCCTATGGCAATGTCTGGCGGGAAGAAATTGCCGAGGTGGCAACCCCCTTGCGTTTCCAGGGGCAGTATTATGATGCCGAGACTGGACTGCACTATAACCGTCACCGTTATTACCAGCCCGACACGGGTAGATTTATCACCCCCGACCCGATAGGCTTGGCTGGCGGGCTCAATAGCTACCAGTATGCCCCCAACCCTACGGGCTGGGTGGAGCCGCTGGGGTTAAGTAATGTGCCGGGGCAATGCCCTCCGGTGTCAACGGTGCCAGAGGGTGTACCACTTTCACAGCGTAAGTTGGATGAAATATTAAATACACCTAAAGGGCAAAGACTCTCCCCAGAAGTGTATTTTCCTAGTGCATATATTGATTCACATTTAGCTCAGTTTGATAATGGAGCCTCACGAATCATGAAAGCGTCAGATTATCATGAATATGGATTGGGAAAACCAGATGCAATGAAGTCTGAGTTTGTTTGCACAAAAGGCGATATTGATGAAGCTATTTCTAGTTCAGGTGGGAGTATGACAGATTTAGCAAAACAACTTGGTATTCCCCCAGAAAAGTTGCAGGGTGATGTTTTATTAAAAATAGATTTCCCTAACCCCAAAAAGCTAGGGCTACAGATTCCATCTGGTAATGAGTGGGGGCGAATTCACAATGGATTCCTGGGGGGGAAGCTGCCAACAGGAAAAAGTGAGGCTGTTATATCAATGGAAGGGCTTCAAAGAAGCGACTTCATAGTCACAAACTTAAAGACAGGGGCGGTAATAAAGTGAGATTGATTATAAAGAAGAATTGGTTCTACTCATTATATAACAATGATGGTCATTTTATTTTGAAGGTCGCTTACTGTAATGGTTCAGTAGATTTCACAAGGAACTTCAAGTTCAATGCAAATGAAATATCGACAAGTGAAAGTGAAGTTGATTCTCTTGCTAAAGATATAATTGATAATTATCAAAAATATAAGTTTCGAGAAGTATTCATATGACATTTATTTATGCTCAACATATAAATGGTAGGTGATAGCTATGTACAGAATTGGTTGACATACACAGTGCTATTAAATTTAAGTATTGAGCGTCACTACACCCGTATTAATTCGGTTTATTCTTGGTGGCATTGTGATTGTTTGCCATAAAGGCGAGATAAAATAAACAGCATCACATAGTGCTGAAAACAAAAGCATGATAGGAGTATCGAGAATCTTCCGAGCTATTTTGATAGTGCGATGAGATTACAAGAATGAAAAAATAGAATGAAATTGAGTTTGCATCAGAGTTCAAAAAAATATATGGGATTTTTTCAAAGGAAGTGAGAGGTTCTTGGTGATGGACCGCGATTGGGGGGAACATAGCCATCATCGTTCGACTGGGCGCCTTCTCACCTATATTGAAAAAGGGGCGTTATCACTAAAAGATCTGACGGAAGGAATTAATAAATTCATATCTTCACTGGATAAAGATAGTGAGGGTTATCTATTCCAGTTTAGGCTGTGTTCTCAAAATGCTGGCTTTCTGTCCACTAATAGTTCCCGTAAGTAACGAAGGCAGAAAGCCAGCTTGATAAAAGCAGCAAAACTTCCTGTCAGCTTTTCATACCTCGTTGAGAATCGGCGAAACTTCTTCAGCCATCCGAAGCACCGTTCGACCACATTTCTCCTACGATAACGAGCTTTGTCTAACACCAGTGGACGTCCCTTATGGTGCCGTTGCTGGTCGCTGCGTTGCGGGATAACCGCTTTTATCTTTCTGCGCCGGAGTTCTGCCCGCAGAGCCCTGCTGCTATAGGCCTTATCTGCGGCAAGATGCGTTGGCCGCGTGCGATAACGGCCTGATGAAGTCGGGAGCCTTGCCATGGCCAACGCACTTGTCGCATATCTGATTTCCGCTGACGGCCCCGGCGAAAGGCAGAACCCCAGCGGTAAACCATTACCATCAGTGACCAAGTGAATTTTGCTGCCAAAACCACCACGAGAACGACCAAGAGCTTGATTCACCGGAGTGTTTTTTTACGCGCTCCGGCAGCATCTTTGGATGCTCTGACATTGAAGCCGTCAATGCACCGGAGGTCGAAGTCGATAAGCCCTTCTTGATTGAGATGCAGTTGCAGTGCTGCAAGGAGGGCATCGATACGACCTGTGCTTTGCCAACGTCGAAAGGCGTTGTAGACCGAGTTCCATGGGCCGAAACGTTCTGGCAGATCTCGCCAAGGTGCGCCGGTGTGAAGTATCCAGAGAATGCCATCAAGCACTTGGCGTGGCTCACGAGTAGGGCGTCCGCTTATGCGGCGGCATAGAAAAATCAGGGATGTATTATTTATCTATACCGGTTAGCAATGGCATGTTTGACTATGAAGAATATTATGAAATAACTGAGGGTGAATTTAACGATTATAGGGGAAATGAAGATAAAACATTTCGGTTTGCTGAAATGTGCCGCAACCGTAAAGTAGATGAAAGATTGATAATAAAGCCAGGAAGCAATCGTGGAGTAGCAGTATAAAGGGTGTGGTGGGGATATGGGAGTTGGTAATAGATGTTGGGACGACCTATGTTTTTACCGCGTTAAATAGCTTTATTGGTGAGGTAATGACTTGGAAGTATTTATTGATAAATGCTCCAGGTATGGAATGGATGGAATTGTAAAACTAGTGCCTAATAAAGAAATGCTTTAATCTGTAAAGGCTGATGCAATTGATGTTTTACCAAAGGAATGATTATGACCGAAGGTGAATACTTTAGAGAGCAATTAATAATTATTATTGAAAATCATAAAGAGGATTTTATTTCTGACTATGAATATTTAATTGAAATCCTCAAAGATAAAAATAGAAGAATACCGATCAGGGGGATTAAGGAGAGTATGAGAGGGTGCGACCAATCAAAGTACTCTGATGCTGAGAAAGAAATGCTTGATGAAGCTATGTATCGTTATGGTTAGAGCAAAATAAATATTGAGACTCTCCCAGGTGGAAGGCTGCCGACAGGGAAGTGAAACTGTTATATCAACTGATATACATAAAGGAGGATAAGGTCGATATATTGCCAGGAGAATGATATGGGTAGACATAAATTAAGAGATGATGCAAAAAGATTGATAGAAAATCATCTTTTAGGTATAGATCCAGATGCTAAACGTTTCATCGATATAATATCTGACGATCAACGCCCCATTCCAATTAGAGCGATATTTGAACATGTTAGTATATTTAGCAAAAAGCCATTCAGTTCCGAGGAAAGAGATTTGGTAGATAAACTAATGTATTTATATGGATAAACTAACCCTGCTAGAGTAAGCGCCCGTATTAATATGTGCAGGGCATAGGGTTAATAAGTGTGGTGTAATAGGAAATCATCAGAGAAATTTGTATAGTATGGTTATCGTCGGTCACTGGACTGAACCTTTATTAATTCAGGAAGTGGATATGTATAGGTTAGGACAACGTAATACCATGACCTTTTTATTTGTTTTCTTTCCCTCTACGGCAAGATGACGACCGAGTAGGATGAGCTGGGTTTTCAGCTATTTCAAGCATGATGTCATGGGCGGCCAGTCTACTGGCAGTCGCTCGATGGCAACAAGCTTGCATAGTCTTTCCACAGGAATAAAAATGAGAGTTTATTTAAATGATGATGATATTTCTTGGGTTTGTGATGGTAAAAAAACAAAAGTAATAGGTGATTATATTGACGCTGCTTATGATAAAAAGTTAGATGGCGTGACGGCTTTAAATGCCTCTAGCATTAGTTTTTTTGATAAGGAGGGGAGGGTACTTTTTATTACCCGTTTGTCATTCAAAGAACTTGGTAGTTGCATATATTGTTTAGCAAACCAATCGGCTTCCGCAGAAAAAACAGTAAGAGTTGTTCTTGCACATGAACCGCCATTTAAAGGTGAGCGTTTTTGGCAACATGATATTAATGTTGAAAATGGAACTATTTCAGAGCCACTTGCAAAATGGCGATGAATGAAAGAGTAGCTCCCCACCGGGGATACATAATCCAAGGGTGAGGTGATAGTCGGTTTAAATATAAAGTGGCTACTGGCAATGAACCAGGGGCAATTTCTGGTGAATGGGTTCCTGGCGGGAAAACTAAAGGTGGGGCAAAAGAAGCCGCATTGCATGGTGCGGAAAACATAAAACATGATGGGTATATCGAAAAGCTGCTTAGTTATTTTGATGATACGATGAGATGGCAATAATGAAGCCATATAATGAAATTGAGTTCATATCAGAGTTCAAAACAAAACCATGGAATTTCTTTAGAGGAAATGAGGGATTCTTGGTTATGGACCGAGATTGGGGAGAGCATGGCCATTATCGTTCAACTGGGCGTCTTCTAACCTATATTGAACGGGGGATTCTATCACTAGAAGATCTTACGAAAGGAATGAATGCGTTGATCGGCACGCTAGATAAAGATAGTAAAGAAGATTTCTTTCAATTTACCGCTAGTGCTTGCTACATCTATTGCTCCATATATGGTGTGGATTGTTATCCATACAAAATAGAAGATGACTTTTTTTACCAGGTCATGCTTGCCACAGTATTTCAAAAGAATATATTGATGGTTTAACTTTTGACTACCATGATCAACATTATGCATCTTTGATAAAAAAGGAACACCATAAATCAGGCTTGGCAAATCTTTTGCTGTGATACGTTTAATTTTATCTAGATTATAGTTGAGTGTTTTTTATTATGTGCTTTTGGTATTTTGGGTATCTCTACTAAATTTCTTATTATCCTCTTGTTTAAAACTGCGGGTGTTATAGATGGTATATCGAGCTTTACTATCGATGTTATTAGCTAGTTTGCTTATTGCATGTTCTACAACTACACGACTCACCGAGTCTGAACTCTCCCAAGCCGCCCAGCAGGGTCAGGGCAAGGCGCAATATGAGCTGGCCAATCGTTTGGCGGCCAAGCCGGATTATCCCGAGGCGATGCGCTGGATGAAGCAGGCTGCCGATCAAGTGGGTCCGCTGGCGGCAAATGCCGATATTAGGGGCAAGGCTGCACTACAGGTGGGAAGCTGGTATCAGGCGGGGTTGGGAGAGCCCAAAAATCCTGTACTGGCCAGGCAGTGGTGGCAGCGCTCCGCCAAGTTGGGCAATGGGGAGGCCAGCTATCAACTGGGTCAGGAGTGCCGGCAACGGCACAAGGGCAAGCTTACCAGTGAGTGCCTCGACTGGTTCGAGCAGGCCGCCAAGCGGGATCATGGAAATGCCCAACTGGTTCTGGGGCAGTGGTATGCAGGTCAGGCGGGGGCCGATGAAGAGGCGGTCAAGTGGCTGGAGAAAGCCGCCGAACAAGGGAATCGGGATGCCCAATTCCAGCTTGGCGCTCGCTATGAGCAAGGGAAAGGGGTGATCAAGCGCGCCGATCTTGCCCTGCGCTGGTATGAGAAAGCCGCAGCCCAGCAACAGCCGGACGCTTTGCTGGTACTGGCGAGCAAGGCGCCCTCTGAAGAGGCATTCAACCTCTATCAGCGCGCCGCCAATGCAGGGGCTGCTCCTGCCCAGCTGTGGTTGGGGCAGGGCTATCTGAGGGGGGATCTGGTTGCCCAGGATCTGGCGCTTGGCCGTTATTGGCTGGAGCTGGCGGCAGGCAATGGTTCCCATGAAGCCGAATATCAATTGAGCCTGCAGCAAAGCGATATCACCGCACGTGAGCACTGGCTGAATCTGGCTGCGGCGGGGGGAGTGAGCCAGGCTCAGCTTGAACTGGCGACCCTGCAACAGGAACGGGGGGAGTTGAAAGCTGCGCGCAAGAGCCTCTCTCTGGCGGCCTCGCAGGGCAATGTCGAGGCTCGATATGCCTACGGCGAGATGCTGCGACTGGGGCAGGGTGGTGAGGCTGATTATACCGAAGCCATGAAACAGTATCGGGCAGCAGCAAACGCCAATCATCGGCAAGCACAATATCGCATGGGCATCATGCGTGAGCAGGGATGGGGAGCCCCCCGCAATAGATTGCATGCTTATGCATGGTATTTATTGGCCGCAACGGATGGCAATATTGATGCAACCGCCGCCAGCCGTGAACTTGAAAAAGGCATGACGGCACAAGAAAAAAGTGCCGGTCAAAAACTGGCGCAGCACTGGTTCATCAGACTGGATAAGCACGGTGAAATAGGGAAGGCATCAGAGGGTATATGATGCTATCCCCATAACATGAATGAGACATAGTGATAAAGGTAACCGTGAGTGGATATTGCCATTTCCCACTCATTATCGCCATCCAATACCGCCTTAATAATACATTTTGGCGGTTTTTTTGACAAAAATAACACCTTGCGTTGTCAGAAAAATCTCATTTTGTGTTCGTAAAATCAGCTTTACTTATGATTTATCATGAGCAGTCATGATGGTTTAAAATCAGATTTTTCCTATTTGATTCTTCATGGCATGCAACTTCCCTACACTTTACACTTCAAGTTTATACTATTATTATTGCTTGTTATATTATTGATTTTGTTGGTTTTTTTATATTTTCATTGCTTTTGTTACATTTATAAATATATTTCTCGTTGACGTTGCCATCATCAAAAATATACCATTAGTCACAAATGACTCTTTAGTCAATCATGATCTCTAACGAAGAGTAGAGACGTAATCGGATTGTATTTAATAACAAGCTGAATGCTGCCTTTTGGATATCCAGGCTCTCTCCTGGAATATATCGAAAAGGCGTGGTTGGTTGGTGCTTTTTTGTTCATTTTCGTCCTGAGCACGTCAACTGTCATTTTTTACAGTTGCCGACAAAAGCATTGGCTATAAGCTTTTGGGTCTTCATGGATCCTCAACTTGGTATCTAGAGCATGGGAAAAGGGATTGATGGCGCCACTGTTGCGCCCAAAGAACGTATCAATATCAAATATGTGCCGGCAACCGGTGGCCAACAGGCGGAAATAGAGCTTCCGTTGACCATGATGGTGGTTGGAAATATGAAAGGGCGCTCTGAAGAGACCCCCATCGAGGAGCGTCAGACCGTCTCTATCGACAAGAATAATTTTTCTTCCGTCATGAAAGAATCTGCACTGGAGCTGAATTTTTCGGTTCCCAACCGCCTGGAGGAGAACAGCCAGGACGAGTTGCCCGTGTCGATCAAAATCCAGTCCCTGGAAGACTTCACCCCTGACAGCGTTGCCCAGCAAGTGCCCGAGCTGCGTAAGCTGCTGGAGCTGCGTGAGGCGCTGGTTGCCCTGAAGGGGCCGCTTGGCAATATCCCCGCCTTCCGCAACCGTCTGCAGGATCTGCTGTCCAGTGACGACGCTCGCGAGCAATTGCTCAAGGAGCTGGATTTGATTAAGCCTGCCGAGTGATCAGCAGATTAATTGACTGACTTATAAGGAAAAATTATGTCTCTGGTCGAAGAACAGGTTCAAGCGGGGGCGAGTGCAGCCTCCTCGTCCCTGCTGGACGAAATCATGGCGCAGGCCCGCATCACCCCGGTGGATGAGGGTTACAGCGTCGCCAAGCAGGGTGTTGCCGCCCTGAT
This sequence comes from Aeromonas caviae, assembly GCF_000819785.1. GTDB lineage: Bacteria > Pseudomonadota > Gammaproteobacteria > Enterobacterales > Aeromonadaceae > Aeromonas > Aeromonas caviae. The sequence continues at coordinate 35,353 of NZ_CDBK01000052.1, read as the reverse complement.
CGCCAACATTCTGGACAGCGGCACCACCACAGAGCCGGTGAACAAGGCGCTGGTGGACAGCATGATCGTCGAGCTCGACAAGAAGCTCGGCAAGCAGATGGACGTCATCCTGCACGCCAAGGAGCTGCAAGAGCTGGAGTCCTCCTGGCGCTCCTTGAAGCTCCTGGTGGATCGCACCGATTTTCGCGAGAACATCAAGATCCAGGTGCTGCACGCCACCAAGGAAGAGCTGCTGGAAGATTTTGAATTTTCTCCTGAAATCACCCAGTCCGGCCTCTACAAGCACGTCTATTCCAGCGGTTATGGCCAGTTTGGCGGACAGCCGGTCGGCGCCGTGATTGGTGACTACGCCTTCACCCACAGCTCCCCTGACATCAAGCTGATGCAGTATGTCAGTGCAGTGGGCGCCATGGCCCATGCCCCCTTCATCTCTTCCGTCGCCCCCGCCTTCTTCGGGGTCGACAGCTTCACCGATCTGCCCTCCATCAAGGACCTGAAATCGGTATTCGAAGGGCCGGCCTACACCAAGTGGCGCTCCCTGCGCGAGTCGGAAGATGCCCGCTATCTGGGTCTGACTGCACCGCGCTTCCTGGCGCGTCTGCCCTATGATCCGACCGAAAACCCCATCAAGGGCTTCAACTACCAGGAAGAGATCAGCTCGAATCATGATCACTACCTGTGGGGCAACACCGCCTATCTGATGGGCACCTCCCTGACCGACAGTTTCGCCAAGTACCGCTGGTGCCCGAACATCATTGGTCCGCAGAGTGGTGGCGCCATTCACGATCTGCCGGTGCACGTCTATGAGGCCATGGGTCAGTTGCAGGCGAAGATCCCGACCGAAGTGCTCATCACGGATCGCCGTGAATACGAGCTGTCGGAAGAGGGCTTCATCACCCTGACCATGCGCAAGGACAGCGACAACGCCGCCTTCTTCTCCGCCAACTCGGTGCAAAAGCCCAAGGTGTTCCCGAACACCAAGGAAGGCAAGGAAGCGGAAACCAACTACAAGCTGGGTACCCAGCTGCCCTACATGTTCATCATCAACCGCCTGGCCCACTACATCAAAGTGCTGCAGCGCGAGCAGATCGGTTCCTGGAAGGAACGCCAGGATCTGGAACGGGAACTCAACAACTGGATCCGTCAGTTCGTGGCCGACCAGGAGAACCCCCCTGCGGACGTGCGTAGCCGTCGTCCCCTGCGCGCCGCCCAGATCAAGGTGCTGGACGTGGAAGGGGAACCGGGCTGGTATCAGGTTGCCATGGCCGTGCGCCCGCACTTCAAGTACATGGGAGCGAGCTTCGAGCTCTCTCTGGTAGGTCGTCTGGACAAGGAATAAGGCCCGATGCCGCATCTCTCATCCTGGGATAGAGGCAATGCGGCCAGTCTGTTTGATCGCATCCGGGGGGAGGGGCTTGGCTCCTCCCCCCGTTCGGAAGTGGATGAACTGGTGGACTCCGTCAAACGGCAGCTCGATCAGATCCTCAACACCCGTCCCGGCAACTGTCGCAGTGCCCCCGAACTTGGCGTCATCGATCTCAATGACGCCACCCAGGGGAGTGCCGACATCAAGGGGCGGATCCGGGAGGCGATCCGGCAATGCATCCGCCGCTATGAGCCGCGGATCGTGCATGTGGAAGTCCGTTCACCCGACTATCAGGCGAGCCCGCTTGAGATGACGTTTCAGGTGACGGCCCACGTGCGGCTGGAGCAGCTCGAGCAAGTTACCTCGTTCAACGTCCATATGGACAGTCACCGTCACTACCGCATGGTCTGATCAATGTCGCTGGAACATTACTTCAGGGATGAGCTGGCTTTTTTGCGCCTGCAAGGGCGCGAATTTGCCGACGCCTATCCCGAGCTCACCCGTTTTCTGTCGGAGCAGAACACCGATCCGGACGTGGAGCGCCTGCTGGAGGGGTTCGCCTTCCTCACGGGCAATCTGCGCGCCAAGATTGAGGATGAGTTTCCCGAGCTGACCCACGGTCTGCTCAACATGCTCTGGCCCAACTACCTGCGTCCCGTGCCCAGCATGACCATCATGCAGTTTTCGGTCATTCCGGGGGCCATCGCCCAGCCGGCGCTGGTTGGCCAAGGCTGTCAGCTCGACAGCCTGCCCCTGGACGAGGTGACCTGTCATTTCCAGACCTGTCACGATACCTGGGTCTATCCGGCCGATATCCGTCATATCGCCGCCCAGAGCGGCAACGATCTCTCCACCATCTCGCTGGATATCGCCCTGCATGCCCCATTGCCGCTCTGCGAGCTGCAGCTGGACAAGCTGCGCTTTTTCCTTGGTGGTGACAGCTACACCGCCTATGAGCTCTACTTCTGGCTCTCCAACCAGCTCTCCCATATCGAGCTGGAGATCGACGGCAAGCGCTTTCGCCAGGAGGCCAAGGCCCTCAAACCGGTCGGCTTCGAGCGCGGCGATGCGCTCTTGCCCTACCCGAACAACGTCTATTCCGGCTACCGGATCCTGCAGGAGTATTTCTGCTTCCCGGAAAGCTTCCTCTTCTTCGAACTCTCCGGTGGCGACTGGCCCAAGCAGCCGTTGCCGGTGAGCGAATTCAAGGTGCACTTCTGCTTCGACCGGCCACTGCCGGCGGAGCTCAAGATCCGTCCCGACTCCTTCATGCTCAACTGCGTGCCGGCCATCAACCTGTTCCAGCACGACAGCGAGCCGGTCAACCTCAATGGCCGTCAGGCGGAGTACCCCCTCAAGGCGAGCTATCGCCACGCCGACAGCTTCGAGATCTTCTCGGTGGATCAGGTGGAAGGCTGGGTCGAGGGGAACCTCGGCCGCTCCCGCGGCACGCCACGCATCTATCAGCCATTCGAGAGCTTCCAGCACCAGATCGAGCGGGCCAAGCAGCGGTTGGCGCTCTATTACCGGGTGCGGGTCAAGGAGGCGGTGAGCGGGGATGGTTTCGAGCATAGCCTCTCGTTCGTGCGCGGGGATGAAACCACCACGGTCGAACTGGATGAATCCATTTCGGTGACGCTCGCCTGCACCAACCGCTCCCGCGCCGCCCGTCTCAAGGTGGGCAGCGTCTGCGTACCGACCGGTAGCTCGCCCTCGTTTGCCACCTTCCGCAACCTGATCCGGCCGACCCGGCCGCTGCGCCCGGCGCTGGACGGCAGTCTGCACTGGACGCTGATATCCAACCTGTCGCTCAACTATGTCTCCCTGCTGCGCCGCGATGCCCTGGTGCAGGTGCTGCGCACCTACGATTTTCCGGCGCTGCACGACAAGCAGGCCGAGCAGGCCTCGCGCAAGCGGCTGGCGGGGATCGAGGAGATCGAGACCAAGCCGGTGGACAGGCTGGTGCGCGGCATGCCGGTGCGGGGGCTCAAGTCGGTGCTTTCCATCCGCCAGTCCGCCTTTGGCAGCGAAGGGGAGCTTTATCTGTTCAGTACCGTGCTGGCCCACTTCTTCTCGCTCTATGCCAGCGTCAACGCCTTCCACCTGCTTGAGGTGGTCAATCTCGACAACAAGGAGCGCTACCAATGGCCAGTCCAGATCGGTCAGCACTCCCTGATGTGAGCGCCGCCCGGGAGGCGCCCCGCTTCAACTTCTTCCAGCTGGTTGAGCTGCTCAACCGGCTCGATGGCGCCGATCAGGAGCGGGGGCTCGACTACCTGCCCGGTGACGAGAACATCCGCTTCAAGGCGACCGCCTCTCTGGGGTTTCCCACCAGCGACGTGCTGCAGATTGGCCGGGATGGACAGGGTCGCCACGAGCTGGAGGTGGCCTTCCTCGGCCTGCACGGCAGTCAGTCGCCGATGCCCGGTTATTACCTCGATTCGCTGGCGTGGGAGTACGCCCAGGGGGAGCAGAAGCTCGGCCTGTTTCTGGACTTCTTCCACCACCGTCTGCTGACCCTGCTGCACCGGATCTGGCGCAAGTATCGCTACCACGTGCGGTTTCAGGACAACGGCGAGGATGGCTTCTCCCGCCTGATGTTCGCCCTGGTGGGGCTTGGCAACGAGGCGGTCTGTCAGAGCCTGCCGGTCAACCGGGCCAAGATGCTCTCCTACGCGGGCATGCTGGCCAGCCCCAGCCGCTCCCCCGAGGTGGTGGCCGGTCTGGTGGCCCACTGTTTCGATCTGGCCGATGTGCAGGTGAGCGCCTGGCAGTGGCGCAAGGTGCCTATTCATCAGGATCAGCAAAATCGCCTCGGCGGCGCCTGCGCCACCTTGGGGAGCGATTTTGTCATCGGCGACAAGGTGAACGACTGTGCCGGCAAGTTCTTGTTGAAGATCAACAACCTGAGCTTTGGCCAGTTTCTCGGCTTTCTGCCGAACGGGGAGCACTTCCAGGCTCTGGTGACCTTCGTCTCCTTCATCCTGCGCGATCAGCTGGCCTGGGATCTGCGGCTGGGTTTCGGCCAGGAGCAGGCGAGGGGACTGAGGCTGGGGGAAGAGCAGAGTGCCCGCCTGGGGTGGAGTACCTTTCTCGGCCAGCCGCCGAGTGATCCGTTCGTGACCATCTGCGTGCAGGAATAAGTGCAGAGATCAGCAGCGCAGAAAATTTAACTACAGGAATCAGTGCAGGAGTAACTGTGGACGATTTTAACCAGCAACTTTCCCTGGTGGTGCTCAACAGCGAACAGCTCGATGGCAGCCAGCAGGTGCAGTACCGCTTCGACGAGATGGGGGGGACCCTGGGGGCCTCCGAACAGGATGACTGGCAACTGCGCGACAGGCTGGGGGCCGTCATGCCCGCCCACGCCCGCATCGAGCTCAACGACGGTCGCTTCTGCCTGTGCGATCTGAGCGGCCAGACCTATATCAACGGTGCCACCTCGCCCATCGGGCGGGCCCGCAAGGTGCATCTGGAGCAGGGGGACGAGCTCGTGGTCGGCCCGTTCCGGCTGCGCGCCTACCTGGGGGCCATCACTCCCGAGCAGAGCCTGCAACAGGTGCTGGGCAATCGCCCCACCGAGCAACTCGACGAGTGGCTGACCAGCGATGAACCCGTTGCGCCCACAGACGATCCGCGCATCCTGGCGGCCGATCCCTTGCTGGCCTTGCAGCAGGAGCGCAGGGCCCCCAATCCGTTGATGGATGGCCCGCTGGCGGACGGTCGCCTGCAGGCTTCATTGCGTTCACAACCGGATGTGGACGCCCCCCCTCTTGCCCCTTTTTCTGCTGTCGAGAACACCATGAACCAAGAATTTCTGGATATGCCCGCCATCGAGAACCATCCCGATTACCCGCTGTCGCTGGACGGCGTCGATCACGTGGCCCTGACTCCGCTGATGCGCGGCCTGGGTCAACCCTTGCAACTGCAGGACACCCAGCAGGCCCACGACATGCTCGAAGAGATGGGCAAGACGGTGCGGGCCATGGTGGAGGGGCTGCTGCAGTTGCAAAACGAACAGGCGGCGCTGGCGGACAAGCATCTGCGTCCCATTGAGGACAACCCGCTGCGCCTGGGCCTTGATTATGACGAGACCCTGGCGGTGTTGTTTGCCGAGCAGAAGAGCCCGGTCCACCTGAGCGCGCCGGCGGCTGTGGCCGAGAGCCTGCACAACGTGCGGATCCACCATGTGGCTAACCAGCAGGCCATCGGCGCGGCGCTCGACAGCATCCTGCAGGCGTTTTCGCCGCAGGCCCTGCTGGGGCGCTTTGAGCAATACCGCCGCAGCGGTGCTCCGGGCACGGCCGACGAAGGCTGGGCCTGGGACATGTATCAGCACTACTACCGCGAGCTCACCTCCGCCCGCCAGCAGGGGTTCGACAAGCTGTTCCACCAGGTGTATGCCCAGGCCTATGACCAGGCCGTGCGTCAGCAACAGGGACTGATTTGATGATACGAGCGCTGATGCTGGGCGCCGCGCTGCTGGCCCTGGCAGGTTGTACCACCATGGGCAAGATGGCCGATGTGGCCATGAACCCGGATATCCAGGTGGGCAGCAACAATGATCAGCCCTCTACCCTGGGGCTGAGCCTGCTGGCGGAGCCTGACGTCAACCCCAACGAGAGCGGGGAGGCGGCGCCCATCGAGTTTCAGGTGGTGCTGCTGGCGGAAGATTCCAAGCTGCTCGCCACCGACTACGACCAGGTGACTGCGGACGTGGAGAAGGCCCTTGGCAAGAACTACCTGGACCATCAGGACTACACCCTGCTGCCGGGCCAGTTCAAATACCTGCCCCCCATCAAGCTCGACGAGAAGACCCGTTACATCGGGGTGATCGCACGCTACGCCGACCCCGACAGCGCCGAGTGGCGCAAGGTCATCAAGATCAAGAGCAAGGGAACGGCTTATCAAATCCTGGTGCACCTGCGCCTGGATGAAGTGGAACTGCAAAAAGAAGAAGAATAACCATGTCGAGTCGAAATCGGGTTATCTGGCGTGAGGGGCTGTTCATCAAGCCCCAGCACTTCCAGCAACAACAAAGACATTCGGATTACGCGCTGCACGCTCGCCTGAGCGCGCTGTCCGACTATTTCTACGGCTTGCAGTCGCTTGCCATCAACGAGGACTACCTGGGGTTTGGTCGCATCGCCCTGGTGGGGGCCACCGGCATCCTGCCGGACGGTACCGTGTTCAACATCCCCAATGACGACGTGCTGCCGACCCCGCTGGAAGTCACCGATGCCTCGGTGGCCAACCAGAAGGTCTATCTGGCGTTGCCGCTCTCGGTGAGCGGCGTCAACGAGGTCAATCAGGGCGGCCAGGTGGCCACCCGGTTGCAGGCCCATCGCCACGACGTGCGCGACTTGCACAGCGAAGGGGGGGACGTGGTCTCCCTCGAAGTGGGGCGGGTCAGCCTGCGACTGATGCTGGAGCGGGAAGATCGCAGCGCCTACGCGTCGCTCGCCATTGCCCGCATTCTGGACAAGCGTCCGGACGGCGGCCTGGTGCTGGATCCCAACTTCATGCCCTGCAGCATCAGCGTCTCCGCCATCCCGACCCTCAAGCGTTTCCTCGGCGAATCGGCCGGGTTGGTCGCCGAGCGGGCCCGCAGCCTCTCCCAGCGCATCGCCGCGCCGGGTCAGCAGGGGGTGGCCGACGTGGCCGAGTTCATGATGCTGCAACTGCTCAACCGGGCCCAGCCCCAGCTCTCCCATCTGGCTCGCCTTGGCACCCTGCACCCCGAGCGGTTGCATGAGGCGCTGGTGCAGCTCTGCGGCGAGCTGATGACCTTTACCGACGAGTCCCGCCTGCCGCCGGAGTTCCCCGCCTATCGCCACGACGATCAGCAGGTGAGCTTCGAGCCGGTGATGCTGGCCCTGCGCCAGGCGCTCAGCACAGTGCTGTCGCCGCGCGCCGTCTCCATCCAGCTGCGCAAGCACCAGTACGGCATCATGGTGGCCATGGTGAACGAGAGCGAGCTGATGCAGAGCGCCGACTTCGTATTGGCGGTGCGTGCCCGTATGCCGCAGGAGCAGCTGCGCAAACAGCTGCTGCAGCAGACCAAGGTGGCCTCCAGCGACAAGATCCGCGAGCTCATCAGCCTGCAACTGCCCGGCATTCCGCTGCTGCCGCTGCCGGTGGCGCCGCGCCAGCTGCCCTATCACGCCGGTTACAGCTACTTCCAGCTCGATCGGCAGAGCCCGGCCTGGCAGATGCTGGCGGTGGGCAACACCCTTGCCTTCCACATCGCCGGCGACTTCCCCGAGCTCGACATGCAGCTCTGGGCCATTCGCAGCCAGTGATCGCACCAAGGAATAAGCAGAGATGACCACGGACATTATCAAGAACGAGCAACTCAGCGACCTGCTGTTCGATCATGCCGAGCAGCTTGACATGGATTCGGATTACTGGTTCCGCCTGCGCGGCCAGAGCATCAACCCGATGATCGATGCGGTGACCCCCTTGCTGGGGCTGGTGCAGCGGGTACGCCTGCTGTCGCGCTACGACCGGGTGCCCGAGCTCTACCAGCGGGTGGTGACCGAGATCCAGGCCATCGAACAGGAGCTGATGGCCCAGGGCTACGAGAACGGGGTGGTGCTGTCGTTTCGCTACATCCTCTGCACCTTCATCGACGAGGCCGTGATGGGCCGCGACTGGGGCAGCCAGAGCGAATGGTCCGAGCACTCCCTGCTGACCCGCTTTCACAACGAGACCTGGGGCGGCGAGAAGGTGTTCGTGCTGCTGGCCCGCCTGCAGGAAGACCCGGTGCGTTATCGCGACATTCTGGAGTTCATCTACCTCTGTCTGTGCCTCGGTTTCGAAGGGCGTTACAAGGTGATGAGCAAGGGACAAGGGGAGTTCGAGCGCATCGTGCGCCAGCTGCACAAGCAGTTGGCCCCCGAGGCCGGCGGCGAGGCGCCCAGCGCGTTTCACCTCGATCTGGGGCAGCAGGCCTCCCGCTATCAGCTGCGCAAGCAGGTTTCCCTGCGCAGCCTGTTCATGGGCGGGGCGTTGATCCTGGCGCTGATCTTCGGCCTCTATCACCACCAACTCAATAACCAGACCCAGGACGTTCTGCGTCAACTGGGCGAATTATTAAAATAAAATACTAAGGAGAGCACGCCTTGATTCGTATAGAGCTACCGGTACTGGTGGAAAGACTCAACCCCATCTGCCGTCACATGCTGGAGGAGGCCGCGGCCCTCTGTGTCAATCACCAGGGAGCCGAGATCCGCATCGAGCATTTGCTGCTCAAGATGCTGGAGACCCCGCTGAGCGACGTGCGCCAGATCCTGAAGGTGGCCGAGGTCGACGTTGAAGAGTTGAAGGCCCTGCTGCAACCCTCGCCGGCTGACAACGGTTATGGCCAGGGTTACCCCTCCTTCTCGCCCATGCTGGTGGAGTGGCTGCAAGACAGCTGGCTGCTCGCCTCCGCCGAGCTGCAACACGCCCAGCTGCGCAGCGGCGTCATGCTGCTGGTGCTGCTGATGACCCCCCAGCGTTATCTGCCGGGCTCGGTGACCCGCCTGCTCGCCAAGGTCAATCGCGAGCTGCTGCGCCAGCAGTTTGACGAGTGGGTCAAGGAGTCTGCCGAGACACAAGTGACCACTACCCCCGGCGGCAAGACGGCCCAGGCCGCCCTGCCGGCCGATGCCAGTCTGCTGGCCCGCTTTACAGTCAATGTGACTGAGCAGGCCCGCCAGGGCAGCCTGGATCCCGTGCTCTGCCGGGATCACGAGATCGATCTGATGATCGACATCCTCTCCCGTCGTCGCAAGAACAACCCCATAGTCGTGGGGGAGGCCGGTGTCGGCAAGAGCGCCCTCATCGAGGGGCTGGCTCTGCGCATGGTGGCGGGTCAGGTACCGGAGAAGCTGCGCGGGGTCGAGCTGATGACCCTGGATCTTGGCGCCATGCAGGCCGGCGCCTCGGTCAAGGGGGAGTTCGAGAAGCGCTTCAAGGGGGTGATGCAGGAGGTCAAGGACGCCGTGCAACCTGTCATCCTGTTCATCGACGAGGCGCACACCCTGATCGGGGCCGGCAACCAGGCCGGCGGGCTGGATGTCTCCAACCTCATCAAGCCGGCGCTGGCCCGGGGCGAGCTGCGCACCATCGCCGCCACCACCTGGGGCGAGTACAAGAAATACGTGGAAAAAGACGCAGCCCTGTCGCGCCGCTTCCAGCTGGTGAAGGTCGGTGAACCCGATGCCGACGAGGCCACCGTGATCCTGCGCGGCCTGCGCAGCATCTACGAGAAAGCCCACGGGGTGCTGATCGATGAGGAGGCGCTGCAGGCTGCCGCCCAGCTCTCCGCCCGTTACATCTCCGGCCGTCAGCTGCCGGACAAGGCGATTGACGTGCTCGATACCGCCTGTGCCCGGGTGGCCATCAACCTCACCACCCCGCCGCGCGCGGTCAGCCACCTGCAAAATGCGCTGCGCCAGCGCGAGCTGGAGATCCGCCAGCTGGAGCGCCAGAGCCTGATAGGTCTTGGTGACAACGCAGAGCGCCTGGCCGAGTTGCAGGCGGCCCAGCAGGCTTGCCGTGAAGAACTGGCCGAGCAGGAGGCCCGCTGGCAGCAACAGCAGGGGCTGGTGCACCAGATTGTCGAGCTGCGCGCAGCTCTCTTGGCCGATCAGCAGGATGAGATGCTGGCCAGAGAGGCGCTGGATCTCGCCGATGCGCCCCTCGATCCGCAGGCCGCTGCCGAGCAGCTGGCTACCCTCGAGCGCGAGCTGGCCGAGCTGCAGCAAGGAGAAGTGCTGGTCTCCGCTCACGTCGACAAGACCCAGATTGCCGCCGTCATCGCCGAGTGGACCGGCGTGCCCCTCAATCGCATCTCGCAAGGGGAGCTGGACGTGGTGACCCGTCTGCCGGAGTACCTTGGCGAGCTCATCAAGGGGCAGGATGTGGCGGTGGCCCACCTGCACAAGCACCTGCTCACCGCCCGCGCTGACCTGCGTCGTCCCGGCCGGCCGCTCGG